>JBAUXO010000066.1:0-125711 GCA_049584315.1 Candidatus Sulfotelmatobacter sp. | reverse complement strand
CTGGAAATCAGCTCGCGAAGCGTCAACTTCGCGGCTTGTCTGTTTTACTACAGGATTTCCAGGGGCCCCAAAGGGTTCACCCCTTCAGCTGTTCCCCAATGGTTCAAATGCTGTGCATAGGTGCGGTTACATGAATCGAGGGGTAGTTATCTGGAGCACTGCGAGGTCAGATGGCGGCAACACTGGCATACTGTTCGTCGTCTACACATGGAAAGGCGGCCCCCTGCCACCCTCGAGAACAATTTCGCACTGGCGAAGGCAAAAACCTAGGACGGCACCGCACAAGCTATCCGGGAATCTGACCGAGCCTCATGCGCAGCAGATGTTCCGCAGGTTCTTCCCTCGCTCATCGCCCTTGGAGAGATCGAGATACGACTGGAGCGGGCTCGCGCAGCGAATACCCAGTGCTGGTTCCTAGATATCGAGCCGCACAACGCGATCCTTGGGGAGTGAGACAATCACGTTTTCGCCTTCGACCGAGGAGGAAAGCTGCAGTCCTTGCTTGATTCGTTCTAATGCTTGAGAACGCCCACCCCGGTCTAACTGAAATTGAATTTCATTTTCACAATGCCTGCGGCCGAGTTTCGGGGGCGGCGATTTGGGTTACACCTCAATCTGCGCCGGATCGCTCAAGGTGAGGCTTCCCCGGCGATGTTTTCCTCGGTAAGGTGATATCTCGGGCGTGGCTGAGGAGCCTTTCGTCCCGAACACCGACTGCCAAGGCGATCTCAATCTGCTTGCGTGCTTCCGCGTCCAGACCATTGACGTGCAACGCCCACGCGTAAGCGTCCAGCGTGTATACGTCATGACGCCAGGTGTACTCGCGCCGGGCCACGTCCAGCGCCTTACCCGGCTGATGCACGTGGTCAGCATAGTAGAAGACAAGTTCGCGGTTGGAATTACGCATCCTGCTCGCCTCCGCTAGTGCTTTGGCTTCGAAATCAGCAAATGCCTTCTTCGCCTCGCCATCGCGCCCCGCCAGTAGGAGGGCCTCGGCCAAGTCATATTGGTTCGCAGCCCCTGGTACCGACTGATAGCGTTGCTCCAAGAGGACGACCGCTTCTGCGTAGCGTTTCTGCGCGATGCGAACCTGGGCAAGATTTCCCAGTGCGGAGGGGTAGTTGGGAAACAACGACAACGCTTGGTGGAAGAATCTTTCCGCGGCTTCGCTATTACCGGAAGCCGATCGCAGATGGCCCATCTGCGTGAGTATCCATGCGCGTTCTCCGGTTTCAGTCGGTGGCGTCGATTGATACGCCAGGTCGAGTAGTTCGAACGCGCCTTCCCCATCGCCGAAGAGTTCGCGCAAACGGGCTGCCCGGGTCAAGGCAGGCAAATTTCCAGGACGAAGATTAAGCATCCACTGCGCGGATACCTCCGCGTCTTTGTAGTTGCCGAGTTCTACGTTCGCGTCGGTTAGCAAGCCGTAAACCATGACATCGTCGGGAACTCGCTTGTTTAGTGCTTTGGCAGCCTCCAGCGCGACAACATAGTCATGTTCGCCGAGGAGGATCGAAACTCGTATTTTCTCAGTGTCGAAATTGTTTGGAGCCAATTCCAACGATTTCTTTACGGCGTTCTCGGCTTCAGCGTAAGAACCGAGATCGGAAGTCTCTTGCGCGCGGCGAACCAGCGCGGTCGCGAGAAGGTTGTAACCCGTATATTGCAGGGGCTTTTCCACGATCGCCTGGCGGGCTCCTAAGATGCTCTGTTCCCCCGGTGAAAGGTCCGTGTTGCTGGCCCCACTTGTTGTCTGAGCCATGACGGCGAGCGCGGCGGCCATCATCACGATCACTGAGCACAGCGCCGGACTAATCTTTTTCATCGCATTCCTCATTTTCGATTTTCGATTCGAATTCTGAAGATAAAATCGTGGCCGCCGTTTCGGACCACGGCGGCCACAAGATGCACTAATCCACAGGGCAGATGCCGCCGGGTTGTCCGGTGCAGCCTGCCTGTCCCGGTCCAGTGTGCGCGCTGTTGCGGCCACTGTTGGCGGGCATTACGTAAGGGAATGAATTATTGAAGCCTTCGGTCTTGGTGTTTACTCCGTCTCCCAGCGCCAAGCCGTACTTCGTGGAATCCACCAGGATGCCCTCGATTGCACGGAGAGAGATGTCAAACACGTCGTCGATCGGTCTGCGTCCGTTGGGATACCCAGCTACGTCGCCGGCGATGAAGCCGAGCCGCAGTTGCTTGCCCACCGGAGTTGGAGGGATACCGGTGTTGAGCCGCAGCAGATCGGCCACCGGTCCCGCATCACTGGGCCCGCACCCAGGACAGATAGGCGGCTGATACTGCGCCAGAATCAGCAGATCGGTGCGGGGATTGGGTGGAACCGGAACGCCCAAGGAACTGAGCACACCGGCCGCTACCGGCTCCAAAACGAAGTTCGCGAACTGAGAGTCGTTGACCGGAAAATCCATACTGAAACGATCCTTGAAGCCGGTGCCGATGATCGCCTCGTTAATCAACGAATTGCCTTCGCGATTGACCTGCTGGAACGAGCCGTAGTTCTGATCTGGATTTGGCGAGCGCCGAACCGTGATATGGCTGCGCGACGTGCTGCCGTAGGTCCCGATGACGGCCCGCTTGTCGCCGGCAGCGTGGGTCTTGCCGTCCACCGTCAGCATCCTGATGGGAACCTCCAGCACAATGGAGTTAACGTTGTAACCGCCCACGGCGTCAGGTGCGTAATTGTGGGTGTTGTCGGCATCAATGGCCGGCGAAAGGATCGGACCGACTCCGTTGCGAAAATTTACCGAGTCGAAGAAGGCTCCGAGATCGATAAAAAATGGGTCGTCTGCGGTTCCCGCCCATACTCTGATGCCGTCGCTCAGGGTCTGAACCCCCTGGTTGAACAGCGTTTGGTAGTCTGGCATGGTCTTCGGTCCCACGTTCGACGGAACCGCGAAAAGAGCCTGTCCGTTGTTGAGAAGGGTGGACTTGCCGTCCTTGACCATGGTCACGGTGTAAGTCTGGACCAGGCTCAGGCCCTCGGCGCCAGGGCCTCTCAGCGAAGTGATCGGCGGGATTCCCGCTATGCCGCCGGCGAATCCAGTAAACAAGTTGGGCTGGAGGATCTGCGTTGTGAATCGGAATTGGAAGACCACGTCTGGAATTCCATCCTGGTTGTTGTCGATTAACATCTGGTAAAGCACGTTGGGATCGAAAGGGAAATAGTTTGGCCCGTTGGCCGGTTCAAGGAGTGGGTCAACGTTCAAGATGAAGGTGACGTTGTTAGGGTTGTCGTAGCTGACAAAGGCGTACCAGTCCGTGACATCCGCGGAACGGTCCAATGCCGTAATGGGCGCCTCGCGATGACTCGACGCGAACAGGCTGGAAGGTGCCAGCATGAACACCGACATCGCAAGCGTCAAGATTGGCCTTAGCTTTTTCATGGGTTCTTTCCCGATTCAAGATTCGTGGATGTTTCCCCTCGCGAATTAGAATCCAGTAGCGGTGCTGGAGCCACCGTAGAGGAGGACGACGAGATCCATCTACGTGTCTCAGGTACGGTCGTAACTTCCAATTGGATTGAAGGTTCCCAACTGATCGTAAAAGCACGGATGATCTCGATCACTTGAAATTACGGTACGATCTTCGATCTTCAAGCCGGCCCCCCAGGTGTCCCCGGCGCGAGGTGAAGGTAGATCACATATGTCGCCTACTGCGGGATCCAGTTGACGTGCGCAGTGAACAGTCCGTCCACAAAGCCGATCTGATACACCAGGAACATGCCGAAAGCAACGCTGGCCAGACCTGAAAAGAGGGTCAGGTGCCGGCTCAGTTTGAAGAATTTGTTTCCTGCGTAAATCACGGGAACCGAAATTGCGGCAGTCATCAGCATCATCCCCACCATGGTGCCGAAACCAAACACCAGCAGATACGCGGTTGACCAGAGCGGACTCCTGATGGTGGAAAGCACTAAGAGAGCCACCGCAGCCGAACCGGCCAAACCGTGCACCAGTCCTACAACCAGCGGTCGCATGGTCTGATAAAGACCCATCCTGCCGATCGTCTGGTGGATGAGAAATCGAACCCGGGCGAAGACTTTCACCTTTTTCCTTCCGGTTAGTTCGGTATAGCGAGAGGAATTCCGTGGTTGCGAACCTGACGCGACCCCGCATTTTACGGGAGAAAAGCGATCTGTAACCCAACTCATCACCCCCGTCAAATTCAATACGCCTAGCAGGATGAGCATCAAGGCAACACAGAACTCCATGGACAATCCCAGCCGTGGCGGGATAACAACGCCGAAAATAATAATCGCCGATCCTACGAGGAAAACTGTCAGAGTGTGTCCCAATCCCCAAAGTAGTCCAATCGTCGCCGAGCTTCTGACCGAACCTTGACGGCTTACGATGGTCGACACCGCAACCACATGATCGGCGTCGGTGGAATGGCGCATTCCCAGAAACAAGCCCAGCACAACGACGGTCGCGAACGGAACCAGTTTGTTTCGGGATAGAAGATGCGGCCCAAGATGCATGGATCCGACCGCGGACGCGGTAATGGCCACACCGAGTGCCACCATGAACGCAGATGACAGCATGGGAAGGTATCGCAGGACCGGGCTGCCACTGCTCACACGAGTGGACATGAAGCGCTTGGTATAGACCATTCCCAACCCAACAATCACTAGTACCAGAGCCAGGCCAAAACTAAATGCAGTGATCAAGAACAGCCCGAAACCTATGCGATGCAGGGAGAACGCACTCAAGAGCACCACCAGCGCCGCGGGGCAAGGCACCATGCCACCCGTGATTCCCAGTAGGCACAGTTCTCGTAAAGAAAGAGCGCGCTCGCTTGGCGTCGGTCCCCGGGTTGCATCGTCGTTCACCGACTGCGCGGGACTGGCTCGCTGGAATATCGAGAGAAACCAGTGCGCATGCCGTTCCCCGGTGGCGTGCGAATGCTCTCCGTTCTCTCCCGTCCAGCGTCTTAGAAAAATGAAGATGCCGAGTCCCGCAACGCTCAAGCCGGAGATCGCTCCAAGCCAGGGATAGAGTTGCTCGGGAACGACGTACCTTGAGGCATAGAGCGTTACAGCACCTAGAAGAAACACGCCTGCGGTGTGCGAGGCGGTAACCACGAACCCCAGGAGCACAGCATGCCGCGCCGTCCCACGCGAACCGACAAGATAGGCTGCGACGATGGTCTTGCCGTGTCCCGGTTCGAGCGCATGTAGCGCCCCCAGACCCGCAGCGATGAACGCCGCCGAAAGCAGAACCCATAAGCCCAACTTGCCCTGGGTTGAGATGACTTCCGTGAAGCGACTGCGCGGCGTATTCTGTGCGGGGGCGGGAGCTGACACTCGAAGAACTCTGGACGCCACGACGAGGCCAGGAACGGACCGAGCGTTGATCAAGTGAGACGATGTGTTCGCAACTGACTTAGCAGCAGGTGAATTAGCAGTAGGATCAACGGCAGGCAAGGGCGGGCGCAATCTTCGACGAGGCGACAGGGATGCAGATGATAGCTGTTCTAAGTCCTTTCTCTGAGCGACCATGCCTTGCAAAGGTGTCTCCGTTGAAGCATCGCTCTCTGCTTGTTTCAGTGAAGTCCTGAAGTTGGCAAGTGCGGTTAGTTGCTGCGGCGGGCTGTTCAACGCATCACTGGAGTAATCGGTCAGTTCGTGACTGCGGTCGGTATTGGGAGCGGAACTGTCTACAATCACCACTCCATCGCCAAGCATCACGACCTCTTTCCAGCCTGACCGCCCGGGAAAATTGTTATCGGAGTAAGAGAGCCTGTGATAACCCTTGGCGAGCTCAAGTCTGCCCCGGAACACGAACCCGAGCTTCATGGTAGGCAGGCCGCCAGCGCCGCCAGCAAAAGTCAGGTGGCGCGACTGCGTATCTAACCGGACAGGTTGGCCGTCGCTCAGTAAGCAGAGTCCTTCCTTCAAGAGTTCCTCTTGTCTATCCAGGTAGCCGGAGGCTTGCGGATCATCAACCGCACGAGAAATGGCGAACTGCCGAGTCTCCTGAAAAGTGGGGATTTCGGCCATATCGATCAGATAAAACACTTCAACTGAGCCTGGTTGGATGGTGACTTTCGAATAGTGATTGACGCTGAAATTCCCCATGGGATGGGCGAACGAAGTCGCGCCGCTCAAAATCAACACGAACAGAAACAAGATCGTTCGCAACCGTCGATGATGGCCCCTGTCTGTGTGTTTGTGCATGGTTTTGACCTCAAATCCCCTTACGCGATTGGGCGATCTCTTCTAATGTGCGGCTCGCTACCGGAGCTTGAAGAACTTGAAAATGCGGATTCGTTTTCAAAGCACGGCTCAGAAAATCTCTGGCATCGGAATCCTTGCCCAAGCTGTGGTAGATCATGCCGGCATGAAACAGCAGCAGCGAATCATTGGTACGGAGAGCAAGCGCTTTCTCGATTGGCTCAGCCGCTTCTTGGCACTTGCCATTTCTGTAGAGGACCCATGCCAGGGTGTCCCAGGTGTAAATGTCGTGCCGCACTTCCAATTCATTTCGAGCCAGCTCCAGGGCCTCAGGCAGCTTGATCCCTCGATCCGCATAGAACAGGGCCAGTTCCCGATTGGCGAGCACTTGATTTAACTTGCCGAGGTGTCCGATGTATTCGACCAGGTCGTATTGCCGCTGAGCTTCCTCGGTTCGTCCGGCTTGCTTGTAAACGTCGCCCAGCTCAGCGACGTACGCCGGAAACGGAATGATAGCCATCGAGCGTTGATAAAGCTGAATGGATTCTTCAAGTCTCCCTTGCGCGGCCCGAACCTTCGCCAGGCCGGCGATGGAACGATAGTGATTGGCGTCGGCCACGATGCCTGACCGATACGACAAATCAGCATTCCCTAGGTCCCCAGTTTGGAAATAGCGCTCGCCCAATTCGAAATACAGCCAGGCCAGATTCTCCCGGGGAACGTTGATTTGCAGGGCCGCCGCGATGGCGCTCTTCATCATCCGGATCGCTTCGGCTGAATCTCCGTGCAAGAAGCGCAGATATGCCATGCGGCTGTCGTTCGCGTATGCCACCGCCAAGGGAGACGAGGTCGCCCGCCCAAGAGACTGCGCGGTGTTATAGGCC
This sequence comes from Candidatus Sulfotelmatobacter sp., assembly GCA_049584315.1. GTDB lineage: Bacteria > Acidobacteriota > Terriglobia > Terriglobales > Acidobacteriaceae > Sulfotelmatobacter. Next base: position 118,640 of record JBAUXO010000066.1, on the reverse strand, counting down.
GCCGCTGCCTCGTCGTAATCGCCCAGGTCGGTGTAGGCATCCCCTTCGATGGCAAAGGCCGACAGATTTCCCGAGCCCGTGCCGATCGCTTTTTGGGCATACCTGAGCGCGTCCGAGAAGCGATGTTCGCCCATACACACCAATGCCATGTGAAGCAAAGGATCTGCGGCTCGAAAGTCTTGCGGCGTCAAAGCGAGGGCCTTGTTGAGCGTCTGCTCAGCCAGGTCGTAGTAAGCAATGTCTCCGGTCTCTCTGGCCTTCTGAAACAACGCGAACCCTAGCCCGTCATATCCCCCAAAATCGCCCGGAGCTTGCTTGATATGGCCTTGCAGTGTCCGAATCCGCTGGTCCGTCTCCGAGATAGCGCCGAGGCGTTTCGACTCGACTGAACCAAGAGCCACAGTCTGGGGCGACGCCGATGCGGCACAAAAGATCTGAAGCACAAGTAGCCACTTGGCCATTCCAGCCTCACTTGGGTTGCAGATACTAAAGATTGAAAATAGGTAACGCTGTGGGCGCGAGACGGCGGACACTGCCCGCTGCTAAGCGCCAACACGATGAGTACGGGCGCGGGCGAAAATCGGATTTATGCCGAGCGGGCGCTGGTTGTCGACGACCGGATCGGCGGAGTCGACGAAGTTCTTGCCGGAAGAGTGAGCCGGCTTCGCCTGAACACAATGTGCCCTGGATCCAGAAACGGCGCACAGCCACAAGCCGAGAATGTCAAGCAGAGATGGATAGGTAGTGGGCTACTGTGAACAAAGTAAACCGCTTGAGACGGTCACGGTCGACACATGACCGTAGCCAGGATGGCGGCTGGTGGGCCACCGATACAGAGGAAGAATCGGATCTCGACTCCTTTTCGGCCGAGTCAAATCTGCGGATCCGGTGTTACATCTCACAGAAGCAATCACATGCAACGTTCAGAGTCAGTCGTTCGTTTTTTCACCCGAAATTCACACCTGTTTCAACTTTTCGTAACGATGTGTACGTATGGTTGCTTGTCCCAGTTAACCGCTTCGGGCGAGCCTGGACGCTCACCCCTGCACGAATTCAATACCGCACTCCGCCGGCGACTCTAAGTCGCCATAACTTCGAACCCAACCCAGCATTGAGCTTCTCGAAAGGAAACTGGTAATGGGATCCGCAGTACAAGTTCCCACAGTCATCTAGGTAGTCGCTGCTCCCGACCATGCGCCTGTCTCCGTGATGTCGGGACCGGCCTAGGCTCTGAAAACGAGGAAAATGGCTTTGCCGATGGCGGAAAATCAATGAAAGTGGGCGGCCTATGCATGTACATTAGTTTTCTCGCCGTAGGTCGGTTTTATGATCATTAACTCGAAAACAAACACCTTCTCTCCATCCCGCGCAACCTCACGTCCGCTCGCAACCCGCTTGCTCTTTGGCGCATTGGTTGTCTTAACGAGCATGCCGCAGTCGCCGGCTCAGAACGTTGTATTAAGCGGTGCCATCGGCGGTCGCGTCACCGACCAGAGTGCGGCGGCGGTGCCAGGAGCTTCAGTCATCGTGCGTAATCTCGCGACCGGGGTGGAACAAACTGCCGAAACTAACCATGCGGGACTTTATAATTTTCCAGTAGTCATGCCCGGCTCCTACTCCATCACGGCGGGCCTTAAAGGATTCCGCGACGCGCAGGCCTTGGTGCGAGTGCTGGTGGGAAATACCACCTCACAGGATATCAAGCTGCAGATCGGAACCAGCGGCGACACAGTTAGAGTCGTCGGGACGACACCACTTCTGCGGCCGGAGGAATCCTCCACCAGCACAGTGCTGGAGCGGTCTCTTATCGATGAACTACCACTCAACGGGCGAAAATACACCGACTTCATGGTGCTCACGCCGAATACCAGCTATGACGGCGACACTGGCTTAGTAAGCATTGCTGGACAACAAGGCGGGGAAGACTCCGGTTATGCCAATGGCAATGGGTCCACTTCCTTCACGGTTGACGGAACCAACGCCACCAACAACTATTTCTCAGACATAATAGGCCGTTACCGCATCCCCTACCTTTATGGTGAGAACGCCATCCAGGAGTTTCAAGTCTCAGTGAGCCCTTACTCCGCCGTTTATGGTGGTGGAGCGGGATTCCTTAACGCCGTGACTCGTTCGGGGAGCAATACTTTCCACGGAAGTGCGTTCTATTACAATCGCAACTCCGCTACCGGTGCGAACGACGCGCTTGACGAAGCGGCAGGTTTTCCTAAACCGCAAGATAATCTGCAGCAATTCGGTGGCGGAGTGGGCGGGCCGATCCTGAAAAACCGTTTGTGGTTTTTTGTAGATTATGAACAGCAACTGCGAAACGATCCGATTTCCGTGATCAACCAGGCGCTCGTGAGCACGCAGCCTGGTTTCTTGTCCTCTAACTTTGGAATTCCCGATAAGACGCCCCTCCCAGCACCCAACGGACCTTTGCCGGTGCCCGACAGCGACATCGCGCCGGATGCAAACAATCCGGTGTACCTGCAACAGGTGTCCAATGTCATCAACGCTTTGAATTCCAATCTGGGAAGCAGACCAAGGAAGCGAAATGATCTGGTCATTACGCCCCGGCTGGATTACCAGGCGAGTTCCAGGGATGACTTGTTCCTCAGCCTGAACTTCAATCATTTCAACTCGCCAGGAGGCGTGATCACCGACCCGACTGTGGGTAATTATGGTCTGCAAACTCTGGCCAATGCCGAAGTGCATACGTTTGAAAGCAGCATAGGATGGACGCACTCGTTCTCTTCGAGACTGTTGAATGAGTTCCATGCGGGTACGTCGCAAGACAACGAAATCTCGACACCCACCGGTTTAGCTCCAAACACACCGACGGTGGTTCTAGATAGTCCAGCTTTTAACCTAGGAAACGCCGCGTTTTCGATCGGGAGAGTTTTTGAAAGACAGTACTCGCTCGCCGACCGCATGGACTTCGTGATTGGCAAGCACACGTTGCAATTTGGTTTCGATTGGAGCCGCTCCTCGGATGCGGACACCAATGACGGTGGCGCCGACCCGAATGAGGCTGTCGATTTCGGGTCGCCCCTCGGACTCTACGAATTTCCCAGTCTGCAAGCCTTTGCCCTCGGACAATACAGTAATTTCAGCCAGGCAGCCGGCAATCCCAGGTTTTCGTTTTCCGTGCCTTACTACGGGTTCTACGTGCAGGATACATTCCGCGTATTTCGGCAGTTGACGCTGGAAATGGGCGTGCGCGAAGACTTCCAGGTGTATCCCCAGCCCGTCGCGAATCCAGCATTCCCTGTAGTCGGCCAGTATCAGAACCTAACCGGCCAGTATCCAAACCAATTTCAGCGCGTGGCTCCGCGTTTCGGATTTGCCTGGCAGCCGATGTCGAAGACCGTGGTTCGGGGAGGTTTTGGGTGGTTCTATACCAACATGAACGGCCTGAACTATAGGAATGCCGTGATTTCAAACGGGCTGGCCTCGCAGCAAGCGGAGGTGAGTGCACAGTACAACGGAGGCTTCCCGAACCAGCAGGCGCCGACGTTCCCGGAAATTCTTCCGTCAGATTCGCCGTTGTTTCAAGGTGCCTCGGACATTTCCCTGGTTTCCCCGCAATTCCGGGTTCCCTACATTCTGCAGGCGAGTTTGCAGATTGAGCACGAGATTGCGCAGAACACAACCCTGATCGTGGGCACAATGTGGAATCACGGTGTGCACATCCTCTCGGGCAGTGCTTATGATTTGAACCTTATGCCATTGACGGGCACAACCACGTACACCGTGTGCCCTGCCAACACAGCCGCCCTTCCTTGCAATGGGCCCACCTACGTCCTGCCGAACATGGACAATGGCCTGCTCGCGGAAGGCCGGATCACCTCCCAGTTCGGTGAGATTAACGAACTGATTAGTCCAGCGCAGAATTACTACGACTCATTCTTCTTCCAATTGCAACGGCGCATGTCGCATGGACTTTCCTTACAGGCGTCTTACACGTGGGCGAAGAGCATCATGCTTGACGGCATGGACTTCAATAATCAGTTCGATTTCAGCAATACACACGCACCGTCCCTGCTCGACCAGCGGCATAACATCAGCCTCGCCGCGGTGTACCAACCCGGCCTGGAAAAGCTGACGACCTCCGAGAAAGGCCGCGCGCTGTTGTCTGGTTGGACATTAAGCACCCTGATGCAGTTCTCCTCTGGGCGTCCCTACGCGGGATTGTTAAGTCCAGCCTGTACGACCACCAGCAACTCTGGAGGTCTGGCCACCCTAGGTTGCGAGTCTTTCGGCAATGACAACCTGAACGACACCGCCTTCAACCAGGACACGGCCAACACCGCCGGCGGCATCAATGGTGCTGGCCCAACGCCGGGAATCGGCCTGAATTCTTTCTATGGTCCCTGGCTGGAGAGGATTGACGTCGGCTTGGCGCGCGGCTTCGAAATCCGTGAAGGTAAGGAGTTGGAATTTCAGGCGCAGGCATTCAATCTGTTCAATCATCCCAACTATTACGTCCAGAACGGTGACGGGATCAATCAACTGCAATACAACCCCTTCGGTAGCAATTGCGGGGATGGCATGTCGCTCAACCAGACCTGCTATCTGGTGCCAAATTCGGGTCCGGGCAACTTTGGCGCTTTCCAGGAGATTAGCCCCAACGGTCTTCCCAGGGTGTTGCAGTTTTCTGTGAGATTTAGGTTTTAGAGGCTCACGGATCGTCAGACTTCTGAATTCTTTCGAAGTCAGCTCCAACCTCTGACCGGCGCTTGTGGCATGCTGGCACAACAAGTCGATTTCAATGTCGGCCAAGCGAAGTGTCTCTTGCGCGCGCGGAAGTCGACGACGCAGCAGCGATCGCAAGCGTGCCAGCAATTCGGAAAAGGCGAAGGCTTCCACCAGATGGTCGTCCGCGCTGCACGTCGGCGATGAAAAGTGGCGGCCAGGTTTTTCTGGGATGCGCGAGAAGAGGATGAACCGCAGCGGCCTTGGACAGCGCTAAAGGGCTCGAAGTTGCCGAACAATGCCCTGGGAAAGCCCCGCACCGACGACGATGACTAACAACCGATAGAGTTTCCGTTAGGGTTCGCCGATCACGTCTTTGATCGGGATTCGTCTGCCATTCTTCGCTAACGTCTGGAGTTCGATCACATCGTCCTTACCGAGCGATCGGTGATGGCGACTGGTTCCAGGGAAATCTCGAAAGCGGCTGCCACACACCGCTGTGTGCGAAGTAAAGATTCGATCTTCTGGCCTCGGTGTCTTCCACCGTCGTCCCCAGAGATCGACGAACTTCCCTGAAGGAGTTACAAATCCACCAGCCATCCGGGGTAGGGGAAAAACCCTGCATCTCGTGATGCGCTCCGCAAAGCATCCTGCAAGAGTAAAGCTCATGGGTTCCTGGCTCTCCTACAACCGAAATTCTTGCGCCCGAAGATTTTGTTTGGTCTGCTTCTTCTGGTTGGTCGGCTGGCACATACGCACGATTGCTCTGTTCAGCGGGTTCTTTCGATGACATTCGGATTCGCGATGACGCTGGCGTTCGCAGTGAAGGGGCCTCTTAATTTCTCTGCCTTCGGGCCGGCGCTGCTTTTGGCAAATTGGAAAAGTGTCCCGCTTAGTGCCGATGAACTGCTACTGCGGCGTGCGCTGAATCGTAAGAATGTGATCGTATGATCGGCCGAGAAAGGGTAAAGCTGCGGGAGGCCCCTCGCGGGCTATAGAGGAAGATAATGCGATGAACATCGGTCCCAAAGGGCGAATGGCCGTAATTTCACTGGGCTTTGTTTTGCCGGTGCAGATTCCAGCGATGATAGGGGCCGCGACGGGTGCCGGCGCCATCGAGTCGCGCACCGCCGAAGTAGCTGGAATAAGGCTGCGCCACTTAACGGCTGGCCATGGACCGGCGATGATCCTGGCGCACGTTGTACTCATATGAAAACCTCCGCGATCTGCATCCACTCCCTCGTCTAGTCGCTCGGAGTCGAGAAGACCCGAGTAATCGGGCACGACATCGGGCTGATGTCAGGATCTAAATTGGTCTAACGCTTATGATTTAACCGTTGGGACTTGATGGCGCAGGCCGACCGACGATTCAAAGCCTTTCACAACAGGTCGGGGTGCTACTGCGGCAAGCGCGACGCTGAATCGTGAAAGCCAGTTTCCGGAGAGATGGAAGGTCAGGCGAAAGCTATCGGCACCGAACGCCGAATGATATTGGGCAAGGCCTTGAAGTTTTTGCGGGTTTGTGAACCTGATTGCCCACTTTCTTCGGATTAGGACAGCGCTGCCTGTGGAGTATCCAACACTCGAAGCTTCCGTTCAATGCACATGCTTGCCAGCGAATAGTTGAATTTTGCTCCGCAGTCACAACACACCCGGTAAGTTCGCCCACCGATACTGAAAACACGGCTTAGATGGCCATGATGGCAACCAAATACGAAATCGAGGATATCTATCAGCCTCTCCATAAAAATCTCCTCTCTCCCGTCTCTTCGCACGTTTGGCGTGTAACCACTTTCACATGATGCTGCGACGACCGCATCACGGGATGCAGTACTTTTTTCGTGCCACTGAAGACTTGCCGATCCGTGCCACCTTCGGGGTAGAAGCGATGAAGTCACGCCGGCATCCAGTCTTGCCGTTTGCCGTGCTCGAATTGCTCCTGGCATTGAATGCAATGCTTCGCCCAAGGGACGGCCTGGAGCCGTTTGAGGCCGATCGCTGCCTCACAGGCGGATCAGATGCCAAAACTACCGTCACGAATGCGCTCCAGCGCACGCTGGACTAGGCGCAACTGATTGCGGTTCCGGCTACTGTCTGCAAACATCGACTCCTTGGAGGAGTGAAAGCAGGAGACGTCCACTGCATCCAGAGGACCTAGATCGGCTAGTTCTCGAATCCCCTTCTCGGTCTTTTCAATGAGTTGCTGCAACTTGTTCTGCAGTTCGTGCAGACCGGTTTTGAACTGCAAAAGGACGGGACTGTCAAACGGAGGCTGCGGTGTCATATTCTTTTCCTCGACAAATGGAATATCTAAAGCCTGCGAACAAAGGCGCGCTAGAAATTCTCTCCTGTCTCTCTCGCCCGATATCTGGGAGTCGGAATCTGTCCTGAAATTTGCGATCCGGCTGCATCGTGATCTCCGCTGGCACTTAAGTTCTAAGGCCTAGCCGTGCATGCTGTGTTTACCCCTTGGACCCGGCCGCCGAATCCAGCTACTCGTGAACAACGAGCCTTGTTGTTGTCGCGCTGCCAGGGCCCCCACATTTTTTTTCGAGTAGGCTCAAAGATAGCGACGCTAAGCTGCTCGCCACCGGGCAGCATTTCTAGTGCGGATATCGTGGTCCAGGAATAGAGGTTTCCGTGAACGACGAATTCCTCGAGGATGTAGTAGGTGCGGTTGCTCTCACGCTTGCACTTGCGCCGGCGCGAGTGATGGCGCACCGGATTCGGGTTTCGCCATACGATCTCCAGAGTAGTCATGGTTTGTTCCTCAGCATTCGATCTGAAGATCGCCTTTCTGTCTTCGATCACTCAGCCATTACTCTTGCAGATTGCTCACGGAAACGCATCCCGAGATGCAGTATTTTTTTTCTACCCCAGGAGTCTTGCGGAGGTGTACCACGTTCGGGTTAGCGGAACCAGGGTCTTTCTCTACCGATGCTGAAGGGGCAGCGTCGAATTTGCTGTAGCCAAGGTTGAAGAGTTAGTTCGCAAGACCCAGCCTTGTTGCGACATTGCCGTGGCCAAAGAATTGAGCGGTTGGTTGGGAGTCTTTCCCGGAAGCGGGCTATAGTTGAATAATGCCGCGCCGGGCGGCGATCGTAACAGCATGGGTGCGGTCGCTTGCGCCGAGCTTCTCCATGATGTGTTTCATATGCGCTTTTACGGTTTCTTCCGCGATGAAGAGCCTGTCCGCGATATCTCGGTTGCGATTTCCGCCCGCGGTCTGCCTCAAAACATCAACTTCACGATCCGTCAGTTGTTCATCGCCGAGGTGTTCAGCCATCGTGGCGGCAATTTCTGCGGGCACGCGCTTGTTGCCAGCATGAACTTGCCGGATGACGTCCGCGATCTCTCTGGGCGGCATATTCTTAAGAATGTAGGAACGAGCGCCAGCCTGAAGGGCGTGTTGGACCGGGCCATCGCCCTCAAACGTAGTCATAATAATGATCCGGGCGTCGGGGAATTGGGCTTGGATGGCCATCATCGCTTCGATTCCGCTCATATCCGGCAACCTCAGGTCCATCATTGTAACGTCTGGTTGAACCTTTCGGAACTGCTGGATTGCGTCGCGGCAATTCAAAGCTTGTCCAACTAAAACCATGTCCGGCTGGCTCTGGATTACAGCTGCTAGTCCCTCCAGGAGCAAGGGATGATCATCGACGGTCAGGATGCGAATCCGGGCTGGTGTTGTCATTTCGATCTCCTTCGAAAACAACGGGTTCGTGCATTCCGGTTTCAGACAGGCGCGGATTCCAGTCGGCGATTGTTTGTCGCGAATGCAATGTGAGCTGGTATGGACAATTCAACTTCCGTCCCTGCTTCGGCTCGACTTGACAACTTGAGTTTTGCGCCCATTCGTTCCGCGACATCCCGAATTCCCGAGAGACCTCGGTGGCCAATCCCTGAGCGCAGCGTTTCTGGCGTTATGCCTTTCCCATTGTCCCGCACAGCAATGCGGAGTTGCCTTGGGGCATACTCGAGATCGATCTCGACTCGCCCTGCCTCGGAATGGCGAAATGCGTTGAGCAACGCCTCGCGCCCAATGCGATAGGCCTCGTCCCGGATCATAGGATCGAGGGCTCGGGACTTACCGCGGATGACCATGCGGAAAACCATCCGTGCTCCCAGGCGCATTTCTTCACGAATGCGTGAGAAAGCGACTTCGAGATCGTCACCGGAGGTCCTAGCTTGGGCCATACCTTCAGACTCACGAGGACCCTCTGGGAAACGAACCATTGGTTGCGAGGTATCTCTGTATAAACCATTGAAATTCATGGCGACAACTCCCAGGTCTCAGTTCGGCCCGGCTGTCAGTAAGCCGGTTGCTGCTCGCGCTTCTTTTCGCGGTCAACCCAGACTCGGATATAGCCTGGGCAATTTTTCAGCCTGATGCTGTCCGCCTCGCAGCTTGCCAAAAACTTGACGGCATCCCGATCGATCAGGGTTACGTCTTCTAAATCGAGAGCGAAGCGACGACCGGCGTCTTCCAGACCGAAAAGGCGCTGCAACTCCGCGATGTCTTCGATCCCTACTCGACCCCTCAAGGCGAAGACGACTCCTTCATTTAACAACCGCTGAATTCTTAGCATCGGCTCCTTTCCAGGCGAACGCGGACTGATGTGCACTGGGATTGCCATCCGTAAACAATTGAAAATTAACGATGCTTGTGGAAATTCGGAGTCGCGAAGTTCGCGAATTCACGAACTTTTCGCGAAAAATCACCGGGGCGAAAGAACGGGTCGGGAATTTTTCTAGGCGCTTTTGTATCGATACTTATTGATCTTAAGGGTCCGGATCTTAGATTCCAAAGTGGAAGGGGGAATACCAAGTTGCGCTGCTGCGCCTGCGGGCCCGGAGATCCGGCCGCCGGCCTGTGCCAGGGCAGCCTCTATTATTTCCCTTTCCTGAGCGGCTGATCGTCGGCCTGGAGACTTGGCTTGGCGTTCTGCGAGAAGAGAAGATGCAGTGTGAGAGAACCAGCCCTGATCCACCGAAAACGCGTCGGTCTCACACACCACGACTGAGCGCTCGATCACGTTCTGGAGCTCACGGATATTTCCCGGCCAGGAGTACGACTGTAGCAGTTCCAATGTTTTCTTTTCTATGGTCCGTATTCTCTTTCCGGCCTTTCTTGAATAGCGATTAATGAAGTACTCAACCAGGAGGGCGATGTCTTCTTTGCGCTCACGCAGGGGCGGAATCTGCAGGGGGATTACATTCAGCCGATAAAAAAGGTCGCTGCGAAACGCACCCGAGGCGATGGCCGCTTGCAGGTCACGATTGGTCGCCGCAATCACCCGTACATCCGCGCGAATGGTCTGGTTTCCCCCCACTCGCTCAAACTCCCGCTCTTGCAGAACGCGCAGCAGGGCAATCTGAGTCTCCATCGGAAGTTCGCCGACCTCATCGAGAAAGATCGTGCCTCCCTCGGCAAGCTCGAACCGACCGAGGCGACGTTGCAGCGCACCGGTGAAAGCCCCCTTCTCGTGACCGAACAACTCCGAGGTGATTAACGAGGAAGGAGTAGCCGCACAGTTCACAGTGACGAAGGCGCGGGAAGATCGCCGCGATCGTTTGTGAATGGCTCGAGCGATGAGCTCCTTGCCGGTGCCCGTTTCGCCGGTGATGAGAGCGGTAGCATCCGAGGGCGCCACCTTGCTCACACGCGCCAGAAGGGATTGTAGCCCGGGCGAATCGCCCACGATCTCCTCAAACATGGATGCCTTGTCGACTTCGTCGCGGAGGGCAATGTTCTCCTTATAAAGCTGATCCCGCAGAGTTCTGATTTCTTCGAAAGCCTTCCTCAATGCTTCGTGGGCATTTCGCTGTTCAGTTACATCCACGACGGTTCCGACAAACTCAACCACCTTTCCATTTTCATCGGTGACCGCGTGAGCAACGCTGTGAACATGCCGGATCGAATTGTCGGGAAGAATAAGGCGGAAGCTGCATTCCCCATCGCGGCCCGCGAGAAGGTCAGCACTCACTGCCTCCACGGCCGCCAGGTCATCGGGATGAACCCGCTGCTGAAAAAGTTCTCTAGTTGGGATGGTGGTTGGGTCGAAGCCATAAATATGAAAGGCTTCCTCCGACCAGTAAACACTGTTTGTGACAAAGTTCCACGCCCAGCTGCCCGAATGGCTGAGCCGTTGTGCTTCGGCTAAACGGGCCTCGCTCTCTCGCAGTGCCTCTTCCGCTCGCCTGCGATCCTCAATGTCGGTGGCCGTTCCGTACCACTTGACAATCTCTCCGCGGTCGTCGCGCAGCGGGACGCCTCGATGCAGGAACCAGCGGTACTGCCCGTCCGAAGCTCTTCGCACACGCGCTTCATTTTCGAACGCCTTTCCGGTAGCCAGCGACTCTCGCCACTTTTCCGTGTGGGTGGCAACGTCTGCGGGGTGAAACGCCATCTCCCAACGCGCGCCTGACGTATCCTGCAAGGATATCCCGGTATATTCCTGCCAACGCTCATTCGCGAAATCGTTCCCCCCGTCGGGCAGCGCGGTCCATGCCATGGTGGGAATCGTTTCTATCACGTCGCGAAGGCGCTGTTCACTCTGACGCAAGGTTTCTTCGGCGCGTTTGCGTTCGGTGATGTCCTCATGGATGGCAATGACACGCCTAGGGCGTCCGTCGGGGTCGCGTAAGAGGGTAAACACTACGTTTGCCCATATGGATCTGCCATCTCTGAGGATGAGATGTTTTTCGTGCCGAAGCGTCTCACGCTTTCCTTCGCAAAGTTCACGGTACAGAATTGCATCCACTTTTCGGTCCTCTTCGCAGGTTAGCTCGTCGTACGTCTCTATCTGGCCGAGTTCGTTCTGGGTGCAGCCAAGCATCCTTTGGAGCGCACGGTTGTTCTCAATCGGTCCGCCGGACGTCAGGTCGACGAGAGCGATGCCCGTACCCGCCTCGTCGAAGATCGTTCGAAAGCGCTGTTCGCTCTCTCGAAGTAAATACTCTGCCCGCTTGCGCGCGCCGATGTCGCGGATCGCACTTGAGACCAGCGTTCCTTGCTCCGTTTCCAGTGGACTCAGGCTGATTTCCACCGGGAACTCATGACCGCCCTTGTGCAAGCCATATAGTTCCAGCCCTGCGCCCATCGGACGTACTCGAGGCTCGCTAAAAAAGCCCGCTCGGCTTTGAGGGTGCTGACTGCGGAAGCGCTCGGGCACCAGCAGCTCAATTTGCCGGTTTAACAGCTCCTCTCGCCGGTACCCGAACAACCTTTCTACTTGGGCGTTGACCAATACAATCTTGCCCTCCCGATTCACTACCACCATCGCGTCTGGGGCCGCCTCCAGCAACTCGCGGAACTTGGCTTCCGCCTTCTTGCGCGCAGTGATGTCCGTCGAAATGCCGCTAGCGCGATAGGGCTTGCCGTGCTCGTTGAGACTGAGCACTCCCCGTTCGTGAATCCAGCGAATCTCGCCGTTCGGCTGGATGATGCGAAACTCAATGTCCTGATAACTGACATTTTCACCAGCTATCCAGCGGTTGAAAATGTCGACCACGCGGGCGCGGTCATCGGGATGAATCCTCTCCGTCCAAAGACGCGGATTCCGATCGAGATCCGCGATCGGAAAGCCCCAGATACGCTCAAAGCTGGGGCTCGTATACAGAGGTTTTTCCGGATCGAGGCCGGTGATCCACATGACTTCAGGAAGGGCATCGGCCATGTGGCGAAAGCGCTCTTCGCTTTCCTGCAACGCTTCCTCAGCCCGCCGGCGCTCGGTCGCAATGACGGCAATGTGCCCTGCCGCCTCGATTAATTGCAGATCACTGCTGTTGGGGCTTCGGGGTTGCGCATAGTACATCGCGAAGGTTCCAAGCACTTCGTGATTTTTTGAAATAAGTGGCTGGGACCAGGACGCCCGGAGTCCGAAGCTCAACGCGAGATCTCGATAATCGACCCATAAAGGGTCGGTGGCGATATCCGAAGTGATCACGCGTTCCTTCCGGAAGGCGGCCGTTCCACACGAGCCTGCGCGCGGGCCGATCGCCCCACCAGCAATGGCCTGAGTCCAGCCGCTGGGTGCCTTGGGCCCGGCTGCCGGCCACAACCGCTTTCCTTCGGCATCCGTCAGCAGAACAGACGAAATAACCCCAGGAGATTGAGTATCGATAGCGCTACACAAATCTTCCAAAATAGCGGTAAGACTCGCACCGCTGGCGATCATCTCCAACGACCGCTTTTCTGCTGCTAAGAGGGATTCCGCCCGCTTACGCTCGGTGATGTCCGTTACTGCTCCCACAAATTCAAAGGTTCCCGTTTTGTCCTTGGAGGGACGGCCCACGACTTGCAAGTATTTGACGGATCCATCCGGCATCAGCAGCCGATGCTCAAGGTCAAACTCCGTCCTGTCGCGCGAAACACGCTCGAGTAGTTCCTCGAGAGCGGGTCTGTCGTCCGGGTGGGTGCGTTGGCGCACACGATCCAAGGTTGGGACGGAGGTAATTTCGAAGTCGAATATGCGGAAGGTTTCGTCCGACCAGTAAATCTCGCCACTTAAAACATGCCAACCGAAACTGCCCGTGTGGCTTAGTCTCTGCGCCTCCGCCAAATAAGCTTCATTCCGGCGGAGCGCCTCCTCGGCCGTTTTGCGGTCATCAACATCGGTAAACAATTGGTACCAGCGGACGATACGACCTTCTGCGCCCCGCAGAGGGAGGCCGCGCACGTGAAACCAACGGTATGTGCCATCGGCGCGGCGGATTCGATGCTCATCGTCATAGGGTTGCCCGGTCTCGACCGAGCGCCTCCACGCCGCTACCACGCGAGATCGGTCGTCTGGATGGACGACCTCATTGGCGGCCCAAGCTTTCAATTCCTCAAGCGTCTTGCCGAAATATTCCAGGAGTTTACGGTTAGCAACTTCGAGTTCACCGGCTGCCGTCTGGAGAGCAATGAGGCCAGGAATGGTTTCGAAAATTAGCCGGAAGCTCCGTTCGCTCGTGCGCAGCGCCTCCTCGGCCCGCCGGCGCTCGGCCCTCTCCTCGCACTCCCGCACTGCTCGCTGCACCGAAGGCAGAATTCTTGAAAGGCGCGTTTTGAACACATAGTCCGTTGCCCCCATCTTGAGTGCCTCAATCGCCACTTCTTCGCCCAGGGTTCCAGAAAGGAAAATGAATGGCACGTCGGGGCGGACTTCTTTGGCAATTGTCAGGGCAGAAATACCATCGAAAGAGGGGAGGGTATAGTCCGCAAGGATTAGATCGAATCCATCCTGCTTCAGGGAAGCGAGGAAATCGGGTCTGGCTTCAACCCGAGTGATGTGACAAGCAACGCCTTCGGCTTCCAAGGTTGCCTGAAGAAGCTCTGCGTCCTTGGGGTCGTCTTCAAGATGAAGAATTTTGATGGGAGAGGTCACGGTTGTCTCGATCGGGTCCAAATTCGATACATACCGCCGTTAGCCGTTACAGTCTAAAGGCGAGAAACTGTAAGCTGCACTTCTTGAGCCAGCCGGCACCATCCTCCGGGTAGACATTCACGACCGGCGATTCGTCATCTTCTCTTTATGCTCCCGGGCGGGGCTTCGTTGATAATCGCCCAGAAAACCCCCAGTTCCTTGATGGCATTCACAAATTCGTGGAAATCCACAGGCTTTACCACGTAGGCGTTCACGCCAAGTTTGTAGCTTGCCACCACGTCCCGTTCCTCTCGTGAAGAGGTGAGTACGACAACGGGAATCATTTTTAATTTCTCATCCGATTTAATCTGCTGCAACACTTCCAGTCCATCGACCTTAGGCAATTTTAAATCCAGCAACAGGACAGCGGGATTTCCATTGGTACGCGCCTGGAACTTTCCGCGGTGATAGAGATAATCCAGGGCTTCCTCGCCGTCACGGGTAACGACCACCTCGTTGGTTAGGTTATATTCCTCTAGAGCAGTCAAAGTCAGTTCTACGTCTTTGGGGTCGTCCTCAACCATCAAGATTCGGCCCAATAATTCCATGATTGTTATCTCCTCTGGCTGGGAACCGAGAAAAAGAAGGTTGCGCCCTTATCGACGAACCCCTCCGCCCAGACTTCCCCCCCGTGACGATGAATTATGCGCTGAACCGTGGCCAGCCCTATCCCTGTGCCTTCAAACTCCTCGGCGCGGTGAAGACGCTGGAAGACGCCAAATAGTTTGTTGGCATACTTCATATCGAAGCCAACTCCATTATCTCGAACAAAAACGACGATCCCATCCTTTTGTTTCTCGGCGCACCCCACCTCGATCTCGGGTTGTGGACGCGGGCGCGTGAATTTTATCGCATTGGATAGAAGATTGACGAGCGCGACCTTAAGCATCGACCGATCGCCGTACAAATCGGGCATAGGACCGACTTTCCAGGTAATATTGCGCCCCTCCGCCTCCTGTGCTACTTCGCTCTGAACTTCCTTTACCAGTTGTTCCAAGTTAACCGTGCTCTCCCTGGCCTCAGCGCGCCCTATTCGTGAAAAGGCCAGAAGGTCGTCGATCAAAGTGCCCATCCGTTTGGCCGATTCCAGGATCGTCGACATATAGCGGCGACCTTTTTCATCCACGACTGACGAAGCATTCTTCTGAAGTAACTCAGTAAAGCCCACCATATGGCGAAGCGGGGCGCGCAGATCATGCGATATGGAATACGCGAAGGCTTCC
Source organism: Candidatus Sulfotelmatobacter sp. (assembly GCA_049584315.1). Lineage (GTDB taxonomy): Bacteria > Acidobacteriota > Terriglobia > Terriglobales > Acidobacteriaceae > Sulfotelmatobacter. The sequence continues at coordinate 103,309 of JBAUXO010000066.1, read as the reverse complement.
AGTTCCTTATTGATGGCCTCAAGCTCAACGGTTCGTTTTCCGAGTTCGTGGTTGAGGGTGCGTACTTCCTCCTCCCCTCTCTTGCGCTGAGTGATGTCGTTGTTGGTTTCCAGGATCGCGATTGGGATCCTTTGCTCGTTTCGCTGCAAAGACCATCGGCTGGCGACCACTACGCGGATTCCATCAGATTTGGTCTTCTCGAGTTCGCCTTCCCATCGGCCCGTCCGCAGCAGATCGGCCGCGATGTCGTCGAGCGGCGCCGGAAAAACGGTCCGCAAGAGGTCGTGAGACCGCTTTCCGATCGTTTCCTCCGCCGTCCACCCGTACAACTCCTGAGCGCCGCGATTCCAGTAGGTAATGACGTCGTTCATATCGCGGACAAAAATAGTGTCATGCGTGAGATTAAGCAGGCTGGCCTGCTGCGTTCGTACAGCGACTTCTTGTTCGAGTTTGTCGCGGGATTGCAGAAGGTCCTGCTCGACGCGGCGGCGGACCGCGCTGAACCAAGTCAGCAGCAAGGCAAATAGTATGAAAACAATGTAATAGGGGATTTCCGACCTGGTGATGTAGAGGCTGTAAAGGGGCTCAGTGAAGAAAAAGTCGAAAGCGAATCCGGAGAGTACGACCGCAAGAATCCCAGGCCCGACCCCGGCGTACCAGACGGCTACGACGATGGCAAACAGGAAGAGCGGGAATTCCACGTCATGGAAATGCGAGCGTTCCAGAAGAAGGCCGATCCCGAGAGCAATCGCAACGGACAGAATTGCAAGGCCGTAGCGCTGAATTGCAGACGGAATGTTCGGCGAGGAGAGTTTCCACCGCGGCATAGGACGCTCACGACGATGAATCGGGTATTCATCATAATGTATCGCATGCCGTCCTGCCTCGCGCCCTGCGGATGTTAGTAAACAAAAGGCAAGCCAACTTCTCCCGCCCTACCACAAAAGAGGTATCTCTTGCGCAGCCTTCAGTGGTAGGAAAAAACCCCTGCATCTCGTGATGCCTTTGTTTCTGCCATGTCGCACATTATCAAGCGAGGACCTTTCGCGTGCGCTGTGAACTCAGATTTCACAGACGCATAGTCCACCGAGAACCATCACAGGCCGGAGCTATCCGCCGCGGCAAAAACGACAACCTTACGAGCGTGAGTGGGTACGGGAGGAGTCCAGCCCAAGAAAGGGTCATTACCATGTCGGAAAAGGTTGCAGACCTCTTGTGGGCGATGTTAGAGAACGCCGGAGTCAAACGCTGCTATGGCATCGTTGGGGATGCTCTTAATCCTGTGATCGACGCGCTACGTCGCAACGGCAAGATCGAGTTCGTTCATGTCCGTCATGAAGAATACGGGGTTTTCGCCGCTGTGGCCGAGGCTTACCTAAGCGGCGATCCGGTGGCGGTGTGTGGAACCGCTGGCCCCGGCGTGGTCCACTTGTTCAATGGGCTGATGGATGCGCGCAAGGAGGGAGCTCCAATTATCGCCATTGCCGGCGACGTCGAGACCAACGTGTTGGACACAGCCGCGCTCGAAGAACTTAATCCTTACAAGTTCTTCGAGACTGCTTCTCTCTATACTGCCCGCGTTGTCAATCCTGAGCAGGCGCGAACCGTTTTCAGCACCGCGATTCGTACTGCGCTCCTCGAGGAAGGCCCGACCGTCATTTCGCTTCCGGGCGATATCGCTTCGGCTGATATGCCCGATGGGACTAGGCGCTCGACCGAGATCATGATTCCATGTACGCCCAGGTTGCGCCCCTCCGACGCAGACCTAGATCGGCTCGCGGTGATCATCGACAATGCGAAAACGGTTGCAATCTTTGGCGGCGATGGCTGTAGGGATGCTCGCGACGAGGTGCTCCAACTGGCGGAAATACTGAAGGCCCCCATCGGCTACGCCTTCCGAGGCAAACAGTGGCTGGAACACGACAACCCTAACGCGGTTGGCATGACCGGCCTGCTCGGTTACGGCGGAGCCTATAGTGCAATCAATGAAGCCGAGCTCCTGCTTCTGCTGGGCACGGATTTTCCTTTCTCTGAGTTTCTGCCTGGCGACCGTGTCAAGAAAGTCCAGATCGACAAAAACCCCAAACACATAGGGCGCCGCACGGCGGTTGACCTTGGACTGGTTGGCGACATCAAAACCACCGTCGCTGCATTGCTTGATAAGGTCAGGGAGAAAACAGATCGCCGCTTTCTCGACAAGCAGCTCGCGGAAACCAACTCTTTCCACGATTTGTTGCAACACTATGTGGACAAAGGACCTGGCATCAGGCCCATCCGTCCGGAGTTCCTGGCCGCGACACTGAACGACTTGGCTTCCGATGACGCGATGTTTTTCGCCGACACCGGCACCGCAGTTATCTGGCTCGCAAGGTATATCAATGGCGGCAAGAACCGTAGGCTCTTCGGTTCGTTTTCGTGGGCGTCTATGGCCAACGCCGCACCCAATGCGTTCGGTGCGCAGTTGGCATACCCTGGCCGCCAAACCATCGCCCTGTGCGGCGACGGAGGCTATACGATGCTCGCCCTGGGCGACCTATTGACGCAAGTGGAGCGGAAGACTCCAGTCGTCCAAATCATCCTCAATAACGACTGCCTGGACTTCGTCAAGATCGAGCAGCAAGAAGCCGGCTTTGTCCCTTTCGGAGTTAACTTCAAGAACCCCAACTTCGCCAAGGTCGCCGAAGCAATGGGCGCGAAGGGTATCCGCATCGAGGAACCCGGCGATGTTCGGGAGGGGCTTGCCGAGGCACTTGCCTACGACGGCGGTCCCGTCGTTGTCGATGCCGTCGTCGATCCCTTTGCGCTGTCGCTGCCGTCGCATGTGCCCTTTCATGCGGCAAGGGGCTTTACGTTAAGCCTCGCCAAGCAGGTGCTGGCGGGTCGCATGGACACGGTGATTAAGACTATGGAACGCAACGTTCGTCTGGTTTAAATGCCTGAACCAGCGCGAACCACTGGAGGACGTAGATCCGGCAACTGAAGTAGATCCGGCAACTGATGAGAAGTACTCGAGAAACCTGACATGTCGATCCTGGCGTGATGCCAACGCTGCCGAGGGAGAATATGAACACGCTTTCGAAGTACAAAGTCTGGATAGGCGGGGCGGTTTGTTTGCTCGTGATCGGCGGCATCGTTGGAGCGATGTACCCAAAGCATGTATCGGGAGCGCAGCCGGGTGCTCCGACGGAAGTTCAAATCGTGCAGGTTGAGCAGAAGGATGTTCCGATTTTTGGCGACTGGATCGGTACGCTAGACGGTCTGGTCAATGCCGACGTCAGGGCACAGGTTACCGGATATCTGCAAAAGCAAGGATATCAAGAGGGCGCGTTCGTCAAACAGGGTCAGCTTCTCTTCCAGATAGATCCGCGGCCATTTCAGGCAGCGCTCGATCAAGCTCAAGGGCAGCTGGCACAGGCCAAAGCCACGCTCGCCAATTACGAGGCGGTGCAAGGCCGAACTGAACTTGACGTGAAGCGCTACACGCCACTAGCAAAAGAGCAGGCCGCCAGCCAGCAGGATCTCGACAACTCCGTCCAGAATAATCTGGCGGCCATAGCCAACGTGGAAACGGCCAAGGCCCTAATCAAAACTTCAGAGGCCGCTGTCGAAACCGCGAAAATTAATCTTGAGTTCACACGGCTCGTTGCTCCTATCGATGGCATCGCCGGACAAGCTCAGCTTCAAGTGGGCGCGCTGGTGACTCCAGGCAGCGCACCCGTGACGTCGGTTTCCACCGTTGATCCCATCAAGGTTTATTTCACCGTCGGAGAGCCTCAATATCTGGCCTTTCGTAAGCGCTATCCGACCGACGCCACCCGCGCTAAAGCGGACAAGAATTTACACCTCCAGTTGATTCTGGCAGACGGTTCAACGTATCCCCACGAGGGTACGTTTTCCTTCGCGGATCGCCAGGTCAATGAAAGCACCGGCGCGATTCGCATCGCGGCGCTATTCCCCAATCCAGGAAACATTTTGCGCCCGGGTGGCTACGCAAAGGTTCGAGGGATTATCCGAGTCCAGCCCGGTGCACTGCTGGTTCCTCAACGCGCGGTGTCAGAACTCCAGGGCGGCTACCAGGTCGCTGTCGTGGACGCTGATAACAAGGTAAACATTCGCACCGTCGCCGTCGGTGACCGTGTTGGCAACCAGTGGGTGATTGCACAAGGACTCAATCAAGGAGAACGAGTCGTCGCCGAAGGGATTCAGAAGGTGCGGCCCGGCGCGCGGGTGAACCCCAAGCCGTTTGTCGCGCAGGCGAAGACGGAGTAATCCGATGTCAAAGTTCTTCATCAATCGCCCTATCGTGGCCATAGTGATTTCGATCATCATGGTGCTGGTTGGAACCTTGACGATTCTGACTTTGCCGATCGCCCAGTTTCCGAGTATCGCCCCCCCGGAGATCCAAATCCTGTCCACCTACGTTGGAGCGGACGCTCAAACCCTGGAGCAAGCGGTTGCCACTCCCATCGAGCAGCAGATGACTGGCGTGGACAACATGAACTACATGTATTCGCTGAATGCCACGGCCAACTCGACCAGCACCTTGATTGTCGACTTCGACATAAAAACCGATCCCAACACTGATTTCATTCTCGCGCAAAGCCGTGAAACCCAGGCCGCGTCTCAGCTTCCGCTGGACGTTACTAACTACGGAATCACGGTTCGCAAGTCGGTTACTGCTCCACTCCTGCTGGTTGCCGTCTACTCACCGCACGCAACCTATGATGCCAACTTTCTGGCCAACTACGCCTACATCAATCTGGCCGATCCTCTCGGTCGTTCGCCCGGCATTGGCCAGGTTCAGGTATTCGGAGCCGGACAGTACGCGATGCGGATGTGGGTGAAACCCGACACCTTGGCTAAGCTCGGCATCACCGTCCCGGATATCGTGAGTGCCATTCAGGCGCAAAATACCGTTAACCCGGCTGGAAAGGCAGGGGGCGAACCTGCTCCCAAAGGCCAGGAATTTACCTATACAGTTCTGGCGCAAGGCCGCCTCCTCTCGCCCGACGAATTTGGCAACATCGTAGTTCGCGAAACTCCTGACGGCGGAATTGTGCGGGTCCGCGACGTGGCACGAATCGAGTTGGGCTCCCAGGACTACAGCACTGCCGGCCGTTTTAATGGGAGGCCGAGCGCTGTAATTGCCTGCTACCAGCTGCCGGGGTCTAACGCCGTCCAGGCCGCCGCCGGCGTCCAGAAGTTAATGACCCAGATGAAGCAGCGCTTTCCGGAAGACCTGGATTTCGTTGTAGCGCTGGATACGACGCGTGCGGTCACGCAAGGCATCAAGGAAATTGTCATAACTCTTCTGATCGCGCTGGCCCTGGTGATTCTTGTCGTCTATGTTTTCCTTCAGGGCTGGCGCGCCACGCTGATTCCGCTCCTGGCCGTACCGGTATCGCTCGTGGGAACATTCGTACTCTTCCCCTTGTTCGGTTTTTCCATCAACACTCTGTCCCTGTTTGGGCTGGTGCTGGCTATCGGTCTAGTGGTGGACGACGCTATCGTCGTCGTCGAGGGAGTAGAGCGCCACATCGAGGAGGGGATGACTCCCAAGGCCGCAGCATTAAAAGCCATGGACGAACTGACTGGCCCCGTCGTCGGCATTGCGATGGTTCTCGCCGCCGTGTTCGTACCCACGGCCTTCATTCCTGGAATCACCGGCCGGCTTTACCAGCAATTCGCCGTCACGATTGCTATCTCTGTCCTTCTCTCCGCCTTCAACGCACTCACGCTTAGCCCCGCGCTGGCCGCACTGCTGCTTAGGCCGAAGGAACCGAGCCACGGGCTATTGAGGAGATTCTTCGACTGGTTTAATCGTCGTTTCGAGCAAGCCACGGATGGCTACGTACATTGGAGCGGGGTGCTTCTCCAAAAAACCGTCGTGGTGGTTGTCCTGCTGGTGGTCTTTGGCGTTGCGGGGGGATTCTTCGCCAATCGGGTGCCCTCGAGTTTTCTTCCAGACGAAGATCAAGGGTATGCCTACATCAACGTGCAACTGCCAAACGGGTCTTCGTTGGAACGCACGACCGCTGTTTCGGCCGAGGTGGAAAAAATCCTGATGAATACTCCGGGCGTCCAATACACGACCGGCTTCGTCGGCTTCAGTCTGCTGAGTTATGTTCGCACCAGCTACAACGCAACGTATTTTGCGACCTTCAAGCCCTGGGACGAACGAAAGACCAGAGACCAGCAATTTCAAACCCTCAAGGCGCATCTCAACCAGGCGTTCAGCAAGTTGCCTGCTGCGGTAGTCTTTGGTTTTTCGCCGCCCGCCATACCGGGCGTCGGTACTTCCGGCGGGTTCACTTTCATGCTCGAAGACCGTTCGGGCGGCGATATTCAGTTCCTCGCAAAGAACCTGGGCGTTTTTCTTGAGGCTGCCCGGAAGCGGCCGGAAATCGCCAGCCTCAGCACCACTTTCTTGCCCACCGTTCCGCAGGAATTTGTCGACGTCGATCGCGATAAGGTGCTGAAACAGGGTGTGAACCTGAACGACGTTTATCGTACGATCCAGGCTTTTATGGGCGGTTATTTCATCAATTACTTCAATCGCTTCGGCCGCCAGTGGCAGGTTTATATCGAAGCGGAGGGTGAGGACCGCGCCCGGGCGGAAAACGTTGGACAATTCTACGTCCGCAACAACAAGGGAGAGAACGTCCCACTTTCCACGCTTACCAGCGTTAAACCGCGCCTCGGGCCGGAATTCACTCTACGCTTCAACGAGTACCGCTCCGCGCAAATCAACGGCAGCTCCGCGCCCGGCTATAGCGCGGATCAGGCTACGGCCGCGCTGGAGGATGTTTTCAAGCAGACGATGCCGCGAGAGATGGGCTTCGACTACTCCGGTATATCGTTTCAAGAACAGAAAGCCCGGGAAGGTGTTCCGCCCGCGGTAGTCTTCGGACTTTCGCTATTGTTTGTCTTTTTGATTCTTGCCGCGCTTTACGAAAGCTGGTCGCTGCCGTTCAGTGTACTGCTTAGCACGCCGGTCGCGATCTTTGGCGCCTTTTTCGTTCTGTGGCTTCGTCGCGTCATCCTAAGCGCCATCCTGCCTCTTTACCTGGTCCAGATCGAGAGCGACATCTATTCACAAATCGGGCTGATCATGCTGATTGGATTGACCGCCAAGAACGCAATTCTGATCGTAGAGTTCGCCAAGGATGAGTACGAGCATGGAAAACCTCTCGCGGACGCGGCGCTTGAAGGTGCGAAGTTGCGGCTGCGGCCGATCCTGATGACGTCGTTCGCGTTTATTCTCGGGTGCGTCCCGCTGTGGACGGCGAGCGGCGCTGGCGCGGTGTCGCGACAGATCATGGGAACCACGGTGATCGGCGGAATGGTGGCCGCCAGTGCGCTCGGGATATTCTTCATTCCCGCGATTTTCTATTTGGTCGAGAAATGGTCCGGCGCGGGCAAAGAGCCTGCTTCCGGTTCGTTGCCGGCCACGCCTACCCCTGTGCCAGGAGATTGAGATGTACGGTACCGCAACGAGGGGAGACGAAACACGAGCATAGTTTCTGGTGGGATTACACATGGGGTTGGCTATGGGATTACGCATTATGAAACTCGCGAAATTCCTGACTGCGATGTTCGCCTGTGGAGTGCTGGCCGGTTGCATGGTCGGCCCAAAGTACCATCGCCCCGCGGTGCAGCCTCCGACCGCGTATCGTGACCTGGCACAGAATGCCCAGCTTCAGGCTCAGGCCGCCTCTTATGCGGATCTTCCCTGGTGGCAAGTCTTTCAGGATCCGAAGTTGCAGGAGCTCATTCGCACCGCGCTCAAGCAGAACTACGATTTGCAACTTGCCACCGAGCGCATCAATGCCGCACGGGCTCAGCTTGCGGTCACGCGCTCGAGCCTGTTCCCTCAAGTGGGAGCGAACGGCAATTTCGCCGGTGGAAAAGAAAATATTGAACAAAGCAAATACAACTTTCTGACTCTTACGGCCGATGCGGCCTTCCAGTTGGATTTGTTCGGCCGTCTGCGCCGTGCGAACGAGGCGGCTCGCGCCCAATTGCTGGCTACCGAGGCTGCGAGGCAAACCGTCACATTGACCCTTGTCAGCGACGTCGCCAGCGACTACTTCGCGCTCCTGGAACTTGACCTGCAACTCCAGATCACGCGGGACACGGTTACTACGCAGACCGATTCGGTCAAACTCACCAACTTTCGTCTCGACCACGGCGTAGCCACGAAACTCGATGTGCTCCAAGCCCAGCAAGTCCTCGATACCGCGAATGCCCAGGTTCCTGACCTCGAACGCCAGATCGCTCAAGAAGAAAACGCCATCAGTATCCTGCTCGGAAATTTCCCGCAGGATGTGACGCGCGGACTTCCTTTAGTCCAGCAAACACTTCCTCCCGAAGTGCCGCCGGGGCTTCCTTCCTCCATCCTCGAGCGCCGGCCGGACATTCGCGAGGCCGAACAGAACCTGATTGCCACGAATGCTGAAATCGGAGTCGCCAAGGCTCAGTTCTTTCCACAAATTTCGCTGACTGGTTCCGGCGGTGGTGCATTCGGACGAAGCAGCGCGTTCTCGAGCCTGATGAGCACACAGCTCGGGATCTGGTCTTACGGCGGCCAGGTGAGCCAGCCGATTTTCACCGGCGGCGCACTTCGCGGGAATCTGCACCTGGCTGAGTCGCAGTACCGGCAGGCTCTCATCGCGTACCGGCAGAGCATTCAGCAGGCCTTCGGAGACGTTTCCGATGCTTTGATCGGATATCAGAAGTTTCATCAGGTTCGGGTTCGTCAGGAGGAATCGGTGGCCGATTTGCAAGAGTCCGTCCGCCTCTCCGAGCTGCGCTACAAGGGAGGCACGACCACTTACCTCGAAGTGCTAGATGGTCAGCGCTCTCTCTTTTCTGCAGAACTGACGCTCGCCGAGGCGCGCGGTAACGAGTACCAGAGCCTCGTGCAACTCTACCGGTCGCTCGGCGGAGGCTGGCAGCAATATTCCCAGCCCCCCAATGGTGCTTCACTGCATTCACAAAATCTAACGCCGAAGTAGGGTCAACACCTTGACAGATGCCAAACCTTGGACCCGCTGGGAATGTTGCGGCTCCCATCCACCTTTCTGTTTACAAAAGCTTAGCCGTGCAGGTCCCTCCCAATGTTGGCAAGTGACTTGCATTTTGCATCAAGAGGCGGTGTGAAGGAACTTTGCGCTGCTGGCGGTTTTATCTCTCAGCCAAAACGACGGAAGAACCGCTTCCAATCAACTCTTCTACGAGGTAGCTCTTCATGGCCACGGCGGCTAAATTTCGCATCGACGTAGCGATCCACGATCTTCTGATGAACTCGGCTCAGCGCTCACCGGCGCCAGCGAGTGCTCGGGGTTTAACTCTTCCCGAGCCTGTATTTCCGCAGTACCCCCAGCGCCTAAGCGATCCCGGTCCGGAGACTCGGCCTGAGAAACGGCAGTGGGGTGTGAAAGATGTTTACCGCTATTCGCGCGGGTGGTTATTCCCCTACGTGCGCTCGCGAGTTCTGCCGGGCGAGTTCCACCCCATCACCGCCTACCTGTTTGTCGAGTACAAGTGCAATCTGGATTGCTGGTATTGCTGGTCGTACAACAACAAAGTGAAGGGTATGACCGAGGATGTGGCCCGGCGCTCGATCGACTGGCTGCACGACAACGGTTGCCGGGTGCTGGCACTGATGGGTGGCGAGCCGCTGCTGCGGCCGGATTTCATTCGTAAAGTCGTCTACTACGCCGCGAAGAAGGGCTTCTGGGTTTATATCGCCACCAACGGGCGCTTGCTGCGCCCCGACGTGGCAGACCGCCTGGGCGATGCCGGCGTAGCGGTCTTCAACTTCGCATTGGATCCGTGGGATTTGCAGCCGAGCCTTCCCGAGGCTTTCGTGCCCTCACAAACGAACTTGGGACACATCTTACGCAAGCAATATGCACATCGATACCTGGTTTTTTTCAACATCAACATCTGCCGCAACAATACAGAAGACGTCAGAAAGCTGACCGAATACGCCCATGACCATCGCATTGCCACGGACTATCACATCAATGAAACTCCGATGCTTGAACAGGATGACCACTTCAAGCATCTTTACGACAATCCCACGTGTTTCCCGATGTACAGCGCAACCTTCGATTGGGGAAATATCGACCAGCCGAAATTCGATCAGGAGCAACTCTCTGCCATGAAGTCAACCTGCCAGCGGCATTGTTTCTCCACCCTGAACCATAACCTGGCGTACTGCTACAACGACGCCCGACTGATCAAGTGGCTGTGGTCCAACGCAAAGAACAGGTTCCAAGGTGGCGTCCGCAGCTTCGAGGATTGAACCGGACAACCAGATGCACCCGGGAGGAAACCAATGAAGAGTCAAGACACGAGAAAGTGCGTACACCTACCATACCTTTGCAACGTCTCGGAAGACAGGAGTACTGCGGGGAAGAGTATAGGGACGCCGGAAGCGAACTGGCGGATATCGCCTGTCAATGCGATTACGCGGCATGTCCGCTCACCGCCTAGACTGCGTTGGTTGCGGGTTCTCTGCCGACGAGGGACTGGGGATTTTGATCATCCTGAGAAGAGAGACTACATGAGCGAAGTGCTTCCGCAGGTCTATCTGGCACGGCACGGTAACACGGCTTGGACGATCACGGGCCAGCATACCGGCCTTACCGATTTGCCGCTCACCCCAAATGGCGAGTGCAATGCCCGAAGGCTTGGCGAACGGCTGAAGGGTATAACATTCGCCAAGGTGTTTACCAGCCCGTTACTGCGCGCTACTCGAACCTGCGAGCTGGCTGGGTTTGGAGCTGTGGCCGAGACCGATCCTGATTTGGTGGAATGGAACTACGGTCAATACGAAGGACTACGTTCGGATGAGATCCTTCGAGAATGCCCCGGCTGGCAGTTGTTCCGCGACGGCGCACCGGGAGGCGAGTCGCCGGAACAAATCGGCGCACGCGCGGATCGCGTGGTCGAGCGGGTTCGCGCGGTGATGGGTAATGTGCTGCTCTTTTCCAGCGGGCACTTCATTCGAGTTTTGACCGCCCGTTGGCTGGCGCTCGGTCTCGGATCTGCTGGTAGGTGTTTTCTATTGAGCCCGGCGAGCCTGAGCGCACTCAGTTACGAGCACAATCTCTCCCAGCCGGTGATCCGGCTTTGGAATGACGATCATCACGTGGCTGCGTAAAGCTGCGCAAATAAGTGCGGTGGTTCGGCGGGAACGCGTTGGTACCCTGGATGTTGAGCACTAGTAATTTCAGATACTCAGAAGATTAAGGATCATTCAATGAGCATAAAGAGTGTGGTGCGACCCGACTCCGCAAACGTGGTTCTGATGACGACGAGCGCAGCCAAAGTTTCAGACCTGCTGCAACAGTACGGGAGCTTTCCGTTCGCCGGAACCGACAGCGCGCTCTATGAGCGACATTTGATTTTTGACCGGGCGATCGACCCGAAGGTAGCCAGCGCGCGGGAACGCTTTGAGGCTTTCTCTCATTCGATCCGGGATATTCTCACGCAACGCTGGGTGCAGACGAAGAACACGTATGAACGACAGAACGCCAAGCGTATTTACTACCTCTCCATGGAGTTTCTGATCGGCCGTTCATTGACCAACAACGTTTCCAACCTGTTGCTCGATCCGCTGGCGCAACTTGTGTGTCGAGAGAAGGATATCGACTGGATGGAATTGATTGAGCAGGAACCCGATGCGGGGCTGGGCAACGGTGGACTGGGCCGTCTGGCGGCATGCTTTATCGACTCCATGGCCACCATGCAGCTTCCAGCCACAGGGTACGGTCTGCGCTATGAATATGGCATGTTCAAGCAATCGATCGTGGAGGGCTGGCAAAAGGAGAATCCCGACAACTGGCTTCGCGACAGTGATCCCTGGGAGATCGCTCGTCCTCACGAGCAGGTTGAAATCAAGCTGAACGTCTCATTCAGGTTGCAAGCCGGCAAGCTCGAGGTCGTTCGAGACAGGCCGTCGAGCCTGATCGGTATTCCATTTGATCGTCCGGTGGTGGGCTATGGCGGAAAGACGATCAATACCCTTCGGCTATGGGCCGCAGCGGCGCCTGAATATTTTGATCTGGAGAAGTTTGACACTGGGGATTTCGTTGGAGCACTGGGTGAGACTCTCGAAGCGGAGTCGCTCACCCGCGTGCTGTATCCAGACGATTCCACAGCGCAGGGGCAAGGACTGCGATTCCTGCAAGAATATTTCCTGGTGGCGTGCTCAATGGCCGATCTGGTCCGTCGTTTCCTGCGGCACAACACCGATTGGGACAAGTTGCCGGAGAAAGTTGCGATTCAACTCAATGACACGCATCCTTCCATGTCGGTGGCTGAACTGATGCGAATTCTGTTGGACGATGCGCACCTGGGATGGGACCAGGCATGGGACCTGACGAAGAAGGCGCTAGCATATACCAATCACACCTTGCTGCCGGAAGCTCTGGAGAAATGGCCCGTGGAGTGGTTCGAAGTACTTTTTCCGCGGCATCTGCAGATCATTTACGAAATCAACCGCCAGTTGCTGGACGAAGTTCGGGTTCGATTTCCGGGCGACGACGGACGCGTGCAGCGCATCAGCCTGGTGGAAGAGGGCAACCAACGCAAGATTCGCATGGCGAATCTGGCCATCGTTGGCACGCACAGCACCAATGGAGTGGCAGCCGTGCACTCGAAATTGTTGCGGACTACGACGGTCAAGGATCTCGCCGATATGTTCCCCGAACGCTTTAACAACAAAACGAATGGGGTGACACCGCGGCGATGGTTGTTGCAAGCCAATCCTACGACGGCAAGTGCAATTACAGAAGTGATCGGAGAGCGTTGGATTACTGATCTGAACCAACTGGAGGAGCTCAAGGCGTTCGCCGGGGATCACAGCTTCCGTGAAGTGTTCCTCAAATCAAAGAAACAGGCGAAGGTGCAGTTTGCTAATTGGCTCAAGACGACGTCAGGTCAGATCGTCGACCCGAACACGATCTTCGATTGCCAGATTAAGCGCATCCACGAATATAAAAGGCAATTGTTGAATGCGCTGCGAATTGTGGTTGTTTATAACCGGCTGCGGCAGTTTCCCGACTTGAACATGGTGCCGCGCACATTTTTCTTTGCCGGTAAAGCGGCACCAGCTTACAAGTTGGCGAAACTGATCATAAAATTCATCAACAACCTGGCGGGTACGATTGATGGGGACCCCGCCGTGCGCGGACGACTCAACGTTGTCTTCCTCCCTGAGTACAATGTTTCGCTGGCGGAACGGCTCATTCCAGCCAGTGATGTCTCGAATCAGATTTCGACTGCCGGCTACGAAGCCAGCGGAACGAGTAACATGAAATTTATGATGAACGGGGCCCTGACGGTGGGAACTCGTGACGGAGCTACCATCGAGATGGCGGAAGAAGCGGGGGAAGAGAACATGTTCCTGTTCGGCCTCACCGTGGAGCAAGTGGAGAACAGTCGCAGCTGGTACAACCCGTACTGGCACTATGACCACGAGCCGGAGACGCGAGCCGCTCTAGACCTGATTTTCTCCGACTACTTCAGCCGTAACGAACCGGGAGTGTTCGCTCCTTTGCGCGATACACTGCTGACCGGCGGCGATCATTACATGCACCTGGCCGACCTGACCTCCTATTGCCAGGCGCAGGAACGGCTCGGCACGCTCTATGCTGATTCCGGCGCTTGGGCGCACAAAGCAATCCTGAACGTGGCCAGCTCGGGGAAGTTCTCAAGCGACCGCAGCATTTCGCAATATGCATCTGAAATTTGGAGGGTGGAACCATGCCCAGTAGCTTAGAAACGCGCCCGGCAGCAAGTGAGACTAACGGAATGACAATTTCGCCGCTCGCGGGCAAACCAGCTCCAAAGGAGTTGTTGGTGGACGTAGCTCGGCTCGATAAAGAATATTTCACGCGCCGTCCTGACCTGGAGGATCGCACTCAGTTAGTCAGCTTCGGCACCAGCGGACACCGGGGCTCGCCCCTGGACGGAACGTTTACTGAAGCGCACATCCTGGCGATTACCCAGGCGATCTGCGACTACCGTCAACAACAGGGAACGGACGGCCCCCTCTATATGGGGAAGGACACGCACGCTGTGTCCGGCCCCGCGCAGCGGACCGCTCTCGAGGTGCTGACGGCGAATCACGTAGACACGATCATCCAGGAAAAGGACGGCATAACTCCGACGCCCGTAATCTCGCGAGCCATTCTGGTTTACAACCGTGGGCGCAAGGAACACCTCGCCGATGGCATCGTGGTTACGCCTTCGCACAATCCGCCCGAGGATGGCGGCTTCAAGTACAACCCACCCAACGGCGGCCCGGCCGATACTGACGTAACCCGTTGGGTCGAAGATCGCGCGAACGAATTGTTGCGCTCAGGAAATGCCGGGGTCAAGCGTGTTCCATTGGCCAAAGCAATCCAGGCCGCGACGACGCACCAGGAAGACTTCGTTCTCCCCTACGTGCGCGATCTCAAGAATGTGGTTGACATGGATGCGATTCGCAGCGCCGGCCTTAAACTTGGAGTAGACCCCCTCGGCGGGGCATCGCAGCCCTACTGGGAGCCGATCAACTCCATTTACGGGCTAGACATAGCCGTTGTCAATCCCATCATCGATCCAACGTTTTCGTTCATGACCGTCGATCACGACGGCAAAATTCGGATGGACTGCTCGAGCCCATATGCCATGGCCAGGCTGGTTGGGCTCAAAGATCAGTACCAGGTGGCTTTCGCCAATGATACCGACGCGGATCGGCATGGCATCGTAACTCCGGTTGCAGGGTTGATGAATCCGAACCATTACCTTGCCGTGGCCATCCGGTATTTGCTCACGCACCGCACTCAGTGGCGCCGGGAAGTCGCGGTTGGAAAGACGCTGGTGAGCAGCAGCATGATTGACAGGGTCGTCATGAAGCTTGGACGAGAGCTGCGTGAGGTGCCGGTGGGTTTTAAATGGTTTGTGCCGGGCCTGGTCGACGGCTCGTGTTGTTTCGGCGGAGAAGAGAGCGCGGGAGCGAGTTTTCTTCGTCTTGATGGGACCGTGTGGACGACCGACAAAGACGGCATAATCATGGATCTGCTGGCGGCGGAGATTACCGCGCGCACCGGCAAAAATCCCGGAGAGCATTATCGCGAACTGACGACGGAGTTTGGCACTCCGTATTACACGCGCATCGACGCGCCCGCCACCCCAGAGCAGAAAGCAAAGTTGCAGAAGCTCTCACCGGACGCAATAAAGGAATTGGATCTCGCGGGTGAGCCAATCACAGCCAAGCTGACCAAAGCCCCAGGCAACCATGCTCCCATCGGCGGACTGAAAGTAGTGGCACAGACCGGCTGGTTCGCCGCCCGACCCTCCGGCACCGAGAACATCTACAAAATCTATGCGGAGAGCTTCAAGAGCCAAGCGCATCTCACCGCGATTGTGAGCGAAGCCCAGCAGATGGTGAACAATGCACTGGGTTCCTCCGCAGTCGTTTCTCAGGAGGGAGCGCGATCATGAGTGAAGCGCCGGGTGCGTGGGGATGGTTGGGTTCGCCTGTTCCGCCGTTTCCGTCCGAATATCGCGCATCTGGCTTGCTACTGCACGTTACCTCTCTGCCCTCGCCGTATGGCATCGGTGATTTGGGATCGTCGGCGTTCTCCTGGATTGATCGCCTCCGTAATGCCGGCCAGAGATGGTGGCAGGTGTTACCCCTCGGTCCGACTGGTTACGGAAACTCGCCCTATCAATCGTTATCGTCGTTTGCCGGGAATGGGCTGCTGATCAGCCCGGCTTCCCTGATTTCGGACGGGTTGTTGCAGGAAAAGGATTGTGAGTCTCACTTTTCCGCCGACGTGGTCGCTTACGAGTCCGTTATTCCCTTCAAACTGCGGTTGCTCGAAAAGGCTTGGGCGAACTTCAAACCGCGGGAGCGCGGAGGCAACGACCTGACGCCTGCTTACGAAGAGTTCTGCCTCAAGCAGGCGACTTGGCTGGAGGATTACGCTCTGTTCCGGGCGTTGAAGGCCAAGTATCACGATGCTTATTATCTCGATTGGCCAGCCGAACTAGTGCAGCGCATCCCGAGCGCTCTCGCCGAGGCGCGGCGAGAGTTGGCAAGGGACATCGATCAGGTTCGCTTTGCGCAATTCCTGCTATTCCGCCAGGCTGATCAACTCAAACAGCACGCCCATGCCAACGGCGTGGGCTTAATTGGCGACCTGCCTTTTTTCGTTTCCGCCGATTCGAGTGATGTTTGGGCGAACCCGGAGTTCTTTCTGCTGGACGAGCAACATCGCCCGCGCTTCGTTGCCGGAGTTCCTCCCGATTACTTCAGCACAGAAGGACAGTTGTGGGGCAACCCGGTTTACAACTGGGACGCTCTTCGTTCCACAGGTTATCAATGGTGCATCGATCGGTTGCGCGCCCTGCTGAATCACGTGGATGTGATTCGGTTGGATCACTTCCGTGGTTTCGCGGCCGCGTGGCACGTTCCAGCCAACGCGCCAACTGCTCAGTCGGGGCAATGGGTGTCGGGTCCGGGCGCCAGTTTCTTTCAGACAGTGCAAACGGAGCTGGGTCATCTGCCGTTTATCGCCGAAGACTTGGGTCTGATTACGCCCGATGTGTACGCACTGCGCGATGAATTTCGAGTACCGGGAACCAGGGTGCTGCAATTTGCCTTCGATGGACACGCGGACAATCCATATCTACCGCACAACTTTGTACCGAACACCGCCGTCTATACGGGTACTCACGACAACGCCACAACTCGGCAATGGTACGAACAACTGCCTGAGTTCCAGCGACAGAATCTGTGGAACTACCTGAAGCGAGCGCCGGGTGAGAGTACTGACGCCGCAGCGGTGCTGATGCACATGGCATGGACGTCGCCGGCGGCGCTGGCGATTGCTCCCTTGCAGGATCTGCTCAATTTAGGCAGCGAAGCCCGCATGAACGTGCCTGGGTCTCCCGCTGGAAATTGGCGTTGGCGAGTCCGAGAAGACATGTTGTCTTCGCAGGCTTTTCAGTCGCTGGCGGAGTTGACAATAAGTTCAAAGCGCTCGATCGGCCCCCTGGCGTCCAATAGGGCGCAACCGGGTCTTGAACGAGCCATGAGTTCTCAGATCTAGAAAGTAGAACGTAGAACGAAATGATCGGCTCAGTCATTCAAGTTGTCAAACAGGTTCTGCTCGTGGTCAGCGCACTGTTTCCGATTGTCGATCCGATCGGAGGAAGTCCGATCTTCTTGTCGCTCACGAGAGACTACGCAGCGGAGACGCGAAGAGTACTCTCCCGCCACATCGCCGTTGACAGCTTCATTCTGCTGGTCGCGTCCTTCGCGGTCGGATCCCACGTGCTCTCCTTCTTTGGCATTTCTCTTCCTGTGGTGCAGGTGGGAGGCGGGCTGATCGTGATTTCGACCGGCTGGTCGATGCTGAACCAGAAGGATTCGAACGATCGAAACGCAGTCCGGAGCACGGTCAACTGCACGGATGCTCTAAGAGATGCGTTTTACCCGCTTACGCTGCCCTTGACGGTTGGTCCAGGTTCTATCTCGGTCGCGGTCACCCTTGGCGCAAATGAAACCCACCATCTGGGGGCAAACCTGCTGGGGCTGCTCGCGGCGGCTATCGGCTCCGCCTTTGTGGCTGCGACGATTTATCTTTGCTACGGCTTCGCCGACCGGCTGGCCAATGTTATGGGCCAGACCGGTATGAACGTCATTTTAAGGCTCACCTCGTTCCTGCTGGTGTGCATCGGAGTGCAGATCCTGTGGAACGGTGCGAGCAAGTTGCTCAGTTCACTGCCACAGGTTGCCGGTTTTGTCGTGCCGCGTTGAGGGAAAGGAAGGGTGGGAGCCGAGGTCCGTGGCCGTCATTTGTCAAACTATTGACACTCCCGGCGATTCCACCGCGGACGGGCGGTGGCGAGTTCGCTGAGATTAGGTCTTTAACTCCTTGCGTTCGAGACGGCAGCTCCTCTGCGCGACGAGGCACCGGGGACTGGAATTGCGAATGCTTTAATAAATGCGCTCAAAAGTGGGCTAAAGGCTTCCGGTGCGAGAGGACTCCACGCGGCATTCCGAGCTTATAAAATAGGTCAGACACGCATGAGTTTGTCTAAAGCACTCGAGGACCCGAAAGGATAGCGGATATGGCAGCCAGAGTTGAAGCGATCACAAAACGCCCCACGGTTAAACACCAAGCCTGGAGGGATCTGCAAACTCACTATAAGAAAGTCAAGGACTTACACCTGCGGCAGCTCTTTGCAGAGGATCCGAAACGCGGCGAGAGTATGACTACCGAGGCGGTCGGACTTTTCTTGGACTACTCGAAGAATCGCATCACGGGAGAAACCCTCAGGCTGCTGATCCAGCTCGCCGAGGAATCTCAGCTCAAGGAACGAATCGACGCCATGTTTCAGGGGCAGAAGATCAACCTCACGGAGAAGCGTGCGGTCTTGCACACCGCCCTGCGCGCACCCCGGGACGCTTCCGTGGTAGTGGACGGCGAGAACGTTGTGCCCAAGGTGCATGCAGTGCTCGACCGGATGGCCAATTTTGCCAACCGAGTCCGAAGCGGTGAATGGAAAGGTTACACCGGCAAACGGATTCGTAACGTGATCAACGTCGGTATCGGTGGCTCCGACCTCGGGCCGGTGATGGCGTACGAAGCCCTCAAACACTACGCAGACCGAGCAATGACCTTCCGATTTGTTTCGAACATCGACGGCACGGATTTCGCAGAGGCTGTCCGCGATCTCGATTCCGCGGAGACGCTTTTCGTTATCTCATCAAAAACTTTCACGACGCTGGAAACGATGACGAACGCCCAAACCGCACGTGCGTGGTCACTCGCCGGTTTGGGAGGGGACGAGAAGTCGGTGGCGAAACATTTT
Source organism: Candidatus Sulfotelmatobacter sp. (assembly GCA_049584315.1). Lineage (GTDB taxonomy): Bacteria > Acidobacteriota > Terriglobia > Terriglobales > Acidobacteriaceae > Sulfotelmatobacter. Next base: position 84,424 of record JBAUXO010000066.1, on the reverse strand, counting down.
GTGGCCGTTTCGACCAACGCGGCAGAGGTCGAAAAATTCGGGATCGATACCGCCAACATGTTCGAGTTCTGGGACTGGGTCGGGGGGCGGTACTCGATGGATTCAGCCATTGGCCTCTCGACGATGGTAGCCATCGGGCCGGAGAATTTCCACGCGATGTTGAGCGGCTTCCATCAAATGGATGAGCACTTCCGCACCACCCCCTTCGAGCGCAACCTGCCGGTACTCATGGGGCTTCTTTCGATTTGGTACAACAATTGTTTTGGTGCGCAAACTGTGGCGGTCTTGCCCTACGAACAGTATCTGAAACGTTTCCCAGCCTATCTTCAGCAACTGACCATGGAGAGCAACGGCAAGCACGTCACGCTCGATGGGAAGAAGGTGGCCCACGATACCGGCCCGATTTACTGGGGAGAACCGGGAACCAACGGGCAACACTCGTTTTACCAATTGATTCACCAGGGAACCCGGCTGATTCCCTGCGACTTCATCGCTTTTGCGCAAGCGCTCAATCCGTTGGGCCATCACCACGACATGCTGATCGCAAATGTTTGCGCGCAGACCGAGGCGCTGGCGTTCGGCAAGACTCCCGAGCAGGTCCAGGCCGAAGGCACGCCAAAGTGGCTGGTTCCTCACCGGGTATTCGAGGGCAATCGTCCATCGAACACGATCCTGGCCCAACGACTGACGCCAGAAACTCTGGGCAAACTGGTGGCACTCTACGAACACTCCGTGTTTACCCAGGGGGCAATCTGGAATATCGATTCATTTGACCAGTGGGGCGTTGAGCTAGGCAAGGTGCTGGCGCAGCGCATCATCCCTGAGGTCGAGAGCAGGACAACGCTCGCGCACGACAGCTCAACTAACAATTTGATCATGTATTACCGAAAATCGAGGGCATCCGCTTAAGGAACCGGTTGCGCGACGTCGCGGGTCGCCACGGTAGTTTTATAAAAAATTACGCTTCAAATAAGGAGACAGCCATGCAACTCGGAATGATCGGTCTGGGAAGAATGGGCGCCAACATGGTCCGTAGACTCCTCCGCAAGGGACACAGTTGCGTGGTGTTCGACAGAACACCACAAGTGGTGAACGAACTCGTCAAGGAAAAGGCGACTGGCTCCGGATCGCTGGCAGAATTCGTGAAGAAAATCGAGCAGCCACGGGCGATCTGGCTGATGGTGCCGGCGGCGGGTGTCGACAACACTATCGCCGACCTCCTGCCGCACCTTGATGCGGGGGACATATTAATTGACGGGGGCAACTCTTATTACATCGACGATATCCGGCGGGCGAAACAACTCGTTCCGCAAAAGATCCACTATGTGGACGTGGGCACCAGCGGAGGGGTGTGGGGCCTGGAGCGCGGGTACTGCATGATGATCGGCGGCGAGTCCGAAGTCGTCAAGCGACTCGACCCGATTTTCGCTGCACTTGCACCTGGAATGGGCGATATTCCGCGCACCATCGGCCGGGACAAGATCGATGGTACCGCCGAGCAGGGTTATCTGCACTGCGGCCAGAATGGAGCCGGCCACTTCGTCAAGATGGTTCACAATGGAATGGAGTACGGAATCATGGCGGCATACGCGGAGGGCTTGGCGATCCTGCGCTCCGCTAACATTGGCCAGAGCGCCAACAGTACCGTCGACGCCGAAACCACGCCGCTGCGCGATCCAGAGCATTACCAGTATGATTTGAACCTGCCCGATGTCGCGGAGGTTTGGCGCCGTGGAAGCGTGATCGCGTCCTGGCTGCTGGACCTGACCGCCAACGCTCTGATGCAGGATCCAAATCTCTCGAAGTTTGCCGGCCGTGTTTCCGACTCTGGCGAAGGGCGCTGGACCATCAAAGCGGCGATCGACGAGGCCGTACCGGCTCCGGTTCTCACCTGCGCGCTGTATGAGCGATTCAGCTCGCGGGGCGAGGCTGAGTTCGCCGACAAGCTTTTGTCCGCGATGCGATATCAGTTCGGCGGGCACCTGGAAAAATCCGAAGACAAATCCAAAGTGGCTTAAGGAGAAGCTTGTGAACAATTCGCATTCCGACGCGCTGGTTTTCTTCGGAGCGACAGGCGACCTGGCGTATAAGAAAATCTTTCCCGCGTTACAGGCAATGATTAGACGCGGGCACCTGGATGTGCCCGTGATCGGCGTCGCCAAAGCTGGGTGGACGCTCGACCAGCTCAAGGCGCGTGCTCATGATAGCCTCGAAAAACATGGTGGAGTCGATTCTGCCGCCTTCGAGAAACTCTCTTCTTTACTCCGCTACGTCGACGGAGACTACAACGATCCTGGTACCTTTCAGGCTCTTGGCAAGGAATTGAAAGGCAGGCAGCGGCCGGCACACTATCTCGCGATCCCGCCGATCATGTTCGAGGAGGTGCTCGAACAGCTGGAATATTGCGGCTGTACGTCGAACGCCCGGATCATCGTTGAGAAGCCGTTCGGACATGATCTGGAATCCGCACGACATTTGAACAAAGTTATTCACCGCAAGTTCGACGAGTCGTCGATTTTCCGGATCGACCATTACCTGGGCAAACGACCAGTGCACAACATGGTCGTATTCCGTTTTACAAACGCGTTCATGGAAGCGTTCTGGAACCGCAATTACGTGGAGAGTGTGCAAATCACGATGGCGGAGGATTTTGGCGTCCAAGGCCGTGGTGCTTTCTACGATGAAACCGGAACCGTGCGCGATGTCGTCCAGAACCATCTGTTCCAAATCCTCTGCAATCTGGCAATGGAAGCGCCGGTGAGAATGGACAGCGAATCGGTTCGCGATGAGAAGGTCAAGGTGCTGAAGGCAATTCCGGCGTTGGACGAGAAAAGCGTCGTTCGCGGACAGTTTCGCGGCTATCTGCAGGAAAAAGGAGTTGCACCGGACTCGAAGGTTGAAACCTTCGCTGCGGTTAAGCTGGCAGTCAACTCGTGGCGCTGGCAAGATGTTCCGTTCTACATCCGCGCGGGGAAGTGTCTGCCAGTCACCTCCACGGAGGTCGTATGTCGGCTGCGAAAGCCGCCGAGTTTAATCCCTGCGGATGTTTTGCAGTCGAATTATCTTCGCTTCCGGATCAGCCCGAATGTGGCCATCGCCATGGGCATGACGGTGATGTCTCCTGACGAGATGGCCATTGAGCCGGCGGAGATGATCGCGAGCGAACAACCCAGCGCCGAGGAAATGGATGCCTACGAACGAGTGCTGGGAGATGCCATGGCGGGGGACGCGACACTATTTGCGCGCGAAGACTACGTGGAAGAAGCGTGGCGAATCGTCGATCCGCTGCTGAAAAAAGCTACGCCTGTCTATCCCTACGAGCCAAAAAGCTGGGGGCCAAACGAGATCGACCGAGTGACGCCGCCGGGAGGCTGGAAGAACCCGATCGTAGGGGGCGAGACTGCGGAGAGCAAAGCTGCTTGATAAGAAAACGCGCTGTCCTCTCGAGTTGAAGCTCGACGAGCGATGGAAATCCAACCGGAGAGACCCGGGATGAACGTTGAGGTATTTGCCGACGACAAATCCGCCGCTCAAGCGGCGGCTAAGTTTGTTGCCGCGGCAGCGCGGGCTACTGTCGCTGCGCGCGGTCGGTTCGTTATGGCCGTGAGCGGCGGACGTACTCCCTGGATCATGCTCCGCGCGCTGGCCCAAGAGGAGCTCCCTTGGGAGAACATCCATGTCGTGCAAGTGGACGAGCGCGTGGCGCCTGCAGGAAATCCAGACAGGAATCTCACGCATCTCCGAGAGAGTCTGCTTGATAACTCCCCAATTCCACCCGGGAATATCCATCCCATGCCAGTGGAATCGCCGGACCTGGAAGCTGCGCCCGGGCAGTATGCTTTGACTCTCCGCGAGCTCGCAGGTTCGCCGCCCACGCTGGACTTGGTTCATCTCGGCCTGGGACCGGATGGCCACACTGCCTCTCTTGTTCCGGCTGACCCGGTTCTAGACGTTACTGAGAGTGATGTGGCTCTGACCGCCAGCTACCAGGGAAGACGACGAATGACATTGACCTATCCGGTCATTAACCGCTGCAGGCAGATCCTCTGGTTGGTGACGGGTAAAGAGAAGGTTGATGCTCTCGTGCGCTTGCGCAAGGCTGATGCGTCAATCCCCGCTGGACGGATTCGACAGGATCGGGCTGTTATTTTCGCTGACCGAGCGGCCTCCGAAGTCTGACACCTGATTGACATCTGACGAAGTGCGGTCACCGCCAAACGACGGGCTCGTTTTTTTTGGCCTGTCCACGCCGCCACTCTCATGGTTAACTGATTGATTCAGCACGGGTGCCTCTCGAATCCGATCTCGGTCGAGCTTGGAAGGACAAGTGCACGCAACCGACCACCCGCCGGATGCGGCCGGCGCCAGCCTCGTGGCAAGCTGTATCTTTCCAGACTGAGGTTAGCTGGCGAAACTCACTAGGGTTCAGAGAGGCTAAATGAACAGGTCAACCCTCGATGTGCTTGCTAATGTAGATTCTCCAGCCGAGGCTGCCCTCCCCGAGCCGGCCGCATTCTCTAAACGCCCGACGTGGGCTCAGGCGGAGGGAAGTTCTCTACCCCTTGGGGTCACCTGGATCAACGAGGAGCAGGCGTTCAACTTTGCCGTTCACTCGGAGCATGCGGAGAGCGTCACGCTATTGCTGTATTCCGCCAATGATTTGGTGAATCCCCTCCTAAGCTTTCTCTTCGATTTTCTGCGGAACAAGTCAGGGCAGATTTGGCACTGCCGGATCCCAATCACAAAAATGGGTGATGCTCGATACTACGCATACTCCGTGGCGGGAGAGACCATACCTCAACTGCATACCTTTGACCCGCAGAAGGTTCTCCTCGACCCCTACGCGAGATGCATTTTCTTTCCTCCCGGTTTTGATCGCAAGCTGGCTATGCGTGAAGGGGCAAACGCTGGCCGTGCGCCATTAGGAGTTTTGCTGGCTCATCGCACGGCATTTGACTGGGCAGCGGATCGCTCACCGCTTCACGAGTCGGACGCCATCATCTACGAACTTCACGTGCGGGGCTTTACAAAGAACTCCAACTCGGGCGTAGATCCTGCTCGGGCCGGGACCTACGCCGGTTTGGTGGAAAAGATCCCCTATCTGAAGGAGCTCGGAATCACGGTTGTCGAGCTGATGCCGGTGTTTCAGCGTGACCCACAAGAAGGCGACTACTGGGGCTACATGCCTTTGAATTTCTTCGCACCGCACGCGCAGTATGCGAGCAACTGCGGTGCTGATGAACAGCATATTGAATTCAGAAAGATGGTGAAGGCGCTTCATGAGGCTGATATCGGCGTGGTGCTCGACGTCGTGTACAACCACACCTGCGAGGGCGACCACAGGGGACCAATTTACAGCTTCAAGGGCTTCGACAGTCTGGCCTATTACATGCTGTCCTCCGATCCGGCAAACCCTTACGCCAATTATTCAGGAACCGGAAATACCTTGAATTTCAGCCAGCCGCATGTGCGCAAGATGGTGATGGACAGCTTGCGTTACTGGAAGCGAGAAATGCATATCGATGGATTTCGCTTCGATCTGGCGTCCGTGTTTAGCCGCAATGCGGATGGTTCCCTCAACTGGGGAGATGCTCCCATTTTCAGTCAAATTTCTGCTGATCCTGAGCTCAGTCGGTTGCGTTTAATCGCAGAACCTTGGGACACAGGCGCTGATCAGCTGGGACGCGGCTTCCCAGGCATGACCTGGCTGCAGTGGAACGGACGGTATCGCGACGACATTCGCCGTTTTGTTAAGAGCGATCCGGGCATAGTGCCCGACCTGATGCGTCGCCTTTACGGCAGCGATGATCTGTTTCCCGACAGCCGCACCGACGCGTATCACGCCTACCAGAGTGTGAACTTTGTAACTTCCCACGACGGCTTCACGCTTTACGATCTCGTCTCCTACGGCCGCAAGCACAATTGGAAAAACGGGAATAACAACCAGGACGGCACGGACGACAACCATAGCTGGAACTGCGGCAACGAAGGAGACGAGGGCGCGTCGCCGGGTGTGCTCGCGCTACGTCGAAAACAGATTAAGAACTTCTGCTGCCTGCTGTTGCTGTCGAATGGAACCCCGATGTTCCGGGCGGGGGACGAATTTATGAACACGCAGTTCGGCAACAACAATCCGTACAACCAGGACAACGAAACGGGCTGGCTGGACTGGAGCCAACTCCGGGCGAACGCCGACATTTTCCGTTTCTTCCAAGGCATGATTGCATTCCGGAAAAATCATCCTGCCCTGGGACGCAGCCGGTTCTGGCGGGAAGATATCTCCTGGTACGGAACAGGTCCAACGGTCGATCTCTCCTACGACTCTCATGGCCTGGCGTTCTGCTTGCACGGTGCCTCACAAGGCGATGACGATGTCTACGCCATGATCAACGCGTATTGGGAAGAGGTGAAGTTCCAAGTGCAGGAAGGGACTGCGGCGGAGTGGAAAAGAATTGCTGACACAGCATTGCCGACTCCCAACGATTTCTCAGAAAGTGGCACTCCTTTGCAGCGGATGGATTACGCGGTGGCTCCCAGGTCGATCGTTGTGCTCCTGCGATCGCGCAGAAAAGGCGCCAGCGGGAAGAAGGAGCCATAGGAGGGGAGTGTGATGAGCGGACGATCGAAGGTGATTATCGTGGGCGGTGGCTTTGGAGGGTTACGCGCGGCGGAAGCACTGAAGTCGGCGCCCGTCGACGTGACCCTGGTGGATCGGCGTAATTATCACTTATTCCAGCCGCTGCTCTACCAAGTTGCGACCGGATCGCTATCGCCCGGAGAAATCGCGGCGCCGTTGCGCAGCGTCTTGAGCCACCAGGAAAACACCCGGGTTCTGCTCGGCACTGTAATCGATATCGATCCGGCAGCCAAGCACGTTCTCCTCGAGGATGGGGCCAGCCTGGAGTACGACTCACTGATTGTGGCATCGGGTTCGCAGAGCTCCTACTACGGCCACGAAGCCTGGCGAGAGTGGGCTCCAAGCCTGAAGAGCGTAGAAGAAGCCACCAACGTCCGGCACAAGATTCTGTATGCGTTCGAGGTCGCCGAACGAATGCCTGATCAGGCGCAACGGCGCGCTTGGCTCACGTTCGTCATAGTAGGTGGAGGTGCAACCGGAGTGGAGCTGGCCGGAACCATTGCTGAGATCGCTCGACAGACGCTGAAGAATGATTTCCGCTCTATCCATCCCGAAGAGGCACAAATCATTTTAGTAGATGGGGCGCCGCGGGTGCTTCCGACCTTCCCGGAAGACTTGTCCGAGAAAGCGGCGCAGCTGCTAGGGAAACTCGGAGTGCAGGTGAGGACCAGCCTGATGGTGAAGGACATTGATAAGGAAGGCGTGAACATCCAGACTCATGACGGTGTCGATCGGTTGGAAGCCAGAACCGTAATCTGGGCGGGCGGCGTAGCAGTTGGCAAGTTGGGAAAGACTTTGGCACAGCGGACAAAGGCGGAAACAAGTAAAGGCGGACAAATCAAGGTAGGTCCACATCTCACCATTGCCGGATATCCAGAGATCTATGTGGTCGGGGACCTCGCTCTGTCGATCGATGACAACGGAAAACCGCTGCCCGGAGTTGCCCAAGTGGCTATGCAGCAAGGAACCTACGCCGCAAGAAAAATCGTCCGGAAAGTCCAGGGCGAGAAAGATCTTCCTCCCTTCAAGTATTTCGATAAGGGCAGCCTGGCGGTGATTGGCCGGTGGGCTGCGGTGGCCGATGCTTTCGGCATCCATCTGTCCGGATTCCCGGCTTGGTTTGTATGGGCGTTCATCCACCTGCTGTACATCGTCCAGTTCCAGAGCCGCATTTTGGTTCTTATCCAGTGGGCTTTCCAGGATTTGACCTTCAGCCGCGGGGCACGTCTTATTACCGGGGACGCCGCTACAGACTTCAACTTTAACCAAGAGATGGCGGCGGTTGAGAAGAGATCCTCGGAGCCCGACAGAATTGCCGCGAACCTGTAACGGATCTACGAACTTCTGCATCACTGATTTACAGAGATTCAAAACTCAGAGATTCGAGTACGTCGCAAATGAGACGCGCACACAGATCGAAGTGGTCGAGCGCGCTTCAGGTGTTTCAGGTTGTCTTCTGGTGCGTGGCTCAAGCGGCCGCCACCGAGCCGGCGCCTCCAGCCCTGAGCCCGACAAACATCTTTGCGCCGGCTTCGACGCCCGCCAAGTCGATCTTCGGATTATCCCTTTTTGTTCTAGCGGTCACGGCATCCATCTTCGCGGTGGTCTTTACCTTGCTCGCTTACTGTGTCGTGAAGTTCAGGAAAAGGGCGAACGACGATGGCCGCGAGCCTCCTCAGGTCTACGGCAGCAATCAAGTTGAACTTGCCTGGACCGTCATCCCCGTGCTGATTGTGGTGGCCTTATTCATGGCAACGGTGCGAGTGATTGCCGACGTGCAGAAGGCTTCGCGGCCTGACCGGGCGATCGAAGTTATCGCGATTGGCCACCAGTTCTGGTGGGAGTACCGCTATCCGGGCCTGAAGGTTATAACCGCGAATGAACTACACCTGCCGGTCAGCGATCCGACCTATCCGACGCCGACCTTCATTCAGTTACTGTCGGCGGATACCGACCACAGTTTCTGGATTCCGCGTCTGGCGGGTAAAACTGACCTCATTCCCAACCATCCGAACCGCATGTGGATCGATCCGCAAGAGACAGGACTCTACCTGGGCCAGTGTGCCCAGTATTGCGGGACGCAACACGCCAAGATGCTTCTGCGCGTTTATGTTCAGTCGCGGCAGGACTTCGATCGCTGGATTGAAGAGCAGCGCCAACCCGCAACCGTAGGTGATGCTGCCACCCAAGGGCAACGAATATTCGAAACCACCGCCTGTATCAACTGCCACGCGATTGCAGGCACGGTGGCCAACGGCCGCTTCGGCCCTGATCTCACTCACCTGATGAGCCGCGATACGATCGCTGCCGGAGCTGCCCTTAATACAAAGGGGAATCTCCGGCTCTGGATTCAAAATCCCAACGCCATCAAGCCGGGATCCTTGATGCCAGCGATGGAATTGAACGATGGAGAACTGGACGCGTTGACCGCCTATCTGGAGACACTTCGTTGAACGCGCTCTCGAGTCCGTTCTCGAGCCTTGCGAGGAGAGTGCCTGATGTCGACTGATTCCATCGCGTGGTCGATGAGCGAACCCTTTTCGCGTCCATTCGTCGATCAACTGCATGAATGGATTACCACGGTTGATCACAAGCGCCTGGGCATTCTGTATATCGTCTATGCCTTGATTTTTCTCGTCGTCGGCGGAATCGAGGCCGCCATCATCCGCATTCAGCTGATTCGTCCGCACAATGATTTCGTCTCCCCGCAGGTCTTCAACCGAATGTTCACCATGCATGGGACCACAATGATCTTCTTCGTGGTCATGCCTCTGGTCTTTGGATTCGCCAACTATTTGGTTCCGCTCATGATTGGCGCGCGGGATATGGCGTTTCCGCGTTTGAATGCTTTCAGTTTCTGGCTCACCGCATTCGGAGGCTTTCTGCTTTATTTCAGTCTGGTCGGGGCGAACGGCCTGTATGGGGCAGGAAACGCGCCCGACGTGGGTTGGTTCGCCTATGCTCCTTTGACTTCGCGAACGTTCTCGGTCGGACACAGTACGGATTTCTGGACGTTGGCTTTGCTGGTCTCGGGATTCGGCAGCATCGGGACGGCAATCAACATCATGACGACGATTTTGTGTATGCGCTGTCCGGGGATGAGCTTGGGGAAAATGCCGCTGCTCGCGTGGCTCAACCTGGTCATGTCCGGGTTGGTAATCCTTGCCGTAAGCCCGCTGACCGCCGCGCAAATTATGCTGGTGATTGACAGGTATCTGGGTGGACACTTCTTCGACACCCAGGCCGGAGGGTCCGCCGTGATCTGGATGCACTTCTTCTGGGTTTTTGGCCATCCGGAGGTTTACGTCTTGGTAATCCCCGCGTTCGCATTCGTCTCCGAAATTGTTCCGGTCTTTTCCCGCAAGGCAATGTTCGGCTATCCGATTATGGTGGCGGCCACGGTAGCGATTGGTTTCGTGAGTATGTCGGTTTGGGCGCACCACATGTTCACCGTTGGGATGAGTGCCAATGCGAATACGTTCTTCGTGTTTTCGACCATGGCAATTGCGGTTCCCACCGGAATCAAAATCTTCAACTGGCTGGCCACGATGTGGGGTGGAAAGATTCTGTTCAAGGCGCCGATGCTGTTCGCGATTGGATTCCTGTTTCAGTTCCTGATTGCGGGTCTTACCGGAATCATGTTGGGCTGTGCCCCCTTCAATTGGCAACTGAGCAATTCGTATTTCGTGGTCGCGCACTTTCACTACGTGATCGTGGGTGCGATTTTGTTCGCAATCTTCGGTGCCTTCTATTACTGGTTCCCGAAGGCGTCGGGAAAAATGTACAGCGAAACTCTGGGCCGGTGGCACTTCTGGCTGTTCCTGATTGGATTTCACCTGACGTTCGATTTTATGCATATTCCGGGATTACTGGGGATGCCGCGGAGAATCTACACCTATGAACCGGGCCGCGGCTGGGATACCTGGAATCTCATCGTAACGATCGGCGTCTTCTTTCAGGCGCTGGGTGTTCTGGTTTTCGTTTACAACCTGCTGTGGTCGTACTTCCGAGGTGAGACCGCCGGAAGCGATCCCTGGGATGCCTGGACCCTCGAGTGGTCCACGAGTTCACCGCCGCCTCCCTATAACTTCAGCACGATTCCAACCGTGAGAAGCCGCCGACCTCTTTGGGACCTTAAGCATCCCGAAGATCCAGACTGGAAATACGAGTGAGGGGAACGCTATGAACGCGACTTCCATGACCGTGGCAAGGCCAATTGGGTGGGAGGATCCGCAGCGTGGGCGCGTCGGGATGTTCGGCCTGATCGCCGCGGAGTCTGCGATTTTCACGATCTTTGTAGTTGCATACCTTTTCTATGTGGACAAAAGTCTGACGGGACCGACACCCAAGGACGTTCTCAGTGTGCCGATCTTTTACACGATTTGTTTGCTCTCGAGCAGTCTGACGATCCATCTGGCCGTGCGAGCGCTTGGCCGGGGTAGCGTGCGGGTTTTCGGGATATGGTGGTTCGCTACGATCGCGCTGGGGGCAGCTTTCATGTACGGCACTGCTAGCGAATGGCACCGCCTGATTTACCACGAAGGGTTCACGATCAGCACGAGTCTGTTTGGAACGACCTACTACTCATTGGTCGGACTACACGCGTTCCACGTGGTTGTAGGTCTCACCGGCCTCTCGATCGTGATGGCGTTCATGCTGCTGGGGAGTCTGAGAGCAGAACACGCTGAGCGTGTCGATGTCTTGTCTCTCTACTGGCACTTTGTGGACGCGGTGTGGGTGGTCGTTTTCACGGTCGTGTACGTGATTGGACGATAAGGGAAGGATTGAAAAAAGATGGCGTCGAAACTGCTTGAATTTTCCAGTGAGTCACAGCCGGCTCCGAGCTCGATCGAACTACCGGCGCCGACGGCGTGGCCGATCATCCTGGCGTTTGGCTTGACACTGGTGTTCGCCGGACTCGTGACTAGCGCCTCGGTGAGCATTCTGGGTGCGATCCTTGCAGCGGCCGGCTGTGTCGGGTGGTTTCGCGATGTGCTGCCCAGCGAAAAACATGAATCCGTGGCAGTGATGGGGAAAGAGCCGGCTGTGGCTACTCGGCGACCGCAGGTCGCTCGAGTCGAATGGATGACGGAGGAACTAAACCGCGCGCGTCTGCCGCTGGAGATTTACCCCATTTCGGCGGGGGTCAAAGGCGGGCTGGCCGGGAGCGTCGCCATGGCTGTTCTGGCTGTGCTGTATGGAATCGCCAGTGGCCACGGCATGTGGTATCCCATCAATCTTTTATCCGCTGGATTGTTCCCGGCCCGTTCTACGGTCGCTGAAATCGCCGCCTTTCATTGGAACGCCTTGATCATTGCCGCAATTATCCACATTGTCTGTTCTGTACTCGTTGGGCTACTTTATGGCGTGGCGCTTCCGATGTTTCCGCGCCGCCCGATTCTGCTCGGAGGGGTGATCGCTCCGGTTCTCTGGACGGGGCTGATCCATAGCGTGCTCGAGGCGCTGGATCCTGTGCTCAACCAGCGCATTGACTGGCTCTGGTTCGTCGTTTCTCAGATCGGATTCGGCATCGTCGCCGGCATCGTGGTTTCCCGGCAGGAGCGCATAAGCACCTGGCAGTATCTTCCGTTCCAGGTCCGCGCAGGGATTGAAGCGCCGGGAGCGATGGACGAGAAGAACGGAGAGAGGCCCCGGCAATGAATCGGCGAGCGACTCTCGTTACTTTCCCGATTGTTGCGCTCCTGCTTTGTGCTGCATGCACAGGTTCCTCTGGTGTTCCTCGAGCGGACTCGGAGGTAATAGCGCCGAGCGAGGTCGTCGACTTCAGGCTGCTTTATGGTCAGAACTGCGCAGGATGTCACGGCTCAGACGGTAAAGGAGGAGCAGCCATGGCCTTAGCAAATCCCGTTTTTCTCGCAATTGCCGACGACACGGTGATTCGGCACACCGCAGCGAACGGAGAACCGGGCACTCCCATGCCCGCGTTCGCACAGAGCGCAGGAGGAATGCTCACTGACCGGCAGATCAATGCGCTTGTTCGAGGAATTCGATCTTGGGCGAAACCCGATGCTCTCGCCGATCAGACTCCGCCGCCTTATGCAGCCGAGGCTCCTGGCGATCCGCAACGCGGCGCCGAGGTGTACGGAACTTACTGCTCCTCCTGTCACGGCGCCAACGGACGCGGAGGGAGCGAGGCTAGTTCGATCATCGATGGCTCGTTCCTCGCGCTGATCAGCGACCAGCAACTTCGAACCATCGTGATCGCAGGCCGACCCGAACTGGGTGCGCCGGACTGGCGCGGTGACGCCGTGGGCCGCCCCATGTCAGCCCAACAAATTTCCGATGTGGTGGCGTGGCTCTCCAGCCAGCGCACAAAGTTCCCCGGCCAGCCATACTCCAGTGCTTCGATGAACTCGGCCAGAGGAGGATCTCAATGAGTGCAGAAAACGGTATCTCCAGACGAGCGGCGCTCGTGAAACTTGGCCTGGTTCTGAACGGTATCGTCGGCGCTTTCTTGGCCGTCCCGATCGTGCGCTATCTCCTGTCGCCAGTGATTCGGGAAAAAAAGCCTGGATACGAGTCGTGGCTCTCGCTTGGCGGACTGGAACAATTTCCCGCCGGCCAGACGAGACTTGCCACTTACAAAAATCCCGTCGTCAACGTCTGGGATGGCGAAACTGGCGACATCGCGTGCTGGGTACGGAATGTGGATGATCACACGTTCCAGGTGTTTGCCGTCAATTGTGCGCACCTGGGATGCCCAGTTCGCTGGTTTCCTCAATCGAGTCTCTTCATGTGTCCGTGCCATGGCGGAGCCTATTACCAGGATGGATCCCGCGCGTCGGGACCTCCGGAGCGAGGATTGTTCCAGTACCACTACAAAATTGAAGACGGAAAGCTTCTGATCAAGGCTGGCGAAATGCCAACTCCCGGTCAGCCCGTAGCAAAGAACGCGGGAGGGAAGAACCTATGCGTCTGATCCCAAAACTCGCCGACTGGTTCGATCTGCGGCTGCAACTGGACGCGCCGATTCGAGAAACGTTGGAACACCCGGTCCCGCGCGAGACGGCGAGCTGGTTCTATGTTTTTGGCAGCGCTGCACTCACCTGTTTCATGCTCCAGATTGTCACCGGCATCCTACTCGCTCTCATCTATGTGCCCTCGGCGGGAGAGGCGTGGAGCAGCCTCCAGACGCTCAATCACGGCATTTCTCTGGGTTGGTTCATACGTGCGCTGCACGGTTGGGGTTCGAATTTCATGGTCGCGATTGTTTTGATCCACATGGTGCAGGTCTTCCTGTTTGGAGCCTACAAGTTTCCCAGAGAACTGACCTGGATGGTTGGCGTCCTCCTTTTACTTGTGACGCTGGGCATGGCATTTACCGGACAGGTGCTGCGATTCGACCAGGATGCCTACTGGGGGTTAGGCATCGGAGCATCGATCGCGAGTCGAGTTCCAGTGCTCGGGCCTTGGACCGTCAATCTCATGCTGGGCGGTCCCATCATTGCGGGCGCAACGCTCTCGCGATTCTTCGCGCTGCACGTTTTTGTCATCCCTGGATTGCTCATTGCCTTTGTCGGCGTGCACCTACTGATGGTGCTGAGATTAGGAATCAACGAGTGGCCGATGCCCGGGCGCATCGTCCGCCGCACTACGTATTTGCAGGAATATCACGAGCTAACGCAGAAGCACGGCGTGCCGTTCGTGCCGAATGCGGTGTGGAAGGACATCCTGTTTTCCGCTTTCATTCTTCTTTCGATTGCCGCGTGCGCAATTTATTTTGGCCCTTTCGGTCCAGGCGGACAGCCGGATCCGACAGTGATTCAGACCTCGCCGCGTCCCGACTTCTTTTTTCTGTGGCTATATGCGCTGCTCTCCTTCTTGCCACCGTCCGCCGAAACTCCGATTCTTCTGATTGGTCCCGCCATCGGAATCATTGCCCTGCTGGCGCTTCCGTTGGTGGCAGGCGAGGGTGAGAAGAGCTGGAAGCGCAGGCCGATTGCTGTGCTGACGATTCTGCTGATCGCGGTGGCTCTGGGGACGCTGACTCATCTGGCAGAGCATACGCCCTGGAGCCCGGTGATGAATGCATGGAGTGGCGAGCCGATTCCTCGAGAATACTTACAAGGTCGGACTGCTTTAGAGCGCCGCGGTGCACTCGTTTTTCAGGCCAAGCAGTGTCACAACTGTCATTCGCTCGATGACAAAGGAGGACAGCGTGGACCTGCGCTCGACCGGGTCGCTCTGCGCCTCACCGAAGATCAACTGATTCGCCAAGTGATCCAAGGTGGAGGAAATATGCCCGCCTATGGAAAAAACCTGAGTCCGGCGGAAACAACCGCGCTGGTGGCATTCCTCAAAACCTTGCACCCCGCAAATCAAAAACCGGCACGTGATGCCTCTCGAGTAGTAGCGCTCGGCGCAGGCGAGGTCTCGCCACGGTAGGGCTAGCTATGTTCGAGTCCCATGCACACATGCAGTCTTGGCCGGTCGCGCTCGGAGTGACGTCCGCGTTACTCGTCGTGGCATTGGTCTACTTGCGAGGCTGGCTTTGTCTTCGAAATGCTTTTCCAAAACTAATCGCCGGTTGGCGACTCGCCGCATTCACGGGCGGACTCTTATCCGTGTGGGCTACGACGGCATCTCCGCTCGGCAGTTTCGATCATCAGTCGCTCACCGTTCACATGATGAAGCACCTTTTGCTCATGACGGTTGCTGCTCCGTTACTTCTCGCGGGGGCGCCGGTGTTTCCGCTGGTTTCCGGGTTTCCCAAACTCTTCATTCAGGGCGACCCTCTTCTCCTCAGCTGGTCAGCGCGCTGGCTCGAACGCGCTCCTACCCACCTTGTATCGTGCTGGCTGGCGGGCACGGCCGCGGTCATTGGATGGCACATTCCCATCGCGTTTCAACTGGGCATGCGATCGCATTGGGCGCATACCTTGGAGGACGCGAGCTTTCTTTTGACGGGGCTGCTGTTCTGGTGCCCCATCGTGCCGTCCTCGCCGAGCGCGACAAAGTCTCCTCGCTGGTCAGCGGCCTTATATCTTTTTCTGGCCACGCTACCTTGCGACATTCTTTCAGCGTTCCTTGTGTTTTGTAATCGGCTTGTCTACCCCTATTACCGATCTACGACTCAATTGTTCAGTCTGACTCCCATCCAGGACCAGGAGTGCGCAGGCGCCCTCATGTGGGTTTGGATAACGTTTGCGTATCTGATTCCTGCAGTCGTACTCACAGTACAGATACTCTCGCCCGCGAACAGGAACTCCCATGAATCCGCGCAAGCCGCGACGAACAGATCATTGGGACGGTTGCTGGATGGCTCCGAGGCAGAGGTGCTCTAGGTGTGACGAGCGAACCGAGCGCCTATTGCCGCTTCTGGCGCTGTTCGCGGAACTCCGCAGCTAGCTCGGGCAGACCAACTTGACGTTCTCTACCCTGTGAACTCAGAAGTGTCAAAGTCATAGCACGTGACCAATGCTTGGCAGGAGGTTTGGAGTGATATCACCTCAACATACAAAGCCGTCCCGCATCCTTCCGCTCTTAGCCGCGGTGTTCGCGGCATTTCCCGCGACAGTTGTATTCTCTCTCTGTCATCGATGAATTGGCAGCAGACGTGCTCTTGTGATCAGTGACGGGAGACAAGACATATGCATGTGATAGAAACCTCGATGGAGGGCAGGCCGGAAGTTGGAACTGGGTTGTTGAGTAACCGTGTGAGGGAGCTTGACGATGTTGTCTCGCGAAACCTGAGCGCCCTTTACAAGAGTGCTTTTCGATACTTGGGGAACGCACCGGACGCGGAAGACGCGGTTCAGGATGCTCTCCTCTCGGCGTACAAACACTTGGCGCAGTTCAGAGGACAGGCGCGAATCTCAACGTGGTTAACGGCAATTGTCATCAATGCTGCACGGATGAAATTACGCCGGCGCCGCGGCATCTCCCCGTTGTCGCTGGAGCATAAACAGGGCGAAGACGGGCTGGCCTTGTTGGAACGGATCCCGGATTCGAAGCCGACTCCAGAGGAAATCTGCTTCAGCTCCCAAGCGCATCAGCGGCTGCTCGAAGGCGCCAACCAGCTCTCACCGACGCTGCGCAGAACATTTCAGCTCCGCGACATTGAGGGCCTTTCCACAAGAGAAACCGCACGCCGTTTGGGAGTGCCCGAGGGCACAGTAAAAGCGCAGGTCGCACGAGCGCGCGGCAAGTTGGCTCAGATTATGACGGCGAGGCCTCGAAGGCAGCACTGGCGACCTGTTTCTCTTGATTCATCCGCATTTCGAGCAGAGTCGGTGTGTCCGTAAACAGGTCTGCTCAGGAGTTGGGACTGAGCCGGAGCGTAATATCTTCATCGCGGACCAACAAGCCACCCCTCTATACAGGAATCTCGGTAACCCGATGGTGGTATCCCGGCATGAACCGTTGGAAGTAGCAAAAAAACCCTCCATTCCGTGATGTATTCCTTCCCCGTAACCTCCATGATGCACTCGTGACAATGAAGAACTGATTCCACAGTGACACCGGGACATTGGTTGGTGGCTTTGGTTCGTCCCGGGGCCGTTCGTCGATCAGAAAGCGAGGAATGCAAAATGAGCGTTGCGCAATTTGGACTAACACCGCAGACATCCTTCATGAGGAATCTACCCCGTTTGCGAGTGGAGCAGTCTCTTTTGGACGCCGAGGCCCTCGAGCGATCACTTCGTGCGCAGTCAGAGGCGGAGGCGAAGGCTGCACGGTTGAGACTCTTGCTTGATTTAGCGAACAGCGTGGCTTCTCGTCTGGAGGTAGATAATCTGTTGAGAGAAATGGCGGCGCGTGCCCGGGAAGTCAGCCATTCGGATTTTGCTCTGGCGGGGCTAATGGATTCGGAGAGTGGTCGGTTGTGCGTAAATGCATTCGACTTGCCGCCGCACATTAGGCTTGACGAGGAAATCGAGAGTTCCCTGGCAGAGGTTCTTGGGGACCGCGTTTTCTCTACTGCCAGGCCTTGGGTGGGCAAGGCGGAAGAGTTTGCCGAGACGGATACCGAAGAGGATCCAAAATGGGCGGCAGGCTTCAGAAACATCTGCGCACTGCCACTCGTAAGCCGCGACAAAGTCTTGGGCATTCTCGCCCTCGGTAAGCGAGAGGAGAAATCCTATGGCCCGGATGACGTGGATTTCCTGAAGCATGTATCGAGCCTGGTGGCGCTAGCGATCGAGAGCGCACCGGTAAAGACGGAACTACGCGATCTAAAGGACAATTCCGGCGAGGAAGGTGCGCGCTTCGACAATCCAATCCACCGCGATCATAACTTCGCCGATATCGTAGGAAGGAGTGCGGCCCTGCAGCGCGTGCTGCGAGAGATTGAGGTCGTATCGCCGACCGATTCTGGCGTTTTGATTCAAGGTGAGACTGGAACCGGAAAAGAACTCATTGCCCGCGCCATTCATAACATGAGCGCCCGCCGGGATCGCCCTTTTATCAAGCTGAACTGTGCTGCCATCCCCTCCGGCTTGTTGGAGAGTGAGCTTTTCGGTCACGAGAAAGGCGCCTTCACCGGCGCCATCATGCGAAAGGCTGGAAGATTCGAAGTGGCGGACAAGGGCACTCTGTTTCTGGACGAAGTGGGCGACATTCCACTCGACGTGCAATCTAAATTGTTACGTGTTTTGCAGGAACAAGAGTTCGAGAGGTTGGGTAGCACGCGCACGCAGCAAGTGGACGTTCGTGTGATCGCCGCCACTCACCGCGACTTGAAACAGATGGTCAAGGACGGTCAGTTCAGGAGCGACTTGTTTTATCGTTTACACGTCTTCCCGTTACTCGTTCCTCCCTTGAGAGATCGACGCGAAGACATTCCGATGCTGGTGCGCCACTATGTCGACAAATGCGGCACACGAATGAACCGACGCATTGAAACGATTCCATCCCGCGCGATGGAGGTCTTTGCAAGCTATCCCTGGCCAGGCAATGTGCGCGAATTGCAAAATTTCATCGAGCGAGCGGTGATCTTGTCACCTGGGAGCGCCCTCCGGCCTCCGCTCGACGAACTGAAAGGAGCAAGCGTTCCGAATCCGAGTTCAAGTTCGAGTTCGAGTTCGAGTTCGAAGACGGGTACACTCGAAGAGATAGAACGCGAACACGTTCTCCGCGCCATTCGAGATTCCAACTGGGTCATTGGAGGACCGAACGGCGCAGCGTCGCGGCTCGGGATGAAACGCACCACCCTGATGTATCGCATTCGCAAGCTGAAGATCCTGAGTCGTCCGCTCTAGCGCGAACCTCATGGGATGTCGGAGAAAGGCCGGTACCCCGAAAGAGGTATCAAAATATGCCTAAGCCGAGGGATTCGGCGCTTGGTCGGCGCCACTAATCTATATCCGAAATTTCTCGAAGGTAGACTCTCCAGTCAAGCTGACGATAAGTCTGAACATAACGAATGCATCGGGTTCATTTCGAAGGACTGATGTGCGACTCGGTTCACTGGCACCATTTATTCTTTTCTTCTCTGGGAGTCTGCTGGCCGGTTCGCAGCAGCATGCTGACTCGGCGTCATCGGCATCTACGCCGCGTTGGGTTCTGACGTGGAGCGACGAGTTCAATGGCCCCGTCGGTTCGACACCCGACCCCGCCAAATGGGTGGTTGAGAGTGGGGGAAATGGGTGGGGCAATGATGAGTTGGAATACTACACAAGCCGTAGCCAAAACGTTCGCCAGGAAAATGGGAACCTCGTGATCGAGGCCATCAAGGAGAAATTCACTGCCTCTGACGGAACACAGCGCCGCTATACATCGGCGCGCCTCAAGACGCAGGGACGATTCGCCCAAAGATATGGGCGATTCGAAGCGCGGATCAAGGTTCCGGATGGACGAGGAACGTGGCCGGCGTTTTGGTTGCTGGGCGATAATTTTCCTGCAGTGGGCTGGCCGGTGTGCGGGGAAATCGACATCATGGAGAGCCTTGGCTCGCAACCTTCGACGATTCGCAGCAGCGTGCACGGCCCTGGTTATTCCGGAGAGAACGCACTGACCGGAAGCTATACGTTTCCGAGCGGGATCGTTGGTGACGACTTCCACGTCTTCGCCGCCGAGTGGGATCCGCAAGCCGTGCGGTTTTATGTGGACGGCCAGCTTTACGAAACGAAAACGCGCACCGATCTCCCACCTGGCAAACGTTGGGTGTTCGATCACCCGTTTTTTGTCATCCTAAACCTGGCGATTGGCGGAGGCTTGCCCGGGAGTCCGGAGGACTCTACGGTGTTTCCGCAGCGACTGCTGGTGGACTACGTTCGCGTGTATTCGCGCCGATAGGCTCGGTCTCCGGATTGGCAGAATCAGAAAATCGCCGTAGACG
This sequence comes from Candidatus Sulfotelmatobacter sp., assembly GCA_049584315.1. Lineage (GTDB taxonomy): Bacteria > Acidobacteriota > Terriglobia > Terriglobales > Acidobacteriaceae > Sulfotelmatobacter. Next base: position 64,490 of record JBAUXO010000066.1, on the reverse strand, counting down.
GCGATTTTAGCGAGAGCGCAAAGTCAACCTTGATTCGTTCTTTATGCCGTTCGAAGGGCGTGGGTTCCCTTGAAATGTTCTACGCGCCTTCCCGTCGATGAAGTGCTGTGTGGGTCGCATGAAGATTGAGGTCATGGTTCTCTGGGTGTTGCTACTCACCGCCGGGGAGATCCTCGGCCAATCTGACCTTGCCTCGATTACTGGCACCATAAAAGACTCGAGCGGCGCAGTCGTTCCTGGGGCGCAGGTAACCGTGACCCATGCAAGAGACGAACTCCAGGCCAGCGCGGCTACGAATGCCGCCGGGGCTTATACCGTGTTGAGTCTGCCCATCGGACGGTATCAGTTCGTATGTTTCAAGGAGGGGTTCAAGAAATACGAGCGCTCCGATATCAACCTTACCATCGGTCAAGTGGTTGAGATCGACGCGGTGCTGACGGTTGGGCCGAGCACCGAAACTCTCTCCGTTACCAGAGATGCTCAACTTCTGCAGACGCAGACCTCCTCGATCTCGACAAGTCTGGGCAATGCCGCAATCACCGAACTCCCGTTAAACGTGCAAGGCGGACGTAATCTGGCGGCCTTTATGTTCGCCTATGTTCCCGGTGTGGAAGGTAGCGGGAATAACCCGCAGAGCAACGATTACGCTTCGCACATCAATGGCAGCCTAAGTCAAAACAAGGAAGTGATGATCGACGGAACCTCAGCCGTTTCGCAAATTGGTGGTTATCTTAGTGAATCGAGTCCTCCGATGGAAGCAGTCGAGGAATTCCAGGTAACCAGCGCAGGAGTTCGGGCTGACGATGGACGTACGGGCGGCGGCGTGTTCCGTTACGAGATGAAATCCGGCACCAATGCCTGGCATGGCAGCGGTTTCTATTACATGCATAACGAAGCTTTCGATGCTCGATCGTGGGGCGACAAATACAACCAGATAGTGTGTTTGAACGACGATCTTGGGGTCGCTGCGCAGGCCGCGAGTTGCCAGCGCGCGTTCGGCAAACCAGCTGATTCTTTGTACACCTATGGCGCGAGCATCGGCGGTCCCATTCGGGAAGGCAGGCTCTTTTTCTACTCGGCGTGGGAGCGGTACACGTTTGCCAATTACGGCATCGGCGGGCTCACTTCAACCGTCCCCACTCCATCGTTCCTGAAGGGTAATTTCAGCGCGCTTTTGAACCCGGCAATAGTGCTCGGAACCCACAGTGCCGGCCAGACCGTGTACCAAGGCGCCATCATGGATCCTCTGACGGGGGATGCCTTTCCGGGAAACATCATCCCCGCGGCACGCATCAGCGCGGTATCGCAGAAGATCGTCGATCTTTACGAGAAATACTATCAGCCTCTTTCATCGACCCTTACGAACAACAATGCCTTGCCGCTCAGCACCCCGGCGACCTGGTACCAAAGCAATCAGTACAGCACGAAGCTGGATTACAAACCATCGCGGAATCATCTGCTGGATGGATCGATCATTTACGCCTACATACCGCGCTTACTATCGGACCAGGGAGGGGTCTGGTCGCCTGGTTCCGAAGACGGTGGACCAATGGCGAACGCGTATGACCACAACACAACTGCACCTTCGGTGCGCTCCCGGGATTCCTGGACGATCTCGAACACGCTCTTGAATATGTTGAGCGTCACATTCAACCGCTTCCGCAATCCGAGCGATGCGCGTTCTCGGGGGGGAAACTGGCCCTCGACTTTGGGACTGGGGGAATTCGGCGCGGGGAATTTTCCCATCATCAAGTTTCAAGGAGTAAACAGCGACCAACACCGCTATGTCGCCGGCCTACCGATCGATGAGACGCTCCTGGGGAGCCAGTTCAACGACTTCTACAGCGCGAACACTTTCATCTACGACGACAATCTGTCCTGGGTCAGAGGTCGGCAAACCTACAAGGTTGGCGCAGAATTCCGTGCCCAGCAATTCAACTCGCATGGTGATTATGGAGTGCCATCCTTCGTTTTTGACCCGGCGCAAACGGCGGGCGCCTTCGGGGCAAACGCTGGCTTCGGATTTGCCAGCTTCTTGTTAGGCGACGTCAATCAGGGCTCGGTCAGCGAAGCGGACAATACATACGGCCGCCGAAAATCTGTCTCACTGTATGCCCAGGACGACATCAAGCTTACGGCGAAGTTCACTTTGAATCTGGATTTGCGCTGGGATTTCAACGGACGCTACCATGAAAAATACGGTCACTGGTCGAACTTCGACACGATTGCGATCAACCCAGTGACCGGCCAGCCGGGCGCTTTGGAATTTGCGAGAAGCGGGGCCGACTCGTTTGAGAGAAAACAGTACTACCACAATTTTTCAGGATATGCGGGTGGAGCGTACCGGCTCACACCAAGAACGGTTGCCCGAGCATCGTTCGGTATCTTTTACGTTCCACTGAACTTGAACACCTTTAGCGGGATTCCGTACGAATTCAATCCTGGATTTGTGTTCAACAACCAGGTGCTTGCGCCATTTAACTGGGACAGCGGTTACCCTGGTCGGGCGGCAAATATCGGGATGAACCCGAATTTCACTCGCTATGGCATGGTGTCAATCGATCCTCGCATGCTGGAGCTCGGCAACGTTCAAGAATTAACCGTGGGAATTCAGCATGAGATCAGCCGCGACTTGGTGCTGGACGTAACCTTCCTCGAGAATCATGGCTATCACCTGGAGAGCGGATATGTAGCCGCAAACCAACCCCGGCTATCAGCCTACACCGCACTCGTTCAGGCGGGTCAACAATACAGTTGGGTTACAGAGCCCGGTTTCACCGGATTGGGCTGGGCCTCCATGGCACCGTTTCCCAACGTAGCGATGACTTATGGGCCTCTCTACTATGTGGGGTCGCCTCTGGGCAGCACGGACTTCCGATCGCTGCAGTTCACGGCAAAGAAGCGCGTGGCGCACGGGCTTTCGATGCTGGCCAGCTACAACCTGTCGTCCTCTCACGGGGACGTGGACGACAGTTTCGAGGACCTCTATGCGACCGGCCCATTGCAGGACGTTTACAATTTGCAGCAAGAGCGCCATACGATTTCTGATTTCGACCAGACACATGTCCTGAAGGGATACGTTCTATACCAACTGCCCTTCGGTCAAGGAAAGGCGCTGCTTTCCAGCGGGAGCCCGGCTGTGAACGCTCTTGTAAGTGGATGGACGGTCAGCGGGGGTTTCCACTACAACACTGGATTTCCCATGCGGATCCCAGCCAACGTCTATTATCCCGGAATCAACAACGTGTATTCGGACATCGTCCCGGGCTGCGACTTCAGCGAGCACTTCAACGGACAGGTCGGTGGCAGCTACTTCAACCCAGCTTGCTTCACCAATCCTCCGAACGGAGAATTCGGTAATGCACCCGGGTACTTGGCGAGCCTTCGCAATCCTGGGTTTGCGTCGGAGGATGTTGGGATCAGAAAGTCCCTGGAACTTGGCGAGCGTTCCAGCCTCGGTTTGTATTTCCAGGCATTCAATGTGTTCAACCGGCACGGTTTCAATGGCCCTAACACGCAGATTGGAACGGCGGATTTTGCCAAGGTCTTGCCGGAAGATCTCAATGGCCTTCCCGGACCTCGTGTTGGTCAATTCGGCGCAAGGTTCGTCTTCTAATGGAGCAGGCCACCAATCCCGGCGTCTCCAGTTGCGAATGGAGTGCGACTCCGCGTCGCTGTTGGCTCTCAAGGTTGCGTTCTCCTGAGCTCTCAATACAGGTAGCCGGAGCAGCTTTGCTGGTGTTGATTTGCATTCTGTTAGGTGGTTGTCAGGCCCGACAGAATAGTAACAATCCTGCACATCCAACCATAGAGTTCACTAGTGTTCCCTTGGCAGGTGCTGGTGATCCCGACAAACTGAGTACGATTAAGGGACGTGTGATTGGCGCTCAGCCGGAACAGAAGATCGTTCTATACGCCAAGGGCGAGACCGCTTGGTGGGTACAGCCGTTCGCGAATCAACCTTTCACCAGCGTTCGCCAAAATTCAAACTGGAGCAATCTTACCCACCCCGGAACAGAGTATGCGGCGCTTCTTGTGGGCTCCGATTTTCGGCCGCCGCTCACTTCCAATGAACTGCCCACCGCGGGCGTCGTGACTTTCGCCGTGACCCGCGGCGCGCCGGTATTCTGGCAGAGGTGGTGGTTTCCCTTGGTATGCGTCATTGCCGGCGTATTCACGATATTTGGTTTCCATCACTTACGCCTTCGTCAGACCACCAGGAAGCTCAGTGTCCGTTTTGAGGAACGGCTCGCGGAACGCATGCGCGTCGCGCAGGAATTGCACGATACGTTTCTGCAGGGCGTGCTCAGCGCGTCCATGCAACTTCACGTTGCAGTGGACCAAATGCCCGCCGATTCGCCCGCGCAACCTGCACTCAACCATGTTTTGAAATTGATGAGTCAGGTCGTGGATGAAGGCCGGAATACGCTGCGAGGGCTGCGGTCGTCGGTGGGAAGTGCTCACGATTTAGAGCACTCATTCTCGAGAGTCCCGCAGGAGCTGAGCATGCAGCATGAAATGGGTTTTCGCGTTCTTGTGGAAGGTCCGGCCCTGCCAGTAAGATCGGCTATCCGTAACGATATCTATAGTATTGGCCGCGAAGCCCTGGTCAATGCATTTCGCCATTCCCGCGCGAGCAACGTCGAAGTGGAACTGGAATATGCTCCTAACGAACTTCGGGTTCTGGTTCGCGACAACGGCTGCGGGATCGACCCGGAAGTGCTGCAGTCCGGGCGCGACGGTCACTGGGGACTCTTGGGAATGCGCGAGCGAGCCGAAAGAATTGGAGCAAGACTGAAAGTGTCAACCAGCGTTGCCAGCGGAACAGAAGTTGAGCTGAGTGTCCCCAGCCGGCTTGCTTTCGAATCCGATGCTTCGAATCGCGCGTCCAACTGGATCACAAGGATCTATACACGAGACAGGGACGCGTTCAAACCAGAGAGTCTGAGAAGCGGGAAGGGCAAATGAGCGAAGCCACCAAGATCCGTATCTTCAGCGTCGATGATCATCCTCTGATGCATGAGGGCCTTGCTACGGTTATCAAGAATCAACCCGACATGATAATGGTGGCAGAAGCGTCCAACGGTCGAGAGGCGCTTCAGCGCTTTCGGGAGCATATGCCGGACGTAACCCTCATGGATCTTCGATTACCCGATATGAGCGGCGTTGACGCGATGATCGCGATTCGAGCGGAGTTCCCGGAAGCTCGCGTCATTATTCTGACAACATTTTCCGGCGATGTGGAAATTCAGAACGCTCTCGCGGCCGGGGCCCGCGCCTACATCTTGAAAAGCATGCCTCCCAAAGAGTTGGTGGAAGTGATCCGCCAGGTTCATGCTGGCAAAAGGCGTATTCCTCCAGAGATTGCGGCAAATCTAGCCGAACATTACAGTGACGAAGCACTCACCACTCGCGAGGTTGAGGTCCTTTGTCAAATCGCCGGTGGAAATCGCAATCGGGATATCGCCGATAAGCTGTTCATCACCGAAGAGACGGTTAAGGTCCACATCAAGCACATTATGGAAAAGTTGGGCGCAAGTGATCGCACTCAGGCGGTTGCCATCGGAGTACGTCGCGGGATCATCCAGCTCTAAGTTGTTTCTTCAGGCCGAATACGCGATACCTCAAAAGTGGTACGAAAAGATTCCTCACGCTAGGGATTCATTTAATGAGTGAAACCTCTACTCTTAACACGGTTTATCGAGGAGGCCGGGATTGCAGAGGGCATTTTCTACGTTCCCGGATGGACTGCCCGGAGCGGGCCTTCTGTTGCTGCGAGCTGGGGCGGGAGTAGCTCTTTTCGTACAAGGTGCCGCGTACCTTGTCGATTGGAATGCCTTGGGATTTCTGACCTTTCTCGTCGCCCTGCTTACGGTCGCGAGTGGCCTCTCACTTATAGTCGGTTATCTAACTCCGATCGCTGGCATCTTCGGCGGGTTGTTCTGCGTGGCCAGCGCGTTTTCCTGGTTGCCGGCTCCGAGCCTGGAATTGTTTGAAGCCAAGCCCACGGCCGCTTTGGCGACGGTGATTGCAATCGCTCTGATTTGCCTTGGTCCGGGAGCGTTCTCACTGGATGCCCGCTTATTCGGGCGCCGCGAGATCATCATTCCTGGCGCTTCCACTCCGCCGCACTCTTGACCTTCTGTTGCGCTACTGTTCCTCCTCCGGTTCGTTCATGTTCAGAAGCTAATTCGCATCAAGTGGCATCCATGCTTCCATGAAACCGCCTTGCGACGAGTCCGTGATCCGGTCGGGGGCCCCCGGAACACCCTGTGCTGCAGAAACGAGAACTTGGATACTCGCCGCGACCATCATCGGGTCCAGCATGGCCTTCATCGACAGCACTGTCGTCAACGTTGCTCTGCCCGCGCTGCAAGCCAGCTTTCACGCAACAGTAGTGGATGTGCAATGGGTGATCGAGTCTTACGGACTTTTCTTAGGGGCGTTGATTCTCGTCGGAGGCTCGCTCGGCGATTTATTTGGCCGCCGCCTTGTGTTCTTGCTGGGCGTGGCGATTTTCGCCGTGGCTTCCGGGGGCTGCGGATTTGCTCCGAATATACTCTTGCTGATCATTGCGAGGAGCATTCAAGGTGTGGGAGCTGCACTGCTGGTGCCCGGCAGCCTGGCCATTATCAGCACATCGTTCGACGAGAAAAGCCGCGGTCAGGCAATCGGCACCTGGTCCGGCTTTACCGCAATCACTACTGCGGCCGGCCCCATTCTCGGTGGCTGGCTGGTTGAGCATGCTTCCTGGCGCTGGGTATTTTTCATCAATCTCCCGCTTGCCGCGGCTGTAATCACCATTTCGCTTTGGCATATTCCCGAGAGCCGCAACTCTGCTGGCGGCCATGTCGATTGGCGCGGGGCCCTGATCGCGACCCCCGGATTAGGAGGTTTGGTTTACAGCTTTATCGAATCGGTGAATTCAGGTTGGGAGAATCCATTGGTCCTGGCCAGCTTGATTCTAGGTTGTGGCTGTCTGATTTTATTTTTATTCATCGAAAGCAGGGTGACGTCACCGATGGTTCCGCTGACGTTATTCGCATCCTCCAGCTTTAGTGGCACCAACCTGCTTACGCTATTCCTCTACGCCGCAATTGGTATCTTCGTCTTTCTATTCCCGTTGAACCTGATCCAAGTCCAGGGATACTCCGCAACTGCCGCAGGTGCGGCTATGCTGCCGCTGATTCTTCTGGTCTTCCTTCTTTCCCGCTGGTCAGGAGGTCTCGTGACGCGTTATGGTGCGAGGATTCCGTTGATCGTCGGCCCGCTCGTCACTGCGTTCGGCTTTGTTCTGTTCGCCGTGCCTTCGGTTGGCGAGACCTACTGGAAGACGTTTTTTCCCGCGGTGGTTAGTCTTGGTTTTGGCATGGCGATTACCGTGGCTCCACTCACTACGGTTGTCATGAATTCCGTGGGCCAGGATCGCGTCGGGGCGGCTTCAGGAATCAACAATGCAGTTGCGCGTGTCGCTGGGGTCCTGGCGATCGCAGTCTTGGGGATTGTGATGGTTCGCGCATTCAGTTATCGGCTGGATCAGCAACTGGCGAACTCCTCCATACCACCAAGCGTTCTGCTTGATGTTAAGGCGGATGAGGTGAGGCTGGCTGGCCTTCGGCTGCCCGCCAGTGCCGACGACCGCATGAGAACAGCGATCAGAGAGTTCGTTGGAGGGGCGTTTGTATTCGCATTCCGCGTCGTCATGTTGATTTGCGCGGGACTATCGACGGCAAGTGCCGCGGCGGCTGCGCTTATGATTCCGAAGACGCCGTAAGTTCCAATTCGCCCCGCTTTCGAATCACTCGCTTGTCTCCCTGGGTTTGATTAAAGCGGTTTCAGATTTGCACATCAAACCCTCGCTATACTAGTTCACAAAAGTGGGGAATGCGTTCCAACGCATTGTGCGGCTTGCGACTAAGCCCATCGGGTTCTTCTTATCGAAGGTTGCTTCTAGCGAACGTGGCGAAACGCATCAGCCGCCAAAAGCCGATTTTGCGGTTAGGTTTTGGCTGCACATGGCACTTTAGGATAACTTTGAATTCCGCACGAAAAGAGCGCCGTCGCGGCCAAGCCCCGCGAGTCCACATTTCCTGGCTGGCCTTGTGCGCCTTCTTCGTAATCGGCATGGCGTCGGCCGTGCCGGCTGCGGCGCTTGATCCTCAGAGGGCAATCAGCCAGTATGCACACACAGCCTGGCGCGTTCAGGACGGAGTCTTTAGCGGCACCCCCAACGCGATTGCGCAAACTACCGATGGCTACATATGGATCGGCACGCAAACTGAATTGATACGTTTCGATGGCGTCCGATTTGTTCGCTGGACCCCACCGGAAGGGAGGTCTTTACCAAACTCCAGTATCTACTCGCTTCTCGGTGCCCACGACGGAAGCCTGTGGATTGGCGGCGGCAACACGCTTAGCCGCTGGAGGAACGACGACCTGATCAACTATGCGGACACGAACGGGCGGGTCAATTCCGTTCTGGAAGACCAGAAAGACGGTATCTGGATCGCTCGGTCGCGGGTTTCCGACGGGGGGGGTCCGGTTTGCCGAGTTGAGGACAAAAAGCTTCGCTGCTACGGCAGTAGCGACGGAATTCCGTTTCCCTATGGCGGTTTGATAGTTCAAGACAAATTCGAAAATCTTTGGATTGAGACCAATGGTGCGCTGTGTCGCTGGAAACCAGGTTCAACCTGCAGGAATTATTTCGTGAATCAAGCTGCCCTTGCCGGGGGAGGCATCGGATTATGGCAACTCGCGTCCGGCCCGGACGGATCGATATGGACCAGCGTTGATTCGCCCGGAGCGGGGCGAGGTGTGCAGCAATTTGCCGAGGGGGTTTGGAAGCGCCAAGTCCTTCCCCAGTCACCTGCCATTGATTCGGGCATCAGTACTCTCTTCGTCGACCGCGACAATGTGTTGTGGATTGGAACCATAGCAGGAGGGATTTATCGAATTTTGAACGGCAACGCGGATCATTTCGGCAGCGGGGATGGGCTATCGAGTGACTCTGTACAGAGCTTTTTTCAGGATCGCGAGGGCAACCTGTGGGTAGTGACGTCCGCGGGAATCGACCGCTTTCATAATCTTCCGGTCGTAAGCTTTTCCATCCGTCAGGGGTTAACCGCCGAGGATGTCGGTTCCGTTCTCAGCGCACATGACGGGACATTGTGGATTGGAAATCGGGGCGGCTTGGATTTTCTCCCTGGGGACAAACCTTCTGCAGTTCGAACCGTGAATCGATTGCCTGGGCGAAGAGTGACTTCGCTGCTTGAAGATCACGAGGGCCGGTTATGGGTGGGACTGGACAGCGGATTGAATCTTTATGAGGCGGGGACCTTTGTTCGCATTAACAGGTCGGACGGTAGTGTGCTCGGTGGAATTATTGCGATCACAGAGGATGCCGACCATACGATCTGGGCTGAGGCCATTGGCAACCCAAGCCGGCTGGTGCGAATTCAGGATGGGCAGGTGCGAGAGGAAATTGCACCTCCGCGCATACCCCGTGCTAAATCACTGGCAGCCGATCCCAAAGGGGGCATCTGGTTGGGTCTCACGAACGGAGATCTGGCCCGATACCGAAAAGGGCGGCTAGAGATATTTCCCAAGAAACAGGGTGCGGACAATCAGCCCGTACAAAATCTCTTGGCTGATGCTGATGGTTCCATTTGGGCAGCCACTGCAAATGGACTGATGCGGTGGAAAGATGGAAAAGCGGAAATCCTCAGTTCACGAAATGATCTGCCGTGTGATTCCGTTCTCTCTGTCTTGAGGGACCAGAGCGGTTCCATTTGGCTTTACACCAACTGCGGTGTGGTTGCGATTGCCGATTCCGAGCTAGGAAACTGGTGGGAGCATCCAGACGCCAAGGTGAGGTTTAGGGTCTTTGACGCGGTTGATGGCGCACAACCTGCCTTTTCGGACTTCCGACCTTCGGCTGCGAGATCACGTGACGGACGGTTGTGGTTCGTAAACGGGTCAATTGTGCAAATGGTCGATCCTGAGCGTCTGTACGAGAACCGCACCCTACCGCCAATTCAGATCGAAAAGATCGTCGCTGATCGCAGGAGTTACGCGCCTCGGGAAGATCTTCACCTGCCCTCTCTCACTCGTGATCTTGAAATTGACTACACAGCCCTTAGTTTCGTGGCGCCACAAAAGGTACGCTTCCGCTACAAGTTAGACGGCCGCGATGCGAATTGGCAGGACCCGCAGGGGCGGCGGCAAGCTTTTTATAGTGATCTTCGGCCTGGGAAGTATCGGTTTCGCGTGATTGCCTGTAACAATGATGGCGTCTGGAATGAGGCCGGGGCCTCCCTAGGGTTCACGCTGCTTCCGGCTTTCTACCAGACGAACTGGTTCCTTCTCATCTGCCTGGCAGCATTCGGAGGCATTGCCTGGGCGGGGTATCAGTGGCACGTTCGTCAGTTAGCCGCTCGTCTGGATTCGCAATTTGAGGAGCGGCTGGCAGAACGAACGCGAATCGCACAGGATCTGCACGATACATTACTGCAGGGAATTCTTAGCGCCAAGATGCAACTTCATGTCGCGAATGATCAGTTACCGGAGGACTGGCCGGCAAAACCCACCATAAGCCGTGTTCTCGAACTGATGGGAGGTGTGATTGACGACGGTCGAAAGGCAGTTCGCGGGCTCCGCTCGTCCCCGGCGGAATCCGACGATCTCGAACAATCATTTTCCCGGATTCCCCACGAAATTTTTCTTCAGCAGCTCGTCGATTTTCGGGTGATCGTCGAGGGTCAAGTCCGGCCATTGCATCCCGTCATTCGCGACGAGGTCTATCGGATAGGCCACGAGGCCTTGGCCAATGCTTTCCGACATTCGCGGGCCAGTTGCGTCGAAGTTGAACTGAAATATGCGGACGACCAGTTGCGGGTTCTAGTCCGCGACAACGGCTGCGGGATTGACCCACAGGTTTTGCGCGCGGGACGCGAAGGACACTGGGGGCTGTCGGGCATGCGCGAGCGGGCAGAGCGAATTGGCGCGCGAGTCAAAGTTTGGAGTCGCCCCGCGGGCGGAACGGAGGTTGAGCTGTCTGTCCCTGGCTATGTCGCTTTTCGGCACTACGCTTCTGGTCGCGGGCCGCGATGGTTCGGCCGATTGTATCCGAGAAAGGTGGAGCGCGATATTCGGAAGCCAGGAAGCGAGTCGAAAGAATGAGCGAACAGCCCCGTATCCGGGCTTTGACATAGAAGATCAATTCTGGCTTGCGGTTATCGCAATCATGATCCCTCAAAGGTCACCTTACATTCGCCACAGTTAAATCCAATCGCCCGTCGCCCCGCCACGGATTCGTCCGCTGCTACCACCAACGTGGTATCGCCGGACCCTACCTTTCGAGGTAGTGGTGATCGCGGCTGGTACGCGAAGTTGCAGAGAGAGAGAGAGAGAGAGAGAGAGAGAGTCGACATGCAGCCTCGAAGTTAGTCGTCTTGACAATAGTCGTTATAACGTATAATATCCATTGTCGATGATGAAGCCGGTCGCGTCAGGTAAGAAAAGGGGAAGCGTCGGCTGTCCCGAGGAGGCGGCATTCCTGGATTTGCTGCGTACCACCGATGTGTTGTCCCGTGGACTGGCGCAGGTTCTCAAGACTGAGGCCCTGTCTTCGACACAGTACAACGTGCTCAGAATCCTCCGCGGTTCGCCGGAAGGGCTCGCCTGCGGGGAAGTCGCCAACCGAATGATTACCCGAGACCCAGACGTCACTCGACTTCTGGACCGGCTGGAGAAGCGCGGACTGATCGCCCGGTCCCGCGAAGCCAAGGACCGGCGAACAGTGATGGCCCGGATCACAACGGCGGGTCTAAAGGTTCTGGCGCGGCTGGATGAACCAGTGCAGGCCGCCCATCGCAAACAATTAGGGCACCTAGGACGAGGGCGCCTGGGGGCATTGACCGAACTCCTGCAGGTTTCTCGTAGCCAAATGGAATGATTTTTTTGACTTTAATAGTTGTTGCAACGATTATCGGTACAACGCATCAAATCAACGGAAAGGTGATTACGATGAGCACTCCCGCTACTCTGCAAACCACTACCACGACCTGGAACATCGACCCGGTTAACTCCGCGGCTGAATTCAAGGTGAAACACATGATGATTTCCAACGTGAAGGGGCAATTCACGCGTCTTAACGGCACCCTGTCTCTGGACGAGACCGACCTCATGAATTCGCGTGTCGAAGCCTCGATCGAAGCAGCTTCCATCACCACGCGCGATGACCAGCGGGATGGGCATCTGAAGAGCGCTGACTTCTTCGATGTCGAGAAGTTTCCTGCACTGTCCTTCAAGTCCACGCGCATAACCCAAACCGGCGACGAGGAACTGGCGGTAACCGGTGACCTGACCATTCACGGCGTTACGCGCAGTGTGGTGTTCAATGTTGAAGGACTGACCGTTCCAGCCAAAGATCCATGGGGCAACACCCGTAGGGGTTTGTCGGCAACAACCAAGATCAACCGGCGAGACTTCGGCCTGACTTGGAATTCGGCGCTTGAAACCGGTGGCATTCTCGTCGGCGACGAAGTCACCATCACTCTAGATGTCCAGTTCGTAAAGGCCTAAGACTAAACGATTGGCCGCGGGCACCGACCCCGGTGTTGGCGGCGCACGAAAGAGAGAGGAGGAGTCATGTCACTCCGCCCGGTAAAGCAGATTATTCAACCGAAGCCGACGATCGAAGGGGCCGGCGTTAAGTTGCAACGCGCCTTCGGTTTCGGCAAAACCAAGGATTTCGATCCCTTCCTGCTGCTGGATGATTTTCGCAATGAGCATCCGGAGGACTACGTGAAAGGATTTCCCTGGCATCCGCATCGCGGCATCGAGACCATCACTTATGTCCTTGCTGGCTCGGTCGAGCATGGAGATAGCTTGGGCAACAAAGGAAAAATGACCGCAGGCGACGTGCAATGGATGACCGCGGGCAGCGGCATCCTCCATCAGGAGATGCCAAAAGGTGATCAGCAGGGACGCATGCATGGTTTCCAGCTGTGGTCGAATCTGCCCTCGTCTCTGAAAATGACCGACCCGCGCTATCAAGATATTCCGTCGAACGCGATCCCCGAGATCACCGATGACGACGGCACGCGCGTGCGCGTTATCTGCGGCGAGTTCTGGGGTAAGAAAGGACCGGTGGAAGGTGTGGCTTCCGATCCGAATTACCTCGACATTTCGCTTGCCCCAGGCCAGCGAAAGCGCCTCAAGGTGGAGACGACGCGCAATGCCTTTGCCTACGTTTTCGCGGGCTCTGGTACGTTTCGCGATGGTTCGGAGCCTCGCGCGGTCCTGACCGAGCAGGCTGCCAGCCCCAGTGCGCCAGCCAAGTACGACGTCAGCAATCACTCGCTGGTGCTGTTTGACCGGGGTGACGAGTTGACGGTGCACGCCGGGCCCGATGGAATTCGCTTCCTGCTGGTTTCCGGCAAACCAATCGAGGAGCCCGTGGCTTGGTACGGACCCATCGTGATGAACACCCAGGAGCAACTGCACCAGGCAGTAGCCGAACTGCAGACCGGAAGCTTCATCAAGCACCGCTGAGGGAACGCTGAGCTTTCCGATCAAGTTTCGTAGCCGCGAAATCTGGAAGGAGGTGCGGTGAGAATAATTTTGACTTAACGGTCTTTTGTCGTGGTTTTGACGGTGTTATCAGTTCCTTACCTGATCCAGAGCAATCTAGCTCAAGTCCAGACGGCTACGGCTGCGACGCAATGAGATCCAGATTCCGAACGCACCGATTCCAACCCGCGTGTTGGTACAAAGTCCTGCCGAGACGGACACGGACTTGCAGATCATCTGTGTGTGCGAGTTCGTCCCAGAGAATGCCCTTCACGGGTCTCTGATCGAGACGAACGAAGGCAGCATTGAACAGATTGATGTCATCGAAGGAAATTCCCTGCTTGTCGAAGCGACAACGACTGCTGTAAAGCAATGGCGCTATCGGCCGTCAGTGGTGAAAGCCAAACCGATCAGATTTGTCGTCGTTGTTTCCTTCGGCAAGGCAGAGAAGGTTCGATAGCCACGCTTTTCCCTTAAAGATAAAGCGAAGTCCCACCTCTTCAAGATCACTCCAGCATGCCCCGGCGGGTGTAGTCCCCACTCGCTCCCCACGAACCTACTCCTTTGTATTGATGGCTGATGAGCCGGCCGCCGACTGTTTGCCAGCTGCCCGTAATCCATCTGCAGTCGGCGGCAAGGTCCAAATGGAGTTTGATCCTGATATCATCGCGGAGCAAAGGGAGCAACCATGCGCAATCTGATTTTCTTTCTCCTTCTTCTGCCATTATCAAGCCCCATTGTGTCAGCTCAACAGTTCGATCTCGTGCTGGAGGGTGGCAGAGTCATGGATCCCGAAACCGGGATGGATGCCGTGCGCAATGTGGGCATCCGCGACGGTAGAATTGTTCGCATCTCGTCCGAAGCGCTAAGCGGACGTCGTCTCGTCCACGTCGCCGGGCTGGTGGTCGCCCCGGGATTTATCGATCTGCACCAGCACGCGCAGGACTTCGCGAGCCAGCGCGTTAAGGCGCTTGATGGCGTCACAACTGCTCTGGAGTTGGAAATCGGTGCGCCCGACGTCGCTCAGTTCTTGCAAGCGAAGGAAGGCCACTCACTGATTCACTACGGTAGCTCGGCCAGCCATGTCGCGGCGCGAGCTCTCGTGTTCGGAGCCCCGCTACCGGCTGGAGAAATCCTGCCCAAGAGCGGACCTGCGACCGATCAGCCCGCTACTCCCGAACAAATCGAAGCCATACGTAATCGCCTGCGTGAAGAGTTGGACGCGGGCGGTTTGGCCGTAGGAATGGGCATTCAGTACACGCCGGGAGCAACTCGACTGGAGGTGATTGACGTGTTCCGTCTCGCCGCCGAGCGGAGCCTGCCGGTCTACACGCACATGCGCAGTGCGGGCCGCGTCGAGCCGGGCTCGGCCATTGAGGCGACCAGCGAGGTCATTGGAGCGGCCGCTATCACGGGCGCTCCCCTGCACATCGTGCACATCAACAGCACCTGTGCGCGCGACGCGATGGAGTGTCTTGCCATGGTCGAAGGAGCACGCGCCCGTGGCCTGGATGTGACCACCGAGGCCTACCCTTACACCGCGGGCATGACCTCGATCAACTCAGCGCTGTTCAATCCCGGCTGGCAGGAAAAGTTTGGCATCACCTATGGCGACCTCGTGCTTCCGGATACGGGTGAGCACCTTACCAAGGAGCGCTTCGACGAGCTGCACAATTCCAGCATGACGCACCTGGTACTGGTTTTCTCCAACACACAGGAAATGGTAGACAAAGTGATTCCTCATCCCCTGGTGATGATCGCCAGCGACGGTGAGAAGGGTCATCCCCGCAATGCCGGAACCTACTCGCGCGTACTGGCGCAAT
Organism: Candidatus Sulfotelmatobacter sp.; assembly: GCA_049584315.1. Classification (GTDB taxonomy): domain Bacteria; phylum Acidobacteriota; class Terriglobia; order Terriglobales; family Acidobacteriaceae; genus Sulfotelmatobacter. Next base: position 49,095 of record JBAUXO010000066.1, on the reverse strand, counting down.
ATGTCCGCGAAAAGGGAACAATCACGCTGATGGATGCTCTTCGAAAGATGAGCCTGATGCCGGCGGAGATGCTGGAGCGTTCGACTCCCGCGGCACGGCAAAAAGGCAGACTGCAGGAGGGCGCCGACGCGGACATTGTCGTGTTCAATGTCTCAACTATCACGGACCGTTCCACTTTCGAGAAGCCCATGGAACCAAGTGTTGGCGTGCGCTATTTGGTGGTGGCAGGAACCTTGATCGTCGACGAAGGCAAAATTGTGCCAAATGTGTTCCCGGGCCGGCCGTTGTTGGGATCGAGCAAGCGAGCAGCATCGCACGACTAGCGACCTCCTGCGCTACGGTCTAATCATCACGCAGCCAGCGCGCCCAGAATGTAATGGGCTTTTGGATGTCGAGTCGTAGACGAAAAAATGAGAGCTAAAGTACTATGGGCTTCGAAGAGTCTACGTAGCTGACTCCTTATTCCGTCCTTGCGCCGTTGCGCAAGTGATCGCATCGACCGCTTGCGGTGCCGGTCTCGGCCCTGCGCGGCAGGAGGCTTAAGCCATGAGATGCAGTCTAGAGGTTTGGTTCTCGATGTTCGCCTTCGCGACAGCGCTGTTCTCGCCGCACGACCTTGCGGGACAAGCCACAACAGCGTTTGGCTCGAGCGCAATTGTCGCTCAGCATGACGTCCCAATGAAGACGCGCGATGGCGTTACGCTGCGCGCTGACATTTACCGCCCCAGCTCTCCTGACAAATTTCCGGTAATCCTTGTGCGGACCCCCTATGACAAAAGTGCCGATTGGGCCGTGGCGCCTGTCTTCAAGATGGTTCCGCGTGGCTACGTTGTCATCATTCAGGACGTTCGCGGTCGTTACACCTCGGAGGGAGAATGGTACCCGTTCAGACATGAGCAAGCCGACGGGTACGACGCGGTCGAATGGGCTGCGGCGCTTCCTTACTCGGATGGCAAGGTGGGTATGATGGGCGCCTCTTATGTGGGTGCGACGCAGATGCTCGCGGCAATTGCCCAGCCACCACATCTCACCGCCATCGCTCCCAACATGACGGCTAGCAACTATCACGATGGTTGGGCATACCAGAGCGGTGCGTTCGAGCAGTGGTTCGATGAGAACTGGACTTCTCAGCTCGCGCAGAACACGCTGCAGCGCTTGATCAGCCAAAATAGCAACGCGCTCGTCGGCGTCCCCACGCTGCCCCTCGCGGACTATCCCGTTTTCAATTTTGGCCATTTGCCCGCTGACGCCCAGCTCACTGCTGCGATTGCGCCCTACTACCTTGACTGGCTGGCACATCCCGATTATGACGATTATTGGAAGCAGTGGTCGATCGAAGAAAATTTCTCGAGGATAGCCGTTCCCATGTTGCAGGTAGGCGGCTGGTATGACATCTTCAATGCCGGCACTCTGCGCAATTACATGGGTGCGAAGGCTCATGCAGCGACGGCAGCGCGCACGCAGCAACATCTGCTCATCGAAATCGGCGGACATGCCGGTTTCGGCCGGCGCATCGGCGATGTTGACTTCGGCCCCCATGCCATGGAAAACGGTTACACGGACGTCATCCTTGACTGGTACGATTTTCTCTTCAAAGGAATCAAGAACCAGTTTGCCACGGATAAGCCGGTCAAGCTTTTCGTGATGGGAGCGAATGAATATCGCCAGGAAGACGATTGGCCGCCACCCCAAGCGCGCAGCACGAAATATTTTCTGCACTCGGCCGGTAAGGCAAATTCGCTGCGTGGCGACGGCTCGCTCTCGATATCCGCGCCAAAGTCCGAGCCCGCGGACAGCTACCTTTACAATCCCACTAATCCCGCGCCTACCGTTGGCGGCCCACTCTGCTGCGACGAAGTGCACATGGAGCCCGGTCCGCGCGACCAGCGTACGGTTGAAAATCGCGACGATGTGTTGGTTTATTCGACCGGCGCGCTAGCGGGCGACCTAGAGATTACTGGCCCAGTCACTGCCGATCTCTTCGTCAAGTCCTCGGTCGTGGATACTGACTTCACCGCAAAGCTAGTCGACGTGGCGCCCGACGGTTTCGCGCAAGATCTTACGGAGGGAATCCTTCGTATGCGCTACCGGGTTTCCCCGGAGCGTGCTAGCTTGATGAACCCCGGCCAGATCTACGAAATCTCTCTCGATCTGTGGGCCACGAGCAACGTCTTTCTCCGCGGTCACTCGCTTCGTCTGGAGATTTCAAGCAGCAACTTCCCACGCTTCGATCGCAATCTCAACACGGGGGAAGAAATCAAATTCGCGCGCACCTTTGTTTCAGCCAGCAATACAATCCTCCATGACGCGCAACATCCGTCGTCGCTCGTGCTTCCGGTCATGCCATCGAAATAAATTCGCACAATGCTTGAGCACCCGAAACGACCTGTCTCTTTCACCGCGTCAATCCTTGCGATCGGCTAGCTTTCCTCGCAAGACTGTGATCGAGGCCTTCGGCAGAGTGAACGCCGTCTCCGGACCTGCCGCCAGAGTGGTCGCGATTGGCGGGTGATCCGGATCCGCATGGCTGTTCGGGCCATCATCACTCCAGACATACTGCTCGCTCCCGAAGGTCACGAAGGCAACTGGCCCGGAAAATGTCGCTTTCTTTTTGCTCTGGGAATCCTCGAATTGCACACGCACGCTGTGCGGGTTGCTCTGGTCGCGATTGACCAGCATCAAAGACCAGTTCCCATCGGGCCGATGCACCGCATAGGAGGTAACCAGCATGTTGCCGTCGGCGTCCTTGATATCAGCGGAAGAAGGGAACATCTGATGAACACCAGAGCGATGCTGCACCCACTCCAAATTAATCATGTGAGCTGCGAAGTACGGCGATGTGTATCCTTTGATGTCGTAGTTTTCGTCGGAGACAAAATTCGACCACGACGACCAGCCGAGGCAAGTGTTCTGAATACCCTGCGGCTGAATCGGCGAGTGATAGAAAGCTGTGCCTCCGCCTTCGAAGAAGGAGCCAACGTTATCGGCGAGCCACAGCGCGGCGAAGATCGTGGTCATCGGGCCGGTTAGCTCGTTGGCCAGATGGTCCTCGGTCACCATCAGGGGCACGTCTTTGGGAACGCCATCGTCTCTCCACACCTCTAGGATGTGCTTCATCAACTGCGGCTCGATGTACAAAGTTTTCCAGGTGATGCTGCAAGGCTCGAACGGATAGTGCTCGAAAGAGACGAACGCCAGGTCTGAGATGCGACCGTGTGTCTTCAGGTAATCTACGAAGCGGCCCATCCATGAGGTTCGTCCCCGAGCGTCCGGCCACACCCGAATATCTTCGTTGACTCCTTCGAAGACTGGCCCTCCCAGTTTCAGTTGGGGATCGACTTTGTGAATGGCAGCGGCCCACTGAATGTAGAGAGCTGCGTAATCTTCCGGCATCGCATGTTTGCCATCGGGCTCCTCGCCCATTTCGATGTACCCAACGCGATACCCGCGTTTCTCGATGTAGGAGAGCTGTGCGGCAGCGTCGTCCGGCGTTCCATAAAGCAGGGTGACCGGAATCATCGCAGGAAGATTGTTTGTGAGCCCGCTGGAGAAGAACAGGTCGAAGCCGCTGTGCTGATAGCCGCCGGTGGCATCCAAATCCGCCGCCGAATGCCAAGGATCGATCGATGAGGTGCAATAAGTGGTTGGCTTATCGTTAAAATTCTTGTGAACATCGGCAAAGGCGCCGCTGGAGTCCACGGTTCCGACGCGAATCTCCTGAATGGCGTATCCCACGCAGTTGCGGACGTCGTCCGCTCCATGCAGGTCGCAGGTATTCGAGGAGCTCGTCATCAAAACGCGCACGTACCGAGTGTTGATCGGAACGTCGGCGAGTTTCAGCTCTGCGGTCCCACCTTGAGCACTCCTACTTGAGCCGGCGGAAAATGTTTTCCATTCTCCTCGCGGGCCTTCATCAAAGTCGAGCGCGCGAGTTCCTACCCAATACTCCACTTCGTATCTGGTGGCATACGGATTCGCCCAGGCGATGCGAATCGCGTTCACCGGTTCTTCAGCTTGCAGGTCCACGACCACCCATTGCGGATGCAGCGCGTCGCTCTCCCCGGTGAACTTGGTCGTGAGATAAGGATTGCTCTTCCAATAGGTGAGATTGGGCCCTTGGAGCGGACGGTCGCCACTAGTTGAGAAACCGCGGTGTGGCAACGCGTAGCTAAGGATGTAACGAATCGGTTCCTTGAGATCAGTGCTGCCAGTAAAGTACCCACTCTTGTGTCCCGCATCGCTCCAGCTTCCATTCTCGGTCCAGTGCCAGGCTGCCATGCGCAGCTCAGAATTATTGCGATAAGTAATTGGTCCCCATCCCGCCGAAAGCGATTCCTCAATGATATGTGGCGTATAAATTTTGTCGATGTCGGCATGAGACAAGACGTCAATCGAACTGCCAAGAGCGTTGTCGGGATCAAAGGAATTGATGGCATGTCCGGGCGTCGCATCGATGTGCACGGTCGCAGCCTGCGATTCCGGGACGGTTGCCGATTGGGCATTGGCAGTTGCGCCGCGGAGGACAAGCACAAGCATAGCAATTGCCACGGCAGATCTGCCTCGCAGTTTGCCGGCATCCACTGACTGAACTGAGAGTTCTCGCGATGGATCTACCGCCAGCCAACTCAGCGCACCAACGATGCACAGTCCGGAAGCCGCCAGAAACGAGGTTGTCCAACCGAACCGAGTGGCGATCCAGGGAGTCAAAGTAGCCGTGAGCGCCGCTCCCAGTTGGTTTCCCATATTCATAAAGCCCGACACGGACCCTGAGGATGCGCCAGCGATATCGGCCGTTACCGACCAGAAGGAACTCTGCGACAAGTAGAGCGCTCCTGCGCCACCTGCAAGTACAACGCTAGCCAGTCGAGCACTCTGAACTTGCGAGCCGAAGGCGATGAATACTCCTGCCACAGCGATTGCAAATGCCGCAAGACCAGAGCGTCCCAGGCGTGGTCCGTGCCGTTTGGTAAGGCGATCGTTGATCAGCCCTCCCAACAGACAGCACACCAGCATGGCCAGAAAGGGCAACATCGTGTAGAAGGCGCTGGCCTTCAAGTCCAGGCCGCGCACCTTTGCGAGATAACGATAGAACCAGCTAAAGAAAATCCACGCGACATAGCCATAGCAGAAGTAGCTGATCGTAATGGCCCAGACTTCTTTGCTCCGGATGACGCGCCCCCAGGACAGGAGCGCTCTCGGATCATGGTTGGGGTGCGCTTCCGTTCTCCCGGAACGAATTAAATTCAACTCGGAAGCAGATACTCCCCTATGCTCGGCAGGCGTGTCGCGAGCATTGAGGAACCAGACCGTCCCCGCGCCGAATCCGATGATGGAGCAGACCCAGAACGACGATCGCCAGCCGTAATGAACCATGATGAAGGTAATGATCAAAGGTGTAAGGCCGGCGCCCGCTCCTACCCCTGCAAAGATCCAACCATTCGCAATGCCGCGCTCTGTCGTCGGAATCCAGCGGGCGAGGAACTGATTAGCGGAGGGGTAGATGACAGCTTCCCCGGCGCCCAAGAGAAAGCGGACAGCAACGAAAACAACGACCGCGCCCGAAATATCGGCAGGGACCAGCGCAGTCAGAGCCGTGAAGACTCCCCACCACACCACGCCCCCAGTCAGCACACGACGCGGCCCGTAGCGGTCGGCAAGTCTCCCGCCCACAGTTTGGAAGAGTGCGTAACCGACCAACATAGCGCTGAACACTTTACCGAGTTGCACGTCGCTGAGATGGTAAGCCTCAGCAATGGACCCGCCAGCGATGGAAATGTTCACCCGGTCGAGATAAGACACCGCACTGAGAACGAACAGCCAGAAGACCAGAAACCATCGCACATGACTCGTGGTAGCACTGGACATAGCGGACACCGGTTACGCCGCGTGTTCCCGCAGCAGGCGCGAAACCTGCCCGGCAACAATTTTGTCTTCACCGGGTTGCAGCATGAACGAGTTCATAGCCAGACCCGGCCGGCCTTCGCCAGCGCCCATTACGATGGACGGCTGCGAACCGCGCAGCAGCTTCGAAGCCAGCTCGGGCGTCAATGAAATGCGGGCCGTGTCCCACGTGATGCTCATGTGCGGCACGTGATTGGCAATGTCGGGCACGAAAAACGACGTCTTCACCCCGGAAATCTTTGTGATTTCGGTCGAAATCAATTCCAGGCGGGTCTGCCACTCTTTGGCCAGCGCGTCATGGTCCTCGGCAAGAAAAAGTTCGAGCGCCTTGACCATACCGAGGATTTCTTCTTTGCCCACTTTTTGGCTGCGGCCCAATGTATCTTCGTGGGGGCTATTGTTGAGCAGCGCGTTCGCCAGCATCTCTGTGCGCCCAAGCAACATGCCGGCACACTGCGGCCCGCGAATCGCTTTTCCACCGCTGAAGGTCACCAGGTCGTAACCCATCCTGGTGTAGTCCCACAGATGAGATGCCGGTGGCGTATCGGCCGCGGCGTCATTCATGCAGGGGACGTTGTACTGCTTCGCCAGCCTGACCCACTCGTCAACTTTTATCTGTCCCGCGGCATTGGCGAAATTGGAGAAGTGCATCATCGCCGTGCGATCATTGATGGCGGCTCGCAACTGATCTACCGTTTCGATCTCGATGAGCTTAATCCCGGTGGATCGCAGTTGGTGATCGAACGGATTGCGGTGCGACTTCTGGATGATTACCTCCGACTTCATGCCGGTGAGGTTCGGCAATTGACGAATCAAGGCTTCGTTGCCGCCAGTCAGAATGCCAGCCAGTCCCGACTGAATCGCCGCCGCCGCGCCGGAGGTCACTAACGCAGTGTAACCCTCCGGTAACTTCAGCATCTCGGCGATACGTTTTCCCGCAGCCACTTCCAACTCCAGGATGCTGACGAAGTGGCGTCCGGCCATCGTCATGACGGCTTCAAGTTCCGGATGGGGAAGGGAACCGCCCAGCATGGTCATAGTTCCCTCGCAATTAATCACCGTCGTAACCCCAAGTTCTTCGTAGGGACTGCCAGTCTGTCCAAAGCCAGTCACGCGCGTGCTTGCGGCTGCGGCAGGCCGATTCCAGGAAAATAATTTACGCGGCGCTAGAATTGAGCCTGCAATCACTCCCAGGCTGCCGAGAAAACCGCGCCGATTCCATTTTGAGTTCAGAGGCATGAACGAGCTCCTGTACCGCTCACTTACGAGCGACGGCTGCGATGCAATTGATTTCTACCAGCGAGTCGCCCGGCAAGGCAGCCACCGCGACGGTGGTGCGCGAGGGGCCACCCTGGGGAAAGTAGGTCGCAAAGACCTTGTGCATTCCGTCCCAGTGTTCAATCTTTACCAGGAATACATTCGCTTGAAGAATGGTGTCCATGGATCCGCCGCCGATTTCCACGTGCTTCTTGATCTTATCCATGACCATGCTGGTATGCGATTCGATCGTCCATTCCTTGGGATCTCGCGTATCGTGGGCACCCTGCCCCGCCACGTAAATCAATCCATTGTGGACAATCACCGGCATGATGACGTCTTTTTCGGTGCCCGGTTTGCCTTCGCTATTCAGCTTGCGGATTCCGCTGGCATCCGGAGTGGCGGAACTTTGCGCCAAGGCACGATCGGACAACACAGCTGTAGTAAATCCCAGAGCGGAAAGTACGGCAGCGAACCGCATGGCAAAGGTTCTGCGAGTGTAATTCGAGTTCATCTATCCCTCCTTCAAATTTAATCTTTTACCTCCGCGTAGGACTCAAGGCAAGGCGAAGCTGAAAACGTTACTACTCGCGGCAATCGCCACGTACTGTTTGCCGGCGATCGCATAGCTCATGGGAGACGCAGTTATGTCTTGTCCAGTATTGAAGTGCCAGAGCGGTCTGCCGCTTCGCGCGTCCGCAGCCTCAAAGGAACCGGCATCGTCCCCGAAAAATAACAAGCCGCCGGCCGTCGCCATGGTTCCTCCAGAAGAGCGCGCCGCTCCCGTTTGCGGGTACTTCCAAGCGATCGCAGTCGTGTCCAGATTGAACGCGATCAGAACCTTCTGCGAAGTCTCGCTGGGAATGCGTTTGACTCCGGTTGAGTAATAGCCTTGGCCTTCCTGAAAAGTCTGCGACTTAAGAAAAAAGGTCTCGCATTCCTCAAGCGCCATGAAATACACCGAGTGTGTCATCTCGCTGTAAGACGGCGCGAACCAGTTGGTCGCTCCCGAGTAACCGGGACAAACTCGCGTCCCCTCTGTGGTCGGCTCGATGGCGGTACGCATCGGCCTGCCCTGCGCATCAATTCCTTTCGCCCAGTTTAGCTTTTCCACAAACGGCGTTGCGGATAGAAACTTTCCGTCGGTCCGATCGAGCACGTAGACGTAGCCGTTCCGGTTCGCTTCGACGAGCAGTTTCCGTGCGGCGCCCTGATACACCGCGTCGATCAGGATCGGAGTTTCAACCGCGTCATAGTCGAACAAATCGTGGGGGGTGAACTGAAAATACCATTTCAGTTTTCCGCTATCCGGATCGAGGGCCAGCACACAGTCGGTGTAGAGATCGTCGCCCGGACGCACGCCGCCCTCGAAATCAGGTGCGGGATTGCTGGTTCCCCAATAGATCAAGTCAAGTTGTGGATCATAAGTTCCCGGCATCCACGTAGTTCCGCCACCGTGCAGATACAGTTTTCCGGGCCAGCTCGCAGAACCGAATTCGTCCGGACCCGGTATCGTCCAGAACCGCCAGGCCAACTTCCCAGTTAACGCGTCGTAAGCCGCGAGGAAGCCTCGGACACCGTCATCACCCCCTGAAGTCCCCACCAGAACCTTGTTTTTAACCACGAGCGGCGCGCTGGTCGCGCCGTAATTCCTATTCCAATTCGCGTAAGGAACATTCCAGATCAGATTGCCGGAGCGCGTGTCCAGGCAAAGGAGATGTGCGTTATCCGTTTCCATGTAGACGCGGTTATGCCATACCGCTATGCCGCGATTAATGTGCCCGGACGCGTCGTCGATCAACCCCTCCGAAATCGGCCACGCATGGCGCCACACCACGCGGCCCGTCCGCGCGTCGAGCGCAGAGACATCGTTGGCCGCGGTCACGAACATCATTCCGTTTACCACGACGGGAGTAACCTCAAGCCGGCTGGTATTGCGCGCGTGAAAAACCCATTCGGCGCGCAGTCCCGCAAGATTGCCGGCGTTGATTTCAGAAAGCCCGCTGAAGCGCCGTCCCGAATAGTCTCCGTTATAGGAGACCCAGTTCGCGGTGGGAGGTTGAACCAAGAGATCCTCGGAGCTCACATCGATCGCCGTCGATATGGCAGCCGGGCTGTTGTCGCCAGCCAGAGCCGCCAGACAGATGAAAACGACGAAGATGAGCATGGCAACCCGCACCTACGAGTCCTTCCCTCTGCCACCGCGTAGGGGAACAACGGTCAGGCCGCATCCCGTCGTTGGGCAACTCTCCAGCCTTCCATCTACGGAGCCGGTCGCATCAGTCCGCTCAGACAGGTTACGCAAGCGCAGCCTCCCCAGCCATATTCTTGCGCACCGTCGATCGTCCATCACTCCCCTGGTATCCCAGTTCACGCGAGATTTGCAAACCGGCGGTCTGAATCAGCGGGGCCAATTGCCGCAGACGGGTGACTGCCATCCGCACCATCGGTGCGGTGATACTCAGGCTCGCACTCACGCCTCCAGCGTGATCCCAGATGGGTGCTGCGACGCATCGAATGTGGAGCTCGTGTTCCTCCAGATCGCAGGCGTAGCCGTTTTTTCGGACACGGTACAGTTCCGCTTTCAACTCCTGAAGGCTTCCCACCGTGTTCGGCGTCAGGTGCTTCAGTGCCAACTGCGGCAGAACCCTTTCCTGCTCGTCATCCGGCATGTAAGCCAACATGACTTTGCCTACCGCCGTGCAATACAGGGGAACCGCGGCGCCGATGCGAGAGTAAATGCGCAGCTGCTCGGGCGAATCCAGCTTCTCAACGTAAACCGCGGACAGTCCGTGCCGCACCGTCAGATGAATCGTTTCCCGCGTCTGCCGGTTCAATTCCTGAAGGTACGGCAGGCTTACCTGGCGAATATCGAGTTGGCCCAGAGCTGCTTGGCCAATCGCGAAACAGGCAATTCCCAGGTGGTAGACGCCATCCCCTCCACAGTTCAAAAAGCCCGCACTTTCCAGATTCACCAGAAAGCGGTGAACCGTACTTACCGGCAGTCGGGAGCGGCACGCCACTTGTTTTGCGGTTAGTCCATGCGGGGACTCGCTGAAAAGCTGAAGGAGGCGTAACCCACGCTGCAGCGCGGTGATGTTGTAGCTCCGGTTGGAGGTGACGGCCATGAGCACAGAACCCGGTCCGAGAATTCGCAGGATGAAAGTGCGGATTATCTGATGAAAATCGATTTTATGCAAGCAGATATCTGGTGCACGCTATAATCTGCCGAACTTTCTGACCGCTTCGACGATCGATTTCATCTGTTCGATCACGGCATACATGGAGTGTTCTTTGAAGTCCATTTGTTGCGCGAGGGATAACACGTCCTGAGCCTTGGCCCTCGGTACGACCACAACCCCGTCGCTGTCAGCCGCGACAATGTCGCCCGCATTCACCGTCACGCCATCGCACGAAATCGAAATCTGGGATCCTCCAAATCGATAATGATGCACAGAGGTCGAAGGCACGACGCCGGTTGCATACACGGGAAACCCGATTTTGCGCAAATAGGCCACGTCGCGCACTCCTCCATCGATCACAGCTCCGGCATAGCCGCGTGCTGCCATTGCCGTGCCCATCAACCCGCCCATGCCGGCAATGTTCTCACCATCCTCGACCGCCATCACATAAACGGAATCCGTGGATCCCTGATCAATGGCTTCCAGCATTCCGTTCAGCGCAGCGGGATCAGTGTTGCCTTCGTCTTTCTTAAGCAGAACGGTGCGCGCAAAGCCGGCAAACTTTGTGGTGAAAATGGGATGCATGCGGTGACTCATGTACATGCGTTTACCAGTCAACTGCTCAAGCGCATCCGATACTGAGGCCACTTCGACCCGCCGAAAGTCGGCAATCAAAGTGGTGTCTGCTCGCGATCCGGTTGGCTCTGTAACACCCTGGGCTCGAAGTGCTCTGGTTCCGCAAAAGATGGCGGTAAAAAAGGCGGCGGATAGGACGCAAGTCGCGACGGTGTGGAACTTCGCAAAGACACGAAACTTGTTCATTTCGCACTCCTCAATGTATATATGTGCGCGGACTCTAACACGATTTTTCGCCGCGTGGTAGAGTCAATCTTTTATCACGAAGGGAAACGGAAATGAAAATTGCAATCCCCACGAACACTGCTCGCCTATTTCTTTATGCTTTTGCCATCGCCCTAGCCGTGGGCGTTGCGGGGCAGAGCGCTAACGGTCAGGAAAGGAAAGCGGTGAATCTATCTCCCGCCCGTGGACTTCCTTTCAGCGACGGGATCATTGCGGGAAATACTCTGTACATAGCGGGCCAGGAGGGTACGGACGATTCTGGCAAACTGGCCGCAGGAGGGATTGGTGCTGAGGCGACGGCGGCACTTGAGAATATTGAAAAGATCCTGAAAGCGGCTGGCTTCCAGATGAAGGACATTGTCAACGTAACCGTTTATCTGGCCGACATTCATGAATTCCCCGAAATGAACAAGGTTTACAAGAGCGTAATGCCCGATCCCAAGCCGGCCCGCGCCACCATTCAGGCAGCCGCCCTGGTCAATAACGCGCGGATCGAGATTTCCGCAATTGCGGTGAAGCAGAAGTGAGTTGTCCTTGGCAGTAAGCTTGGCAGGGATTTGCTTGCTGCCGAAAATCCCGCGGCACGAAGATTTGCAGAAATGTGTCCACCTCATGGGCAAAAGGGTATCTGTCTACTGCGATTGAGATAAACGCTCATTCCAATGTGCGATAGACTTTCAAAATCCGGCGCTAGTTTTCGCCAAATGAAAGTTTGAGCGGGACATACTGAATCGGACCGAGGCTTCTTGCCCGCCAGTCCGCGGAAAAGCCTAAGGAACGGTTTCAACAAGGATAAATCGCAATTCGCGAGATCTAGTTCTGAGAATTCAGTTGGACAAGAGAGCCGTTCTTATGAAATGCAGCGTTAAAATCATGCACAGTTCCATCCTCGTGGTCGTCCTGCTCCTTGCGGCTCGAGCATCAGGCTTCCTACCTGTCTCTCCCGGGACGAAAGAGTTTCGCTTGGACGGCGAATCGCCACAGTTCTGGAATTTGGTGGAGCACGACGCCAAGCTCAGCCTGGTAGGCGCCGGTTTTGGATTTACGGAAGGTCCAGTGTGGGATGAGGCGGGATTCCTTTATGTAAGCGACGAAACCATCAACAAGATTTACCGGCTTCACCTCGACGGTAGGAAGGAGGAAGTGATTTCACTTGGCGACCCCGACGGAAATACCTTCGACCGCCAGCATCGGCTGATTGACTGTGCTAGCGTGTTACGCGCCATCATCGAGGTAGATGCGAATGGAAAATACAAAATCCTGGCTGACCATTACGATGGCAAGAAATTTAACAGCCCAAACGATGTGATCGTTGGGCCGGATGGAGCATTATATTTCACGGATCCGACTCTGGATCTCGTTGCTGGCGAGAAGCAGGAGATCCCTTTCCAGGGCGTTTATCGCTTGGATGCCAAAGGAAACGTGGAGTTACTCACCAAGGATCTAACCCAGCCGAACGGTCTCGCGTTTTCCCCGGATGGCAAACACTTCTACGTTGACGACAGCGAATTAAGAAACATCCGCGTGTACGAAGTCTCGCCTGACGGAACACTCCGGAACGGCCGCATCTTCGGCGAGGAGCCGGGAGGCAAGGGTGATGGTGTACCCGATGGGATCAAAGTAGACAAGAACGGCAATCTGTTTGTCACCGGACCAAAAGGCATCTGGGTCTGGGACGCCAAAGGCAACCATCTCGGCACAATCGTGATGCCAGAGCAGCCGGCGAATCTGACTTGGGGCGGCAAGGACTATCGAACTCTCTACCTCACGGCCACGACCTCGGTATACCGCTTGGAAATGAAGACGCAAGGCTTCGTGCCTTACCTGAAATAAAGATGCTAGCGTGCGCTGCGACAGAAACTAGTCAGAACTCATTGATTCACACCGCTGGCGAGATAGCCACCATCTACGGCCAACACCGTGCCGGTAACAAAGCTGGCAGCATCCGATGCGAGAAAGACCGCTGCTCCAATCAGTTCTTCCAACTCCCCATAGCGCTTCATCGGCGTACGGATCAGCACTTCCTCTCCGCGTGGCGTGCCCGTTAGCAGCTTCTCCGTCAGCGGCGTGCGGAAGTATCCAGGCGCAATCGCGTTGACGCAGACGCCATGTCGTGCCCACTCGACTGCCAACGACTTCGTCAAAGAGGCCACGCCCGCCTTACTCGCACAGTACGCCGCCACTTCGTAAAGAGCCAGGAATGATCCCATGGAGGCGATGTTGATGATGCGCCCATAGCCGCGTTCGATCATGTGGCGCCCGAAAATCTGGCAGGCTCTTAACGTACCAGTGAGGTTCGTATCGATGAGGCGATCCCAGTCGGCGTCAGGAAAATCGAGAGTCGGAGCGCGCTGATTGAAACCGGCCGCATTAACCAAGATATCCACTTTTCCTAGCGTTCGGACAGATGTTTCTAGCACGTTCTCCAGCGATTCGCGGTCGCCCACGTCGCAAGTTAGACGCAGAGAGCGGCGGCCGAGAGACTCGATTTCGTCGGCTCCCGCGTTCACGAGTTCCAGACGCCTTGCGCTCGGCACGACGTCAGAGCCGGCTTCGGCCAGCCCGCGCGCGAGGGTGCGGCCGATTCCTGAATTGCCACCGATCACGACTGCCACCTTGCCATCGAGTTCCAGGCGCTTATATCCCATATTCTCCCAAGAGTGTATCCGGGTCAGATGCGGCGAACCAGCCCTCCGTTGGTCGCTTGCGTATTGCGAAACAAGAGGAGGACCAGAATTATGCCGATAAAAGGCACCAAGCCCGGAGCGATGGCTCCTCCGATCGAGGAACCACTATCAAAAAGGGCCGTTGCTAGCGCACGTTCGCGCTTGGGGTACCACTCTGAGGCCGGCTTGGTTGCGGCCGGCCAGTTAGCGGATTCGCCCGCACCTAAAAGGAATCTAAAGGTGCGAAGCTGTAAGAACCGCGCGCCGGCGAGGTCAGCATCGAGACCATGGAATACCAGATCACCGTAAGAGTCAGGCCGTGGCGCGTGCCGATCCGGTCCATGGGCCCCCCGGAATACCGTCTGCCCGATCGAATAAGCCACCCGGAACGCGATGGCAAGAATTGCGTAGTGCGAGTTCGTCCAGTGGTACTGCAGCTTAAGGGAAGGCGCCAGAAGCGAGAGAGTTTGCCGGTCAATATAGTTGCTGACCGTGGACGCAAATACAAGGCCACCGATCCACCAGCGCAATGAAGCAATCGGCTTGGCGGTTACCATGCATGATGATTCGCAGACCAAAGGTTAAGTACCAACCGTGATCTGCGATTTTTCGTCAAGCGCATTCCGCAGGGTTGAACCCAAAAGCGAAGCCGAGTGGTTGTCGAGATAGACAGTGGCATTCGGATGAGTGCGCAGAATCGATGCCGGCGCCAGGGGGCTGATTGCACCCTCAAAGCAAGCCTTCACCGCTTCCGCTTTACGCGGGCCCGGCACGACTGCCAGGATTTCGTTGGCTTTGAGAATCTGGCGAGCCGACATTGAGATGGCCCGCTTCGGCACTTGTGAAATGTCGGCAAACCAGGCCTCGCCTACCTGCTGCTGGCGACAGGCCTCATCTAGGTCCACGATGATGTAAGGCTCCTCCGTCTTAAAGTCGGCGGGCGGATCGTTGAACGCGATGTGACCGTTCTCGCCGATGCCAAGAAATGCAATGTCTACGGGCAGGGACGCCAGCTGTTTGCTCGCCCGCCTTACCACTTCCCAAGGATCCGCGGCATCGCCGTCGAGCAGATGATAATTTGCGATTCCCGTTTTCTGAACCAACTGCTCCAGCAGCATCTTGCGGAAGCTTCCCGGATGGGTAGCCGGCAAGCCGATGTATTCGTCAAGATGAAAAGCTTCTACCTTGGACCAGTCGATTCCCGGCGCTTCGGTCAAAGCATCCAGAAACTCCAGCTGCGAGGCAGCGGTCGCGGCTATGATCCGCGCGTGGCCACGCTCTGCGATCGCGCGGCGAATGGCCGCCACGGCCTGCGTGGCAGCTGCCTGCCCGAGCGTGACCCGATCTTTGAACATTCTAAGAAGCATGAATCACGTGACTTGCGCGGCTCGGGATTGCTGTCCTGGAGTCGGCAAATTATACAAAAGAGCGCGGCCGAGCAGAGGTAATCGCGAACCTCAGTTTCATTACGTGAAAACCGCCAATGTCGGGCGTAGCAGCAGGGCGGTGAATTGATGTATGACTCTTATGCCGGATTACGATCAGATTCTTCGAGGACCGCTGATGCACCGCTCATGTTTTTCGCGACTGATTCTGCGCCAATCGCTAAACGCGATCGCCCTTCTGGGCGCTGTGCTCGCCTCGCCAACTTATGAAATGGCGCAGACCGTTGTCGTCGATGCAACTCCGGGCCATGTCGTCAACACGTTCAGTCCTCTTTTCGCGCTGGGTTCGACCGTGGACCGCGTGCCCAGCAACGCAACCGACATGTTCTTCCGGCCAGATCAGATCAAGCAGGTCTTATCTGCCGGGTGGGGAGCTATCAGTTACCGTCAGAATACTGATTTGTTTGTGCAAGCCTGGCATTGGAATCCCAAAGGCACCTGGAGCGATCCGGCAGGCAAGGGATATTTCATCGGCGATGCCACTCCCACAAGGGAAATGATCCGCCACTCTTATGGCTACTCCCTTCGTCACCGCGGGGTTACTCGCAACGGCGGAACGGAGTTTGACGGATTCTCGCGCCTCGATGATGGAGATCCGCAGTCTTATTGGAAGAGCAATCCATATCTCACGAAGGCTTTCACGGGAGAGGACGATTCGCTGCATCCGCAATGGGTTGTGATCGCTCTCGACAAACAGGAAAGGATCAATGCGATTCGCGTGGATTGGGCAGAGCCTTACGCGCGGGCCTACGAGGTGCAGTACTGGGTCGGAGACGGCGATGCCATGGATGAGCAAGACAAAGGAGCATGGAAGACCTTCGCTTCAGGAAACGTGACGGACGGAAAAGGCGACACCGCGACGCTGCGTCTCGATTCTTCGCCGATCACCACAAAATACGTGCGTGTATGGATGACCCGCTCGTCGAATACTTGCGACACCCATGGTTCGGGCGACCGCAGAAACTGCGTTGGTTACGCCATCCGCGAGCTTTATCTTGGGACCATTGATGCGAACAACGAATTCAAAGATATTCTTCATCATTCGCCTGACCAGAAGCAGGCACTGACGCTGTGCTCGTCGGTTGATCCATGGCACGATCCTTCTGATCTTTATGTGGTGCCAGACCGCATGGAGTCAGGAGATCAGCCGGGCCTCGACCTGTTCTTCAAGAGTGGAATCACGCGTGGCCTTCCTGCCATCGTCCCCGTCGCCATGTTGTACAGCACGCCCGAGGACGCCGCCGCGCAGATGACCTATATCAAGAAGCGCGGCTATCCTGTGTCATACGTCGAAATGGGCGAAGAACCCGACGGTCAATACATGCAGCCCGAGGACTACGGCGCCTTATATTTGCAATTTGCGGCTGCTCTCCACGACGTCGATCCGAATTTAAAGCTGGGTGGCCCTGTCTTTGAAGGAGTTACCGAGGACATCAAAACCTGGTCCGATGCGCAAGGCCGGACTTCCTGGCTGGGACGATTCCTCGATTATCTGAGGGCTCACGATCGCCTTCAGGATCTCGCTTTCATGTCGTTCGAGCACTATCCATACGATGGATGCGAGACACCCTGGGAGAACCTTTATCAAGAACCTGAATTAATCACCCATATCATGAAGGTCTGGCGTGAAGACGGCTTGCCTTCGGGGATTCCGTTGCTCGATACCGAAACCAACGATCACGGCGGGGAGGCCGCGGTCGACATCTTCGGTGCTCTGTGGCTGGCCGATTCCTTCGCGGGATTTCTCACCGCGGGCGGCAAGTCCACGCATTATTATCACGACTTATCCTACTCACCACCTCATCCCGCCTGCGCCAATAGCTGGGGAACCTACCATATGTTCATGGTTGACGAGCACTACAAGATCCAGCGGAAGACTTCGCAATTCTTCGGCGCGCAGCTTCTTACGCAGGAGTGGGCGGAACCGAAAGACGCCGAGCATAGGCTCTATGTTGCTTCCAGCGATGTTAAAGACGCCAGCGGACACACATTGGTGAAGGCCTATCCCTTGCTTCGCCCGGATGGTCAATGGGCGCTTCTGCTTATTAACAAGGACCACGACCACCCGCATAAAATCCGGATCGTATTCCATGATGGAAACAGCAACCGTGACGCGTTCTTTGCGGGGCCGGTTACCATGATCACTTTCGGCAAGGCGCAATATCAATGGCACGCTGCCAGAAAAAATGGTTATGCCGATCCCGACGGTCCGCCGGCAACGTCGCAGGTCAGAGGCGAGGAGAATGCCCTGTACGAGTTGCCCGCCGCTTCTGTTACTGTTCTTCGTGGAAGAATGGCGTCCTCTGACAGCTCCATCGTGGCCAAGTAGGATCCGCGGCCAGGACGCACCGCGAGACAAATCACCTCTATACTTGGGCCGAAACCGACAGGAAACCGACGAAGATCTGCAGAAAACATAAAGCTTTCGGTGACTCGGGCTCCACGGCACCCGGAGTCAGCTACCTTGCCCTCTACCCCGAACGGGGTATTTCACGCCCAGCCTAGAGTGGTAGCCCAAAAACACTGTATCTCGTGATGTATTCGTGTCCCTCATCGTGCAAGGTGTCTTTTTGAAGGAGAGAGTTGGCATCGCAAAACACCAAACCCGGCGACTTTCAAACTAGACAAGTGACCGAGAAACGATGCACAGGCGTTTTATGTTTAGAACAGGTGTCGAATGCGGCTTGTTTCTTCACCAGTATCATGCCAATGTCCGTGCAAGATAACACCGACGCGAAGACCGAACTGCACATCGACGTTCCCGTGAAACTACAAAAGGCCATGTGGTGGTTGTGGGATATGCCCTTCCTCCTCGGAGACCTTGGTCTACTAGACAGCGACTATAGCGACTGGAAAACCGAAGGCACAATCGTTGGAGTTTTTCATGGGGACATTGCCTGTCTCGTTTGGAATAGATACGTACGACATCTAGAAAAACCAACAGCAGCAGAATCTCACCAATAGCCGGATGCTACGCTTTGAACAGTCCGCGACAGCACTCGTCGAAAACGTAAGTCGTAAGTCTTCATCAAAGAAGAGAAAGGAGAGAACAATGAGCGCAATCAGCAACCTGACAGTAATGGGCACTCGCAAGGAGGCCGATAGCCTCGGCGAAGTCGATGTGCCTAGCGACAAACTGTGGGGAGCGCAAACTCAACGCTCGCTTGAACACTTCAACATCGGGCAGGATCTGATCCCGCGCGAGATGATTGCGGCGTACGCGATTCTGAAGAAGGCCGCCGCGAATGCCAATCATGCTGGCGGCCGGCTCGACGACGAGCGGCACAGACTGATCGTTCAGAGTTGCGACGAGATCCTGGCCGGGCAGTATGCGGACATGTTTCCCCTGCACGTCTGGATGACGGGAAGCGGCACGCAATTCAATATGAACGTGAATGAGTTGATCTCGAACCGATGTTGCCAGCTTGCCGGTACTCCCGTGGGCAGCAAGGCTCCGGTTCATCCCAATGACCACGTCAACATGTCGCAGTCTTCCAATGATTCCTTTCCCACCGCGATGAACATCGGGGCGGCAGTGAACGTGAAAGAGAGACTGATGCCGGCGGTAAAGGCCCTGCGAGACGCGATCAGGGCGAAGGCGAACGAGTGGAAGGACGTCGTTAAGATCGGCCGCACACACATGCAGGATGCCACACCGATCACACTCGGCGAAGAATGGTCGGGTTACTCGGGGACGCTGAGTGACGATCTCGAGCGTGTCGAGGATGCATTGAAGGGGGTGTACAAGCTCGCGCTGGGCGGAACAGCCGTAGGGACAGGGATCAATGCAGCTCCGGGATTCGGAGAGGCGGCCGCTGCCGAAATTACGAATCTGACGGGTCTGCCTTTTGTTAGCGCGCCAAACAAATTTGCTGTGCAGGGCGCCCATGATGCGCTGGTACAGCTCTCCGGCACACTGCGTACCCTCGCGGTGTCTCTATACAAGATTGCCAATGACATTCGCCTGATGTCCTGCGGGCCACGCACCGGCTTCGCCGAGTTGGTGATTCCGGCCAACGAGCCAGGCTCGTCGATTATGCCGGGCAAAGTGAACCCAACCCAGGCCGAGGCGCTGGCCATGATCGCCGTGCAAGTAATGGCCAACGATGTGGCCGTCGGCTTCGGCGGCGCTGGTGGTTATCTGGAGATGAATGTCTATAAGCCTCTCCTCATCTTCAACGTCACTCACTCCATCACGATCATGACCGACGGATGCACCAACTTCTGGAAATTCCTGATCGAAGGGACAAAGCCAAATCTGAAAAAGATCAAGGAATATGTGGACCGCTCCCTGATGCTGGTGACCGCGCTTTCCCCCGTCATTGGCTATGACAAGGCCTCCAAGATTGCGCATTACGCGCTCGACAATGACCTCACGCTCAAACAAGCCGCCCTGAAGCTGGGATTTGTAACGGAAGACGAATTCGATCGCGTCGTCGATCCGGCGAAGATGGTTCACCCCTACGTGGCAAGAGCCAGCTGAGCAAAATCCCAATTTCTTCCAATGTGCCGCAGATTTCGAAGACAAAAGGAGAAGGAGTATGACGACCGATAAGTGCGGAATCGAATTGCTGGATGATCCATCCCTCAACAAGTCAACCGCCTTTACCGAGACCGAAAAGCAGACCCTTGGAATCGTCGGTCTGGTACCCGATTTGACCGAGACCGAAGACCAGCAGTTAAGCCGGGTGATGATGCAACTCGGCCACAAGAACACAGACCTCGAACGCTACATTTACCTGGTCAATCTGCTCGACCACAATGAAACCCTCTTCTACCGGACCATCATGTCCGATCCGGCCCGCTTTCTGCCGATCGTTTATGACCCGACCATCGGGGAAGCCTGCCTTAAGTTTGGCCATATTTACCGACAGGCCCGCGGCATGTATCTATCGATTACACGCCGCGGAAAAGTGAAGGAGATCCTGAGAAACTGGCCGCAGAAAGACGTTCGGTTCATCTGCGTTACTGACGGCGGCCGCATCCTTGGCCTGGGAGATCTCGGGGCAAACGGTGCTGGCATCCCCATTGGCAAGCTGCAGTTGTACACGGCCTGCGCCGGTGTGCCGCCGCAATTCCTGCTCCCCATGTACCTCGATGCAGGCACGAATAATGAGCAGTATCTGCACGATCCCCTGTACCTGGGTATGCGCAAGACTCGCCCAGCAACGACCGATCTTTACTCATTTGTGGACGAGTTCGTCGAGGCGGTGCAGGAAGTGTTTCCGAAATGCTGCATCCACTTTGAGGATTGGACGGGTACGGATGCCGTGCACCTGCTCGAGCGCTACCGCGACAAATATTGCGTGTATAACGACGACGTGCAGGGTACTGCCGGAATCACTCTTGCCGGTATGATCAATGCCACCAAGCTGAAAGGCACCAAATTGAAGGATGAAAAGTACCTGTTCCTCGGCGCGGGTTCGGCTGGTATCGGCCTCGCCAACCTGCTTTGTTCTGCGCTGGTTGCGCAAGGCATCACGCTCAAGGAAGCGCAGTCTCGAGTCTACATGTTCGATATCAACGGCCTTCTCGAGTCGACCCGCAAAGATCTTGTCGATTTCCAAAAGCCGTACGCGCACCAGCACAAGCCGACCCAGGATTTCGTCGCTGCTATCGAGAGCATCCAGCCCACCACCATCGTCGGTGTCAGTACGATTGGCGGGGCATTTACGCAGAAAGTTCTCGAAAGCATGGCGAAGATTAACCAGCGCCCGGTAATCCTTGCTCTCTCCAATCCGACAGAGCATGCCGAGTGTACGCCAGAACAAGCCTACACCTGGTCGAAGGGCAAGGCCATCTATGCGGCCGGAGTGCAGTTCGAACCAGTCCACTACAACGGTCAGACATTCCTGCCGGGACAAGCGAATAACTTCTACATTTTCCCGGCAGTTGGTATGGCGATCTTCGCTACCCAGGCGAAGCGCGTTACCGACGAGATGTTCATCGCGGCCGGGCAGGCGGTGGCGGATCAAGTGCCCACTGATCTGCTGAACCAAGGCCTACTTTACCCGCTGCAGTCCAATATTCTGGAAACCGAGATCCAGACTGCTGCGCGGGTGGCGAAGCTGGTCTTCGATTCCGGACTTGCCCGGGTCGATCGTCCCGCCGATCTGGTCGCCTTCATTCGTCAACACGTCTATAAGCCGGAATACAAGCTGGAGTCGACACAATTAAGCAAAGTGGCCTGAAGAGGCCATGGGATTCGAGGAATGCAACAGCTTGCTGGCAGTCTAGTGGGGGCCGCCATATGCGTTTCGGCGGCCCCAACTTTTTCTCAAGTTGTACCAGAGGAAACGCTGAGCGTGGCCGGACCGTCCGCAAGCGCGAAAGGAGAATTGTGTCTTCCAACACTGACGACGCTGACATGTTGCTCTCCTTCGCGCTTGCCTTTGTCGGAGGGTATGGCGATGCCGCCAGCTTCGTCCTCGCAAGGACGTTCACGGGACACGTGACCGGCAATTTGGTTCTGGGGGCAATCGCCGTAGCAGCGCACGATTGGCGGGCGACTTTCGGACATCTCTCGGCTATTGTCACTTTCCTGGCCGGGGTTCTCCTGAGTGTGCTGATCTTGCGCGCCCTCCAGGTGTGGCCGTCGTGGCCGTTCCTTCCCACTATCATGGGGATGGAAGTGGTCCTGATCGTAGCTGCTTCGTTGGCCTTAGCCTTACATGCGGTCTACGGGATTGCGATTTTTGTGATCCTGGTGTCTTTAGCGCTGGGGCTGCAAAATGGGGCGTTTCGTCGTGTGGGTGCCGTCAGCGTTCATACGACATATCTCACGGGGATGATTACAAGCCTGATCTCTGCAGAGGCTGAAGGGTATGCTCGCCGAGGGGTTTCTCCGCTGGCAAGAGTTCCGGATCCCAAAAACAGCCTTCTCTGTGGAGTCTGGCTAACCTTTGTTTTGGGCGCCGGAACGGGAGCAGCGATGGTCTTTCATTTCAAGGCGCTCGGGATGCTCGGAGCCGCCCTCATTTTGATCCCACTGGTACTGCGCCAGGTGCAGTCTTGACGAAAACGCGAAAGAACGAAATGAGCGTCGTCTGAAAAGGCTGGCGCCGGGGTTTACCTGTTTAACTCCGTCGTGGCCGTGTTCTTTCTCTGGCGGATTTTCTCGCAAGACTACCTAACTCCAGCGATCTCCCGGTATCCCGCACACTCTCTGGTGGTTGCGGGTGATAAATTTACTAAGTTTCCTGGTAGGAGAACTCGGATCTGTCGTGATACGGCCGCTGATGCTCCGTTGGAATCGGAGAAAGGAAATCTCGGTAATGGCATCCACTTCGAAATGAAGAAACAGACATATTGGAATCGTGTTCAGCTGGACAGGGCAGAACGCGTCGCGATCAACTTGTTCCTAGGTTTTCACATTTTGTTCATAGCTTGCTGGTGCTTGCCGCTGGACACGCCATGGCTGACGTTGTGCAGGAATTTGGTCCGGCCGTATTTTGTGTGGACGGGACTGTTTCAGTCGTGGGATACATTTGCCCCGACACCCTGGTCGGGGAACAGCTACCTCGAGGCAATTGTTGTCTACCAGGACGGGTCCAGACGGATCTGGTCGTTCCCGAGAATGGAGCAACTCAGTCTGGGCGAACGCTACTTCAAGGAGCGCTACCGTAAATTCTCGGAAAACCTTCAAAACGACAAGAACGACGCTTTGTGGCCCGATGTCGCTCGCTATATCGCGCGCGCGAACAGCACTGCCGCAAACCCAGCGAAGACCATCATCCTGGTTCAAGCGTCGTCAGTCATAGTTCCGAATGGGGAGGGCTCGTATCGGCCTGAGCCCTGGGATCAACATGTACTCTACGGCTACGGCGTGAAGCCCAAGGACTTGCAGTGATCTTGAGATCCTTCACGGCGGCGTGGAATAAGTTTTTTTTTGCGGAACAATCTCCGACGCCGATTGGGTTGTTTCGCATCGCATATGGCACTTCGGTGATTGCGACCCTTTGGTTGCTGCACCCAGATTGGCTGGCCTGGTACGGAACACATGCCTGGACTAGTTTGCCAACCATGCAAGCGCTCGAGCCGGGCCGACGGCTAAACCTTTTCAGGGTGATTCCGCAATCGGACTCCTGGATCAACAGCCTGTTCTGGGTATTTCTGGTCTCGGCCATATTCCTCACGGTCGGATTTCTTACTCGCATTAACAGTGCGATCGTATTTCTGTGCCTCACCTCCATTCAGCAAAGAAACCTGTTCATTACTCACGGTGGCGACACGTTCCTGCGCTTGGCCGGATTCTTTCTGATCTTCGCCCCCGCCGGCGCCGCCTTTTCCGTAGACCGGCTAGTCCGAATCTGGCGGGGGAAGCAAGGTACATCTCTCAGGCCGCGGAGTCCGTGGGCGCAGAGGATGATCCAGATTCAACTGGCGTTCCTCTACTTCGCGTCATTTTGTTGGAAGCTGAAAGGCTCGGTCTGGCTTCAGGGAAACGCGCTATTTTATATCTATCATCTCGATGGCCTGAAGCGGTTCCCGGTGCCAGCTTGGCTTCTCCATCCCACGATGCTGAAGCTGGGAACTTGGTCGGCCATTGCCCTCGAATTCTCTTTGGGCGTTTTGATTTGGGTGAAGGACCTACGCTATATTCTGCTTGCGCTTGGACTGCTGTTTCATCTCTCGCTCGAGTATTCCCTTAACATTCCGATGTTCCAGTGGGACGTTTTGTCTGCCTATATTCTCTTCGTGGACCCTGCCGACATCACCCGCGCGTGGGAGTGGCTTAGGCGCCGCGCATCTGGCAAGAATGGAAAACCCTTAGTCTCGGTGCAAGTCCATAAATTCCATGGATGACGAATCTGTTCAAGGGGGTGAGAGTCTCTCCCCTAATGTGCGTGCTTCAGGCTCTCACTGAGGGAACTTCGCGGGGAGAGGCGAGGCTCACCCCTTTTGATATAAACAGGCCAGTTTGCAAGATTAACTTGCAAGATTGCCTGTTTGTATGTCACAATGAAACTATTGTGGCGCGAAAGACACTCGAAATCTCCGCGATCGACCTTATTCAGGCTGTCGGGTTGTTGCTGCGCCGGGTGCGCGCGGCAGCTGCTTCGCATGAGCTTTCCTTGACCGAGGCCGCCGTGATGGCGCGGCTGGCTAAAGATGGGCCTGCGACCACGGCCGATCTGGCGCGTGCGGAAGGTATGAAACCGCAGTCGATGGGAACCACCGTCGCCGCGCTTGAGGAAATGGGTATGGTCGAGCGCAAGCCGCATCCCACCGACGGCCGCCAGGTGAATATCGAGCTGACCGCCAAAGGCGCAGACGTTCGGAACAGAGCCAAGGACGCAAAGCGGACTTGGCTGGTGCAGGCCATCACCCAACTCGACAAGCAGGAGCAGGCAACCCTATTTGCGGCGGGCGAGATCATCAAGCGCCTGGCGGAAAAGTGACCATGCCCGCAGTCCGTTCGGATACCCGGGAGACCTCGCTGCTCCATTCGATTTCGCACGCTTGGCGTGCGTTGCGCCACCGCAACTTCAAACTCTTCTTCTTTGGCCAGGGCATCTCGGTGATCGGCACCTGGATGACGCGACTGGCGACCGCCTGGCTGGTCTACCGCATGACCCATTCGGCGCTGCTGCTTGGCGTCGTTAGCTTTGCGGGGCAGATTGTATCGTTTGTGCTCGGACCATTTGCAGGCGTGTGGGTCGAGCGCCTCAATCGCCGCAGAATGCTGGTGTGGACACAGGCCGCTGCTGCGGTCCAGTCGCTTGCCATGGCGGCGCTGACGCTGGCACATGTCATCACCCTCTGGGAAATCGTCGTTCTCATCGCGTTGCAGGGGTTGATCAATGCCTTCGACATGCCCGGGCGCCAGTCCTTCCTGGTTCAGATGGTTGAAGATCGTAACGATCTCAGTAACGCCATCGCGATTAACTCCTCAATGGCAAATGGCGCGCGGCTGATCGGTCCGGCTATCGCCGGCGTGGTGATTGCAGCCGTCGGCGAAGGCTGGTGCTTTCTGATTGACGGCGTAAGCTACTTTGCCGTGATCGCGTCATTGCTGCTGATGCGCATCAAGCCCGAGGATAAAGACATTCGCCACAACGCACGTGGCATGTTCGAGCAAATGCGCGAAGGTTGGGACTACGTCCGTATGTTTCGTCCCATCCGCACCATCCTTCTGCTGTTTGCCCTCGTCAGCCTGATGGGATGGCCGTACTCCGTCCTATTGCCGATTTTTGCCGGCGAAGTGTTGCATGGCGGTCCCCATACTCTCGGCTGGCTCACAGGAGCTTCCGGAATTGGCGCGCTTGTGTCGGCGCTTTCCCTGGCGGTGCGCAAGTCGGTCATGGGACTGACACGCATGGTGCAGATCGCGGTCGCGATGCTCGGGTGCGCGCTGATTTGTTTCGGCCTGTCGCATACCGTGTGGCTATCGCTTGTATTGATGGTCTTCGTCGGCTTCGGCTTGATGCAGACCGCAGCCGTCAGCAATACGATCATCCAGTCGCTAGTGACAGAAGATAAACGCGCCCGCGTGATGGGCTATTACACCATGGCATTTTTCGGCGCCGCGCCATTCGGGAGCCTGCTCGCTGGCCTGCTGGCTCACCGCATCGGAGCGCCCCACACCGTCATCGTTACTGGAACCTTCTGCGTGGCCGGCTCGCTATGGTTCACGCTCGATCTGCC
This sequence comes from Candidatus Sulfotelmatobacter sp., assembly GCA_049584315.1. Taxonomy (GTDB): domain Bacteria; phylum Acidobacteriota; class Terriglobia; order Terriglobales; family Acidobacteriaceae; genus Sulfotelmatobacter. The sequence continues at coordinate 23,136 of JBAUXO010000066.1, read as the reverse complement.
CCAGGTCAACGCAGGCATGCGACCGATCTACCAGGAGATGGGGCTACTGCCTGCGCGCGATGCGACCTGATCGCCGACGCACACGAACCGGCAATTTGACTCCCAAACGAAAGGACAAACCACAGTGAACTGGTATACCTACATCGCTTGTTTCTTCTCGGGGATATTTCTCGCGAATGTCGTGCCTCATTTCGTGCACGGCACTTCTGGCGACCGTTTCCCGACACCATTCGCTCACCCTCCCGGGAAAGGATTGTCATCGCCAACGGCGAACGTCGCTTGGGCGCTATTGAATTTAGTCGTTGGTTACATCCTGTTTCGATTGGGAAAGGTTTCGAATGGAAACGACTTGGCATTTGTTGTTTTCTTCGCCGGTATCGTTGCGATGAGCATAATGTCGAGCGTGGGATTTGCAAAGAAACAAGCCGACTAGCTTCCAGCAGCGAAATCCGGGAGGTCTGCTACGGTACCAACTGAAAGGAGAACCATGCCTCTTACAAAACTTGATACCACCGCTGCTCTGATTGTGATCGACCTCCAAAAAGGCACTGCTGGTCTTCCGACCGTGCACCCCGCCGTTGAGATCATCAATCGCTCTGCCCAACTCGTGCGCGCCTTCCGCAAGCGAGGGATGCCAGTCGTTCTCGTCCAGGTGACGGGCAGAGCCCCGGGTCGCACCGATGCCGGAGTTCCCAAGTTTTCGTTTCCGCCGGATTGGACCGAACTCGTTCCTGAATTGGAGCAGCAACCCACGGACTACGTCGTGACTAAGCAACGATGGGGCGCGTTCATCGGTACATCGCTCGATGACTACTTGCGCCAGAACCGCGTGACCCAGGTTTTCTTGGCGGGAATCGCGACCAGTGGAGGTGTGGAATCGACGGCGCGCAGCGGCTATGATCTGGGCTACCACGTTGCGTTTGCCGTGGATGCGATGACCGATCGCGACGCAGATGCCCACCGTCATTCGATCGAGAAGATTTTTCCGCGGCTGGGTGAAACGACTACAACCGACAACGTGCTGAAACTGTTGAGCGAGGCGCCGGCTCGGTGAGCCTCCCTCCGTTTATGCGCCGCGGATCGCCCTACGATTAGCCTCCTGGAGCGCGTGAGCCGAACTTACGCCGATCGGCTGGACGCTGGGTTGGCCTTCGGAAAGCCCTAATGGCGGCAACCCCCCCGATTGTTTCCCCAAGCTGGCGTGTGTCGAGGCTCTGGGGATAGGCGGTCGGGCCTCCGGAATTCGATGAGAAGCCTACAATATTTCTCTCGTTCGTTCGTCTACATCAATAGATGGACGAGGCGCTGAGAAAACAGTGGGTCATGGTACAGCAAGACCAGCGGATCTCTGAGACGATCGAGCGGGAAAGGCCCCGGCTGCGCAACTTCATTCGCAAACGGGTGGCCGACCAGAGCGACGCAGAAGACATCCTGCAGGAGGTCTTCTACGAACTCGTCGAGGCCTACCGGAGGGTGAAGCCGGTGGAGCAGATGACGGCCTGGCTGTTCCGGGTGGCCCGCAATCGGATCACGGACTTGTTTCGCAGCAAGAAGCGGACGGCGTCAACTGAACCGGCAGTCCGAGCGGAGGATGACGATGAAATCCAGTGGGAAGATCTGCTGCCTTCACCCGATGCCGGGCCTGAGTCGTCCTACGCACGAAGTGTGCTGCTGGAGGAGTTGGACGCTGCCCTCGACGAATTGCCCGAAGAACAGCGCGAAGTGTTCCTGGCTCACGAGTTCCTGGGGTACAGCTTTAAAGAACTCGCCGAACAGACTGGGGTCAGCGTGAACACTCTGCTCTCCCGCAAACGTTATGCGGTTATGCACCTTCGCGAACGCCTCCAAGCCATCTACAACGACTTTAGGAAAGCAGGGGGTCAAGCAATATGAAAAGGCATTGGTTCGTGCGGGGACTGAAGTTCGTACTATTCGCCGTGCTGTTCGTCACTGTGTTTGGCTTTGTGGTGAGGGCACTGTGGAACTGGCTTATGCCGGGTCTTTTTGGCTGGCATTTGATCAACTTCTGGCAAGCGGTCGGGATTTTGCTTCTTAGCAAAATCCTCTTCGGGGGATTCCGGGGCCACCCTGGCCGGCACCTGTACTGGCGCCGCCGCATGATCGAGCGATGGGAAAACATGACGCCGGAGGAACGTGAGAAGTTCCGCCAGGGCATGCGTGGCCGCTGCGGATCGTTCGGATCGCCCGCAACAGAGCCGAAGGCTTGAGCGGAGAAGACCCTCATTTTGTAAGTTGATGTTCGCTTTATATTCGCCTATAATGGGCGCTCGAATGGGCGTGCGCATACGGAGAACTGACCATGTTGACGTTAACCACCGAAACCCTCGATGAGGTCGTGATTCTGCATTGCCTGGGCAGAATTGTATATGGCTATGAAACCATTCTCTTGTGCTCGGCTCTCCACCAGGCGGGGCGCAACATCGTTCTTGATTTGGCGGAGGTGGATGCCATCGACGCCGCAGGAATCGGAGCTTTGGTTGCGCTCCAAGCCGCTGGTATTTATCTCAAATTAATGAACCCTACCCAGCCGGTACGGGAGACACTAAAAGTCACCAACCTGGACTCGATCTTCGCGATCTGCGAATCTCAAGACATTTGCGAAGTGGTGGGATCCGCGCCAGCTGTAGACCGAACCATCACGCCGAGAAGCTTTATAGAGTGCTAGTCTGCGTTAGCAGGTGGACGCGAGTATGACGTGGCTTGGCGGCGTCCGAGGTCTGCCGGCTGAATCGCCCAAATGGCCTCAGGCATCGAAGCATGGGAGCGGCGAGGATTTTAGGAATATGAACTATTTGAAGGACTTGGAAGACGAGATTTCTGCGTGGCCGCACATTTCGGTTCACGGGCACCGTTTTGGCGGAAGGGAATTCCGCTTCGGAAGCGCGGAGCTCGGGCATATCCACAATGGCGGCATTGTTGATATTCCTTTTCCGCGTTCGCTTCGGGATGCGCTTCTAGCCGAAGGCCTTGCCGAGGAGCACCATTGGGTTCCCAACTCTGGCTGGATCACTTTTCACGTCCGCAACGGAGATGATTTCCAACATGCGGTGTGGCTTATGCGCCTGTCGTACTTGCGCTACGCTCTGAAAACCGCCCCTAATCCTCAATCCTCGCGAACTGCTCACCCGGCAAAGGGAAGAGCTGCATCTGAGCCCCCGGTTCAGTTCGCTTCTCGAGCCTTTTTTTCCTCGAAACGCGAGCCCTGCTCTGGGCGCGCGGTTCGTTATGTAGCTCGCTCGTTACCATTAGAGCTTTTCCGCAAAGGAACCCATCATGAATCGTCAGTCCCTTGGCAAGAATGGACCGCAAGTCTCGGCCCTCGGGCTGGGCTGTATGGGCATGTCTGACCTCTATGGTCCTGCTGATGAAACCGAAAGTATCGCGACTATTCATGCTGCAATCGACGCCGGGATCAACTTGCTCGACACGGGCGACTTCTACGGCATGGGCCACAACGAAATGCTTCTGGGCAAAGCCATCGAACGCCGCCGCGAGAAGGTTTTTATCGCCGTGAAGTTCGGTGCCCTGCGCGGGCCAGACAGCTCGTTCAATGGCCTCGACCTGCGACCGGTCGCGGTGAAGAACTTCGTTACCTACAGCTTGCGGCGCCTTGGGACCGACTACATCGACCTGTACCAACCTTGCCGCATCGATTCGAAAATTCCGATTGAAGATACCATCGGCGCCATCGCCGACCTGGTGAAAGCCGGCTACGTCCGGCACATCGGCGTCTCGGAAGCATCCGCCGAGAGCCTTCGTCGTGCCTATGCCGCATACCCGCTTGCCGCTCTGCAGATCGAGTACTCTATCGTGACTCGCGGCATAGAAGCGTCCATCCTGCCCACTGTGCGCGAATTGGGCATGAGTGTGACTGCCTATGGAGTTCTCTCTCGCGGGCTACTCGGCGGATCTCGTCCTTCTGGACCCCGCGATTTTCGCTCGCACTTGCCTCGTTTCACAGGAGAAAACTTCGAGAAAAATCGGAAGGTGTTCGCGACGCTGCAAGAGATTGCTGCCGGGAAGAATGCGACGCCCGCTCAGATCGCAATCGCCTGGGTGCTGTCGCGCGGCACAGATATTATTCCTTTGGTAGGCGCCCGTCGCCGTACCCAACTTGAAGATGCCGTGCGGGCACTCGAACTGAAGCTCTCGGCGCAGGAACTTGCTGAACTCGAAAAAGCCATACCCCCGGACGCTATCGCCGGGACGCGCTACGACGAGAATCAAATGCGCTGGCTGGACAGCGAACGGAAAGCGGGATAGCGCTTCCGAAAAGAAACGAGAGTTCTTGCACATTGGTGGGTCGTCAGGTCACCTGCAGCCCATGGCGGATCCGCTCGTTAACTCGCGGGGAACCTCCGATCCGCGCCAGCAGATCAGAGCACACCCCAAGGACACCGGAAGATTCCAAGGCTATCGCCTGAAGAATCCCGCGAGAATTTGTGTCGACAATTGGGACGAGCACTTTGCGTGATAGTGGGCCGTGAAAAGCGCTGGACTTCAGCGGGCGCAACTCCCACTGGAGGTGTGCCAACGCTAGGCTAGCTAAGCTAGCCAGAACCGAACACCCTGCAATACTCCGCTCTAACCGTCCGACGTAATAATCTCAACCACAACGAGTTAAATGTTCCTGGCCGGACCGGCATTTACCGACCGCCATAGCTACGATGGGTCGCCAGTTTGGCTATGTCAGAAGCTGGGACGCTGCGCCAGCCTCCATGACCACATCAGGAACGATGTGGCAGTGAGATCGATAGCCGGCTCCGTTGTGCTGTATGACTGCATGTTGTCCCGATACACTGCGACTTGCGACGCGTCGAACGCGCCATCGTTTCCATTGAATTTCTTGAAAGTGTCTGCGCCGTTTGACGGACACAGGATCATGCCGTCGACCACGCCGGAAGTGGCTGAACTGGCCGGGCCCTCCACCGCCGCACCCCAAAGGACGGGCGTGCCCCCGGAAGTTCCATCCAGCGCCCCTGACAGGTTCGCCACCTGGTGCTGGATACAATTTGGAAAGGTACTTCCGTCGCCCACGATGAACGACGAGCCCCATGGATTCGTTCCAAGAATATTGGCCAACCATCTCTGCGAGTAGGTATCGTAGCTTTTGCTCTGCGTGAGGGAATACGCTTCGCTAGCCATCACCGATAAACCGGCACCGTGGGAAGTCGTATCGCCGAAACTCCATTGGTACCCGAAGCCCCACGCATCGGCGCCAGCTTGGGTAATCGCGTCACCAACCTGCCGCAGAAATTGCTTGCGAATGCTCCCTGCGGATACAGCCAAGCCGATGGGATTCCCCCCCATTTCCAATGCGCGGTACAACTCAAAGTGTGCAAGTCCGCTGACGTCGTACAGGTTCAGTGTATCGGTGTACCCCGCGTCGTAGATGTTCGTGATGTAATTACCGGCAAACTCAGTCGCTTTCCGCAGGTAGTACTCGGCGTCCATATGCGGCAGACCGGCGGGCAGCTCTTGATTGCTCATTTCGGAATGCAGAGCAATGTATAGCTCGGTTGCGCCAAGTTCCATGTCATCTTCCCAAACGTTCTCGGGATAGCCGTCAAACGGAGAAATGGTAAGCAGGCAAGTAGGGCACGAGCCCGAACCTGCGGAAGGCGCAGGGTCGGGATAAGATGTGTCGGCGAGCGCAAAAACATCTTCCCCACTCTTGAGGCACCGATTGGCGAGAGAAGGGTCCGTGCGGTGATGGAGCTGGTAGCATAACGCAAAATCCGCCGCCAGGCGGCCAGCCAGATTCGGGCTGATCCGCGATCCGGCTCGCCCAGCCACGTAAACCGGACGATTGCAGATAAAGAAAGTCGTATACGGGTCACAAGGACGGGGATCTCCGGATTGCTCGAAATGGTCGGCCGCCTGGGGCAGCGTCCAGATGTCATACTCGGTGATCAGGCAGTAGGGGGTCGCGTACGTTCCGCCGCAGTTGCCGGTGGCCGAACTAGGGTCGCCCTCGCCGTAGTAGTCCCAATCTTGAGAGTTATCCACTTGGTAGTACAGGGTTCGCGTATCGTCGTTCCACATCTTCATCAGCCAGTTGATCCCAAACCTGGCTTCGCCGGTGAAGTCAGATGACGCTGGCGCTCCCGGTGCACTAGTGCCTGCATAAGAAATTGAGCCCGGTGGAGGGGGAGGATTCATTCGAGCGTTCGCTCCCATCTGATCCGGGAAGTCGCGAATCCCTATCTGCATCAGCGCTGCTGTGTAGCTCGTGGTTTCGACGTATTTTTCATAGTCGCCAGCGTCCCACCAACCGCCGGCGGCATCGAGGTTCGGGAGTCTTGCGGATACTAATGGCGGCGTAGGTGGTTGGTTATCGATAAAATCGTTGCCGTCAAGCAGTGGAGTCCAATAAGCGTGTGCGTTCTCGTCCTTCAGGTGTCCGGGTTTGGTGCGTAACGTGTTGCGGATAAAATTCGGTCCGTCGCGTTCTGTTTCGTAGAAAAACAGTGTGTTCAACAGCAGGCCGGAATAAAGCGCGTCCGGACAATCCACGGCAAAACTGGGCGAAATCGCATCCACCGGCCCCGATACTGAAATAGTGTAAAGATCGCCTCCTGGAACCTTGAAGTCCAGCGCGTACACGTCATAGGTCACTGTCCCGCTATGACTCCAGGTGCCAAGCAGGCTTCCGACATGGCCTGAATACGCGGTTACGTCGTTCGAATTGATCACCTTGAAGCTAGCTTCGCTTTCCGCCGCCGTGGACATCAGATACGCCCGAAAGGATGTCTCAGTGGTCTCGTAGCCAGCTTGATTTACCCGCACATAGGCAGACCCGCCCTGCGCAGGCCGAGCGTACGCCAGGAGCACGAGCAGGACGCCAGCAACTGGAACAAGTCGCAGGCGGATCGGAAGACAGGGGCCGAAAGGCAACATGGCTTGCTCCTTGCCGCGGCGCAGCGGGCTTATTAAATGCATTTAATACCGGCAGAATATTGCTTGTTTTACTCTTCGGCTGTCAAGGGACAAGTAGACAAAACCCCGCTAGCACAATCCTCGGAGGGGATGTATCTTTGCTCGCAAAAGGAGTCCTGAACGAATTAAACTGCGCAGGATCCAGAATGGGAACCGACCAATGACCGAGAAACCCGCTATCGGCGATACGAAGTTAGGTATGAACGATTTCATCACCCGACGTGACTTCCTCGGTTCCACGCTGTTAGCCTCCGGGGCTCTCTTGCTCGAATCAATCACCCCCGCCCAACTCCTTGCCGGAGACGAATTTACGGGTTACGGGGGCGTCGGCGAATACAGCACGTCCAACGGCAACACCCTGGCCGTGCTCGGGGCCGGTCACACCATCCGCGATTGGGTTTATGAGCCGCTGCCCAAAGACGTCATCGATACCGGGGAAAGTTACGATTGTGTGATTGTCGGCGGTGGAATCAGCGGACTGGCCGCCGCCTTGTTCTTTCAACGGCAAGCGCGCCCGGGAGCGAAGTGCCTGGTTCTTGAGAACCACCTTATTTTCGGCGGCGAGGCGAAGCAAAATGAGTTCCTGGTAGATGGCAGGCGGCTGGTCGCGCACCAGGGCTCGGCGATTTACCAGCTTCACCCTCGAGAGAGCTTTATCGCCCAGTTCTATGACAGCATCGGTCTGAAAGCACAGAAGCTGGACTATCAGGAATGGGCAGGGCCGGAGCCGGAGATGCCGCTTTCGCAAACTCCCTACGAAGCCATTGGCATGGAGCATGGCCAATATGGATTCTGGTTCGGAGCTAAGTTCGGACAGAAGCCCGGGAGGTGGCTAGTCGACCCGGTGGGGAAGGATCTCAAAGGTGCTCCCATTCCCGAGGCAACTCGAACGCAGTGGCTGCGTTGGCTGAAGAGCACACCGGTTGAAGGAGATCGATTCGTCCATCCTAAGGTGGAAGGGGATGCGACTTCCCGATACCTTGACTCCATCACGCTGGAGCAGCACTACATGGACCGCTTCGGCCTGAACCGTGAGACGGTCCGCACGTTTCTATCTCCGGTGGAAGGCGGCGGCGCTGGCCTTGGTCCTGACGCTCTGTCGGCCTACTCAGATTATGCATTCGAAATGCTGCATCCCTTAACCGGCGAAGGCAGCCGAGACCAGATGTTCCCAGGCGGCAACACGACCATCGCAAGATTGATCGTGAAGGCCTTAATTCCAGGGTCGATCGATGGTCGGGGTGCGGGACCAGACGCCGTGACGGTGGTTACCGCCAACAACGTCAACTTCGCCGCCCTCGACACACCGCAAACCAGCGCCAGGCTGCGGTTATCGTCGACCGCGATTTCCGTGCAACATGACCGTGAAGCAGGCAAATCCAATTCTGTCGTCATCTCCTACCTCAAGGACGGCAAGCTTTATCGAGTCAAGGCCCGCGCTGCCGTACTGGCGGGAGGAAGCTGGACCACCAAGCACATCGTCGAAGACCTTCCCGAATCTCACCGCAACGCATACGCCGAGTTCCACCGTTCGCCATGCCTGATGGCCAACGTCGCATTGAGGAATTGGCGATTCTTATACAAGATGGGCATAAGCGGCTGCCGCTGGTTCGAAGGAATCGGCAACTATGTCGAAGTGCGCAAGCTCGCACTTACGGGCATCGCGGATTCCAAAATCGGTCCCGACTCTCCCCTCGTCCTGTCTGTGAAGATTCTGTATTCCTATCCGGGCCGCTCGACCGAGGAACAAGGGAACCTTGGCCGTACGGAATTGCTGGGGACGTCGTTCCGGCAATATGAAAGACGAATCCGCGAACAATTCACCGAAATGTTCGCGGCCTCTGGATTCGATGCGCAACGGGATATCGCCGGCATTATCCTTAACCGCTGGGGTCATGCCTATCTAAGCCCGCAACCCGGCTTCTTCTTCGGGCGGGAGGGTCGGCCGGCGCCGCGCGAGATTCTGCGCAAAGCACCATTTGGCCGGATCGCATTTGCCAACACCGATCTCGCCGGCGCGATGGACCACCGCTATTCGATCCTGGAAGCACAGAGGGCCGTCGGGCAGTTGCTCGAGAGTGAACTGGGCACTTCAAAAGCCGTATGACGGCCCCACGCCGCAGGGATTGCGATTGAAATTCATGCGCTTTGCGCCGCGCCGAGAATCTTTTTACCTCCTTGCGGAATCTGGTATTAAAGACTGTGGAGGGGAACGCGAGGTGGCACTGATCGTGACCGTTATCTGCGTCTCGGTGGCGGGCCTGTTGGCCGTCATCTGGAGCAGGCGCACAACCGATCGGGATGAGATGGAGCATCACAGCATCACCCCGGAGGAACTACAAGCATTGTTAGCCGGAAAACAAGAGGTGCTTCTATTCGATGTTCGCCAGCCGCTCGACCTGTTGGCGGATTCCGAAATCATTCCCGGAGCAAAAAGGATTCCTCCCAAGGAGGTGCTTGAGAACCCGTCGCTCATCCCAAAAGAGAAAGATTCGATCGTCTACTGCACCTGCCCGAGCGACAAAACCAGTCGAGAAATCTGGCATCGAGCTCGTTCGCTTCAGTTCTTACGGATCAAGTTCCTCAAGGGTGGATTGGCGGCCTGGAAGGCGAAGGGCTATCCAGTGGAGCCATACAACAAACCTTTCCATCTCTGACACCGCGGTATCCCATCCTCGGCGAATAGAAGGATGGTCTACCAACCGGAAAGGCCCGAAACGAGATCAAGCATGGCCAAGCCAATTTTGCTAAGCGTGGATGACGACTCTGATGTTTTGCGAGCGATCGAGCGCGATCTGCGCTCGCAGTACGGTGCTGAATACCGAGTGATTGGAAGCGATTCGCCCGAGGGGGCACTTGACCTTCTGAAGCAGTTGAAGTTGCGCAATGATAGCGTGGCCTTGCTGCTTGCCGACCAACGCATGCCGCGCATGGACGGGGTAGAATTCCTGCAGCAGGCAATCGGGATCTTCCCGGGTGCCAAGCGGGCATTGCTCACCGCCTACGCGGACACGAACGCCGCCATCAGCGCCATTAATCATGCCAGCATCAACTACTTTTTCTTGAAGCCGTGGGATCCTCCGGCGGAGCACCTTTATCCTCAGTTAGACGACCTGCTCGATGACTGGCAAGCTTCCTACCGTCCCACATTTCAGGGAATCCGGTTGCTGGGCACCCGCTGGTCGCCTCGATCCTATGAGTTGCGGGATTTTCTGGCGCGCAACCACGTTCCTTATCAGTGGATCGATGTCGAGCTTACCGCCAACGATCCGGAGACCAAACGTCTTTTAGAGGCTCTCGGTCCCGAGGCGGCCAATCTTCCCGTGGTGCTCTTCCCCGACGGGACCAAGCTTCTCGAAGGGATACCCGCCGACGTCGCGCAAAAGGTCGGGCTGCGGACGCGCGCTCAAACCGATTTCTATGATTTAGCAATTGTGGGTGGGGGGCCGGCGGGATTGGCCGCTGCCGTTTATGGAGCTTCGGAGGGCTTGCATACTGTGATGGTAGAACGAGAGGCTCCCGGTGGTCAGGCCGGCATGAGCTCCCGCATCGAAAATTATCTTGGATTTCCCACCGGGCTGAGTGGCGCGGATCTGGCCCGGCGAGCCGTGGTGCAAGCCCAGCGTTTCGGGGTGGAAATTCTGGCGCCCCAGGAAGTGGTTGGCGTCCGCACCGAAGGGCCTTACCGAATCATCAAGGTGGTGGACGGGAACGAGATCTCGTGCCACGCCCTGATGGTCGCGACCGGTGTCCAGTGGCGGCGGCTAGATGCTCCGGGGATCGACAGATTGCAGGGCGCCGGGATTTACTATGGTGGCGGCGCCACCGAAGCTCTGTCCTGCAAAGGCGAGGTTGTCTACGTAGTAGGAGGAGCGAACTCCGCCGGTCAAGCGGCAATGAACTTCGCTCGCTACGCGGAGCGGGTCATTATCCTTGTGCGCGGCGCGTCTCTGGCAAGCACTATGTCGCAATATCTGATCGATCAGATCAAGGAAACGCCCAATATCCAGTTGTGGGCGCACGCCAGCGTCGTTGAGGCGCATGGCGAAACTCGTCTTGAAGAAATTTCTGTCCTCTGCTCTGACACCGACAAAGTGGAGCGAGTGTGTGCCAGCGCGATGTTCATTTTTATAGGAGCACTACCGCGCACCGATTGGCTCGGAGATCTCATCGAGCGTGATGAGCGCGGCTTTCTGCTAACCGGCCCCGATCTGATTCGTGACGGAAAGCGCCCCAAAGGTTGGGCGCTCGACCGCGATCCCTTCCTGCTCGAAACCAACATTCCCGGAATCTTTGCCGTGGGTGACGTGCGGCACGGTTCGGTGAAGCGAGTCGCATCTGGAGTTGGCGAAGGATCGGTGGCGGTGCAATTCATCCATCAGTATTTGAGCAAGGTATAAATGGCCGATAAATCAGAATTGCTGCGCGTTTCCGCGTTCGCGGGCTTGCCCGACGATCAACTCGAATGGTTCCTCAGCCAGTCGGAGGAACTTTATTACAAGGCGGGCGATACTTACTTGCGACAGGGCACGCCCGCAGATTCCATGTTTGTGATTCTCGATGGGCAGCTTGAAGTTCACGGTGACATGGGCGGCGACGCGATCTCATTTTCCTTGAAGGCTGGCGACGTTACTGGAGCTCTTCCCTTTTCAAGGATGACGCATTTTAAGGTGAACGGACGCTCAGTCACGGACAGTCGCGTGCTGCGGTTTCCCGCTGCGCTATTTCCAGAGCTGGTACAGAAGATGCCGGAGTTGGCCAAGCGGCTGGTTGGCCTGATGGCCGATCGTATCCGCGAAACTACCCGTATCGAGCAGCAGCGTGACCGCTTGGCGGCTTTAGGGAAACTTTCCGCGGGCTTGGCTCACGAACTCAATAATCCGGCTTCCGCTGCGAAACGCGCTACCGGCCAATTGCGTGAACTCTTGAAGAAAATCAAGAACGCGAGTCTCGAACTTGGGAGGCGCGATCTCACTCAAGCGCAGAGAGCAGAAATCGAAAAGTTGGAGACATCATTCATTCAGCGCGACGAACCTCCTCCTGACCCGCTGACGGCCAGTGATCTGGAAGAGCAAGTGGATTCTTTACTGCGCAGCCACGGGCAAAACGACTTATGGCAACTGGCGGCCGATCTGGCCAAGAAAAACATTAAACCAGAAGCGCTGGAATCGTTATTCGCCGCACTGGACGCGGATACGGCCCGGGCTGCGCTGGTGCGGATTGCCGCTTCGGTTGAGATAGCGAACCTGCTGAACGAAATCGAAAGCAGCACGTCGCGAATTTCGGACCTCGTCGGTGCAATCAAGGAATACACGCACATGGACCAGGCCCCGGTGCAGAATGTCGACATTGTGAGAAGCCTGGAGAGTACGCTTACGATCCTGAATCACAAGCTCAAACGCGGGATAACGGTGCAGCGTGATTATCAGCCCACACCATTACTCGTGAATTCGTTCGGAAGCGAGCTGAATCAGGTGTGGACCAACATTATCGACAATGCCATCGATGCCATGGGCGGCAAAGGTGAGCTGCGGGTCCGAACCTATCGCAACGATCGTTGCGTAGTAGTTGAGATTGGCGACAACGGCCCGGGAATCTCGCCCGAAGTAAAATCACACATCTTCGAACCCTTTTTTACAACAAAAGGAGTAGGGGAGGGAACAGGCCTGGGCCTCGACACGGTGCAGCGCATTGTAAAAAAACACCGAGGCAATATTCAGGTCACTTCAGAGCCGGGCGATACCCGTTTTCAGGTCTGGTTGCCGTTAGCGGGAGCTCCAACCTGATGTGCACCATTCATACCATTGACTACTTCGTCTTGATTCCGATGAAATCGAGGCAGTGTTTACCTAACGCGAGGAGCGTGATCGATGTTTGAGAGTATTCTCTGCGAAGTTACGGAATATGATCCAGAAGTTCTTGAGCCCCTGATTGGCCTAGCGGTCGAGATTGCCCGCGAGGGTCGAGAGGGAAGACGCATTGGCACTCTGTTTACTCTGGGAGATGAGGAGGCCGTGCTCGCCAGGTCCCGGGCGTTGATTTTGGATCCGCTGATGGGGCACCCTGAATCCTCGCGCCACGTCACGAATCTCAATCTGCGCGGCACCATCAAGGAACTGGCGCAACTGGATGGTGGGTTTGTGGTGAGTCACGACGGAATTTTCATCTCTGCTTGCCGCTACCTCGATGCCGTGGCCGCGCAAGTGGATGTGCCGCTTGGTCTCGGCAGCCGCCACATTGCCGCCGCCAACATGAGTGCCGTGACCAAGGCTGTCGGTATCGTGGTTTCTGAGAGTTCGGTGGTGCGACTTTTCTGTCACGGACAACTGGTTGCCGAAATTATTCCTGAACTCTGGATGATGGATCATGCTGCCCATCTTCGTGGTACCGTGAAGCGGGAGCAAGTCGGCGAGTTAACGGTGCTGACGCCAAATCCGCGACAAGCCTCTACCGCAAAGTAACTGACCAGGCGCTTATGACGGAGCGAAAACATGACGGAGTTGCGGGAATTCAGATGTGAAGTCTGTGGCACGGTGACCAATAAGCCGCTTCACTGGTTCGTGATTCGATGTGGAGACTCTGAGCTTACCGTCCAGCGATGGAATTCTGAGGTGGCCACAGCAGCCGGAGCCCGGCATTACTGTGGCGAAGCCCATGCCGAGGTGTACATCAGCCGCTGGTTTGACTCCGTGTGTGCGCCGCCGAAGCCGAGTTTCAAGTAGCGCCGCGACGCGGCCGAGATCCGTAATCAGGTTGTTGCCAGGGCCGAACTCTCTTTCGAACCCTCGTGAGCGAACAACTGCCCTCTTAGTCCTTTCGTCCTTTCGCACCGAGATCACTGAAGCTGTGTAATGATCACCGCGCAACAACGAGAGGCTATATTCAATGGCGAGGTTTTGAGCGTCATACGTTGTCTCCGGAAGAAGCGAAGAAGCGCGATCACAGCTCCGATCTCTTCCTTGTCTATTGCAGCTCGTGCTTGAACTATGCTCAAGAATGAAATAGAGCGACTGTTTCTCGAGATCCTGTTTGTCGATCCCCGCGAAAGTTCGTGCTGGAAGATAACTGGGAACGACCGCTACCGGCTCACCATAGACCGAGCGAAGCCGCCTAAAACACGGTACACCCGCTCTCCCGGGGTCGTTTGAGCGCCTGCGCTACTTCGAGCGCCCGATAAATGGGTTCCCGAGGAAGTAGAGGCAGCGTTGCCCTAAGAGCGATTCTGGCGAATTTGTGCCCGATTCAGGGTCCCGGTCTCATGAGGGCGGAAGGTGCGGGCCGAACGGCCCGCACTCTCCTCCGAGCGGCAAACGGAAGGTGTCGAATGAGGGTTGCCGAGGCTCACTTGTTAATCGGCTGCCATGTCCTGTACCACACGGTCGAGGTTGGGATCGAGAGTCACATCCAGCGATGGCTGTGCCCTGAGTTCCGCCTCTAAGGCTGCCAGTTGCGCCTCAATATCCTCAGTGGCTTTGCGTTTGCGAATCACCTCTTCACGATATCGCCGTAGGAAGTAATCGATGGTTTCAACGCGAATCTTGATCGAACCGGAGGGCTTGTTCTCGTCCAGATCCTTGAAGCAGAAATACGGTGTACCGGACTGTTCGATGATGCCCTCGATTACCCCGTAGATCGGAGCGTCATGACCGCACTTGAAGCTCGAAATTTCCAGCGCCACCAGGTTGGGGTGCCGCGCGGTGAATTTTGCCGCCCAAACTTTGTGGTTAGTGCTGCAGGAATAGGAGTTCTTCCAGGCATCCCCGATATCGAGCGGATGACTGATCACGCCTGCCCGAACTTCCTCGCCGAACAAGCGCTCCAGCATATCCTCATCCAGAGGCAGCGTGTTCTGCGAAAAGATTGGATAGCCCAGCTTCTGGAACTCCTCCATAATTTCGTGATTCAACCCGGGATCGTGATGATACGGCCGACCCAGCATGACAATCCCGATTCGATCTTCGCGCTCCAACTGGTCGAGCACTTGGCGAGCGCGCTGGCGAATGCTCTTTTCGTAGTCTTCCAGGGCTTTGTAGCCGGACTCAACCGCCCTGTCATTCTCTTCCTGCGACAGACCCAGGATTTGCTGCCAGGCCTGCAGCATCTGGTGAGCAAATAGTTTGCGGTCCGCGAAATTCAGAACGGGATCAAGATACTTCACATTGTGTTCGGCAAAGACGTCATTTTCCTTCGTGAATGCGGCCTTGACCGTTTCCGGTGTCGCAGTCACGGTCGGGCAGGCGTTAGCGCCCACGATTTTCACCAGCGGAGAACTGAGCACGTCGTACATGGGGAAGAAAATTACGTTGAGCGGCTTCTTGCGATGCTTTTCCTGAATCAAGTTATAAACGTGCGAAATGCCGATCTTTGCCGGGAAGCAGGGATCGATGGCCCCACGGCTCGCGCCGGCACGGTAGAGATCGGAACTGGTGTAGTCGGAATAAACAATGTTCTCGGGCTGCACTCCCAGGCTCTCCAGATAGCCGTTGAACAGCGGTGCGTAAGTATAGATGTTCAGCACGCGGGGAATACCCACGCGAAGTTTCTTGCGGCTTTCCATTAATGGAATGCGCTCTTTGGCTGCCTTGTTCCAAAACGTCTTCGTTGGAATGGGGTCGGCCACATTCTTCGCATTGACTGGACGGAAGACCTCATGGGCAGCGAAGTCCACAAAGTTAGGATACTTGTCCTTGATCTGATCGAGACCGGCCTTGATGTCCTTCATGTCGTTGATGTCTTCGACGAGGCCCTTTTCGCAAGTCGCGATGATGAGGCGCTGCTCACCATGCATCAGCGGAACTTTCGTGACCTTCTGGATCGGCACAAAGGCTAGATCGTCCTTGGGCACGGTGCGAATGTCAATGAACGTGCGGAGGCAGTTGTTCTTGCAGAAGTTGCAACGCGTGCTCTCGTTGCGCGTGGTGCGGTATTCAATCTTGCGAACCGCGTCCAGGCCGACAAACGTGGTCTGCAAGCCGTTGCGCCACAGGCGAAGAGACTCAACCGCAGCCCCGATTGCCCCGGATTCACCGCAGAACTCGTGGACAATGATTTCCGGCTTCTTGCCCGCAGCGCGGAAGCTGTTGTGGATGAAGTCCACTTCCGCTTTCACCACCGCCATATTGTTCTGCGTGCCCCCCTGCAGCACGAAGCGTGTGCCCAGCGCAGCAAGATTGGGAATGCTGGCTACGTACAGAAAAACATTCTTGGGAAGAACGGCCGCAAGCCCCGCAAGAATCTCCTCCGCCCGCCAACCTTGCCGCTGAAAATTCACGATGTCCGACTGCATGAAGACGGCGCAGCCATAGCCGAAAATCGGCATCGATTGCGCGGAGAACGCCAGATCGGCGTACTGTTCCACGCCCAAGCCGAAGCCTTCTGCGGTGGATTGCAGGAAATACCCGTTGCCCGCCGAGCATTGCGTGTTCAGCTTGAAGTCCTTCACCCGGCCGTTATGCAGAATGATGATTTTGATATCCTGGCCGCCCACATCAACGATGACGTGCGGATCTTCATAAAACTTCAGCGCCGACTCGGTGTGTGCCACGGTTTCTACCAGCGCCACATCGGCGTGCAGAACATCTTTCAAAATATCTTTCGCATATCCCGTGGTCGCGACTCCCAAAACCTCCAGCTTCGCCTTCTGCGCTTCCACCTGTCCGCGCAGATTCTCGAACATCTCAATCGTGTCGTGGATCGGATTGCCATTCGAGAGCTGATAAGCCTTGCAGAGGATGTCGCCGTTTTCGTCGAGCAGCACGGCCTTGGTCGAGGTCGAGCCGCCGTCGATACCGATGAACCCTCCGACCGTCTGATTCGTATGAAACGTCGCCGGAGTGAACTTCTTGCGCCGGTAGGAGACTTTGAAATCGTCGAGCTCTTTGTCGTTTGTGGTCAGTCCCTTAGCGCCGGACTTGGTCTTCTCTTCCTGGCGCCCATAGTCGATGTAATGCACCAGCTTTTCGTATCCCTGATAACAGCCGACGCAATCTTCCTCGCTCTTGCCGAATTCAATAGCACCCATGGCGGCGAAGTACTGTGCGTTCTGCGGAACCTTAATCAGATCCTCGGGTTTTGCGCCATCGGGGATGGCAACCTTGCGCTCCTGCCACATGCGGGGAATATTTGCCTGCCACGCTTCCCGCATGCCTTTGATGAAGCTATTGGGTCCGCCCAACAGCAGCACGTGTGGCCGGAGGGTGTGGCCGCGAGTGAGCACACTCAGGTTTTGCAAAACGATGGCCTCAAACAGTGAAGCCATTAACTCATCTGGCGGTGTACCAACCTTCTGCAGGCTGTTGATATCAGTCTCGGCGAAAACCCCGCATTTTCCCGCAACTTTATGAAGCTTGATTCCGTGATATCCCTGCTCGCAGAGTTCGAGAGCCGGAATTTTGAGTTTGGCATTAATCTTGTCGATGACTGCGCCCGTCCCGCCGGCGCACTTATCGTTCATGGAAGGAATTTTCTTCTTCCGTCCGGTTTCCTCGTCATCTTTGAAGACAATGATCTTGGCGTCCTGGCCGCCGAGTTCAATCACCGAATACACTTCGGGATGCATCTTCTCGACGGCAAGCGAAACTGCGGTGACTTCCTGCACGAACTTGGCGCCAATCTGATCGGCGATCGCTCCACCCCCAGAGCCAGTCATAAACATGCGCGTGTTCTGGCGATTGATGCCGACCTCTTTTTCCATGCGCCGAAGGAATTCCAGGGTCTTCTCCGGTTGCTTCGTCTCGTGGCGCTGATAGTCCTGCCACAGCACGCCGTCCGTTGCAGGATCCACGACCGTTGCTTTCACTGTGGTCGAGCCTACATCGAGTCCGACCATAAATTGCGTGTGGTGATCGTGCGGCTTCTGCGGAGGTAGGGGAGCAATGCTAAAGAGCTTCGGCTTCTTGTCGTGTTCCAGTTGATCGTGCATCACGTCTCCGATAATAGGCCAGAAAGTTGTTGAAGCTTCGCGAACGGTAGCTCCGCCATCGTGTCGAAGCATGAATCCCAAACAAGATGGCGGGTTCGCTACGGCTTTTAGGCAGCGTTCGGAAGCGCGACTCCGGGAACGCGCGAGCGTTTCCTCCCTAGGGTGGTCTTATCCATGCGGTCGCTCACATGCAGAATGAATTGAGCCGCGGTTCCAGCGACGCCTTCACGGTGAGGCACATGGTAGAAAGGCCGGCGCAGTTCCGAGTGTTCGGCAATGTAATCTCGGATCTGGTCGAGACTTTTTCCCGTTGACTTGAGACACTGCTCAAACTCGGTCTTAGCCTTGACTTTTGCTTCGCCCAACGCCATTTGCACGCGGCTGTGAGCGTTCACTTCGCCTTCGCCGGAAGTTTCAATCGGCAGGAAGATCATGTCTTTGAATTTGTTTACCACCGCAGATTGCACCCCGTCCGATTGTGAAGACGGCATGCAGCCAAAAGGTTTCAACGCCAGCACCATGTGGCAAAGCTTGTGAACGGTGTAGTAAACGTTCTTGCCGACCTCAAGATGGCCTTCGCCGCCACGTGCGAACTGGTTGTAAAAGGGATGCGCCATCTCGGCAAGCTCCGTCTGAGGCACCAAGTGATGTGTAATACCGCCCATGTTTTTGATGGTGCGGTGGTAGAAGAACTGCCACGCTTTTTCTCCAAAGCCAACACCCCACAGCTTCTTATGCAACCCAAAATAATTGGCTAGATTCTTCTTAAGTTCGTACCACTCGGGATTGCGATGCGGACGGTTCACCGGCCATTTCGCAATGGCGTGCGCCTTCGCCTGATACATCAGATAAGCCACCCAGGTTGCAATCGGTTCCACAATGACTTGTGCGCCCTCGCGTTCGAGAAAATCGAACATATGGAAGTTGCCGTCGCCCTCGGTGATCTGCGCCCAGAATTCGCCCGTGATTTTCACCACCGGCTTAACCTTCGTGCGATCAACCTCGATGCGATCCATCCGCTCCTGGGCAGTGTGCAAAGCGTTGAGATAGTCCTTGCCCCACAGGTGTTCGTGCATCTTGCCAAACACATTCGCGGTGTTTCTCAGCACTTTGTTGTTCTTGAACTTTGGCTTGAGCCAATTGGGCGCGCGCTTCTCAATCTCGAATGAGTCGCGGTTCCTGAGGTCGTCACAAAGCCCGTCCACCATTTCCCGGAACACCCGATCGGTCTCGCCCTTATTCACTTCGAAGGGCCGAATCTGATAGATCAAATCGTTGATCACGTCGCCGAGATGCATGGCATTCAACATGCCAAATCCGAAGTCGATGGTGAATTTCAACCCAGGCTCACCGGAAGCGGCTTTAATACCGTCGCTGTCCTTGAAGAGCAGAACGCGGAAGCCGTCGAAACCAGCGTTCTTCAATGCGAATCGGTATTCTGCCTCGTACATGCCGAAGCGGCAAGGACCGCAGGATCCCGCGGTAAAGAAGACATAGTTATTCAAAATCTTGTCGCGCGCGAGACCTTCCTTCTCCAGAAATTGCAAATACTGCACCAAGTTTCCCACGGTAAAGTAGGTCGGATTGCATTGTCCGTTGTTGCCAAACTCCTTGCCGGTCTGAAAAGCGGCGACATTCGGTACCGGCAGCTTCTCGCAGCGATAACCGCAGCCCTGGAAGACGGCGCGAATCAGATCCTCGTGCTTCCAGGTAAAGCCGCCAAACAGAATGGTGACGCGATCCCTCTCCTCGGCTTTGAACGCCCGCTCCACGGGGCGGTGAAAATGTGCGGACTGGTCCAAACCGGCAATCTTGCGCAGCCGAGCGCGTTCGGCCTCCAGACGCTGTTTGATTTCCTCATCGTTATCAATTTGTACGAGATGCGTAGCCATTATCTTCCTCCGGCATATGCGGTGATTTGAGGTTTGAAATTGCGGACGAGCGAGTGGCGGGACGAAGAGACACTGGTACAGAAACAAAAAGAATGGAAAGCAACAAAACTTTGATTGGTAGTCGGGGCGCGCAGGTCTCGGCAGAAACCTAGCAGATTGCCCTTAAACCTGCGATCTGACATCACCGGAAACTCCTATAGCGTGTTACAGGAGGCTCAAGTCTTACACCAGCGAGAAACGTCCACAAACGAGTCTCGGGGCGCCGGATAAGCGATAAAACCCGCACCACTCGGCAACTTCCGCCAGCTTTTATTGCCCCAACTTGCAAGACCTCAGGAGGGGTCTTGACCGGTTAAGCGAAACTACCACTCACGCCTTGGAATCCGCGGGCCGCCTGTTTGAGCACCCACTTAACGACCCTTGAATCGTTGTAACAGAAACCCAGGTTATGATTCAAGGTAGAAAAGCAGTGGGTCTGGCACGATTTTTTCATTTCATCCAATTGCGGAACTTCAAAGTTATGATTTCCGATGACTCCCCAATCGTGGGTTGCCGAATACATGGGGAAGCAAGGGGCCAGACTGCCGTCTACGCGAATGATGATCGAGTTCTGTCCGGCACGGCAGTTCCACGCTTCCACCTTGCCGCGCATAAAGTCCTTCATATCCTGCAGTCGCTTGACCGAGTTCACCATCTTGTATCCCGACTTGTTTTTCTCGATTAGCCAATCGACCAGCTCGTCGACCTGCGGCCAGTGCTCCGGGTAGATGAACGTGTCGTTAGCGTCATAGTGCTTGAAGTGGCTTTGCTCGATCATCGGAGATTCGTTCAGATGATAATCGGTCGCGATGCCGTGATCGCGCGCGATCTCCGTCAATTGCCTCACATCCTCCATGTTGTTGCGGCAGATGTTGATGTTGAAGAACACGGAGTATCCGTACTTGTATTGTTTGCGTACCAGATAATCGAAATAGCTTCGCACCGGAGTGAGCGCCTTGGGCAGCCCCGGCTTCTCCTCCACCGCGTCCACGGCAAAGTTAAAGATAGCCACCCCCGCATCCGCCAGCCGGTCAATCACATCCGGACGCAGCAAACGGGCGTTGGTTGGCATGTAAATCCAAAAACCTTTCTTCGCCGCGTAATAGCAGGCTTTGTGCACCAGCTGGGGACGCAAGAGCGGTTCGCCGCCCATGAACGCCAGCACCCGGCAAGTGGTCGAATGCAGCCAATCAATCGAGCGCTTGGCCACTTCTTCGGTCATGCCTTTCACGCTGTTATCGAATGCCCAGCAATAATGGCAGTCCAGATTGCACTTCCACTCGGTAAACAGGTAGGCAATGATGGGGTGAAACGCTCCCGGCAGCACGCGAGACTTCAGGTAGGGAAACAACCACCCATTCATGGCCCGCAGAACATACCGTGCCGGCCAAGGCCGTTTGCCGATCCGCGCGAGCGCAAGGTTAGCTTCATAGTTGTCATCTTGGGCGAGCAGGTCGGGACGTTGTGGGAAAACGGGTTCGGGAAACTTCTCTCCGCCGTCTCCAGGCAGAATTGGCCTTGCGACCGGAGACTTGGTTAAAAGGTTGTGGAGCGGCACATCCAAGCGGAAGGTTGAAGGAGTTTCTCTCTCACCGTACTGCTTTTCTTGCGCGGTGGGCATACGTTCGAATCCTCTTCGGGTACAGTCTTCGATGTGTTTTTCGAAGATAAGTTGCAGAGAAATCTAAGAATTTAGAATTTGGTAGTTCCGGTGAGCCAGGTTTCGTTTGCTGCGATCGGGTTTTGAACTTGGATCGGGTTCCAACAGGTTGGCGGAGATTCGGGGAGATGTGATTGAAAAATCTGGTGAGCGCGGCAGGATTCGAACCTGCGACCCATGCCTTAAAAGGGCATTGCTCTACCAACTGAGCTACGCGCCCTCACCTTCAGAATCAAGCACTTGCAGCGGTCATCCGAGATGTCCACTGGCATCAGCCCTTGCGTGTACGTGTTCAGGCTTACACCTGGGTCCGCGTGTCGCAACGACTCTTGTACCGTCTTCAGTCTTCACCATTCCCCTTGAGGAGGATTGCGGACGAGTGTCTGAATACGTGCCAGCGATCGTGCTTCGCAATCCCCGCCAGTTTTGCAGCTGTACGGATTGCTTTGACATTGCCTAGCTCGGCCATAGCGGTTGCTTGCCATGCATCTCGGCGGATGCGAAAACATAATCCGTGTCTTGATTGTAAAGACACTTTCGACGGCAGTCCAGCAGCAGACTATGGCGCCTGCGGGGCCACCATCGCGACAACAAAACCCACAAGAGCCTGTCTGAGCGCTGGAGGCGCAAACGAGGCGGTGCGTTCGTTTGGAGAACGGTGAGTGGATGACGAAGCGCGAGGATTTCCGCTGCAGCGCCACAAGGGTTCGAAAACTGGAGGCAACCAGCGAGAAAAAGGCGACGAAAAGGCAGCGCATCGTGTAGCCACCAGATCATGAATGCTCGAAAGCTCTGCATTTTCAGCTCGGACGGAATTTTCGGTAACTACACCTCCAGATCGCCATAAGAAATTCGCCGCAAGAGATATGGAATCACGAAATCAAGAGGAAGCAGGCAGCCCATACAACTCCTGAACAGAATGGCAGATCGATCTAGAACACCTGACAATGGCGCCAACGCGACGACCTGCCTCTTAGTCCAATCTGTCAGATCTTGAACTTCGTCAGCCATCCGGGAGGTATTCACACAAGCTCGACGCCCATCCACGACCTCGGGATCACCTGCAGATTACCCTTGTAGGCTCGGCCCACCGGATACTCGCTGCCATCAGTTGTATGCAGCATATACGTCCCCGTGTTATCGCGTCGCAGGTCTTCGACAAGAGTTGAGTTCACTAGAATGGACCGATGGATTCTCACGAATCCGAGCGGTGTCAATTTCTGTTCAGCGGTGAGCATCGTTTCCTCGCAAGATAGGATCCGGATTTGTGCACAAGAGCGACATAGTTCCCCTGAGCCTTGGCCACAACCACATCGATCGCGCGCACAAAAAGAACCCTGTCTTTTGCCTTGATTGCAATTCGTGCAACTTCGCTTAGACCGTTCCTCTTTGGGTAAGTCTGATCATCTACGAATACTTCGCGCCCTGATAATGAGGTCCTGCCTGATGTTGCCGACCGTCCCCGGTTGTTGATCTCGCCACCAGCGATCCTAGGTGCCGGACAGTCCAACCGGTCGGTGATCAGCCGACTGGTGTCTTTGGTGTGCCGAGCATGTCCGACAGCTTAGAGGTGCAAGTCCTCTTCACAACGTGATGGACGTGAAGTGATAGCGAAGCGCAACGGCGAAATCACACTCGCCGCGAGGCGGGGCCGGAAAGAAGCG
>JBAUXO010000065.1:0-3701 GCA_049584315.1 Candidatus Sulfotelmatobacter sp. | reverse complement strand
ATCCGCCAGTTCTCGAAAACTTTCACTTGGCATCATCAACAGTCCATATCCGGGTTCAGCAATCGGAGGAGAACTATGAAACGGGAAATCATTCGCGTTGAGCCGCTGGCGACCTATCTCGAAAAATACAAGGCCCCAACTTCAACCGTGACGAAGCACGGCGACACAATCTACGTCACAGGTGCCCCGCCGTTCGACCCCAAAACAGGAGAAATCTTCAAGGGAGCAATCGAGCGTCAGACGGAGATCGTATTAGATCAACTCAAGCTCTGTGTCGAAACGGCAGGTTCTTCTTTGGAAAACATTCTGAAGCTGAATGTGTACGTCACCTCAGTGGACATGTTTCCTGCGGTGAACGCAGTCTACAGGCGTTATTTCCCAGAAAATCCGCCCGCGCGCATCTTTATTAATGTTCCTGCTTGGAACGGCGGCTTTGATATTGAAGTGGATTGCATTGCTGCCGTTTTATAAGACTGTTCCTTTAGTTCGGTATCGATCTCCGCTCGTTGGCGAGCGGCCACGAAGGCGCCCTATGCGACGGCGCGGCGCGCCTTTTCGTGTTGCGGTTAATCTGCCTGAAGATGACTCCCTCACCGCCTACGGCAGGCTGGGCATTCCAAATTCGACGCATTTCGCGCCCGATCGAGCGTCAGTTTCTGCCGGCCTCTGCCGCGCGAAAGCGCAGCAGAAATTATGGGCCAATAAGGGTCCACGAACTGTTTCCGAGGGTCACTAAAACGTTTCTGTAGCGCCATCCGTGCCACGTGTTTTCAGTTAGTTACGGGTGAATATTTAGCTGTCACGACAGAGACCGTACCCTCGCGACGCAAGAAGTAATTTCCTACGACCCAAAAGGATCGCCTTCGGCACCAGCACAGATAGCTGATGCAATCAGCATCGCCCGGCTCACAATGTCTTCAGGCAGGACCGCTACGAGCGGACGAGCATTCCTAATCTCTTCAGTTGTCGGCGACATGAAATCGTTCTCGATGTAGTCGCTCCCAAGATCCTCATTTGAGCGAACCAAATCCAGGAACTGGTCTTTGTCCCGAGGCGTCGAAAAGGAAAAAAGAAGCTCATAGGCGCCGGCCTCAGGATCGCCGACGAGTGCCAGAGCCCGTGCATTCGCCAGTTGTGCGTAGCCAAACAGATAGCCGACGATGTCTGCGACAAACACTCGACCTTCGAGGTCATCGCTAGGCAAGTACTCGACCGTGCAGAGCCAGTCATCTTCAGTCTTGCCAGTACGGTTCAATGTCGTGTGGTCGATTCATACTTTCAGTCTCGACGAATCTCGATTCTTCAGAAACCATGGCCGAAATTCGCAATACCAGCCGTTGTTGTCCACCGTGCTCGGATCCGACGCTCATCTTGGCTGCGCCGCACTACGGATTACGCTACGGTTTTGCTCCCGCTACCGGGAATTTCCAACGACTTAGAGGTCGTCCGCCTCTTGCAAGTCCTTTAAAGTCGTGTATGCGCCGTTCTTTCACGGCGGTAACACGGGTTCAAATCCCGTGGGGGACGCCAAATCTAATCAATGAGTTGCCGGAATTCCTCAGAAACTCGCGGTACAACGACGGAACAACTCGGGCGCGGGAAATCTGTGTTGCGGCGCGGGTGCGCCACTATAGCAGGCACGTGGGAGGAGTTTAATGGCAAGCGTGATTGTGAAAATCCGGCTGTTCTCAGCGGCGAGCCGGTGTTTCGTGGGACACGGGTTCCGTTCAAGGCGTTGACGGGTTATAGGAAGGCGGCGATAGTCTGGGCGAGTTTCTGGAGCAGCATCCGACGTGACGCGCGAGGTAGCGATTGCGGCGCTGGAAAAGGCGCGGGACAGCCTGATGGCGCAGCTGGGATGAAATACTGATCGACGAGTGCGCTCCCAAGGCGTTGAAAGTAGGGTTGCCGGCGAGCGGTTTCGACTGCACGACCGTGCAGAAGCGGAATGGTCGGGGAAAGAAAACGGGGAACTGTTTGCCCTGGCCGACGCCGGTTTCTGGTGGTGACGATCGACCGGAATCTGCGTTATCAGCAGAACCTCACCGGCGGCAGGATCGCGCTGCCTATCGTGCGTGCGCGTGCAAATCGTGTGGTGGATTTAGAGCCGCACTTCTCGGCCTGCGCCGAGGCGTTGCAAACCATTCAACCGGGCACAGTCGACGAGGTGGGGTCCTCAGCATAGGCGTCTTGGGAAGGCTCATGCTGTTTTCTTCCCTACTAATAGCGACGCGCCCTTCATTACCGGCGTGGACCTGAATGTGGCGCCGGCCAGATCTGACCCGACAAAAAATGGACTGCATATTAAGAAAAAGAAGTTTGAATGTGCAGCCGTCAGTGCAACGCTGCCCGCTTTTCTTCGTCTGAGACTTTAACTTTTTGCCCAGCGTTCGCGCGCCGATTCCCGGATTGGACGGAAACTCAAACTTTCGTCATTAACCCGATTGACCCATCGAAAAAACTGTGATTAGATGCGCAGCACTGCGCGTCCTCAGGGCCGCAAGACTGGCCAAAAAGGGGGTGCGAATCCGAGGAGGAAGTATGAAGTACAACCTGGTTTATACAACCCTTGTCGCAACTGTTTTAAGTCTAGCCGCGGGAGCCAGTGCGCGAGAAGTTGTTCTGCCCGCCGGCACTCTCCTGCAATGCACTCTCAACGAACCCAATTTCTCCTCGGCAACGGCCGACGTGGGGGATCCCGTCGTTTGCCATCTGCGCGGGGTCACTGAATTTGGCCAGGAGGCATTTCCTCGAGGGAGCTATCTGGTAGGACATCTGGAAGCCGCCCAGGAGCCCGGACATTTTGTCGGCAAGGGCTACTTGAAGTTGCAATTCGATCGCATCGGATTGCCTACCGGCGATCTCCCCTTGGAAGCGAAGGTGATCGCGACCCGCGGTTATAAGGTGGATAAGGAAGGCAAGATCGACGGCAAAGGACATGCCAAACGCGACGTGGCCGAATGGATGCTGCCGCCGCTCTGGCCGTGGAAAGTCATCATGCTGCCGGCGCGGGGTCCGCGACCCAAACTTAAGGGGGAAACCGTCCTCAGCTTGCGTCTGATGGATGATATCCAAGTGCCTCAAGTGGCCTCGTTGGCGCCTGGATGGCATTACTTTGCCAGGCCACAGAACCAGTCCTTTGACCAATCTAATAGTAGGGTTGACAGGCCTGCTCTCGCTATCCGCGGCAACGTGGCAACGGCGAGCGCCCAGGTTTCAGCAGAAGTAGAAATTCCCCGCGCCGCCTACGCCAGTCTGGTTACACGGGATGTAAATTCCGCACCAATCGCCGCTTCGGGCGGACCTGTGTTCATCTTGAAGACGGGCACCGTTCTAGCGGTCGGAAACTATCAATACCAGGACGGCCGCCTAACGTACACGCTGACCCATGGAGGTGGTGGGGTGGTGAACATGGACGATGTGGACTGGACCACTACCACTCGAGTCAATATGCAGCGCGGAGTGCGCATGACATTGCACGGCGGACACGTGAATGTGGAGACTCCGGGTTCGTAAGTTGCGTTGTCTGACTCTGAGGAATTACTCAGGCCGCCGGCAAAAGCCGGCGGTTTTTCTTGGTGTGCCGAGCATGTCCGACAGCTTAGAGGTGCAAGTCCTCTTCACAACGTGATGGACGTGAAGTGATAGCGAAGCGCAACGGCGAAATCACACTCGCCGCGAGGCGGGGCCGGAAAGAAGCG
>JBAUXO010000064.1:0-60496 GCA_049584315.1 Candidatus Sulfotelmatobacter sp. | reverse complement strand
CGCTTCTTTCCGGCCCCGCCTCGCGGCGAGTGTGATTTCGCCGTTGCGCTTCGCTATCACTTCACGTCCATCACGTTGTGAAGAGGACTTGCACCTCTAAGCTGTCGGACATGCTCGGCACACCAAGTAAAAACGCCGGCCGATGGCCGGCGTTTTCGTTGACCTGACCTCCCGACTCAGCCCGTCGATCTCTGGCCCTTCGCCAGTTCGCGCAGTCTCTCAATCTGCTTCACATGATGCCGCCCGTGAATCCAGTGAAATCTTCTCCACTGCGCCGCCGTCAACGGACCTAAGATCGGATGGTCGAGCAATCTCCCGCGCCCAAAGCGGGCCTCGCAGCGAGCGATGATCTCGTCCATCGCTTCTAGCGTCAGCCGGAACTCGGCTCTTACCTTCTCCGCTGGCAAGCCTCGGGGTACGGTTTGCTTCGGCGCTTTTCGACCCTCGGGCAGATAGTCGAAGCTAAAAACCACCCACGTCCGCCAGCGTTGCCTCATCGACGCTCGCCCTGCCATTGGCTTACCCGCTTCGAATACTCGTTCAAATCCCTTCACCGTCCCGGTATAAGTCAGATACAGGTGTTCGAGGACTTCGGCCGCGCACCATTTACCAGTCGGATGCCACCCCATGTGCTCGTTCGTCATCCCCTCGGTCGCTGCATCCAAGGCTTGTTTCAACTCTTCGAGCAAGGTATCCATAGAGCCATCTCGCGTTTCCGCACGCTTCAGGTAAAATGTTGCGCGACTACAAATCATCTCAGTTATAACAGGAAGGCCGTCATGAACATGCGGGATTTTGTCCTGCCCAAAGCCGGCGCTATCGAAGGCACCGCTCCGAGAATGCCCTCTCCCCGCGCCGTTATGTCGATGATTTTCTCCGCCATCCTTCTCTCAGTTCTCGCGCTGCTCGTGGCTTGCGAATCTAACACCGCCAAACCACCCGAAACCAAGGCCGAGCCCAAGGGGCCCGAGTTGCTCACCGGACGCGCCGCTTTTCAGAAGGTCTTCATCGCTGCTCGCAACTACGCCGCCGATGTGAAACCGTTCCGCATCGAATCGGTCCCCACCACCGACGGCGATGGCCACGACGGCAAGTCGGCGGTCTGGCGCGCCAGCTTTGCCTCGCCGACCCAACACGGAGTCAAACCCTTTATCTGGTCCGGCAGCAACGCGCCTGACGCTCCCTCGCGCGGAGTCTCGCCCGGGAACGAAGACGTATACAACCCCAGCAATGCATCCACTCAGATCTTTGACGTGGCTTTTCTTAAGATCGATTCCGATCAGGCTTTTGACCTGGCGCAAAAACATGGTGGCGATAAAATTCTCGAGAAGGATCCCGCGACGCCCGTTCTCTATGTCTGCGATTGGAATCACAACACCAACGAACTGATCTGGCACGTTATGTACGGACCGAGTCACGACGCCGCCAAGCTGACGGTCGCGGTCAACGCCTCCACCGGCGAGTTCATTCGAGTGGAGAAATAGAGGCGGGGTCCTTTTCTTGGAGATGGTCGCGGAAGGAAAAGCAAACACCAGGGTGAAACCTTACTCCTGTTGCTCAGCTTGCTTGAGCTGGTCTTCGATCGAGGAGAAAAAGCGGCACAGCGCGCCGGCGGAGGCGATTGCCCCTTTTAAGGCTTGGCGTTCCCCGAAGGAAACAATCTCGGCCACGGAATACTGGAGGCGGAGTCGATCGGTGGCACACTGCGCGCTCAGCAGTTCGATTTTCGCCGAACGCAAGTCGGATGCGAGACGGGCAATACCCGCCTGTTTTCTGAGTTCATCGTTTAACATCTGCACTCCTCAGTTTCCAGTCTCGGTGAATCGCTGTCCTGCCGGAGCCATTCGCCTAGGGGGAAGGCTGCAACGAAAACTTTCAGGCTCCAGCAGGACGCAACCTGCGGGATCAACTACTTGCTAGTGTGAATTTATTGTACATTGTTAATTGAACGTTGTTCAAATTATTTCTCGGGCCCTGCATTGATCCTATACACCCCGGAGTCGAGCCGTTGCCCAGACAAGCTGATCCTGCACTTGAACAACGCATCCTGGAAGCCGCCAGCCGGCTGCGCGCCCGGGGCGGAGAAAAAGCTCTTACCATGCGCGCCGTCGCCAAGACCGCCGGCACCACCACTCCCACGGTTTACGAGCGCTACCGCGATCGGGACGATATTCTTCGGGCATTGCGCATTCAGACGCGCAACGAACTCTTCGCCAGTCTCCGCCGCTCTCGCACGCTGGCCCAGGCTTGCCAGGACTATCTCGAGTTTGCCCTTCAACATTGTCACGCCTACGAAGTGCTTTATGACAGGTTCGCCGAACCCCCCTCCTTGCACGAGCCATGGCCATCCTTCAATCTGATGCGCGAGCATCTCACCAAGCGTTTGGGAGGAGCGCCGCGCCAGCACACCCGCCTCATGCTCTCGCTGTGGTCGCTGATGCACGGCACGGCGATGCTTTTGATCCGTGGCGAAGCCACCGGCGCGTTGCGTACGCAAATGTTCCACTCGTGTCTCGATGCCGTTGAAGTGGTTGTAGCCGAAGCTGCTCGCTCCAAAGGCAGAACCCGTTCCGGTCCTAAGTGGCCCGCCAATCTGATTCTCGGAGAGGCAGCAAGAAGTAAGGTGGCCGGAGGCGAGGATGACGAGAGCACGAAATCGGCCATCCCACGACGCAAGAAACGAAAGCCGGCGTCCCCGGCACGGTCTCGCAGAGTGCGTAGCGAACTATGATTCAGGTTTGGTCCGGCCGAGCTACTTTCCGGCGGTTTGTGCCTTCAGTCGTTCAATCGCTTTCTGCGCCTGGTCGGCTTCCGGCCCATGCGGAAGAATCTTCAAATAGCTTTCGTACTCCAAGCGGGCATCGTCCAGAATGCCCAGCTTTTCCAGACTCACTGCCAGCCGAATCGTGGCTACCGCGTCGTTCTCTTTGTAACGCAACGCGTCGCGATAGCGCTCTTGCGCCGCTCGGTAGTTCCTGCGCTTGAAGTAGAAATCGCCCACTTCAATGTCCTTCGCGGCCTTGTGCGGATCCCAGGTCCGGAACTCCGTAACGCCGTCGCCGCTCAACACCTCGGCTTCAGCTTCGGCCACTGCCGTTGAACTCTGGGGGTGGGTCTTGGCGTCGTCATCCGGAGGAGTCAAATCTGTCTCCGTGTCTTTGCTTGAACTCTGCCCGGTAGCGGATCCCAAATCACTCGCCTTAACCCGATCCGAACGCGGCGGCGCAAGATCTGAATCCGATTGCTCCGACTTGGGCGCCTTCGATGGGTTCGAATCGGAAGAACTCCCCTGTTGCGCGCCCGCCGCTACCGCTAAACCTAGAATGGCAAATCCCAATAACCGCGAAGGCATATTCGCTATTCTAACCCAGTCACGCCAAGACGAAAAAACAGGCCGCTCAGGGGGAGGAGCGAGCGGCCTGGTTGGCAAAATCCTCCGGGGAGGAGGAAATCGATTTACATCGATGATGGATTGTTTTGTCCCGTCGTCGCTGGCTGGTTCGTATCGCCCACCGTATTGGTCATCAGGCGTACGTCCACGCGGCGATTATCGGCGCGGCCTTGTCTTGTTTTGTTGGACTCTACCGGTTTGTCTTTGCCGAGCCCGATCACATAAATCTTGTGCGCCGGCACGCTATATTTTGAAGCCAGATACTGAATCACGGAGTTCGCCCGCCGCTGGCTCAAGTCGTAGTTGTACTCGGCCGATCCCACCGAATCCGTGCTTCCTTCGAGCGTAATTATGTAACCTTTGGTGCTCGAAATGTTTCCCGCCATTTGATCCAACGCGTTCTTTGCCTCTGGCGTCAAAGCGTCCTTGTTGAACCCGAACTTGACGGAAGTTTCGGCCACAGGACGGTAGTTGTCCAGGTTCGCCACGGTGTTGGTCAAAACCCCCACCCGCCCATTCGCTGCGTCCGCCATCTGCTGCGCCGCAACCGCGTTCTGGCCGGCAGCCTGCGCCTTCTGATCCACTTCGGCCGTCTTCGTGTTCACGGCCTCGATGCCGGCTTGCGCCCGGGCATCGACATCCTTGATGTCCTTGCTGTTCTTCGCCGTCATGTCATCAAGCTCGTTGGTCTTGTTAATCAACGGCGTGGTCTGTTGCTTGACATAGTTCTTGCTGGTACAGCCGATGGTGGCTGCCAGGCTAGCTGCGAGTAAAATCGTCAACGAAGTGCGGTTCATATTCGGGAGCTCCTTGATGAGTTGTCTCGGCGCGTCTGGGTTTTTCCCGCGCGCGTATGCTGTGCTACAGGCCCTGGGATACAAGTCCTACCTTGCAAATCCCATCTCTACTTTTGCACGGGAGATGCCAGTTTCCCGTATTACCATTGCCTGACATAAGTATATCCTTTTTCAATCATTTGCGGCCATAGGGAGGTGCGCAGCCGGTAACCGAAAAGGACCTGGGCAACGCAATCCGCACATAAGCTAGGGAAATTTTATACGGTCGTGCTGGTTCGCGGACTTCAAACCTAGGCGGTCGATTGCAGGTGAAAGGCGGCTTCTGCAAGGACCGCTTCGGAAGTGAGCACAGGTTCGGTAATCCCTTGGCCACATCGAAAGCCCAGCGATGATGCTCGTCGTTGCTTCTCGCGAAGGCAACGATGAAGCCCGTGTCCGACAATTCCCTTCATGAACGGGAAAAGCCCTTTCGGGAGGACCGGTCAGCGGATCCGCTGCGGATTACGCCGGCGTGGCGAAGGAATCTCTGCTTTCCGCCCTTGGACTTGGCGCTCTCCAGCTGCTCCGCACTCGACCTCCCAGGGGCACGCCCGTACGGCGTGATTTCTCCTTTAGCCACGCTAGAAGCTCGTCTGTAAGCCGTATTGTGAGTGTGGGACTCATGCGACAACGTTGTAACACATGCTTTTACGCGACTCTCTTGCCCCTGATGCCTCGCAGTGAGGTCTTCTGACATTCTCCTGTACCGCTTTCAGGATTCCGTTATCCAATAGAATAATCAAGCAAACCAGCATGGATCTTCTCCAGAAAATCCGCACCATCCCCAGCGAGCCCGGTGTGTATCTCTACAAGAACGCCGAAGGCGAAGTCATCTACGTGGGCAAGGCGAAGAATCTGCGCAGCCGGGTGGCGAGTTACTTCCACGAAGGCCGATGGGAGGATTCGAAAACGGGCACGCTGGTGCGCGAAGCCGTCGACGTCGATTACATCGTCGTCGCCAACAACAAAGAGGCGCTCGCCCTCGAAAACAACCTCATCAAGCAACGCAAGCCGCGTTTCAATATTCTGCTGCGCGACGACAAAACCTACCCTTACGTGAAACTCACGCTGGGCGAGCGCTGGCCGCGCGTCTACGTCACTCGTCGCCTCCGAAAAGATGGAAGCGCTTATTACGGCCCGTACTTCCCTGCCAATCTGGCATACCGTATCGTCGATCTGGTTCACCGCAACTTTCTGATTCCCTCCTGCAACGTCGACCTCACTCGATTTCATCCCCGTCCTTGCCTGCAGTACTACATCAAACGTTGCCTGGGCCCGTGCGTGAAAGACCTGACCACGCCGGAGGCATATCAGGAAGCGGTTCGCGACGTGAAGCTTTTCCTGGAAGGCCGTCCCACAGATCTCAGCAGGTCGTTGCATGAGCGGATGGAGCAGGCCGCGGCCGCGGAAGAGTACGAACGCGCCGCCCGTTACCGCGATCTGATTTCCACCGTCGAGCAATTGCAGGAACGTCAGCGCATCGCCGCCGCCGAAGGCGACGACGCTGATGTCTTCGGCTACCACTACGAAAATGGCATGCTGGCCGTAAATTTATTTCATATGCGCGGCGGCCGGGTCGTCGATCGCAGAGAATTCTTTTGGGAAGATCTGCCGGAGTTCGCGTCGCCCTCAGAGGGCGCGGCAGCCGCCCACGAACCGGTGGGGGCAGACGCCCTCGGCGATCCAGACGAGGAAAACCCGATTGCTTCTCCTAACACTGATCTTTTCCATCCCGGAGAGTTCTTCTCTGCTCTCCTCAAGCAACTCTACATCAGCCAACCCTATGTCCCGCGCAATCTCTACGTCCCGGTCGATTTCGAAGATCGCGCCACGCTCGAGGACTTGCTCTCCGAACAAGTCGCCAGTGTCGATCCCCGGGCGGCGCGCGTTCACATCCTAGTTCCACAGCGCGGCGATAAGCGCGCCCTCATCGACCTTGCCGGCACTAACGCCAAGCAGTCCTACGATCAGCGCTTCCGAGTGCTCAAGCCCAACGCCAAAGCGATCCAGGAGGAACTGCAGGATGTTCTCAGTCTTCCCGAGTTGCCGAAGCGCATCGAGTGCTTCGACATCTCGCACATTCAAGGCGCGGAGACTGTGGCTTCCATGGTGGTTTGGGAAGACGGCAAGATGAAGAAATCGGACTATCGTAAATTCATCATCCGCACGGTCGAGGGTGTCGACGATTTCGCTTCCATGGGCGAAGTGGTCACGCGCCGCTATAAGCGTTTGCAACAGGAAGAGAAGCCCATGCCGAGCCTTGTGCTAATCGATGGCGGCCTCGGCCAGTTACACGCGGCCGCCGAAGCCCTGGAAGCGCTGGAGATCATCAACCAGCCGCTCGCAGCCATCGCCAAGCGCGAAGAGATTCTCTACGTCTATGGGCAAGAGAAAGATCCGGTCGTCCTCGATCACCACTCGCCCGTGCTGCATCTGATTCAACTCATTCGCGACGAAGCCCACCGCTTCGCCGTGACCTTCCATCGTAAACGCCGCCAGATGCGGGATCGCTCCACTGAACTTCGCGCGATTCCTGGTGTCGGCGAGAGCACGACCCGCCGCCTTCTCGAACACTTTGGCAGTTTGCAGGCCGTAAAACAGGCGGACGCGGCCGCTCTGTCTGCCGTCGTGACCCGCAGCCAGGCCGAAGCCATTAGCAATCATTTTCGGAAATAGCTGAACCTTGTGAACGGTTCCTGCTCGCACCCGGCGTGCGGAGTTCCTATTGAGCCGCGCTCGCGTTCCCCATGTCTAGCACTACCTTCCAGCTTCCATCCTTCTGCTTCTTCCAGATGCTGGTATACTTCCCGTTCTCCACCACGGGCTTGCCGTCTTTACCAACTGAGCGGAACTCGTAAGTCCCGTAGGTGTACCCGAGATCGCCGGATGCTGAAACATCGGCACCCACCGCAGTCCAACTAAGGTGGTTGTTCTTGTCGTCGAGAAATTCCATAGTCTTGGCAATGTTCACTTTCCCCGAGATGATCGCAGCTCCATTCGGGACTTCTACCGCGTCGTCGGCGTAATAAGACATGTATCCCGCGGAGCCGTGTCCGGCCCCAGCCTTCACGCGCTCGCCTTCTATCTGCCGCAGCGTCTCCCCCGTGAGCTTCTCCGATGCCCAAGCGAACGGATGAGTATTGGGAGTAACGGTGAATACAACCGCCAGCGTGACCACCAGAGCCAGCAGAAGTGATTTATTACAGCCCCCATGAAGGACCGGACATTTTACAGGTGGGCTTCGTCTGTGTCCCTGTGTGTCCGCCGGTTCTCCCCCGACTTTGCTAGACTAGCCACTTCCGAATGATTCTTGACTCAGCGTTCGGAATTTTCCGATTGCTATGAAACTCCGCCATTGGATCACCGGCATCGCCCTGCTTCTGCTGGTAGCGGCGGCCATTACGGGTATGGTGTGGACGCGCGCGCTACGCCCTCCGCCAGAATCTGACGAGTCCGCCGCCACCCCAGCCGGCAAGAAGTTGCTGGCGCGAACCCAGGCGGACAACGAGCGCCCGCTCGTCGATCAACGTCCTTTACAAACAGCCCGGCGCATGGCGGCCCTGGTCGCAACGCCAGACGAGTTGCGGTTGGCGCACGAAGCGGAAAAAGTCGGCGACCATGAAGTCGACCTGGCGTTTGCCGACGCGCTACGCACCGCCGCACTGAATCCTCCGAAGCTCACGCCGGAGGCGAAAGAAATCGGGGTACGCAAGGCCAAAGCGGACGCGGCGGTCAAGGCGGACCAGGAAACCATCGCGCAACTCACACACAAGCTGGCCGCAGCGCCCGATGCGAAGAAAGACAACCTGCAGGATCAACTGGACGTCGCCAAGGCGCAAACGGATCTCGATCAGGACGAACTCGAGGATGCTGCCGAGGATCTGGAGCGCGCGGGTGGCGATCCGCAGGCCAAGATTCGTCAACTGCAGCAGGAACACGAAGCCGGCGGGCACAACGACCCCACGCCGGCAAGCGCCGCAAATACCGCGGAACAGGACTACCAGGCGCACACCTTGCTGGCCGTGTTCCGCGCCTGGCGGGCATTGCGCGCGAAGCAAGCGCAACTGGAAGAGGCGCTGCAGGAAACGGAGGCGAAGCTGCAGCATCTGGCCCTGCGGCATGGCCAAGACGAAAAGCAAGTCGACCAGGATAAGGAGAATCGCGACACGGCCAAGCAGCAGGCCTCCGGCTTTGCCAAAAGTGCCAAGGAGACGAGCCGGGACGAATCAAAGGCCGGGGCGGAAGCCGCTCTGCAATCCCTTCGGCACTATACAGACGACCAACGAAGTTTGGCCGATATTGGTAAACGGCTGCAGGACGAGCGGGAACTGAACGACATTTACAAGAACTGGATCGGGATCGTCGAAACCCGCCAACGAGCGGCGCTGCACAACATACTTGAGGCCGCTCTCGGGATTCTCCTGGTGGTGCTTGCCGTCTATCTCGCCGACCGGCTAATCGACCATCTTTTTACCGGCGTGACGGCGGAAAACAAACGCATCGGCACGCTGAGGGCCGTGGTAAAGTTTGCGGCGCAAGCGGCCGGAGCCATTGCCATCTTATTCATCATTTTCGGCATGCCCAGTGAAACCACCACAATTCTCGGCCTGGCTGGCGCGGGATTGACCGTGGCCATGAAGGACTTCATTGTCGCCTTTTTCGGCTGGTTCGTCCTGATGGGACGCAACGGCATCCGCGTGGGCGACTGGGTCGAGATCAACGGTGTGGCGGGCGAAGTGGTTGAGATCGGGCTACTGAAGACGGTTTTGCTCGAGACCGGCAACTGGACCGACTCCGGGCATCCCACCGGACGCCGCGTCTCGTTCGTGAACAGTTTCGCCATCGAAGATCATTTCTTCAACTTCTCCACGTCAGGTCAGTGGATGTGGGACGAATTGCAGCTCGCCATTCCGGCGGATCAGGATCCTTATGCCGTCGTCGAACAATTACAGCAGTTAGTGGCCAAGGATACCGAGAATAACGCGCACAAAGCCGAGGAAGAGTGGCGCAACGCCACCACGCGCTACCGAGTGCAATCTTTCTCCGCGGAGCCGGCGATCAATGTGCGGCCCACAGGTTCTGGCGTGGAAGTGAGAGTGCGCTACATCACCCGGGCCTACGAGCGCCACGAGACTCGCCAGCGGCTGTATCAGGCGGTGGTCGAGTTGATGCACAAAAAGCCGGAAGCAGTAACGCGTTAAAATTCTACTCCGCAAAATCTATGGCACGCACAAAACAATGCGGCACCCTGATTGTGACCGGTGCCAGTCGCGGCATCGGAGCGGCGATTGCCACCTTGGCGGGCGCGCGCGGATTTTCGATTGCGGTTAACTTCGCGACCGGCGAAGCCGAGGCGCACCGCGTTTCGGAACAGATCATATCTGCTGGCGCGCGGGCCTGTGTGATTCAAGCCGATGTAGGCCGTGAACAAGACATTCTCCGGCTCTTCGAAACTGCCGAACGTGAGCTGGGGCCGATTAAGGCTCTAGTCAATAACGCCGCCATTACCGGAGGATTTGCGCGCGTCGAGTCAGTCAGCGCCGCGGCCCTCGCACAAGTCATGGCGGTCAACGTGACGGGAGCGTTTTTGTGCGCTCGCGAAGCTGTCCGCCGTATGTCGACCAAGCACGGCGGCACCGGCGGCACGATTGTTAATATATCTTCCCGCGCAGCACAAACTGGTTCGGCTGGAGAGTGGGTTCATTACGCGGCGTCCAAGGGGGCGATCGATAGCTTCACGATTGGGTTGGCGCGGGAGGTTGCCACCGAAGGAATTCGGGTGAACGCGGTTGCTCCCGGGCTGATTGCCACCGGGCTACATCGCGCTAATGGCGCTCCAGACCGGCTGGAGCGATTGGCGTCAACAATTCCAATGCAAAGGGCGGGCACGCCGCTCGAAGTAGCCGAGGGCGTGTTGTGGCTTCTTTCCTCCGCGGGTTCTTATACAACCGGCGCCATCCTTGAGATCGGCGGCGGGCGGTAATCGCGTCCCTAGACTGAATCCTGCTTTCTCTTTTTCAGATTGTTCCGCAGATACCCTTTAATCTTCTTTGGTAGGCGTGAGGTGTGCAGAATATCGCGCAGAAGCGGGGGTGGAAGCGCGCTGGCAAACTCCAGGGCACGCGCGAGCGGCGTATGCGGGCTGCGCAGCAGGGCCATGCGAATCTCGCGCCGCACCGACCACTTGGGGTGGTGGCACACCAGCTCGACAAAAGCTGCCGGTGCGTTCGGCCGCATCAGCGCTTTGATGACAGCGCCTTCCGTCAGCCGCGGGTTTTCGAGCGCGGTGCGCGAGAGCGGCGATTCTTTATCGAGCAACAGTGCGGCGGCGACCGCCTGCGATCCGCGGCGGGCCAACGCCAGGCGTTCTCCAAGCGTGACGGAAGTCAGGCGCGCGATGAGTTGCTCCTCGGCGACGCGTTTTAAGTCAGCTGCGACCGTCGGATGCAACGTGAAGCGCATCAGATCGAAGGTGTAGAACTGCCGAATCAGGCGCAGCGCTAAGTGCCGCGGCGCGCGTGGATGTACGGCCAGAGCCACGCACGCTTTTCGCGACTTCCTCGCGGCTGGATTCTGGCTGACTTCCTCGATGGTCTCCGGAAGCAGGTCGCGTCGCTCAAGTTGGGCCAGAATCTCGTCTTCCGTCAGCGTGGGCTGGTTCGAACGTAGCTCAGCAACCGGTGGCTTTTGCCCGCGCCCCTCTTGGATTGCTTCGTGATTCATGATGGAGCACGGCGCTTATGAAACGGATCGCCGCGCCATTTGCAGCGCGCCGTGAACCGGTTCGACCACTTCAGAATTTAAGACCGCGTGAGGATGCGCCGTTCGAATCTGATTGTAGAAAAGCTCGCGGATCATCGCCGAATGACGAAAGACGCCGCCCGCCATGGCCATCGGGACAGCCCCGTGCCGCTCCGGGAAAAGTCGCTGCACCACAAGGCCGGCAAGACGCGCCAGTTCTGTCGCTGCTTGCCGCAGGATTGTTTGAGCAAGTTCGTCGCCTTCGCGACTCGCCGCTAGGACAGCAGGAAAAATACCGGCAAAGTCTGGAGTCGAGTTGGCCGCGCGGGCCAACTGCTCGAATGATTCCACCTTCCAGATGCACTTCATTTCCCGGAAGATGATTGAGATCTGCTCCGTCCCGCGAGTGACTCCCGACTCATCGACAGCCCGCAATAGGGCAGCCACCGCGGCGCGCCCGATCCAGTGGGCTGAGCCTTCATCCGAGATGGCGAAGCCCCAACCTCCGGCGCGGGCAGTCTTGCCATTCACATCGCGGCCAAAGGCAATCGACCCCGTCCCGGCGATGACGATCAGGCCCGGCCCTTCGCCCAGTGCCGATTGCAGCGCGATCTGCATATCGCCCACCACTTCGATCTCGCCGGGAACCACCTCCGCAACCATCTTGCGAACGACAGTGGCGATTTCTTCCCGTCCGGCTCCGGCGGCTCCGACGCAGGTACGCTGCAGTTGTCGCGAATCGATTCTTGCCTCGGCACACGCTTCGCGTATCGCCTCATGCAACGCTTCGCGGGCGAGTAGTTCGCCCACACGAGTGATATTGCTGGGACCCGACACGGCGGTCGCGAGAATCGACGATTCATCGCCCACCACGCACGCCGTCTTGCTGCCGCCACCATCGACGCCAAGATAGTAAGCCACGGGTTATTTCTATCACAGCAGTTCTGGGTTCTCAGTATCTCGAAATCATGGAGGTTCATAGACTCTCACTCGCGGAAAAGGTGGAGTCCGGCCATAATGACTCATTTGAAAAGAGCTTCCGGCAAAGCGTAGATCGGACGTGGTGTGGCGGCAGAACGCATGGGTCTCGACAAACTTGATCTGGCGATCATCGCGCTCTACTTAGTGGGCATCACGCTGTTCGGACTACGTTTCCGTAAGCGGCATCGTTCCCTGCGCGATTATTTTCTGGCGGGACGCGATATCCCCTGGTGGGCCATCTCGCTTTCGATTGTTGCCGCGGAAACCAGCACGCTCACCATCATCAGCATCCCCGGCCTCGCCTACGACACAAATCTCGCCTTTCTGCAGGTGGTCATGGGTTATGTGGTTGGGCGGGTTGTGATCAGCTTCATCCTGCTGCCGCAATATTTTCGTGGCGACCTGTACACCGCTTACGAATTGATCGAACGCCGCTTCGGGCGTGGGTTGCGCTCGCTGACCGCGGGACTCTTTCTGCTCACGCGGACGGCCGCGGAAGGGGTACGCGTCTATGCTGTCTCGATTGTCGTTGCCATCGCGCTAGGTACGGGCGAGGTGGCCTCGATTGCCATCATCACTGTATTGACGCTCATCTATACGTTCGAGGGCGGACTGGCGGCCGTAATCTGGACCGACGTGGTGCAGACCGTGATCTACGTCGGCGGAACGCTGGTGGGGTTGGGGACGATCCTGCAGCTTGTTCCCGGAGGATGGGCCGCCATCTATGCCGCCGCTGCGAACTCCGGGAAGCTCCGCGTCTTCGACTTTACCCCGAGCGTGTGGATTCCTTACAGCTTTTGGGCGGGCGTGATCGGCGGCACGTTCTTCACGGTCGCCAGCCACGGCACTGATCAACTCATCGTGCAGCGTTTGCTGGCCGCGCGCAGCCAACGACAGTCGGTAACGGCGCTCATCTCCAGTGGCATCGCGATCCTGTTTCAGTTTGCGTTATTCCTGGTGGTAGGAGTCATGTTATGGGCCTATTACCGCGTGCCCTCGGCGGTTCTTGGCAGGCCGGACCGTATCTACCCCACCTTTATCGTGAGCCACCTGCCGCACGGAATCTCCGGTCTGCTCATCGCGGCAATTCTGGCGGCAGCCATGTCGAATCTGAGTGCGGCTCTGAATGCCTTGTCTTCAACTTCCATCATGGATTTTTATGTGCGCTTCTGTCCCCAAACCGACGAACGTGCACGTATGCGCCTCTCCCGCTTTTCAACCTTCGTATGGGCTCTACTCCTGTTTGCCATTGCGGTACTCTCACTCCATAAAGTGGGGCGCGTGGTCGAAGTGGGGTTGCAGATTGCATCCGTATCCTATGGCGCTCTGCTGGGAGTATTTCTACTCGGAGTGTTAACCCGCAAGGCCCATCAGCGCGGCGCGATGATAGGAATGCTGTTTGGATTCGCCATGGAGTTATATCTGTGGCAATGGACACAGGTTCCTTGGACGTGGTGGGTCATGATCGGCACGATTGTGACTTTTGCAGTGGGATATGTTTCTAGTTTGCTTCTGCGCGAAGCGTCGTAAAGAGTCTCCGGCAGCCCTCGGGTATACTTGCACCCTTCGATCATGCAGAATCTGACAGAGCGCACTGCAACCCGTCCCGGGCTTTCTCGTGATCTGGGTGTAAGCCACGCCTCGGCGGTAGTCGTCGGGACCATCATCGGCAGCGGAATCTTTCTGGTTCCCGCCGAGATGATGCAAGCGGTCGGCTCGGCAAAACTGGTTTATCTGGCATGGCTCGTGGGTGGGTTGTTGTCGTTTTTTGGCGCGCTCACCTATGCCGAACTCGGAGCCATGAAGCCGCAAGCCGGCGGCGAGTATGTTTACGTTCGCGACGCTTATGGCCCGCTTGGTGGTTTTCTTTATGGTTGGACATGGTTTGTCATCGCCAAACCAGCATCGGTAGCCACGGTCGCCACCGGGCTCGTCCGCGTCCTGGGCACGTTTTCCATCTTTTCATTTTTCTCTGAGAACATTTTCCCCGCAGGCCTCTTGTCCCACTCCTTCCAGCTCACCTGGGGACAGCTTGTCGCCATCGCCGCAGCCATTCTTATTTCTGGGCTGAACTACCTGGGCGTGAAGAAGGCCGGAGAATTTCAGCTGGTATTCACTGTGCTGAAAGTAGCAATTATTCTCGGCATCGTGGCGGTGTGTTTCAGTGGTGCGGGGAGCGCCACCGGCCGTGGCTGGAGCAACTTTTCTGGAACTTTTGCCGGAGCCAAGGGCGGCATCGCCGGCTTTATGGCCGCGCTGGTTGCGGCTCTATGGGCCTACGACGGTTGGAACGATCTGAACATGGTCGCAGGCGAGGTGCAGCAGCCAGAACGCAATATTCCCATCGCCCTGATTGCCGGCGTCGCGACGGTGGGCGTGCTGTATGTCTTGGTAAATGCGGGAGTGCAGTATGTGCTGCCGGCGAATGTGATTGCGGCTTCGCCCCGGCCCGCTTCCGACGCAGTTGCGCTAGTGATGGGTCACATGGGTGCAGCCATCGTCTCGGCAGGCATGGCTATTTCGATGCTGGTCACCTTAAACGGCACCGTCATGAGCGGCGCCCGCGTCCCCTTCGCCATGGCGCGGGACGGGTACTTCTTCCGCGCTCTTGCCCTAGTGCATCCTCGTTTTCACACGCCGTCAGCCGCGATCGTCGTGCAGGCAATCTTGTCGATCATCCTTCTGCTGCTGGGAGGAAATTTTCGCCAGCTCTTTTCTCTCGCAATTTTTGCCGAATGGCTGTTCTACATGATCGCCAGCAGCACCATCTTTATCTTCCGCTGGCGCGATCCCCAGGCAGCACGCCCTTACCGTGTGTTCGGCTATCCCTTGGTTCCGGCGCTATTCATTACCGTCGCCGCCGTCCTGCTCTTCTATACCTTCCGTGAAAACTGGCCGAACTCCGGGTATGGACTTCTGGTGATTCTGGCTGGTGTCCCGGTTTTCTCCTGGTTTCGCCGGCAGCGTCAAGCGAGGATGGTGTCCTAAGCCGCGTCCCTGGCCCGTTTCGGACCGAATTCCCATAAAGTTCTCGGCGGGTTACCTTAGGTCAAGAGCCGTGGACACGTTTACCCACTGTCCTTTCTTCCGTAGTGTGAAGACTCCAACTCCGGTCCGTCCCCTTCCGGCCCGGATCCCCTTGGAGTGAATCGATGGCTACGCCTCAATATAGCTTTCAGCTCGGGATTTTGCCGGAGCGCAAGATCGACAGACGCGCGCTGGCCGCCAGCTACGGCTTCGTGGTGCTGGTCACCTTTCTTCTGGTGAATCTTGGACTGATATTCCCGGATCGGTTGCAGCTCAAGGCGTACCGGGTCACGGAATTGATTCCTCTGCCGGCGATGAAACCGGAGCGCGCACCGGTGATCAAGGTAAAGCCGTTGAAGGTGAGGTTGCTTCCGGCTGCGCCGGTTTTCAATCAGCCCAAGCTGGTCGTGCCGCCGCAAGTTCATCGCGCGCGCGCGCCCGAGCCAGTGGAAGCTCCCAAGGTCGTGATGAACCAGTTCGCTGCTCCTCAGATCAAGATGACTGCAGGCGGGGCTCGTCCTCAACTTTTACACACTGGAGATTTCTCGGGAAGCTCGGTCGCGCCCACGGTGAATGCTGCCGTGCAGAAAGTGCAGACCGGAGGCTTCGGCGATCCCAATGGATTGACCGGTACAGGCAAGCAGGGCGCCAAGCTCTACGCCGCACAAGCCGGATCATTTGATATGCCCGCAGGTCCGGGACAAGGCAACGGATCGGGCGGCGCGAGAGGGATTAAAGGCACCGTCGCCAGTGCCGATTTCGGCAATGGCATCGCGACCGGAAGCAAAGGCGATGGTCGCAGCGGTGGAATCTCGACCGGCGGATTCGGCGCCGAGCAGGTGGTGCACGGCGGACCGAAACTCGCGCAGGCCGATGCCGGGCCGGCCACCGTCCCCGTGGAAATCACCTACAAGCCGCAGCCGGTTTATACCGACGAGGCCCGCAGCCTAAAGCTCGAAGGTGAGGTTTTACTGGAAGTAAGCTTCGGCGCCAACGGCACGCTGCATGTGAACCGCGTGGTTCGCGGCCTGGGCCACGGTCTGGATGAAGCAGCCATGGCGGCCGCCAACAAGATGCGCTTCAAACCGGCGTTGCGCATGGGGCAGCCTGTAGATTCCACGGCCGTCGTACACGTGGTGTTTCAGATGGCGTACTAGGAGTTGGACGGAGGGTTGGTCGATAGGGATCGATTCAGCGGCTTCGCGGGCGAATCGGGGACGTCGGTCAGAGAAATTTGGTTTGAAGAAATCTGGTTTAGGAATTTGGAGAAAACGTCATGCGCACTTCGAAATGGATGTTTACTGCCGCACTGCTGGTCTCGGTGAGCGCCGCTGCGCAGCAGACTGCGGACACTCAAGGCTCGGCCCAGCCGAACGTGGCTCCTGCGCCGTCGGTGCAGACTTCCGCGCCGTCCGTGGGCTCGCAACCGGCCGCGGCTCAGAGTACCGCACCGGCGCCCACGCCCTCGGCTCTGCCCCAGCCTACGACCATGGATCAGGTGGTGGACCGCTTTATCGAGCGTGAGCATGGACTCATGAAGGCTCTCATCACCCGTACACCGGTGGTTGAGACGTACCTGCAGAATCTGACCGCAGATCCGCAACTCGGCCCCGTCCCCAGCGCAGATCATTATTTTCTCGGCCGCTTGGATATGGGCGAGACCGTCGATCGCAAGGATTACTTAAAGGACCAGGACAAGGGGATGCAAACCCGTCTGATGGGCGGCTTTAACAAGCTCTTCAAGGTGGAGTATCAGCCCATCGGCTTCTCCTGGATGGTATACGCCGATCGCACCGATTTTGACCGCTCGCACTACGAGTTTCACTACATTCGCCGCGAATTTCTGGGTGACGTCCGTTGCTTGGTTTTCGACGTAACTCCCAAGAAAGGCTCGGGCAGAGGACGCTTCCTCGGCCGCCTCTGGGTGGAAGATCAGGACTTCAATATCGTCCGGCTGAACGGCACCTATTATCCCGCTCCGCGTAACTCCTACTTCTTCCACATGGATAGCTGGCGCCTCAACCTGATACCCGGCTACTGGGTACCCGCCTACATCTACAGTGAAGAAGGCGACTTCAGCGCCGGCGTGAAAAATAAGATCGCCTTCAAGGCGCAAACTCGCATCTGGGGCTACGACCTCAAGAAGGAAGGCAAGGACGACGAGCTCACGCAGATTCGCGTTGATAGCGTGAAGGACGAAAGCGCGACCACCCAGGACGCTTCTCCGCTGCAAGCTGAACGCGAATGGCAACAACAGGCGGAGGATAACGTCATCGAACGCCTCACGCGCGCCGGCTTGCTTGCGCCCGAGGGCGACGTCGATCATATTCTCCAGACCGTGGTCAACAATCTGGAAGTCACCAACAACATCGATCTACCCCGCCCGGTTCGCACCCGCGTGCTGCTCACCGCGCCGCTCGAAACCTTCAGCGTCGGCAACACCATCGTGATCAGCCGTGGATTAATCGACGTTCTTCCCGACGAGTCCAGCCTGGCCGCCGTGCTCGCGCATGAACTGGCCCACATCGTGCTCGGTCACAATCTGGGCAGCAAGTACGCATTCAATGACCGCATGCTGTTCTCCGACGACTCCACCTATAACAACCTCGGCTTCAAACATATTCCGGAGGAAGAAACCGCGGCTGACAAGAAGGCCATCGAACTGTTGAAGAACTCGCCTTACGCGCAGAAGCTCGACAACGTTGGCTTATTCCTGAAGGCGCTGCAAGCCCGCGCTCCTCAGCTCAACGCACTGTTGACCACGCACCTGGGCAATCCGCTGGCCGAGAATGGCACCATCACCCGC
The DNA here is from genome assembly GCA_049584315.1 of Candidatus Sulfotelmatobacter sp. GTDB lineage: Bacteria > Acidobacteriota > Terriglobia > Terriglobales > Acidobacteriaceae > Sulfotelmatobacter. The sequence continues at coordinate 42,714 of JBAUXO010000064.1, read as the reverse complement.
CTCTCCGCTCTTGCTACGCAAGGCCCGGCGCTCGACAATGCGAAACTGGATCAGGTTGCGGCTCTGCCTTTGGGCGGACGGGTCAAGATCAATCCTTGGGACGACAAGGCGGAAATGGTAAAGACCGCTCCGGTCGCCATCACATCGGCGCGCGACAAGATGCCGTTTGAAGTCACGCCGTTCTACCCGCGGCTGGCGCGCTACGGCACCACGAGCGCTCCGGGCGCAGCGCCGACCACCGCTGCTACCAATTCAAACTCAGGCAACTAACCGAGCTTTATTCCAGGTTGCATTAAGACGCCGGCCGGGATCCGGAATCACCTTCCGGGATACCCGGCCTTCGTCTGTGCGGCGGACCGCAGCGATAGCTCTTCTATTGCATGGCTAGACCTAACAGGTCAGGCCAGAGTTCGAGCAGGGCGAATCGAAGAGCGAGGCCCGCGCATAGCGCGACTAGCACGCTGGAGAGTGATCCAATCAGGAAGTATTCGGCGAAGTCTCGGTTGTTCTCGAATTCATCAAACCGTACCACTCCTTTTGCCGCCACCAAAAACGCCAGCGCCGCGTAGCTCCCACCGGCCACCACGATCGTCAGTACAATTCGCTCCAGGTTGCCAATCAAACGGCCTCGGTTGTACTCTTTCACATCTACACCGCGATCCGTGGGTGGCTCGGCCGAGGCCGCAATCGATGTTACAGATGCTGAGGCATCGGATTCCGATGCTGTCTGCGACGAATCCAGCGACCGTTCCGGGTATGGGTTGCGGTCCTTTTGCGAAGGTAGAGTGCCACATTTTCTGAGCACGCCCCGAACGATATAGGTGCCGCCTCGAACCACCACGAGCAGCATGCTCGCCGTGATGCACAGCGCGGCCAGGTGAGAGGCGCCCATCGAAGTTGGCCTCCATTGCGTCGCCAATTGCCCGGAGCGAATGAGTGCCAAGCTGAAACCCATGAAGCCTGCCATCCAGAAACACTCAAATTCGGCCAGCCAACGCAGGGGCAAACGGCAACGAAGAAGCGGGTGTAGGAGAGTAGTCACCAGTAATAAAGCAGCCAATGTGACCGAGCGCGACAATAGGTAGGAGAAGGCCGCAACGAGAATCACGCGAGTCGCAAGAACGAATCCCCAGCGCGTCCAAGGGAGATGCGCAGTTTCGCCTTTTAAAGGGTCCGCCGCAACCCCGTATGCGGCGGCTGTCCACAGAAACAGGGACTCTGACCAAAGAACAAACCCGGAGCTAGCGACGATGGGAGAAACCATGAGCGTTTAACAAGGGGTCGACCTGCTCCTGAAGAATCATACGCCAAGCTCGATCCGCCGCCATGTAAGGAGGATAACCAGAGGCCAGAACCTGCCGTGATACCACTTGTTTCTTAATTCCCAGCTTGCGGGCTACCTCCGTTTGCGACATCCCCTGGCGAAGCAAACTCGCAATCTTTCTTTGAGAATTCGTCCACCGGGAGCGCTGAAACCAAAGCAGCCTTGCCATCCCATTCAGGATCTGATCAAGATCGCCGAACCCTCGAAACACTCCTCCCAAAGCTTTGGTTTTCTTGGCGTACTCGAGCGCTGTCCGAGCGAGGTGCAATGCCGGCCCATCAAGATTGATGGCGTATTTCTGCAGCGGGGTATCGAGCGGGCCGAGACCGATGGCAACGCGGAATTGGCACGCCGGGAAATCTTCCTCCAAGTCCCACATCAGCTCTGGGATCACGGTAGCAGACCTTAACAGCCCCTGGAATTCGTCTCCCAGCGTAATCACAAACTTCGCCGCGATCATGTTCCGGTAATCGCGGTTTAGGTGGACCATCAAGTCGCCAAACTTCTTCTGTAGCGCGCCACGCTGGGAGCGGGGCACGCCTCGCGACCCTACCATATCCGCAATCACTGCGAGGTAGCGCTGAGCGGCGCCAGCCAATAGAGCCTCCCCAGGTGCCAGACTATTGTCACCCATATTTGGGTGATTGTAAATAAGTCACCCATTTATGGGTGACCATGTACAGGTCATTCAACGATGGGTGACCGTACCCAATGCTCTTTTTGGCTCCTATTCTGCTCTTCTCTTGGCCGTGTCTTTTCCCGGCAGCCCCGCCGGGTTCTCATGCGTGCGTTCGCGGAAGCTTCCCCGCATGCCGGCTGCCAGCGATACGCTTGATTCGCCAAACCGGTCGCGCAAGCGGTCGGCGGCTGCCAGGGCAGCTTTCCAGCGCTGCTGGCGCCCACCTTCGAGCAAACTAATCTGCTCCGTCTGCGCCTCAAATGATGAAGCCTGGACTCCCAGCAGTCGGACCTGCATGCCCCGCTTCCAGTTCTTGTGAAACAGATTGCGAACCTGCTCAAAGATTTCGCCATCCAGCTGAGTGGGTGAGGGCAGCGTACGAGCCCGTGTGATGGTGCTGAAGTCTTTGTAGCGCAACTTCAGTTGAATCGTGCGTGCGTAAAACTTCGCCTCGCGCAAGCGCCGCCCCACCATCTCGGAAAGGCGCATCAGGGTAGCTTCCAGCTGGTTTAGGTCAGCCGTGTCTTCGTTGTAGGTATGCTCGTGGCTAATCGACTTCGCTGCCGTATCGGCGCCCACCTCGGCATCGAACCATCCGCCCGCGTCTTCTCCGCGAGCCTTGCCCGCCAGGGCCAGTCCCCACTTGCCAAATCGTTCTTCCAGTTCAGATTCTTCCAGCCTCGCCAAGTCTCCCACTTTCTTGATGCCCAACCCATGCAGATGACTCTCCATCACCTTGCCCACGCCGGGAATTTCTCGCACATCGAGAGGCGCAAGGAACTTCGATTCTTCTCCCGGCACAATCCAGAGCAAACCGTTGGGCTTCGCTTGTGCGGAAGATACCTTCGCTATCAATCGCGATGACCCGATACCGATCGAACAATTCAGCTGCGTCTCTTCTTTCATCCGCTGGTGTAATTTGTGAGCCGCTTTCAGCGGTGGTCCATGTAACCTCGCCGTGCCCGTCATATCGAGATAGGCCTCGTCGATCGAAGCCATCTCCACCTGCGGCGAGAACGCGGTCAGCACCTTATAGACACTTTCCGAGCATTCGCGGTATCGCTGCGGATGGCCGTCGACAAAAACAGCCTGCGGACAAAGCTTCGCCGCGGTTCGCAGCGGCAAGGCCGAATGCACCCCAAACTTCCGCGCCTCATAGGACGCCGCCGAAACCACCCCACGCTCATGCCGCTGTCCGCCGACGACCACCGCCTTGCCCTTCAGCGAAGGGTCATACAATTCCTCCACCGAGACGAAGAACGCGTCCATGTCAACGTGGAAGATAGTGCGGGGAAACGGCGGGATGTGCGACGTCGCGGCCATGCTGGGAGAATTCTAGCAGCCTCGGCGGCCGAGGCCTCAAACCTAGGCCGTCGTCAGCAGCCGCGCAGAGAATCGCGCTAATCTTCATGTGTGCAGCGAGCGACCAAGCATCGCCCCATGGAGTTCGCCGGGCGACTCTTCCTTGGAATCAGCCTCATCGCCAGGAGCTTCTATGGGGTTGGGTTTGTTTGGTGGCTCGACCCGTGGTTGCGGCGAAAGGCACGTGTTCTATGGAGACGATCGGCAGACTCAGCTCTTTTTCTTGGTCTTGCGCGCTCAGTTGGTCAATTCATCGCGAGCGCCGTGCTGCCCTTCGACTATGCCTCGGGGACGCTTCTAGCAGATAACGTTTGATTCACCATCACGCGCGGGCGGGCGAGCTCAATGTATCGGGTGCCATCTCACCTCCCGGGCGAACCTTACCAGCGTGGACATGTATCCCTGCGCGGGCGGGAAGGCATCGCTCGGAGCGCGGTTTGTTCAAGGATTTCGATGCAATAGCGACTTGCAGCGCCTGCGGTTGCAGTCTTTAAATACTGCATTTTCTGAGAAGGAATATGCCGCACGAAGAAGAAGCTCCAGCTACCGACGGGCGACCACCAACCTCAAACCAATACTTTCTCCACCGCCGGCGTCGCCCCCCGCATCTGCCGCACTCGCTCATAAACCTTCCCATACTCCCGCGCCGAAGCATTCCACGAGAAATCTTTGTTCATGCCGTTGCGCATCAGCACCTGCCACGAAGTCTGATCGCGATATGCCTGCAGCGCATGCTTGATGGTCAAGAGCAACGATTCGCCGTTGTACTCCGTGAACTTGAAGCCCGTTCCTTTTCCCGAGCGCGCATCCCACGGCTCGATGGTATCGTCGAGGCCGCCGGTAGCGCGAACGATCGGTACCGTTCCATACTTCAGGCTGTAAATCTGATTTAACCCGCAAGGCTCATATTTCGAGGGCATCAGGAACATGTCCGAGCCTGCCTCGATCTTGTGCGCGATGGCGTTGTCGTAAGCCACCTTCACCGCAATCTTGTTGGGGAACTGTTTGTTGAGACGAACAAACATTTCTTCGTACGGCTTGTCGCCCGCGCCCAGAGCTACCACAATCATCTCTTCCCGGGCCAACCGATCCATGATCTGTGCGATCAGGTCAAACCCTTTCTGCGCCGCAAACCGCGAAACAATTCCAATCACCGGCAGCTTCGGATCGGCATTGTTCACCCCTAAGGCCGCCAGCAGATCCTGCTTGCACTTCACTTTTCCCGATAAATCCTGCGGAGAATACTTGGCCGCGATGAACTTATCCGCCTGCGGACTCCACTCGTCGTAGTCCACTCCATTCAGAATTCCAGCGACCGTTGCGGCACGGTCGCGCAACACACCTTCCAGCCCAAAGCCATATTCCGCAGTCTGAATTTCCTGGCTGTATTTCTTGCTTACCGTCGTGACGAAGTCAGCGTAAGTCAGCGCGCCTTTGAGAAAATTCACCTGCCCGAAGAATTCCATCTTCGACATGGTGAACAAATCCCAAGGCAGCATCAGCAGCGGCAAAGTCTCGGGTGGAAAAAGTCCCTGATACCCGATGTTGTGAATGGTAAACACCGTTCCCACATCACGAAACGCCGGGTCCTCCCCATACACCGTGCGCAATAGCACTGGCACCAGCGCCGACTGCCAGTCATGACAATGAAACACCTGCGGCACGCCCAGGATCTTCGATGCCTCCAGCACGGTACGCGAAAATAGTGCAAAACGCTCGGCATTATCCGGATAATCACCCGCTGGCGTGCCGTACAGCGCGTCGCGCTCGAAGAACTCAGGATAGTCGACGAAATAAAAGCGCACTCCAGACTGATTCCCCCCCGTCACCACCCCCGAGAAGCGATACTTATCGTCGAAGGGAACCGTAATGCTGCGCACCACGGTGGCCGAGTCCGTCAGTTTCGTTTGCTTGTAACGCGGCAGGTAGACGCTTACCTGATGGCCCAGTGCGGCCAGCGCTCGCGGCAGCGCGCCTACCACATCCGCCAACCCGCCAGTTTTTGAGAATGGCACACCTTCTGAAGCCACGAATGCGATATGCATGAACCCCTCCAGGCAAGGCCCGTTTTTCGCGGGCGCACGATATGATGGAATGGTATTGCGGGCCCTGACCCCCGCGCATTATGCACGCGGGGTGACTAGCCAGTCTATATGCCCGAGGAAAAGAGGGTCAACGTGCCGAAGGTCGTATCCACACGCCGTCCACAACTCAAGCCCAAGTTGGGACAGCATTTCCTCGCCAGCGACACCTTTGCCTCTCAGATCGTCAATGCTCTGGACGACCTCTCACAAAATACGGTGCTCGAAATCGGCCCGGGACGCGGTGTCCTCACTTCCCTTCTCGCCAAGCGCACGCGGCGCCTGATCGCCGTCGAGCTCGACCGCGTGCTCGCCGCGCAGCTTCGCCTGCGCTTCGGGATGTTTCCCAACGTCGAGGTCATCGAGGCCGACATTCTTTCCATCGATTTCGATTCCCTGTTTGGCCCCAAGCCCGGCCTAAGCCGTCCCGGCATCGAGTTCAAGCCAACTCCCGCACACGTGATCGGCAATCTTCCTTATTACATCACCTCCGACATTCTGTTGCGTCTGTTCCTCTACTCAAAATACTTCGACACCCTCGTCCTCCTCGTGCAGCGCGAGGTTGCCGACCGCATCGCCGCCCAGCCAGGCAGCCGCGACTACGGTCTGCTCTCCGCCACGGCGCAACTTCATGCCCGCGTGGAAAAACTCTTTACCCTCCCACCCGCAGCCTTTGCGCCTTCTCCGAAAGTGCATTCCACGGCTCTACGCCTCACCATGGCGCCCCGACACCAGGAACTTGGTCTGGACCTGAACAGCTCTCAGAACGGCTTCATCGACTTCCTCAAGCTTTCCTTTGGCCAGAAGCGTAAGACGCTGTGGAACAATCTCAAGTCCACTTATCCAGAGGCTCGTCTGCGAGCCGCTCTGTCACGGGTTCGCGTAAAGCCCGCGGTCCGCGCCGAGACCTTAAGTTTGGAAGAAAGTGCCGCTCTGTTTCTCGCCTTGCATCAGAACCACAACAACTCGTAGCATAGCTTCAGCGGGCGGATTCGTTCCTTGCCTGTTCGCGGAGAAACCCTCATGACCGCGACCGTACTTCGCCATCCCGCTGTTGCCGGACTTTTCTATCCTCGCGATCCCACAACCCTGCGAGAGGAAGTCAACGCTTATCTCACCCAGACTCCGGAGCCAAACTCGGTTGGCGCGCTCGGTTGCATCGTCCCCCACGCAGGCTACGTCTACTCCGGCCACGTCGCAGGAGCGGTCTTCGCGGCGTTGAAGGTTCCCGAGCTTTGCATCGTTCTGTGCCCCAACCACACCGGCAGGGGCCAGCCCCTCGCCATCATGAGCCAGGGCGCATGGGAAACGCCGTTCGGCCATGTCTCCATCGATGCCGATTTCGCCGACGCTCTCAAGCGCCAGTGTCCGCTTCTACGGGAGGATTCAACGGCACACCAGGCCGAGCACGCCGCGGAAGTCGAGTTACCCTTTCTGCAAATGCTCCAACACAAACTTAAAATCGTTCCCATCGCTCTTGGCGCCGGACAATTCGAAGCTCTCGAGCAGCTCGGCCTCGCGCTTGCCGAGGTCATCGCCGCGCGGTCCTCCTCTGCGCTGATCGTCGCCTCCAGCGATATGAATCATTACGAGTCCGACGCGATCACGCGCGTGAAAGACCACATCGCGATCGAACCCATCCTCCGCCTCGATGCCCGCGACCTCTACGATGCCGTCATTCAGCAGCACATCAGCATGTGCGGCTTCGGCCCCGCAGTCGCCATGCTGACAGCAGCGAAGAGTCTCGGCGCAACCGTCGCCGAGCTGGTAAAGTACGCAACCTCCGGCGACATTTCCGGAGAACGCTCTGCGGTCGTAGGCTATGCCGGCATCGTGGTGCGCTAGGCGCGACCGCAAGAATCGTCGCCCTCATGATGACTACCGAGCACGCGCTGGCACTCTTGCTGTTCATCGGCGCTTTTATCTGGGATATGCTCGAAACTCGTGCGTTAAAGATCAGCACAAATCCGCGCCGCAAGATCCTGACCTACCAGAGAATCACGGTCGTGGAATGCTGCGCTCGTCGCGTAGATTGTCCTGCCCTCTCAGCTTTTCATGCTCTGGCCCGGCGCCGGTCACACCGCCGTCGAGAAGCTCGACACGTCTTTGGTGTGGGGCCTCGTGCTCGCGTTTACGATCGGCTCTCTCGTGCAGACCTTTCTCACTCGTCGCAACCTGAAATCACGCGAAAAAACGTTGGGCGCCTTCAAACACCCGGCTTTCATCCTCCCTGTCAGGCGAGAAGAACGCGCCTGCTTCGGGGCCGTCTCCATCACCGCCGGTGTTTGTGAGGAGGTCTTGTAGCGGATTTCTGATCCACTATCTCTGCGATTTCCCCTGGCACGCCCGACTCTTGACGGCACCAGGGACTTCGAGTATGGCCTTCGGAATGGCGCACGGCTACCGGGGAGTAGCGGGGATCCTCGGTACAGTTTTCCTCGGTGCATTCCTGGCCGTGATCTTTGTTGTCACCGGAAGCTTGTGGCGGCCGATTGCGCTGCACGCCATCCTCGACCTGAGGGTTCTCTTTCTGCTACGTCCCGGAGACCTGACCCCCTTGAGCGCGCCTTCGAATGCCTAAGCGGCTGGATCAAGTGAGGTGACGGCCACCCCCCGCATCACCGTTGCGGTCGCGGTGGCGTTGTCTTGCAGCTTCTCGCGCAATTCCTGAACCCGCGCCTGCCTCTCGCCACACTCTCTCAACTTCTCGTCCGTCAATCCGAGCGGCGAATTCAAATCGTCCTCGGCTGGCGGAGTAAATCCAGAATCTCTCGCCGAGCGGCCATCATGTCCTCAGCTGATTGCATCGCGGATCTTCTGAAAATCATCTCGCGACTACACTGGCGGCCAGCGAATGCAGATCGGGATCGAGCGGATGCTGTATTTATCGTGGCCTGAAACCCCTGAAGTCCTTGGCCCAAAAAAAAATGGGCGGCCCGTTAGGCCGCCCGTGAAACTGCCGTCAGCAACTACCTACTTGTGCCCAGCCGCTCCAGCCGCCGCTCCACCAGAGCCACGCCCCGATCCTGCACCGCCCGCATGGCCCGCTCCCGCGGGGCCGGTGGCATTGAGCGCGCTGAAGTCAGACCCTCCGGAACGCCCCCCAAGCGATGAGAACTGCGGCCCTGCTTGCAGTTGTGCCCAGCCCGTTTTTGCTACTCGCGAGTTCAACTGGTGCAGGTTGCTCACCAACCCTCGGGGAATTCCCAACCCCGCCGATCCCCGGCTCACGATCAAATTCGTCCGTAGCGTACTCGTGGAGGCTGTGCCGCCCTTGCCTACCACCACCGCACTGACCGTGCCTTGAGGCGCGACGGGAGCGCGGAAGCCCGTCGCTCCTACGTAGTTTAGTCCGCCATGCCAAGTGTTGAATCCGCCGGGCTGCCATCCCCAGCCCATACCCGGGGCGTAGACCCAATTTCCGTAGTAGTAGGGCATCCAGCCCCACGGATACGCCGAGGCCCACATGTATCCCATACCCGGATACCACGACCACGCCCCATCCATATACGGATTCCATCCCACTCCCGTGAAGTATGGCTGCCATAGCATTCCATATCCGGGGAAGTTGGTATACGCGCCGTAATAGTTAAGGTCGCTGTAGCCGTAGCCGTACGGGGTGGAATTGTTCTTCGCGTACTGGTCGTGATAGTCGACGGACTGTTTATCCCAGTCGTCGTACTGGTCCTCTTTCAGATTCTTGGCCACCGTCGATTGACTGTTGTCATCGCCATCGAAGGCAAGCATCTTTTTCTTGTCCACCTTCACTGTGCCGGACGGCGCCACCACCTCGAGCTCATTTTTGAAACTGGCTATCTCGGCTTCCTGCGAAGAGGCTGCAACGCGGAAGTGCGCCGGCTGCGTGACCGTGACTTTCTCTCGCGAAAAATTCAACGTAAACTCATCGCCGCTCTTTCCCAGCCAGTTCACGTACGCCCGGCCTTCCACCAGGTTCACGCCAGAGATTCGCTTGCCGCCATCGGTAGCCCCGAGTATTCCGAAGTCCACCGTAGTCTGGGGAGTGAGTCGCAGCGTGCTGCCGTCCTCGAACTCAATCTCGGCGCGCCCGTTATCCCGCGTGCGCAGCTGCGTGCCTTGCGTGATCGGAAGATTCAGAAAAGCGTTCTCAAATCCCAGTCCCGTGTTCTTATCGATTTGTACTCCACCCTGCACATCGCTCAGGCGAACGATGCGCACCTGCGACTCCGCCGCGGCGGGCCGCGCAAACAGCGCGCAGGCCATGGCGATCAATATCATCGAGTGAAATCGTGGCTTGTACATAGCAGCCCCCAAAGTACTGGATGTTTACCTGCCCATTAAAGCATGCTTTCGCCCCGGCGATTGTCAAATCTCGCACCCACCCCGTCTCTACTGCCGCCCGCCCGGGGTGCTGCTCGTCATCTGGATCAATGCTTTCGCCCGTGCCCGCACCACATTGATCACCGAGGTATCCTCGACGATCCCTTGTAGCACCGGGGCTACGCCCTGAATCTCGCTCAATTCGTTGTTTTTCGCCTGTCCCTCCATGCGCTTCAACTCCTCATCCAGCGCCAGCTTCTGGTAGCGGTGGTAATAGGTCAGCCGCCGCCCGTAATCGAGCGTGCCCGCCACACTCTGGAAAAGTGTGGTCAAATCCCGCACGGGCTCCAGATTCGAATAGTTGTAGCGCGCCGTGGCCGATCGCTGCCCATCCTGATAACTCAGTATCTTCGCTCCCGTAAACGCCAGCTTGCGATTGCCCGCGTCAATCGTCCCGGAGAAATATTTCGCCTCTTTGGCCCACTCAAAAATCCGGGCGCGGTTTGCCGCTGTCATCTCGAATTCCGTTCGGTAGGTCTGCTCTTCCGCATCTTCCTCAGCCTTTACCGCGCACTCGTAGGTCGCATGGCCACGGGCGTCCACCGCAATCGAGTAATGGTTTGGCTCGGATTGAGGAAAGTCCAGGGTAAACGTGACTACGGCGGTCGAAGCCGCTCCGTCGCTCCCTGCCTGCTGCGGCACCGCCAGCCCGGACATTCCAACCGCAACCAATACCGCAACCACCGCCCACCCCGACCTCATGCTTTGCATCGCGAACGTCACCGTGCTGCAACCCTCTGGCGCTCCAGCGTCCCCGCAGTATGCAGATGACAGATCGCTATCGCCAGCGCATCCGACGCATCCATCGGCTCGGGAGTTTCGGCCAAACTCAGCAACCGCGTCACCATGTGTTGCACCTGCTGCTTTTCCGCCCGCCCATATCCCACCACCGACGACTTAATGGTCAGCGGCGAATACTCCGCTACCGCCAGCCCAGCCGTGGCCGCCGCCAGCATGGCCACTCCGCGCACCTGTCCGAGCTTCAGCGCTGACTTCACATTCAGTGCATAGAAAATGCCTTCAATCGCCACTTCCTCGGGACGGTGCTCCACGATGAGCGCCCCCAACCCCTCATAAATCCGCGCCAGCCGCCGCGCCAGCGGCTCCCGCGCCGAGAGCTTGATCGCCCCACACGTCAGGCACACCAGTCGCCCACCGGATTCCATCTCCACTACTCCATACCCCGTGTACTCCCCGCCGCAATCAATGCCTAGAACTCGCATGTTGAGAGCAGTCTATCGCGGAACGCTTGCAGTTCCTATCCCATAGATCATAGATAGAGATAGACATAGGGTTGCTGGACCCCGGCTTCAAATTCCCGTCTGTAGCCCGAACTCAGGCTCCAATGGCCGATCTGGGTCAAAAAAAGTGCCCGCCGCCTCAATCTTGCGATAGAGTATCAATTCCCCCCTGAGCATTCCATGAAATCAATCACCCTCGACCGCCAGCCTGCCAGCCTGCCGGCCTGCGCTTTGCCCTGTTCCGAATGACAGTCCGCACCCCCGCGCTTCTTCTCCTCGGATTGGTCATCATTCTCGGCGAGGTGGGCGGCAGCGGCAATTCAAGCACTCCGAGCGCCAGCACTACCACCACGCCCCCCTCAGTTTCGCTGGCCACTCCTCCACCGGCGACGCTATCCGCCGGGGCGCAGGTGAGCCTGGTCGCCAAAATAACCGGTGACTTTACGAATTCAGGCGTCACCTGGAGCTGCACTCCAGCCAACACCTGTGGCTCGTTTAGCCCTTCGAATACAGTCGGCACAACCTACACCGCCCCATCGACCGCAGGCAAGGTGACCATCATCGTGACTTCTGTCGCCGACAGCGCGGTGAGCGCCAGCGCCACGGTCACCATCACAGCCATCGTGCCCACCGTCTCGTTCCTCACGCCTCCGCCGCCCGCCATGTTCAGCGGCCCAAGCATAAAACTTCTGGCCCAAATAACCGGCGATCCCACGAACTCTGGCATCACTTGGAGCTGCGCGCCCGCCGCCACCTGCGGCTCAAACCCGTTTTCCTCCCCTACCACCGTCAATACCGCCTTCACGGTTCCCAACCTGACTACTCCTGCGAGCGTGACCATCACCGCAACCTCGAACGCCGATACCGCGGTCAGTGCCAGTGCTGTCACTACCATGGTGGCCAACAGCAACTACGTTTTCCTGCTTTCTGGGACCAATATTAATGTCGACAACCGTCCTTCCCTCTACTCTGTTTCCGGCGTGGTTTCGATCAATAATGGGAGCGTCACCGGCGGCGAGCAGGACTTCACCGGCGTCGGGGTGGATGATTTTGATCGCGTCGATCCCAATGCCAGCACTATTTCCACAACCGCTGACGGCGACCTGCAGTTGGTTCTCACATTGTGCGCCAACGGCGCGCTCGTACCATGCAATGGCACCCTTGATTTCCAGGTTGGGGTCATGGGGATTGAGACTTTCAACGGCTCATTCTTGCCTCTCAACCCGAACAAGGCTTTGATCACCGAGTTCGACACTTCAGCCACCTCCAGCGGAACGTTGGAATGGCAGGATCCCTCCGCCAGCGTCCTCCCGTTCGGCGGGTATATCTTCGGCCTCAAGGGGACTAGACGGAGCCACCCCGCCCAATCCACTCTCCCTCGCCGGCGTACTCAACATCGGCGCCGCCGGAAACATCTCGGCGGCGGGTAGCGTTTTCGACGCCAATGAATGAAACGGCACCAATGGGAGCGGCACCAAGTTCCAGGCGCAGCCGCTGGTCGCAAGCCCGTCCAGCTTGGTTTCCCCACCCGATACCCTCGGCCGAGTCGTCTTCACACTAACCCCTGGTGCCGGCGCGAACAGCACCACCCCACTGCCCCAATTCGCACTGGCCGGCTACATCGTCGACGCCAACCACATTGAGTTGGTGGAGACCGGCCTCGACGCGCTCAACGGCACGTTAGGCGGCACTGCCTCAGCCAGGGAACAAACACCGGAAAGTTCGATTCCACTTTCGTCGCGGGAAACAGGTATGTGGTCGGCTTGAACGGCATCGATATCTCCAGTTCGCTGCAGGTGGCCGGCCTGTTCTCGGCCAGCGCCAGCGGCGGTGTGACCGGCATGGCCAACTACAACGACCTCAGCCTGACAGGAACGCAGAGTCCGCATGCCATCGCCGGGTCCTATACGATCGATGGCCCCGGTTCCGGCCAGCTCGACGCCGGCAGCGGCCGAGTAACGATGACAAATGTGAACCTAGGCCCCTTCAGCATTTCCAACCTCGAACTCTATCTGGATGGAAGCGGCCACGCCCTGGTCACTACCTTGGACGGTACCGACGCACTTGGGGGTATCGGCTTCGAGCAAACCAGCGGCACATTTACCGCAGCCTCGCTCAAGGGCGCCTGTGTCGTCGATGCCACTGGCTGGCATCAAAGCGGCACTGGCGCACTCAACCCCTTCAACGCCGCCGGTCCGGTGGCCGCTGCGGGAAGCGGCGGAACTTTCGCGGGAACGTCCGATCTCAACTGGCTTCTCAGCTCGAACCCAGGACCAACCTTTCCTGATCTGACTCTGTCCGGTGCCTTCACCCCTGTGGCCAACGGCGTCTTTACCGGGACCATCACTGGTCTCGACGTTGGCACCGCCGCCAGCGCTGACTCCTTCAGCCTCTACCTGATCGATCCGGCCGGAGACGGCATCGCAATCGAAACCGATACGCAGCAGCTGACCCTCCTCTATCTCGCGCAACAATAGCAAAGAACTGCGCTAATTGAATTCGGGTTCAACTCACTGGCGCACTCCAAAAGTGCGCCACTTGTTTCGTCCACTGACGGCACCCCGCTGCGCTACGAAGCGTTACCGGCGAACCCTTGTAACCACGTTTAGTACTGTGAAACACAGCGATGCCGATTTAAATTACCCACCGTACCACCGCTCTATTAGACAGCTCTCAGGAGCAACACCAATGCAGCACTCTCGCACCGCAAAATCCGCCGACAAACAAATCAGGCTCGTTCGCGATTGAGCACGCTGAGCCGTCAATGACAAAAACTTTTTTCAAGAACGCAACTTTGGGGGATTCCGCTGGGTTAAGAGTCATTGAGATCGACAGTGGAATTCGTTCCTCTCTCCACCCAGCCTATCGGGATCGCAGCTTGATCTGGCGGGCCTGCAGAATTTGCCTGCGACCCCATCCAACGGCACGTTCGCCATGGGAGCCACTGGCGCGGATTCACAATTCGAGGACCAACTCGACGCTGGCGGCCCGCTCGTGTCTGATGCGAGCGCGGGAACCTTCAGCGGATTCGCGGACTTGAACTGGCTGTTCAACCCCAAGCCGCCTGGCCCAACACTGACTGATGAGCCGGTATCTGGTACGTTCGCGAGCGCTACCGGCGCTGGCGTCTCCTCCGGCATGGTCACCGGCATCGATGTCACCGATTGCCAGGTGTACAACGCAACTACCACTACCGGATGTAGCGCCGACGCATTTACCTATTACGTCGTGAACCCCAGCACAGCGGTCGGAATCTAGGGCGATGCGAACCAGCTAACCCTCATCCGCTGCGAACTTCAGCAGTAGCAAAAAGCGGGGCTGGTAGTTCACGGTTCCACCTAGTGGCGCACTCCGGTGCGCCACTTTGTTTTTAGCAGCACTTCGGCCGTCGCACGTTAGCCTCTTCAAGCTCCCGCCGAAATTCCTCATACGATTCGCTTGACGAAACCATCCCCGCGCGACTCAGAAACCGCGCATACGCCGCCTCATCAAAAATCTCCCGCAGAGTCGCGACGGCCGTCGCCAGGAAATTGTGGAGCATCTCTCGCACTCGCTTCATACCCGCTCCTCGAGCAACCGCGTCCTCACAAACGGCGCTTCTTTTACCCGCGCTTCTCGCGCTCCACTCAGAATGCCGATCCACTGCCGCGCCGATTCCGCCAGCACCAGCGTTACCATCACCACCAACACTCCCGTGACAGCCGCATCCAGCCGATTGTTGAAGATCACCCGCGCCGTCGCTCTCGACAATGGAGTTGGCCCCGCGGCCAGCACTCGCGCCTGCGCCAGAAATCCCACTCGCGGATCCGGGTCGAACATCTTGTGCCACGACGCCGTAAAGGTCACCGCCACCAGCCAGGCCAGCGGCCCAAGCGTCACCGCCGCATATCTCGCGCGATGCATTTTGATGATGATCGTCGTGGCCACGCACAATGCCACAATGGCCAACAGCTGGTTCGAAATCCCAAACAGCGGCCACAAGGAATTGATTCCACCCAACGGATCCTTTACTCCTTGCCACAGGAAATATCCCCAGGACGCAACGATCAGTGCGCTGGTCGCCAGTATCGACGGATACCAACTCGTCCTCCCCAGAGGTTTATACACGTGCCCAAGCGCATCCTGAATCATGAAGCGCGCCACCCGCGTCCCCGCATCAAGGATGGTCAAAATAAACAGCGCTTCGAACATGATCGCGAAGTGATACCACACCGCCATCAACCTCTCGCCACCCAAACTGTGCGAGAAGATATGCGCCATGCCCACCGCAAATGCAGGCGCGCCGCCCGTCCGGTTGTAAAGCGTCTGTTCCCCCACCGCATGCGCCAGCGCCTGCATGTCCGCCGCTGTCACGGAAAAACCCCAACTGGAAATCGTTGCAGCTGCCGTAGCCGGAGCCTGCCCCACAATTCCGGCAGGACTATTGATCGCGAAATAGACTCCCGGCTGCATCACGCACGCGGCAATGATCGCCATGATCGCAACCGCAGACTCGCACATCATCGCGCCATAGCCCACCATGCGCGTCTCCGTCTCGCGCGCAATCATCTTCGGAGTAGTACCACTCGAGATCAGGGCGTGAAATCCGCTGATCGCTCCGCAGGCAATCGTGATGAAGGCAAACGGAAATATCTTCCCGGCAAACACCGGACCCGTACCATCGACAAACCGCGTCAACGCCGGCATGTGCAGCGTGGGATGCAAGGCCACGATCCCGACCGCCAGCAGCGCGATCGTTCCCAGCTTCACGAATGTGCTCAGATAATCGCGTGGCGCCAACAGCAGCCACACCGGAAGGGCAGACGCGGCAAAGCCGTACACCATGATCAGGATCGCCAGTGTTGGTGCGCTGAACGTGAACAGTTTGGCCAGCGCCTCATTTTGCGAGACATATTGCCCGCCCCAAATCGCCGCCAGTACCAGAGCAAACCCCAACCCCGATACTTCCAGAACCTTCCCCGGACGAATCCGCCGCAGGTAGACGCCCATCAATAGGGCAATCGGCATGGTCATCGCGATCGTGAACGTTCCCCACGGACTGGCCTTGAGCGCGTTCACCACAATCAGCGCCGCTACTCCCAGAAGGATAATCAGAATCGCTATCACCGCCACGTAAGCGACGAATCCGCCGACGCGGCCGATTTCGTCTTTGGCCATCTCCGTCAGCGACTTCCCGTCCCGGCGTACCGAGAACAGCAGGATCACGAAGTCCTGCACGCAGCCCGCAAACACAGCCCCCGCCAACACCCACATCGTCCCCGGAAGGTAACCGAATTGTGCCGCCAGCACCGGCCCCACCAGCGGCCCCGGCCCGGCAATCGCCGCGAAGTGATGCCCAAACACGACCCACTTGTTGGTGACGAGAAAGTCGCGCCCATTCTCCAGTCGCTCAGCCGGAGTCGCCCTCAAGCCATCGAGCGCGAGAATTTTTGCCGCGATAAATTTGCTGTAGAAGCGATAGCCGAGCGCGTAGCAGCAGGTCGCCGCAACTACTAACCAAAGCGCGTTAATGGGCTCGCCGCGACGCACCGCGATCGCGCCCACCGCCGCCGCGCCAAGCACGGCCACTGTTGCCCATCTTAGAAACGCAAGGGTCTTATTCATGCTCTTCAATCCAGTGCAGCATTGTGCCGAAACCCGGGCCGCACCGCAATACGGAAATCCGCTGCGGCCCGCCCACGCTCAATTTGCAGCCGTCGCCATCGGGCAGAAAAGCTAGAACATACGCACGAGACCCTACTTCCGGTCGGCGGTTCGCTTTACGGGGTCTTGAACTGATTATTGTGGATCGAATTTCAACTCGACCGACTCGCGGGATTCATGGGGAGCGAGCTCCCATCTCCGTTTTCTTACCGCAATCACCGACGCCTGCGCCAGAACCGGATGTCCGCCTTTGATACCCACTGTCCTGACGCTGCCGTCCGGCAAAACCACGGCCTCCCCGAAGGGTTCCTGTCAGCGCCACACCGCGCGCCAAGGCTGGATACGTTGGAACCACCCCCTACACCAATCGGCGCTTAAACGCCGCACCTTGGGCTGGCAAAGACGACAGGCTACAAACCGCGCCCACAATAGCCCGTGCCGTCAAGCAGAAGAACTTTCTAGATGAAAGCGCCATATGGTGGATTCACGAGCAGATATGATTTGGTAAGAACTCATGAGTCTAAGATCACTCTAACCTTGCCAAGAGGATTACAGAAGTAACTTATCGTCGGAGTGGATTTTTCCGAGCCTGTTCTGCCAGACATTGCCCTCGCGATTTCACACTACCCGCTTCAGCCTCTTACGGATATAATGTTGCGATTTTGCGGGCTTGATCTGAGCCCCATCGGAGACCATTGCGCCTTTCGCTCGAGACTCGTGAAGTTGGACGTGTCACCATTGTCCATTGCAACGGACGAATTGTCGCGGGCGGCGAAAGCGAATCTCTCCGCGCTCACGTGACCTGGCTGCTGCGCGACCGCCGCTCCATCGTCCTGCATCTGGGCGAGGTGGGCTTTATTGACAGCAGCGGTCTGGGCACGATCGTCCGCACGCTCACCAGCACTCGCCAGGCGCGTGGTGATTTGAAGCTGTGCAATGTTCCGGAACACGTGCGCAAAGTTTTGGAGCTGTCGCATCTGACAGGTCTGTTCGACGCGTACGACTCCGAAGAAAAGGCGGTCGCTGCGTTTTATCGTCCCGCAGCGCGCGCTGAAACTCCTGCTCTCACCGGCCGCAGCGTTCTCTGCGTCGACAGTAACGCCGACGTACTCGCCTATTTGCGTGAACTTCTCAAGCGCGGCGGGTACGACGTTCACACCACCGGCCACGTACGCGACGCTCTCATCCTGATGCGAGTCACAAAATTTGATCTACTGGTTACGGGCCCCGGCATGGGCGCCTCCCCGGCTGCCCAGCAATCGTTTCAGGCCGCCTGTGCCAGTCTTCCAGTGGTCGAACTAGGCACCAATTTTTCAACTTCCGATGCCGGGGAAGCGTGCGCCGCTCTGCTGGGAAAAATCGAAGCTCGACTGCACCCGCAGATCTAATCGAGTAGAGGCCCCGTCTGGCGCGACACATCCCGTTGCACGCCGTATATGACGCTTCGTTGAAACAACTTGTTAACCGGCAGCGGCCCTCTTTGGTGATAATCTATTTCTTCCCGGCGACTGCTGAAACGAGTGCTTCGGGCTACCGCTGCATGCACCCCACACCCCGGGTGCATACCAGGGATTTCTATCTGAACTCATAGGGAGTGGATCATGAAGATTGGCATGCTGACCGGTGGAGGGGATTGTCCTGGGTTGAATGCGGTGATTCGCGCCGTGGTACGGAAAGGCATCTTCACCTACGGCGACGCATTCGTCGGTTTCCTCGAAGGCTGGCGCGGCCTGGTTGATGACAAGAACATGGTTCTTGATCTGGAAGCGGTCGGAGGTATTCTGCCCCGGGGTGGAACCATTCTGCGCACCTCGCGTACCAACCCTTCCAAGCGCGCCGATGGTATTGACCGTTGCATCGCCACGCTGGAAAAACACAAGATCGAGGGCCTGATCGCGATCGGCGGGGACGACACTCTTTCCGTTGCCCAGAAACTGCATGAACGCGGCGTCAAAGTGGTTGGCGTTCCCAAGACCATCGACAACGATCTGGGCGGCACCGATTACACCTTCGGATTCGACACCGCTTGCAACATCGTCTGCGAGGCCCTCGATCGCGTTCACACCACCGCGGAAGCTCATAACCGTGTAATGGTGGTCGAAGTGATGGGCCGCGATGCCGGCTGGATTGCTCTGTACAGCGGCATCGCCGGTGGCGCCGACGTCATCCTCATTCCCGAGCGGCCATTTGATGTCGATAAAGTTGCGGATTCTATCCGCCAGCGTCACGAGCGCGGCCTTTATTTTTCGATCATCGTGGTCGCCGAAGGGGCAAAGTTCTCCTCCGCTGAACCAGGCCAGGGTGCGCCCGTTCAACAGGACATGGGTAAAGACGAGTTTGGCCACGTCAAACTTGGTGGCATCGCCAACATCCTCGCTCGCGAAATTGAAAAGCGCACCGGCTTCGAAACTCGCGCCGTGGTTCTCGGACACATCCAGCGCGGCGGCTCGCCCAGCGCTTTCGACCGCGTTCTGGCCACGCGTTACGGCCTGGGAGCTATCGACATGGTCCACCGCGGCGAATTCGGACGCATGGCGGCCCTGCGCTCGAATAAGATCGTGTCGATTCCGCTGCTCGAGGCGATTTCGTGCAACCGCATCGTCGACAACGAAATGATTCGGATCGTCGACGGATTGTTCGAGCGAGCGGTCGACAAACAGCCAGTGTGACATATCTATTCAGACCTCGGCGTTGAGAAGGCTTCGCGCCGCGGCTGACTTCGACTGAGGTTCAGCCCGGCCCGGTCACAATGCACAACCAACATTTGCTGCTCGCGCCGTCCCTGCTTACCCTGATCGAGATCCTGCTGCTGGCCGCGGCGGTAGGGGTGATTCTTTTCCGCTCTAGACGCCTTGCCGGCGGCGATCAAGCCAAGTCTTTCCTCGTGATCGAGCGCGCCTTCGCCCGTCTGGCTCGTCGCCAGCGCCTGGCGGTTCTGATGGTCGGTGTCAGCGTGATCGCCGTTCGCGGCGCATTGATCCCCATCCTCGGTGTTCCGCAACCGGACTCCCACGACGAGTTCAGCTACCTGCTCGCCGCCGATACCTTCGCTCACGGAAGACTTACGACTTCCACTCATCCCATGTGGGTGCATTTTGAAACTTTTCACGTCATCCAAAAACCCACCTACATGTCAATCTTCCCTCCCGCACAGGGACTGGTGCTGGCCGCCGGCCAGCTACTAGGCAATCCCTGGTTGGGACAGTTGCTGGCGATGGCACTCATGTGCTCCTCTTTGTGCTGGATGCTGCAAGCCTGGGTGCCCCCGCCGTGGGCGCTGCTGGGCGCTTTTCTGGCAGTGCTTCGACTGGGAATCTTAAGTTACTGGATGAATGGCTACTGGTCTGCTTCCATTGTGGCTCTGGGAGGGGCGCTGGTTCTCGGGGCGTGGCCGCGCATCCGCAAGCATGGGCATATCGGCGACGCTCTATTGATGGCGCTGGGCGTGGCCATCCTCGCCAACAGCCGCCCTTATGAAGGATTGGTTTTCGCTCTTCCGGTTGCCTGCGCCATGCTTGTTTGGCTAGCAGATAGAGACCGCCCTGCGCTTGGCTCGTTCGTTCCGCGGATCATTCTGCCCCTGCTGCTCGCCTTGCTCATCGCGGCCTGCGCCACCGGCTATTATTACTACCGCGTCACCGGCAATCCCTTACGCATGACGTATCGCGTGAGTAGCGCAACCTACGGGACCGCGCCCTACTTCATTTGGCAGACGCTGCCGGCTGAACCCGAACTCCTTGACCCGGTGATTCGGGATTACTATCGTTGGACGCGGCAAGAATTCAAGCAAAACCGGACCTTTGCCGGCTATTTAGTTCGCGCCCAGCGAAAGCTTGTGCTCTTGTGGCAATTCTACCTTGGGTCAATTCTGACGCTGCCTCTTCTGGCTCTTCCCGCTGTCATGCGACAGCGCAAGATGCGTTTGCCGATCGTTATATGCGCCGCCATGGCGGCCGCGTTTGCCGTCGAGACCTGGACGCTTGCTCACTACTTCGCCCCGGCCGTCGCAGCGCTTTACATCCTTCTCGTCCAAGGCATGCGCCACCTGTCGCACTGGTCACCCGGGGGGCGTCGGATCGGGCCAGCTTTGGTGCGCGCGGTTCCCGTGCTGGCGTGCTTTATGGTCCTTTTGCGCCTGACGGCCATCACGGTTCACGCTCAGATCGAGCCTAATTGGCCGAGAGGCGATTTGCATCGGGCGGCTATAGCGGAGCAACTGCAGCGTCTTCCCGGCCGGCAACTCGTGCTAGTGAGCTACGATGTAGACCACAATTTCCACCACGAATGGGTGTACAACGATGCAAATATTGATGCCTCCAAGGTCGCGTGGGCTCGAGATATGGGCGTCGCTGCGAATCAGGAATTGCTGGCGTACATGAAAGACCGGCACGCGTGGCGAGTGAATGGCGATGCTTCTCCGCCTCGACTCGAGCCGTATGAGGCCCCCGCGAGATGAAAATCCGCTTCTGGCTCCTGTTGAGCTTGCTGGCATGCCTCATTACCTGGCTGTATGCGGTCAGGATGTTATGGCCGTGGGTTCAACACCGCGGCGAAACCGTCGATGGGATCAAAACTCAGCTCTGGGATCTTTATCCACGCTGGGTGGGAGCGCGCGAGCTCTTGCTCCACGGCCGCAATCCTTACGGGCCTGAAGTCAGTCATGAGATTCAGATGGCCTTTTACGGGCACATCGTCGATCAGGATTACCGCGAGCCCGGACCCAAGATCGATGAACAACGCTTCGCCTACCCGGTGTACGTGGTTTTCCTCATGGCTCCTGTGATGTACCTTGACTTTTCCGAGGTGTATCGATGGGCGCCATTCGCGCTCGCTTTTTTCGCAGCCCTCAGCGTGCCGCTCAGCCTGCGCCTTTTGCAATGGCGACCCCCATGGCAGCACGTGGCAACCATCACTTTGTTTACCGTCGCCAGTCCGCAGATTGTACAAGGACTTGAACACCAGCAACTGAGTGTAGTAGTAGGATTCTTGCTGATCGCCGGGGCATGGTGCGTCGGCAGGAGTCATTTGCTTGGCGGCGGAGCACTGCTGGCCTGTTCAACCCTCAAGCCCCAGATGGCTTTTTTTCCTCTGTGTTTTTTTCTGGTGTGGGTGGCAGGCGATTTGTCTAAGCGATGGAGGCTGTTGGCCGGCTTTCTGGTGACTCTCACCGTCCTTATTACAGCTGGCGAGCTGATGCTTCCCGGATGGGTTGGGTATTTCATCGAAGGTGCCAACGCCTATCGACAATATTTCCCAACCACGTCTGTACTGCGCATGGCCCTGGGAGATACGGCGGGAGAGATTGTGGGCGGCGTCATTGTGGTCATCCTTTTTCTTCTGGTATGGCGGAATCGAAAAGACGGCGCCGGGTCGAGCCAATTTATTCTCACCTTCGCTGCATTTCTAGCGGGTGCTATCCTCGCTTTTCCTCTCTTCACCCCATTCAATCAAGTAATGTTGATACTTCCGACGATGCTGCTCTTGCGCGATTGGAAGACTCTGCCGGAATTTTCCCGAGCGATTTTTGCGCTCAGCGTGAGCTGGCCTTGGATTACTTCCGCGGTGCTGCTCCTCTTTCCCCTTCGGCCTGATTCGCCAAGTCAACTTCCGTTGCTGCCATCCGTGCTGGCTCCTTTCTTTCCATTAATTTTGCCCTTGTTATTCATGAGCAGACGTGGCAACGCTGCAACATCCCAACTCGAGAGCACGAGTTCCGGCACGCCATGACATTCACTTCGACACCATTGGCGAACTCATGACTCCGGTGAAAGCCACTTCTTGGATCACCGCAAAACGCCTACACCGGCATGGCTTTGTGCTCGCACTCTGCCTGTGGTCTGTTTATCTATGGAACGTAGTCACGCCCGGCTTGCGAGATCGCGCCGGCAACCTCAAAGGCACCGACTTTCTGCATCTCTACACCCTGGGTTCGCTGGCTCTCGCTCGCCGCGGCGCGGACCTATATAACATGCCGGCGCAATCGGAACTCGCGGCGCAGCTCGTTCCCCCCGCTACAGGCACCCGCTATCTGCCGCTTTATCCTCCACAAGTGTCGGTTTTCTTCGCACCCTTCGCGCGGTTGTCGTATCCGTCGGCGCTGGTGTTGTGGCTGGCTCTAAGTGCGCTGGTTTACGGCTTATGCTGCTATGCTGTGTGGCGCGCCTGCCCCGGGCTGCGCAACCAGGCGTCCACGGTCCTGATTCTCGCTCTCGCCTATCCAGCCTTTTGGCACCTCATTGCCTGGGGACAGACATCCGCGCTCGCCCTCCTCGGTTTCACGCTCGCGTTCTTCGCTCTTCGTGGTCAGCGCGAATTCCTGGCTGGCCTGGCTCTGGGATCTGTCATCTTCAAACCCCAACTGGGCGTCGCAGCGGCCATCGTCTTTCTGATCGCCCTTCGCTGGAAGATCCTCGTCGGAGCGATTCTTTCCGCAGGCGTCGAATTGATCCCCGCCTGTCTCTACTACGGCCGAGAGCCGTTTCACGAATGGCTGCACGTCCTGCTCAATGTTCCCCGCGTGCTCCCGCTGTTCGAGCCCAGACTCTATCAGACCCACTCCCTGCGCACCTTTTGGGCCATGCTCATCCCCTGGCCCTCGGCTTCTTTAGCCCTCTATCTCGCTAGCGCGCTTCTGATTTCCGCATTGATGGTTGGCTGCTGGCGCAGCCGCCTCTCATTACCTTTGCGTTACTCCGCATTGCTCCTCGCCACCGTCCTTCTCGCTCCGCATCTCACCGTCTACGACCTGGTAATCCTCGCGCCCGCATTCCTGTTGCTCTGCGACTGGATCGCCAATAATCTTGACCACCCCGTCATTCCGTACTTCAAGCTACTTCTTTACCTCGCCTTCGCCCTTCCGCTGCTCGGCCCTTTGGCGCGCTGGACGCACGTCCAGCTCTCGGTTCCGGCAATGGTCGCTCTGTTCTGTGAGATATGGAGCCTCGGCAGGAAATTAGCTCCAGTTGCGAATACCATCTGACTTGGATTATTCCCCGAACAAGAACCGCAGAGCCTCAGGAAATCGCGCAGCCCAAGCCGATTCGTCGTGCCCGGCTCCTTCGCCAATCACCAGCCGCAACCGTCTTTCACTCAACACCGCTCGCCGTATGATCGCCGCCAGTTCCCTCACATCATCCACCACGGTGCGGCTGCGTTCGGCGTTTTCCGTTTCCGCGGTGCCCGCCGCCAGGAATATTCTCTCCGGCCAGACTCTTACCACGCGGCTCTCCTTGATTGCTTGCCGGTTTGACGCCCACAGTGAGGGGCTCTCCAGCAACAGCCGCCCGATCACTCCCGGCCGCACGGTCGCAGTGTAGAGCGCAATCAGCGCTCCCAGCGACGACCCGCCCAGCCCCGTATTCTCCGGCCCCGACGCGACGCGGTACGTGCGCTCCACAAACGGCATCACTTCCTTCATCAAGAAATCCGGATAATAGCGCCCCTGCACCCGCAGCATCAAAGGATGCATCGAGCGGTGCGGCATGTATTCGCGAAGACGATCTTTCCCCGTGTTATCCATGCCCACAATAATCATCGGAGGCACTGCGCCCTCGCGGATCAGCCGATCCGCGGACTCGTCCACTCCCCACTCCACTCCGGTAAAAGCCGTCGACGATTCGAAAAGATTCTGCCCGTCATTCAAATAGAGCACGGGATAACGTCGGCCGGCATTCCGCAGGTCGTCGTAGCCGGGAGGCAACCACATTCGAAGGAAGCGAGTATTTCGAAAGACTCGGCTGCGAAATTCCTGCAGCCGCAGATCTCCCACCGCACCACCGGCGCGTGTCACCTCAGAAATGGCTCCAGTTCCGCCTTTTGTCTTTTGGATTCTTCCCATCCGAACAGCTTCAGCGATGCTGTCCGGCGCGCACTTTCAGCACCGCGGCCAGCACCGTGATCATCGCAATCAAGGCCAGCGAACTCAAACACAGAATGCACCACGTCTCCAGCACGTAGCCCTCGACGTAGGTCAGATAAAGAGCAAACGCCAATCCCGCCAAAGCCGCCACCAGCAATCGCAATGGCGTCCCCTCCCGCGCACGGTACACCGTGGCCAGCGCGCACAGCATGCCATATCCCACGATCCCAATCCCCGCGACCGGAATTCCCATCAAGCTTGAATATTCACTGCGATTCACAATGTCACAATTGAATCTTTCCCCAAATTCGCAAACCGCTGTCGCCGACTTTGCGTAGTGACGCTGCAGCGACACCGACGATACCATCATCCCCGCCAGCGCTAAAATTGCCATCGCGATCAACAATGGTCGATTGTCTTTCGCTGTATTTTGCGTAAACGAGGTGGGTTGATCCGAAGATGCGCTCATGGCAGAACGCACCCCGTCTTATCGGAAAGTTCTTCCAGCGGGAAGATGCCTTCTCTCGGGGGATTCGTTCCAAACTGCCAACTGGGAAACAACTTCACACCTGCCGCCTTGCACCCCGGCGTGATTCCGTTGACGCCTTTAACCGCGCACTCCACATACGGCACGTACTGAAATGCCTTCCCAAACATTGCCTTCTGCTCGGCACAATGGGGACACCAGTACAAGCCATACATCTTCACCTGCTTCGACGCCAGGCACTTGGCGAAGCCATCGTAGCGGTGATTCCGGTAGTACCACCCGCCCGCATAAGCCAGGACAAACAACAATACGATCCCGCCCCCAATCTGCATCTTCCGCGCCGGCAGCTTGGCTTCCGCTTCCCCAACCCGCTTCTGTTGCTGCTTTCGCCGCTGTTCAGACATGATTTCCTTCCAACGTGATGCACTTTTATATCACGCGCTCAAGCCACAACGTTCAGCGCACCGGGTAGCACATCCAACTCCTCGCAGTGTAGCGTCAACACTTCCCCATCCACCATCACATCCACTGGCGCGCTCAAATCAAACTCCACCCGCTTCACCGCTTGTCTCTCCGCCAGCGGATGCTCAATGTGCGAGCCGTTATAGAGTCCCGGCAAGTTCCGCATCAGCCCCAGCCTGCCAATTGCGCCCCAGCGAACGTACTCAATCAGTCCGCTATTCACCTCGGCCTTCGGCGCAATCATCATTGTGCCTCCGGTAAATTTACTGTTATTGAAGGTGAGGAATAGACAACGCCGCCGGTCGAATTCTGTTTCCCCCTCGACGCGCACCGGGAACGGCCTTCTCTCGAATCGCGCGAGCCCGAGAAAAATCGAAACGAAGTATCCCAGCTCTCCCTGGCCGCTGAAACGCCGTGCCCGGAGCGTCGCCACATCCGCCGGAAATCCCACGCTCAACAAATTGATGTAGTGGATCACTCCCGCCCGGTGGCGCAATCGCAGCACATCGCAAGCCTGTGTTCGTTGTGCCACGAGTGACTGGATCGCGTGCTCGACTCCACGATCACTGAAATCGCGCAGAAACGAGTTCCCCGTTCCCAGCGGCAAGAAACCGAGCGTGGACGTATCCCCGGCGCTAGCCTCGGGGAAAAGTCCGTTCACCACTTCATACGAGGTCCCATCTCCGCCCACCGCGATAAACCGTCGCCGGCCACCCGCGTACGCCTCGCGCGCAATCCGCACAGCATCGCCTGGGCCGCGCGTCTCGGCTACCTCTACCGCTACTCTCCCCGCTCTCAGCCGATCCAGCGCCGGCCCTAGCATCTTGCGGCTTCGCCCCCCTCCCGCCGCCGGATTCACAATGGCGAGATAGCATTGCGCCTCGCTCACAGCCCCACCACCGCTCCCCGTTCCGCGGCTTTTCCGATTTCCTCCGCGAGCGCCTGCCGCTTGATCTTCATCGACGCAGTCCGTGGAAAATCTTTTTCCCAGATCAGATATCCACCCACGCGTTTGAAATCCGCCAACCGCCGGTTGCGGTCTATAATCTGCTGTAACAGTACGCTGTCGAAGCGCTGATTCTGCTCCAGCCGCAATACCATTACCAGCATCTCCCGGCCCAGTTCCTTTTGCGGCCATACGTAGTTCGCCGCGAACACGCAGTACTCTTTCACTGGCAGACCATCGAAGACCGTCTCGATATCTTCGGGATAAATATTCTTCCCGCCCTCCGTGACGATCATATTTTTCTTTCGTCCGAAGAGCTGCAGATGCCCGCTTTTGTCGAATTGTCCCAGATCTCCTGTCAGCAGCCACCCATCGACAATCGTTTCCAGGGTCAATTCCGCATCGTCCAAGTAATGCGACATAACCGTTTTACTTCGCGCCGCCACCTCCCCAATCCCCTCGTCGTTCGGATTCAGCACGCGCAGCTCCACCCCCGGCAGCGGTTTTCCCACTGTGTCTGCGCGAAACGGTTTCAGATCGTTCAAGGTCAGTGCCGTTCCTGCTTCGGTCAGGCCATATCCGTTCACCACCGGAATTCCCAGATCGTAAAAGAACTGCATCGTGGTCGGTTCCATGAACGCTCCGCCAGTGATCAGCGCCAGCAACTCTCCGCCGAAGGCGCGATGCACTTGTCCGAGCAAGATGCGGCTCACTTTCACCCGTGGCCGGCTTCGCGTCAGCAGCTTGTTCAGCGAGATCATCTGATTCAGAATCGCCCGCTTCCACGATGGCAACTCGTCGAACTTCGCCCGCAGACCTCGCTCCAGATTCTTGACGATCATCGGCACTAGAGAAACATACGTAATCCGGTAGCGCACAAAAGCATCCCGCACAAACTCCGGACGTAATGTCCGCAGATGCACCACGCACGCCCCACACACGAACGGCCCAATGAATCCCACCATGAAATCAATCGCGTGATTGGTTGGCAGAATGCTCAAATACCGTACCCCCGGCCAGAACGGATACCACGCGGTCAACGCCCGGCACTGCTCCAGATAATTCTCGTGCGTCAGCACACATCCCTTCGGACGCCCCCCCGTACCGGACGAATACACGATGCACGCCACGTCCTCACGCTGGCGCATCACAAAATCGGGCGCGCCCTTGCGCTTGAAGTCCTCCCATCGGAATCCTCCGCCCAGGTCGGCCTGCAGCGGCGCCTCGGTCACCAGCACCAGCGTCGTCTTGATTTTGGGAAACTCCGGCGACTGCATGATCGCCCGCCACAGGTGATACTCCACCACCAGCACCTTGGCCTTCGAATGTGCCAGCAACTGCAACTGCTCAGCGGCTGTCAGTTTGTAATCCAGAGGAACCAGAATGCCGCCGCCATAGAAAATGGCATACGCCGAAATCAGCCACTTCGACTGATTCGTCATCAGGATGGCCGCGCGGTCACCCGCATCAAAATCTGCATCCTCCAGCGCCCGCGCAAGCGGTAAGCTAATTTCTTTAAAGTCGGAATAGGTGAGCCGCGTCTTCTCTCGGTCGCGGTCGGCTTCAATCAGGCACGTCTCGCTCGCAAAACGATCCAACGTATCGCGCAGAGCCGCGCCCAGACAGCTATATTTTTGGAGATCTAGCATCGAAGAATCATTTCACCACAGAGGCATGGAGACCCGGAAAATACCATGTTAATGAATCAGTTACCCACAGAAGTTGATGACATGATCGAAGGCCGTCCCCATGGCCTCGCCCGCCTTTTTCCCGTGGCGGGTTTCTACAGTCGCGCCTGAATCCTTTCCGCCAGCGTGCGAAAGTCGGAGACTCCCTGCAGTTCGTAATCCGGAAGCTCCACGTGAAAATGGTTTTCCAGCTTGGTCAGCAGATCCAGCGTTTGCAAGCTGTCGATCCCCAACGTCTTGAAGAAGTCATCGTCGGGAGAAAGTTTTTCCCTCGACACCTTGAAATGCGCCGCGGCAAGACGCAATATGTCATCGAGCGTTTGATCTGCAGTCTTCATGTGTTTTTACAAATGCTCTGTCATCCTGAGCGAAGCGAAGGACCTCTGCAATTTCACTCACCACAACCCCACTTATCCCCTAGGGCAGGTAAGGCTGCGCATCCGTGCTCTCCACAAACTTCCGTAACCCCGCCTCGACCGCAGGGCTCGCAAACAGTGCACAAAACAAATCAATCTCTTGCCGCAACTCCCCATACGGAATCGGCTTGATGAACCTTTTCGCCGCCACGGCCGTGGCATGATCGAATTTCTTGAGTTGCGCCGCCGCAGCCCGCGCCGCCTTGCGGGCCTCGCCCTCTCCCACCACCTGGCTCACCAGCCCAATCTGCTGCGCCTTAGTCGCATTGAAACTTCGTCCCGTCAGCAGCAGATCCCTCACCACGGCGTTCCCCAGGTCGCGCTTCAGACGCGGGATCCCACCGAATCCCGGAATCAACCCCAGCCGCAGTTCGGGAAAGCAAAATCGCGCCATCTTGTCGGCGATCATCAAATCGCAAGCCAGCGCGAGCTCGAATCCTCCCCCAAATGTCACTCCATGGACGGCGGCAATGGTAGTCAATGGCGCGGCATCAATCAGATTCAACACGCGGTGAATCCGCTCCAGAAAATCCCGAACGCCCTTGACCGCCTCAGCTTTATCCATCGCCTGCGACCGGTGATAGAGTTCGCGCAAATCCGCGCCCGCGCAAAAGCCTGGCTTCATTTCGCTACCAATAATGAGCGCATGGGCTTCCGCCTGCATGCCCTCTAGAGCCGTTACAAACTGCTCGAGATCCTCCAAAGAGGCCGATCCCAACTCGTTGCACGGCGCACGATGCAGCGCTACCTCGATCACTCCATCGGCAATATTCCAGGACAAAGTTTCTCCGCTCCACTGGCTCACTGTCCTCGTCTCGTGCTTCGCTCCGTGCACCTTGTCCCTTGTGGTCTCCAACATTTTTCCCCGCGACTACGCCGTCTGCTTCACGCGGTACATGTCGTCGATCTCATTTTTCATCCGCGCCGCAATCAGGTCGCGCTTCAACTTTCCATTCACGGTCAACGATCCATTCTCAATTGAAAACGCCTCGGCGAGTACGGTGAACGCCCGCACCTGCTTGTAGTGCGGCATCTCCGGATTCAGGGCATCCAGCGCCGCCTGCACCTTCTCCGACGTCACGCTTCCCGTCACCAGCGCCGAGAGATATCCCCGCCCGTTGCCCATCACCACAACCTGCTGCGCTTCCGGCAAGAGTTTCGCGATCGCATTCTCGATCGGCTCCGGCGAAATCTTGTGTCCCGATCCCAGGATAATCAGGTTCTTGATCCGCCCCGCGATCCGCCAGTTTCCGGCGGCGCTCGCTTCACCTTGATCGCCGGTATGGAACCACCCATCGCGCAGTGCCTCGGCGGTTTGCTCCGGCCGGTTCCAGTAACCCGAAAAAATATTCGGCCCACGCACTACAATCTCATCATTCTCCTCCAACTTCATCTCCATGCCCGGAATCGCCGGCCCCACATAGCCAACCTCAAGCCGGTTCGGATCGTCCATGGTGCAGATTGCGGTCGTCTCCGTCAACCCGTAAACCTGCAACACACGAATCCCCAGCATCATGAAATAAAGCTGCGTCTCCGCGCTGAGCGGTGCCGATCCACAAATCAGCGCCTTGAGATTCTTCCCAATCATCTTCTTTCGAATTGCCGGGAACACCAGCAGGGTCGCCAGCTTCAGCCACAGCTCGTCTCCCGCTCTCGATTGCTTCTCCTGCTTGCGTACCCAAGCCGCCTTCGCCCGCGAATAAATCGCCAGCGCCACCCCGCCCGTCTGCCATAACTGCTCATCCACCGCGCGCCGCATGCGTTCGAGCAATTGCGGCACATTCAAGAAATAATCTGGAGCCACCGCCCGCATGTCGCTCGCAATCTTCGCCAGATCCGTGTTGATCGTGACTAGACTTCGTCTTTTCAGAAACGTCAGCAGCGCGATCCAGGACGCGGCAAAAGTGAACGGCAAATAATGGAAAATGCGATCTTGCCCCTTAGACCTCGACATCAATTCGCCCAATCGCTCCGCCGTGCGATCCAGCATGAAGCCCACATTCGCCGCAGAGAGCACCACGCCCTTGGCTTCGCCCGAAGTCCCGGACGTGTAGATGATCGTCACCGGATCGTCCTTCCCCACCTGGGGACGCTGCAATTGCACTCCATCGACTCCTGCAAAAATCTCATCCAACAAATACTGCGGCGGAGCCTCCGTCCAGCTCTGCGCAATCGCATCACGCAGTGCCGCATCTCCGCAACACACCAGCGACGGCGTGCAGTCCTTCATCATCGCTACCAGTTCTGCCGGCGCTTGCCGCGAATACAGCGGCACCACGATCAGCCCTTCCGCCATAAGCGCCAAGTCCATCGCCACCCAGCGAATGCTGTTCGCCGCCAGCAATCCGCACCGCTCGCCCTTCTGCAGCCCCTTCGAAGCGATAAAAGTCCGCGCCTTCCGGATGAGTTCCAGCAACTCGCTGCCCGTTACGCCCGTGACGTGGCTATCGCGGATCTCGGCAAGAATTCGCGTGCTCGCAGCGGCGTGCAGTTGCGAAAGGATGTCTCCGACAAATGGAATGGGTGTGTTCAAAATAGGGATCGCAGCGCCACAGGAAAAAATCCGCTGATCTAGTTGTAGGCCGTCGCCAATTCCCGCAGTCCTTTACTCATCGGCGGCAAATAATCTTCCCAACTCCACTCCCCGCGGCGCGTCTCAAATTCCGGATACCGCCTCTGCACTTCCTCCTCAAAATAAACGCCCATACGCGCCATCACCTTCAAATTCTTTACCACCGTTTGCGCGATGCCGGTCGCGATCGCCTCCCCCTCGCAACTCAACTTCTCCAGCGCCGCCAAAAGCTTTGCTTCCAGCTCCGGATCGTCCACCGTCATCAGCAAATCCTGATGTCCCCGCTCCCGCATTAAATTTCTAATGCGCTCATCCATCGTGATTCCCACCGACGGCACCAGCCCCGGCATCGACGTCACAATCCCGTGATAGCGCGACGACGCCATCATATGGCAGGTTCTCAACACGCTGACCAACTCGTACATGTTGTATTCATCCGGTGTCAGAACCGGCACTCCGCCTAACTTCTCCGCGATACGGTTCGCGGGACGAGCATCCAGTCGCTCCGTCGCCGCCAGAATCACAAAAACATTTTTCTTCTTCCGGAACGTGTCCACCGCGTTCGCAATCGCGTTCCAATATTTGTGATACGCCTGCTCCGCCGCTTGCCCCGAGTTATGAAAATAAACCGTGCGGTAGTGACTGTCCTTGTAAGCGCCCGTCAAACTGCGCACCGCGTACTTTGCCACCGACGCCTTCACCGGCCATTCAAACGGATTGATCGGGCACACCACCAGCACCGGTGTCCGCCCATCCCAGCCAACTTTCTTCAGCACACTCTGCCCATACTCCGGTGGCCGCGGCTCAAACGTCCAGGCAGTATCGGTTCCCAGTTCCGTCGGCACGCCCAACTCGCGCAAAACTCCACGTGACTCTTCATTCCGCGTGATCACAAACGAATTCTTGCAGTAACGCCCGCACATCTTCGCCACCAGCGGATCCATGTGCCCGGCTTCCGCGCCATACCCCACCGATATTTTGTTCTGCGCCGCCGCAATCCCCAGCGACCCGATCATCATGGTGGTCAGCGCGTTGGCGAACTTGCTCTTGAACATCGATCCTTCGCATGCCACCACTCCATCGTGCAGCGGCACTTCCTTGGCCAGAAAAGGGGGGAAAATATCGGGCAGATGGACCTGTCTCGTCCCCTCAAAATATCCGCGCGAGAAATCGAAGTTCTGGCTCATCACGCTGAACTCCACGCGCTCGGCGCCCAGAATATGCCGGATCTGCCGCAGCATCTCTTCCACGCGCACATCCGATCCCATGTTCCGCGTGCCGTTATATCCTGCAAACAGCAGCTTCAATTTCTCGCCTGGTTGCCAACGCTTGCCCCTACCCAACATCCACCCAGCCTTGGCGCGCTCAATGGAAGTACTGACCCACGCCTCTAGAATGAAATCCATCATGCGGCTGTCCCTCCCGCTGCTGCTGGCCACGGCCGATACTTGTACTCAAAATTGTTCGCGCTGCTGAATTTCAACAGCGGATAACAATATTCGGAAAACGGAACCGGCCTCGTTCCCAGCTCTTTCATCACGCGAGTGTTATCGAAAACCGTGTTCCATACCAGATACGGCATAAATACCTTCAACAGCGCCGCGCCTCTCCCGATCGCTCCCTTGCGGTTAGCCAGAAAATTCACCGACCCGGCAAACGGCCGCTCCACCCCCGGCAGGAATATCGGTGCTCGTTTGTTCTGCACTGCCGCCAATGCCGTCGTGATCTCCCGAAATGTCTGTGATCTCACCCCGGAGGAAAGATGATACGTGTCGTATTGCGGATGCTCTTTCTGATGCAGCGTCGAAATCGCTTCGGCCACAAAATCCACATTCACAATGTCGATTTTGTCCGTGGCGCGAAAGGGCAGCACGGGTAGCCTTGCCAGAAATACAAATGCCTTCACCATGTCGAATTGCGTGGTTTCCGCATGGCGGCTGTCGCCCAGCACAATGCTCGGCCGGAAAATCGTCTTCGGCGTCTCCGGCAACAGCACCCGCATCATGTGCTCGCAGAACTTTTTCGTCCGCGCGTACGGATCGTAGTCCGAGCGCTCCCAGTCAATCGACCGGTCTTCCGCCACGAGTTCATTCCGGCGCTTTCCTGCGACCGCCACCGTGCTCACCTGGCTGAACCGCCTCAGCCCGTGATAGTGCTCGGCATGCCGCGCTAGCGTTAGCACTTCGAGCGTGCCCCGCAGATTCACATTCAGGCAACTTTTCTCCGACTTCCGGTTCAGCGACGCCGCACAGTGAATCACCGAATCCGTCGTATGCACCAGTCGATCGTATTCGTCCCGCCCCAATGCGAAACCGGGGTCCGTCAGGTCTCCCCGAAATACGCGCACTCGCGTCTGCAGATATTCATAAAATTGTGGGAACTCGAGATGCAACTGCAGCGCCTGCCACAAGCGCGCTTCCGCCTCGCCCACGTCGCGCGAGCGCACCAAAACGTTCAGGGCCGCGCCATCCCGCAGCAAGTTCGCCGCTACGTGCGCCCCAATGTATCCCGTCGATCCCGTCAGAAATATCGCCATTCACCAGTTCCCATTTGTGCCCGTCTTCACCGTCTCGCCATTCTCCAAACTCCGCGCCGGACGCGCCTCCAGCGGCCTGCCCTCGATCAACGGATAAGTCCACTTTCGCAGCGCCGGAATATGCACGTTGATCCAATAATCCCACCAGTCAAGCAATCGCGCCTTGTACCCAAACTCGTCGCGCTCATCTTCCACTAGAGCCTGCGCCAATTTCTCCACATTATCGGCCGCAAAATCATGCTCGTTCAGCAAAATGAACGGTTCAAACAGCTCAATCAATTTTTCTAGACGTTCCAGATTTCTTTCTGCTTTCACCAGCGGCGTTTTCTTCAACGGCAGCGGCGACATAATCCTCTGAATCGACTTCACAATCGCCTTCTGCGCCGGCGCCGACATTCTCTGATATCGCGTCTTCGACACCGGAATCGCATCGAACCGCAGCCGCAGCCAGGATTCCAACCCCTCCTGGGCTCGATAATGTTTGCGATGCGCCAGCGACGTCAACTCAATCGACCGTCCCATGTCGCAAGGATTCGTGGCCGAGGTTGCCAATTGGTACAGCTCGTCATGCCGCCGTTCCACAATCGCCGCCCCAATCAGCGTCATCCCGTCGCACACCGCGTCTACCGGAATAATGTCCAGCCGCTTGCTCTCATTCGACGGCAACTGCCGGAAATAAGTCCCTAGCAAATACGAGAGCGACGCCGAAGTGTTGATCCCCTCATTCCATCCCAGAAACGGCTTTGCCACCGAAGTTTCCACGATCGCCGGACGCACCACCGCAATCGGTAATCCTGCACCATATTTAACGATCAGCGACTCCGCCAAGCTCTTGGTCAGGGTATAAGTATTCGGCCAGCCCAACTCCTTCGCCCGCCGCGTCCCGGCTTCGGTCAAATATGTCTTTAGCCAGCGGATCCGATTCTTGCGGATCTGATTCTCCAGCGCCGCTCCCTGCAGTACCTTCGCCGCATGTTCCTTCGTCAGAGACTGCGACCTCAGTCCCGCCGTCACCTCCTCGCCCTCGGCCTGCTCCTCCGCCTTCGCGATTACCGCCTGCAGCGCCCGCCATTCCTGCTCCGCGTCAAAGTGCGCCACGCGATGCGGCGTGTAATTCGGAATGAGCTTCTCCGTCACCCGCCCGTCGCGTTCTCCCGCTACATAACACGTGGAAAGATGAAGCAGTCCCGCGTGGTCCGTCCCCCGCAAAAACTCCAGGATGTTCATCACTGCATCCGTATTGGTCGCCAGCGCATCCCGCAAGTCCGGATTGAAGTCCGTCAATCCTGAACTGTTCACAATCAAATCCAGATTCTTCTGCAGCCGCCGCGCAGTCTCTGCGTTCAGCCCCAATCCCGACTGCGTGACGTCTCCTTCTACCACTTCGACCTTCTCGCGTAAATATTCCCCGAGTCCAACTCCATATCTTTCAAACAACGGATCGAACACCGGCGATTCTTCCACGATTTTTTCAAACCGCCGCTGCGCCGGATTCGATTTCTGCCGCCGAATCAGCAGATAAATCCTCCCGGTCTTTGGTAACTCCCTTAGCGTGTTCGCCAGCCACACCTTGCCAATAAATCCGGTGACGCCAATCAGCATTACGTGCTTGCCCGCCAGCGCCCGCCGTACCGAGAACCCCGGCTCCTGTTTCCGCCCCTCGAAATGAACAATCGGACGTTCTTGCGCCACCCCTTCCCGGCCAGAACTAATCACCGCCGTCTTCAATTCCTGCAGCGTGATATCCAGCTGTCGCGCTAGCGGTCTCGGTGCTCGCCGCCCATCCGGACTCTGGTCCTGAATCGGTGCGAAGGCTCCACGCGGCCGGATCACCGGCTCAAGCAAACGTCCTGTCGCCACGCCGTCGCGAAACTCCAACCGGTTCGCTACCACCCACTTCACCCCTAGGTGTTGCGCCAGTGGCTTCATCACGTGCTCCAACCCCTGGCTCACCAGCACCACACCTGCTCCCGAGCGCACCAGTTCCTGCACACGCTCCACTCCGCGCGCCTTCAGCTGCGGCTTCAGTTTGTATTGGAAATATTCTTCGCCCAGCAGATCCAGCCGGTCGCGCGTTACGCCTCGCAAAGCGGTATGCACCACCCGCGTCGCGAATTTCCGGTTTGTCGAATACAGAAACGGACGCAGCGCCGCCATGAGGAAGATAAGCCCGCGCCGCCGGAAGCGTTCCGAGAAGGTCTGTGCGTTCCAGGTAAAGAACGCCACCGGCTGCACCACGGTCAGGTCCAGCAGGCTCCCCTCCACGCGCCAGTAGACGGTGGGCGCCACGCGCAGGGAGGCGTCGGGTTTGTGGTTTGACTGTTCCAAAGCGCATTCGCCCCGCGCAGGGATTTCCCCCGCCGGTGAACGAATCTTCTATTGTAAACAATGCGCCCCAATACCCGAAGCCCTTATCTGCCTCGGGGGATCAAGAAATGACCGGGCTCGAAAAGTACTGTCAGAAACAAGTTAAGGAGCCGCGGTCGATGGACCGGGGCTCCTTGAACTTACCGCCTTCGCGTAAGTGCCTAGGAGGCGCGCCGCTGACGATCCTGCTTTTCCTGCTCATCGTCCTGAGTCGGATTCTTCCGGCTGGGGTCAACGTTCCCCTTCTGCTGTTGGCCAGTCTGACCGGATTGGCCAGTCTGTCCGGATTGTCCGGGCTGTCCGGGCTGTCCGGGCTGTCCGGGCTTTTGACCTTGGCCGTGCTGGCCCTGTTGGCTCTGTCCCTGGCCGTACTGGCCACTCTGTTGCTTGTTCTTTTCCGTATCGTCTGCCATGGTTGTTCCTCCGTTTTTACGGAGCGCGTCTTGGCGCGCCACCGCGGGATTATGATTGGCACCTATTGCGCTTACTCATACTTAGTTGCCATCTGTCCGCAGCAGGGTTGGGAACTATATTTTTGCCGTCCCGTCCTATCTCACCGGCTTCACTTCCAGCACTTCACACTTCTCAATCACCGGAGCCTTGGCCAGCAATGTTGCCGCATTCGCCATCAAACCCGCCGCCACGCGCCCATTCAAATGCGCCTGCCGTCCCGCTTCGTCCTTGAACACGTCGAAAATCCCAAAAGTCGACGGTCCCATCTTGATGGCGAACCATTCCAGCGTCTCCGGTTCTTCGTCCACGATCGTCACCGCGCTGCGCAAGAAATTCTCCACTTCCGCTTCCTTGCCCGGCTTTGCCTCAACCCGCGCCAGCAACGCCAACCTGACTTTAGCCATATTTGCTCTCCTTATCATTCTGCTCTTGCTTAGATGTCCTCGGGCTTGTTTCCGTTTGTAATCAGACTCAGACCCTCTCGCCCGTGGAACTCTCACAGCATCACGCCATTTTCACACTCCCGTAACAATCTTTTCGTATAGTGACCACCTTGGCACAGCGGCAATCTTAATCGCCCTTCGATCTGAGGACTCACTATGGCTACTGCATCGACGTCGGTTCTGGACCAGAAACTCTCGCGTTCTCCCGGCAAACTCGGCATGCTGGTTTTCGGCATCGTGCTGGTCATCGGAGTCGGCTACGCCGGCTCTAGCCTTCTGCACGATCTCTCCTTCGTGCACAATGAGTCCGTCCTGCCCTTCGTGCTTCTGGGCGTCGCGCTGATGGTCGCGCTCGGCTTCGAGTTCGTCAACGGATTCCACGACACCGCGAATGCCGTGGCCACGGTCATCTACACCCACTCGCTCGAGCCGCATATCGCCGTCGTTTGGTCTGGCTTCTGGAACTTCCTCGGCGTTCTCGCCTCCAGCGGACTTGTCGCCTTCGCGATCGTCTCGCTCCTTCCGGTCGAACTGATCCTGCAAGTCGGCAGCAAAGCCGGATTCGCCATGGTCTTCGCCCTGCTCGTCGCCGCCATCATCTGGAACCTCGGCACCTGGTATTTCGGCCTGCCCGCCTCCAGTTCGCATACGCTCATCGGTTCCGTCATCGGTGTCGGCATTGCCAACCAGCTCATGAACGCCAGAACCGGGACCAGTGGTGTCGACTGGGGTCAAGCCGCTAACATTGGTAAGTCTCTCCTGCTGTCCCCCATCGTCGGCTTCGGTTGCGCGGGCTTGCTGCTGCTTCTCGCCAAGGCGCTCATCAAAGATCCAAAACTCTACGCGGCTCCCGAAGGCTCCGCGCCCCCGCCGTTCTACATCCGTTGCCTGCTCATCCTCACCTGCACCGGCGTCAGCTTTTTCCACGGCTCTAACGACGGACAAAAAGGCATGGGCCTTATCATGCTGATTCTGATCGGCACCGTCCCCACCGCCTACGCGCTAAACCACGCCATCACCTACCAAGATTCTCAGGATTTCATCGCGGTTTCGCACGAAGCCGCCGACGTCCTCAGCAAGTACGTCAGCGACAGCGCCGCCGTCGGCGACGCTCATGACGACGTCACTAATTACATTCGCGACAAGGATTTCACGCCTAACACCATGCTCGCCCTGCGCACCCTGGTCAGCGACATCGGTAATGAAACCGCTCTCTACAAGGAGATGAAGAACATCCCCAACGACCAGGTCCGCAACTTCCGCAACGACATGTATCTGATCAGCGAAGCCATCCGCCTGATGCAGAAAAGTCATAACCCG
Source organism: Candidatus Sulfotelmatobacter sp. (assembly GCA_049584315.1). GTDB lineage: Bacteria > Acidobacteriota > Terriglobia > Terriglobales > Acidobacteriaceae > Sulfotelmatobacter. The sequence continues at coordinate 4,477 of JBAUXO010000064.1, read as the reverse complement.
ACTTTCACCGATTCCGAGAGCGCCGTCCTCGCCAACTACAAAAAGCACATCGACCACTCCACTCGCTTCATTCCTCTCTGGGTGAAGGTCGCCGTCGCAATGGCCCTCGGCCTCGGCACCATGGTCGGATGGAAGCGTATCGTAGTCACGGTTGGCGAAAAAATCGGCAAGCAACATCTCACCTACGCCCAGGGGGCCGTCGCGGAAATCACCGCCATGGCCACCATCGGTGCCGCCGACGGTTTCGGTCTCCCCGTCAGCACTACGCACGTCCTCTCCTCCGGCATCGCCGGAACCATGGCCGCCAACCATTCCGGCATCCAGTGGTCCACGGTCCGCAATCTGGCCCTGGCTTGGGTTCTCACCCTGCCTGTAGCCATGATGCTGTCAGGATTCTTGTTCTGGCTGTTCCGCAGGACGTTCTAAACAGACAAGGCGGTGCAAGCGTCTTGCTCTGAGATGGCTCGGTTTTGAAAGGCGCCGCTTTTGCCGCGCCCCGTACCCCATTTGTCACAACCTGTCATTCCGAACCGGGCGTCCAGCGCGGTGAGGAACCTGCTTTTGCCCTGGCCCCGTTTCCTGCGCATCCTCGGTATGTCACGGGCCCGGGCCGTCCGGGCGCACCGGCCCCACTAGGCCGTGCCCTCCCGATTAACCACCCTTCCCGCCGTTCCCCGCTAGAATGGATTTCTTACCAAGGACGTTTTTAACTCATGGATAAACTCGTCATCCGCGGCGGCGAGCCACTGCTCGGCACGGTTCATATCAGCGGCGCAAAAAACGCGGCGCTTCCCTGCATGGCCGCTGCCCTGCTCACCGACCAGCCCGTCATCCTCGAAAATATTCCCCAGGTGCGCGACATTCAGACCACGCGCAATCTGCTGGCCGCCATGGGCGCCGAGGTCGAACTCGGCTACGGACGCGCGCTGCACCGCACCACACTCCACTGCAAGAATCTCACCACCCCCGAAGCTTCCTATGAACTGGTGAAGACGATGCGCTCCTCCACGCTCGTCCTCGGACCCCTGGTCGCCCGCTGTGGACGCGCCCGCGTCTCGCTCCCCGGCGGCTGCGCCATCGGCAGCCGCCCCATCGACATGCACATTAAAGGACTGGAGCAGCTCGGCGCCAAAATCACGCAGGATCACGGCTACGTCGAAGCCTCCGCCGACCGCCTCAAGGGCACAGAGATCGTCTTCAACAAGATCACCGTCACCGGTACCGAAGACCTGCTGATGGCTGCCACTCTCGCCGACGGCGAAACCATCCTGCAGAATTGCGCCCGCGAACCCGAGGTGGCCGATCTCGCCGCCCTGCTCAACAAAATGGGAGCCCAGATCGAAGGAGCTGGCACCGCCATCATCCGCGTCAAAGGCGTGAGAAAACTGAAAGGCGCGAAGCACCGCATCATCGCCGACCGCGTCGAAGCCGGTACCTTCCTCATCGCCGGCGCGATGACTGGCGGCGATCTGAACATCGCCGGATGCGATCCCGCCCACCTCGGCGCCGTACTCGGCAAACTGAAGGAAGTCGGCGTCAAAACCAAATCCACCGTCGATTCCGTCCGCGTCATGGGCGACAATCCCTTCACCGCCTCCGACATTTCCACCGAAGAATTTCCCGGCTTCCCCACCGACATGCAAGCCCAATTCATGGCCCTGGCCACGCAGGCCGAAGGCACCTCCGTCATCACCGAAAACATTTTCGAAAACCGTTTCATGCACGCGCAGGAATTAGTCCGCATGGGCGCGAACATCAAAATCGAGGGCCGGCGCGCCGTCGTCCGCGGCAAAACTCCCCTCAGCGCCGCCGCCGTCCTCGCCTCCGACCTTCGCGCCTCCGCCTCGCTCGTCCTCGCCGCCCTGGTCGCCGATGGCGAAACCATCATCGACCGCGTCTACCACATCGATCGTGGCTATGAACACATCGAAGAAAAATTGCGCACCGTGGGCGCACAAATCAAACGCATCGGCGAAATGTTCCCCAAGAAAGCCGCCGCCGTGAAGTAATCGCTCGGGGATCTTAGTGTGTTTAATATGTTGTTTCGCTTGATCCGCGTAAATCCGTGGCGATGTACTTGCCGTGCCTTCAGCTCCGCGTGAGCCTCTCAATCACCTTCCGATGCTGCGGGTACGCACTCATCAGCTCTTCCCGCTTCGCTATCTCAAAATCCTCAAAATCAAATCCCGGCGCCACCGTGCACCCCACCAAAGCAAAGCCTCCGCCATCCTTCACTCTTGACCCAAACCAGCATCCCGCCTTCACCACAGCCTGTAGCACCTCACCCGCCTCCGGGTCTCTCCCCAACAAAAGCTCCGAGTAATCCCCATCTCGCCCGATCACGTGCACGACTAGCGGGGTTCCAATATAGAAGTGCCACACTTCATCGGACCGCAACCGGTGGAACGCCGAAATCTCCTCGCCCTCCAACAAGAAATAGATCGCCGTCGAGACCGCCCGCGCCCCCGTAAGCTCTTTCGGCAAGCTCTCCTTCGCCAAAATCAAATCGGCCCGATAAGTCTGCCGGTACTGCCCACCCTCCGGATGCGCCTCCAGCGCCAACTTCTTAATCCAGTACGTCGCGTCTCGTGTCATCGGTCCCTTTGCCAGAAACTTAACTATAGCAACGCGAAACGTTTTCCATCCCAAGCTCACTATCGGATAGGAGAAACATTATGCCCTTACCCGATGCTGCCCTTGCCTACGACCTGGACGCTGCCTGGATCATCGCCCTCTGGCTTGCGATCCACGGCGGCCATCCCGCCCCAGAAACCGCCGCCGCGGAGGCCATCGTCGCCCTTGCTCCATATCTCAGCGGAGCCCAATCCTCGCTCTTTTTCTCGCAGCTGCAAACGCAGTTCGCCGCTTTGGACAGCTAACGTGACCGAGCGCATCGAGGAATCGATCCGTACAGCTTTCCCCGTCGCTCCTGGACCTTCTTCAGCTCTCGACCGCCAGCCTTGCTTACCGGCAAACCGCTGCCTGAAATGCGGGTAAGCTCCCACCTCTCAGGTTCACCAACCTTTTGCGGGAAGTCCCACCCTTGCATCCTCTGCAGGGGTGGGAGTACGTTCGGCTCTCCGGATCGACCAGCAGCGAGAAATAAAGAAAGGAGGCCGCGGTTTTCGTTGCGGCCTCCTTTGCTCAATCACCAATTCGAGAGAACACCTCACTGCACGTGAATCATCTTGCCGTTCGCATCCAGCGTTCCATGCACGCGCACTTTCTTTCCTTCGTATTGCTTCACTTGATCTTGATGGTCGATGTCATAACTCTTTCCCGAGGCGGCATCCTGCAGCATGTACTTATCCCCTGACTTCACAATGGTTCCTGTGAACGTCTGGCTGTCGGAGGTCGAAGTCGTCGGCTGCGCCTGCGAAGCCGCGGGCTGTTGCGCTGTTGGATCGTTCGGTTGCGTCTGTGGCGCAGTCGCTGGATCAGTCGGGGTTGTCGACGGTGCCGATTGTTGTGCGTAAACTGAAACGCCAACCATCAGCAGTAGGGCGGCAAGCGTACTTAGGGACCACAATTTCGTCTTCATCAAAATCCTCCGAGAGATGTTAGGGACATCCTTCCTCTGCCACCGACTCGAAGCAAGCCGCTTGCCAAACGCCGCACTTCCAGGTCGCCGGGCTTCCAGATCTCGCGGTTGTTCTATCCGCAAGACTTACCGCGATGCACGTGGTCTTTCCATGCTTCCGCTCTACGGAACCGCCGCAACCGGCCTACAAGAAAATCCGTAGTGACGTGGCGATTCCGATTCAGGCGTCGTACACACCAGAGAGCAGTTTCTACTCGCTCACTTTTTTTGTTGCGCATATTGCTCCGCACCCATGAAGTGCAGTGACACATAAGGCTCATCGCCCACCACCCAACTGTCGTGCCCCGGCGCGATGTAGAACACATCTCCCGCCTTGATCTCGATCACGCGGCCATCATCCATCGCCGCCGTCGCCCGTCCCGACACTACCAGTCCAACGTGCTCCACCATACAACTCATCGCTCCCGCCGCCTTTCCCACATGCAGCGACCACTTCCACCCCGGCTCGTAGGTGGCGCGGCCAATCGTCATCCCGCCGACATGCACGACTTCAAACTTTCCCTTTTCAAAAGTCCTCACTTCTTCTGCCTGCTCAAACCGCTTCAAAACCACTTCGTACATAGTTCCTCCCCGGGAAACCGCTGTTGTGGAACGGCCAGCGCCTGTCCGTCATCTTTGATTTTGATTTGACTCGGGCAGTGATCGACTCTGATTTTGATTCTGGCTTCACGCCGATGTGATTCCGCACCGGGCGCCAATCCCGGTGAGGAACCCGCTTCACCTGCACGTAGAACCGCGGACGATTTCAAGAATCGGGATAGGGGGGACGATCGCTCGTCCTCCCCTCCCACACCACCGTACATGCGGGTCCGCATACGGCGGTTCGGCGGGTTGAGCTAGATGTGAGTAGCCGGGCTTTCGATAACACGCGTCGCC
>JBAUXO010000063.1:0-17103 GCA_049584315.1 Candidatus Sulfotelmatobacter sp. | reverse complement strand
CTTTCCACAAGTCGTGTCGCTATAGTAGCGCCATCATGAAACAGAGGACACTGGCGATGATGACTGGCTTTGAGCGGTACAGCAAGAAGACTCGACGGACTGAGTTTTTGGAGGAGATGGAGCAGGTGGTACCGTGGCCGGAGTTATGTGCGCTGGTGGAACCGTACTATCCGAAGGCGGGGCAGGGGCGTCCACCGGTGGGAGTGGAGCGAATGCTGCGGATGTATTTTGTGCAGCAATGGTTCAATCTGTCCGACCCTGGGGTGGAGGAAGCAGTGTACGACTCGATCGTGCTGCGGCAATTTGTGGGGATTGACCTGGGACGGGAACCGGTGCCGGACGAGACCACGGTATGCAAATTCCGGCATCTGCTAGAGGAGCACAACCTGGGGGAGCAGATTCTGGGCACAGTAAACTTGCATTTGCAAAGTAAGGGAGTACGGATTACGACGGGCACGATCGTGGACGCCACCATACTGCATGCACCGAGTTCGACCAAGAACCGGGAGCAGCAGCGTGACCCGGAGATGCACCAGACCAGGAAAGGCAAGCAGTGGTATTTCGGGATGAAGGCGCACGTGGGGGTAGACAGCAAGACCAAGCTGATCCACACTGCGGTGGCGACCGCGGCCAACGTGGCCGATGTCACGGTATTTCCTGACCTATTACACGGCGAGGAGACGCGGGTGTGGGGAGACCAAGCGCATCGCGGACAGACAGAAGTGATTCACCAGTGCGCCCCGCTGGCGCAAGACTGCAGCAACCGACGCTACCGGTATAAGAACCGCATTGACGAAGTGGAACGGGAGAAGAACCGCACCAAATCGAGCGTACGTTCCAAGGTGGAGCATGTCTTTGCCGTAATGAAACTGAAGTTTGGCTTCGTGAAAGTGCGCTATCGAGGACTGAAGAAGAACGCCAATCGATTATTTACCACTTGCGCCTTGGTGAACCCATTCCTGGTTCGGAGAAGGTTGTTGTACCGAGTGGCGTAGTGTGCCTCGGCGGGCAGAGTACGAATCGCCCTGGCACTTCAGAGTACCTCAGGGCCTCAACCAACCAGTCCGATGATCGCAATTTCGTAAGTTATGGCCGCCAACCAGGCCCAAATCGAATTTTATTCAGAGCTTCCCTAGGATTCTCTCCTGAGGACCTCACCCACACGTCCGGTCCCTTCTTCTTTACGTGGTTTGTCACTCCAATTAAGTGCAAGAAAAGCCCCAGACATCGTCATTCTTAGAATTAAGGGCCGCGCGACACCACGAATGACAGGTCCCCAGGGCGTAAATGGTTTAATGAAGTGAATCCTCCGCCTGGAAGTAGACGCCGAGTTGATTTATGGAGGTGAAGTAGCCGGTGCCTCCCGGCTGGCCGATGATGCGCACGCCATCTCCCCACGTGTTCGGCAGGTTGAAGGTGTAGGTAGTAAAGCTGCCTGCGTCCGCAGTATAGGGATACGAGGGCGTTACGGTCACGCCCGGAACATCCACCCATTCAAAGCTCCGCCGCACTTGAACGCGCAGCTTCGCCTCATACCAACCACCGTTAGGGAACATGGTCCCGGTCGTGTAAACCACCTGGTTGATGTTGTAAATCTGGGGCCAAATGTAGCCCCACCAGTCCGACGTTTTCATCTGCTCGTCGTAATCGTCTTCGCTCGCGGTCGCATCTCCGCTATTCAGCCGGTCGGAGCAACGACGGCCGCAGAGGGTTCCGAAATGCGTGCTCTTGCTGATGGAATATTGTTGGGTCGGGACCGTCCTGCAAACGACTCCTCAGGATGCGCCGCGAATCAGTGCTAGTGAAAAGGACGGATGTTCGGCGCGTGGCGAAAGTCGGATACCACCAAGTCGCGCCTGCCGACGCGACCCGCTTTTGGCAGAGGACGTTGGCTTTTTGGTTTTCCGAATTTCGAAACTTCTGGCATTTTTTTGGGGAGAGAGCTGGGGCAAACTCCCGGCAAGCCCCTTGCAATTTGGCACCAAAACCCAGCGTTGGAGTGGGTGTTTCCCGGAATGGCGAGGTGCTAAGTCCAATGGAATTACAATGGGTTAGCATTGCCCTGCTGCTCATAACCCAAAGGTCGGTGGTTCAATCCACCCGCCGCAACCACTTACCAAACCTCCCGATACCCATTGGCTCCCAGTCGTTCCCGCATTAGGCACCACTGACGCACCACAAGGCTCACAGGCCAATACGCTCCGAACTACCCATCTGTTTGCGGCACGCTTGCCCTCCGACATGGCTTGCGTATAGACATTCATCGTGCTTTGGATGATGGAATGCATGAAGCAGTTCTTGTTGGACTTGGATGTTGGCACCCACTCGACGTAGCAGGCTCGAGTAGGAATGCCGAATGGATCGACCGGAACCGCAAAGCGGCATCTTGTGGAATACTTGCGGCTTGACAACCTCCTGCTAGCAAGCAATACTCCAGTTCGCGCTCGAGCGAATCATCCCTCCACTTCCGTCAGTGTTTCCGGGCCGCGATTTACCAAATTCTAAAAGAGGATAGCTTGGGGCCGATGGGTGGTTTGGCCTTGGACGCAACAACCAAGATCCTTTACGGCACTACTATTGCAGGAGGTACTGGTTTGTGCGGGCAGGAAAGCGGAGGAGGCGGGACTCTATTTCAGATCAGCACAAGCGACAAGAATTTCAAAGTTCTCCACAGTTTCAATAGCGCCCTCGGCGACGGCTGCAACCCCTGGGGTGCTCCTGTGCTTGACACGGCAGGAAACGTCTACGGTACTACACTGTTGGTGAGACCGTTTCCGGCGCGGTCTTCGAATTTTCAGCGAGGGGAAATGAGACGGTTCTCTACAGCTTTGATTATGTTGGGGTAGGTCCAGTCGATACCCTCATCGACTCAAATGGGACTCTCTACGGGACCACAGTCGCAGGAGGTGCCGACAAACACGGGATGGTGTTCGAGTTAATTCCTTGATTCACTCAATGGGACTATGGCCGGAGGTAGGGGCACCTTCGGCCTTTTCCTGTTTTAATCGAAGACCAACACGGCCCGACGCAATTACCGTGGTCCACAAGCCGCGCTTGTCGCCGACGGCTGGGGCCATTTAGGCATTTAGGCGCTTACTGTGTAACCAGCGGAAAAAGTTCATTGTGTCCCGTCCGTTCTCTTGAGCAACCTTCTCAACGAGAGTCCCAGCGCGGAGTCCGGCTTCCAACTTCTCCTTGAAGTCCGCTGGCATTTGTGTGCGATCCCTTTTAGCGATTTCTTCTTATCCTTCAGCTCCCTATCCCAGTCAGACGGCAAACTCGCAGCCTATCGCGCCGCAGAAACGGGCTGACGCAATGCAAGATTTTCCAGGACCACGTCACGATGACCTTTTACGCTTGAAGCGTTCGCTTGGTGCAAAACGACCTGCGATGAATCCTTGCCGTCGGTAACGAGCAGAAATCTTCGCTGGGTCATATCTGAAGATGTTTACTGTCAGGAAGAGAGGGCCTTGAGAGGCCTGATCGCTTGAACGATTCCCGATCCAGCAGGACTCGTCTTTAGTACCGCGAGGGGCTCAATTTTCCGAAACGGCGCCGGATCCCTGATGCGATTTTCGGATAGCCCACCCGGCACTCCATCACATTCTGCCATTCTGCGGCGATCTCCCTGTGTTCGAGTCGGCGCCCCTTCACCCACAACGAGGCTTCCACTGTCTTGCTACCAGTTCGTCCCCTTCGAAGTGAGTAAGCCTCGATTGCCGCGCTCCAGAGAAAATACCGCGCTTCCCACTCAGTGTTTAGAAATAGCTGGCTTCGAGCATCTGCACCGCCACGCGAAATTTCCAGTTCGGATCATGCATGGACTTCCGGAATATCGGCCCATAGAACTCGAGATCCTGAATCTCGGAAGTTCGGACGGTGAAACGCTTCTGGTTCTCCGAAGCATCGACGAACGCGAGAGGGTCATTTCGATGCCGCGTCGATATCTTTCCATCGGTGCAGATCACGCCCGAAATCATCTGCGTTTTCCTCACGCGCAACTCTATGAACGCCCAAATTGAATTGAGAAATCCGCTGAGCCGGGAGCTTACTCACCGCTTGCGTGTAACGCGCCCACAGCACGCCACTTCGCCGTGAGTTGCTTATCGGAAAGTGCTTTGATGAAGACGCCGCCCACGACGCTGCGAGCTTGAAAGCCCATCTGTTTCCCTGTCTTGGTGTCATACCAGTCGGTCAAAGGGACGCGCGTGGGTGTCTCGTTTGTCCAACGATAGATGGGATCGATGATCGCGTTGAACTGCTCTGGAGTCGATGCCAAAGTGGCTGTCCAGACAGACCAGTCGAGTTTGGTGTAGTCAGCGCGACTATCGAGGGGGAGACCGTAGGTATTGATTTTTCCTTCGTAAAACGCTACCTCATTCTCCCGAACGCTCTTGGAAAACAGGTTGAAGTCAAGAATTTGGTCCCACACCAGATTGTATTTTTGGCTCCAGGTGCCGGGACTGTTAAACGCAAGCTTGAAGTGGTCGCCTTCAACAGCCATCGCAATCCACTTACCCGTCATGGACTTCGCCACAGCACTGTATTCCTTCGCCAGGTCTTCCCGCTTGAGCAGATGCGCCAGGTCGGCGTATGCGGCCAGCGCATCGATTGCCTTGATCGATAGATTCGCATTGTGGGCAACGTGACCGGCAAAGTCATCAGTGGTTAGTTGATTCTCCGGATCAAGCCCTTTCTCTCTCAGGTATTGAGCCCATTTTGTCAGCTGCGGCCAATAGCGCTCCGCGAGCTGAGCGCTATCCTCGGCATGCGCCAGTGCATCGACGAGAATAAGCATATTGCCGCTTTCCTCCACTGGCATCTGATCCTCTTCCGTCTTCTCTCTGCCGCCGTAGACTTGCCCATTAGCGAGAGGATATTGACCGAGATCATGCGGAGAGAAGGGGAACTTCCAGCGGGACAGCGCCGCATACTCGAGCACAGGGAGAAGTTGGGCTTCAAGTAGCTTCGGCTGGAAGAAAAGAAAGAATGGAGCGGATGGGTACAGCACATCGACCGTAGCAATGCAGCCGTTTGAGAAGTTCTCCTTCGCAAAGAGCATTGGATCGCCGTTCGCGTCGGCTACAAGTTTGTGGGCCGCAAGGGTCTGCCGATATGCGAGGATCGCCACCGCGGCATAATGGTCCCCGCCAACCTTGGTCAGATCGGCAGCCAATTCCGTATCGAACACCTCGCCCCGCGCATCCATGCCTGAATACTGCGCCTCGGCAAGATCGAGCATATCCTGAACCGTCGCATTGTTGCGCTGCCAGTAGGGGCGCATGTTTCGTTCCAGATACTGAATGGCGTAGCCTTCGGTGTAGGAAACAAGCAGATGACGCGTGGCGAGCTTTGCGTCGACAGATCCAAAGTCGAGCACCGCCGCAAGGTGCGGGCTGGTCCTGCTTGCGGGCTGCGGCATGCCTATCGAGTCGCTCACGGGCAGCTTTCCCGTTTCTGCGTACGCACTGACAACTTCAGGTGCAATTACTGCCGTCGAGTCCTCATTCCTCGGTATGGCGAGATGAAAGTAACCCCAGTCGATGCGGAGGTTGTCGCCGGAGCGATTCAGGATGTTTTGATCGCGTGATCCCACCGAAAGTACATTGAGCATCGCCGTCTGGCTCCGGAACGACACAACCTCCTGGCTTCGGTCATTCACTGCAATCAGAGGATCGACATCGACTAGAACTGAGACCCGATGCACCGCTCCATCGGTCGCCTCCGCCCGCCAGGTCAGGTACGTCACTGGGCGCGAGAGCACGTCCAGATCGTTCATCATGGCGGGAGTAAAGAACGTGAGTTCCAGGGTTATGCCGCTTTGCCGAAACTGGTATCGTGTGTGCGTTGCCGTAATCGAACTGCCCGTTTGCTCCATTGCGGGAATCGCGTCCGGGTGACGCCCCATAAATCGAAATGCTTTTCCGTCGATGCGTACAATGCCCGTGATGGGTTGAGGTGCTCCCGTCCAATGTGTCGTGTCGGAATCGGTAAGTTTGTCGGATGCTGACCAGACGCTGAAGTAGGGGTCGTGAGTGATCAGAGGCGTTGCCGGTGGTCTCTGCTGAGACAGCGCGGCGCGAAAACAAAGGCAAAAAACGGAACAATGAATCAGAACTCGCGCCACCATCTTCATCAGACTCTCCAGCAAGAGAACACACTTTGATTTGAATTCCGCACTTGCTATGAGTCGCCCCGTCCCAAACAGTCAACCGTGGCTGCTTGAGCATGACCCGATCAGAACTCCGGTTTACCCTTGGGTCGAGCCAAAGCGGGCACATGAGCGCCCCGTCGCTTAGGAATATTGCGATTCGCGCGTCCCAACTCCGCCGCGCACACGTTGGGGCGATATTGCAACTGTGAAACAGCAGTCAAAACCTTTGTTTTTGTCTCGGTGGTCACATTATCGACGCCGTTCACCACCCGCGATACCGTCGCCACCGAAACACCTGCCAGCCCGGCTACATCTTTTACTGTAGCTGGCCTGAGGTTCGATTCGGTGAACGCGCTTATCGTCATCTTGCTGTAACTCCGATGGGGCAACATTACCCTATGCCATTCCGACTTATCGTTTGAAGCCTTCAGGCGTTTGTCACTCATCTCTCCGGTAAACGGACGATTCGGCTCCTGTCTTAATCACTCAATTGCACAACAGGCGCCAGTCAATTTCCGGGTTCCGTGTACTGCCCCCGAACGCAAGCAGGATTATTCTTGCTGATCAACGAAAATAGCCCTACTTCAGGTCTTCCGGTTGCGACGAATTTGCACTCTCACTTCCGATGGTTCATCTGCTCTTGCTGATCAGACCGCTTCACTCCTCGACCGCTGACTCCCTGCCGCCGATCTCTGTTCCATCATCTCCCGGCGTCACGGGGCTTTCGCTTGATCCGCGGCAGATTGACTTCCATCCCGATTGTCCGGGCCAGGCCGATTCTCTTTCCTCACCGCTACAAGGCGCTTCACCATGTCATCGCTCTTGTCCTTTTCTCCCAGTTCTCTGTAGGCCCTGGCGAGCAGAAAGTAAGCTTGTTCCGAATGCGGATTGTATTGGATCGCCGCGCTGAGATGACCCACGGCATCGGAGGTGCGGTGTTCTTTGAGAAGGATCCTTCCCACCTCGCACTGCGCCGGCGCATAGCGGTCGTCGATTGCCAGCGCGCTGGTCAACGCTTGCTCTTCTCCCGCATCGTCCTGTTTTGAACGCAAGGCGAGAGCGAGTTGATAGAACGTGCGCGGCTGGCGTGAGCCCAGATCGATCGCCGTGTGAAACTCGCCGATCGCTCCGTCCGCTTCGTTCATGCGCAGAAGAACGTAGCCGAGCAGGTAGTGCGCCTGGTGCGATTTCGGATCCAACGCAATGGCCCGCTCCAAGTCTTTGCGCGCCTGCGGGTAAATGGCCGCATCCGATTCGCTCTCTGCCAGCGTGATGAAGAACTCAGGCCGATCCGTATAGATTTCCCGCTTGTCTTGAAGCAGCCGATTCGCGTCCGGGTAGCGTCCTTCCAACTGCAGCGCGTTGGCCAGCAGCAGCAGGGTGTGCAGTGATGGATACGCCTTGTAGGCCGCGGCGGCCACCGCGTGCGCGGAAGCAAGCTGGTGGGCTGCGAAGTACACCAGCACGGCCTCTTCCATCTCTTGCTGCGGGGTTATAGAGGTCACCCGGAAATGCTTGAGCGCCTGCGCGGCTTTGTCGGTCTGTCCGGCATTGAGATACTCCCGGGCAAGCGAAGCCGCGATGCTCGTGTTCATCGGCCACGCAGCATGCGCCCGCACCAGCACTTCCGTCGCCTTGGCCGCATCGCCTCCAGCTTCAACGGCCGCTGCAAGCAGCAGGCTGGCACGCGCATCGCAACCCAGGTCAGCAAGCGGCTTCAGCGCCTCAGCTGCATCCTGATAATGCGCCTGAACCATCAGCGTGCTGGCCTGGCCCAGAGCGGCGTTCACGTCGTCGTGGGGTGGGCACCTGCTGTTCGCCCCGGAATGAACCGCCGCCAAGGGTTGCGCGTTTTGCGCTACCGCCGCTCCCGCGGCCGGGCAGCTTGAAAGAGTGCCGGCCGCAAGAGCGGCAATGAGGGCGAGTTTCCGCGTCGTTCTCATCGACAAAAAGGTATGCGCCTAAAAGGCGAACCGCAGGCTGAGTTGAATTTCACGCGCCGGATAAGCGCTCGAAACATCGCCGAAATTGGGCGCCAGGTCGTAGGTACTAATCGATTGGAAGTTGACCCGGTTGAAGATATTGAAAAAGTCTGCACGGAAGGTCAAGTTTGGCCGCTCGCCGAACTTCCAGCTTTTGTAAGCCGAAATGTCATAATCCTGGTAGCCCGGGTTTTGAAGAGTGTGCGTCCCCGAATCTCCCTGGACCCCCACCGCGCTTATGTTGACAACATTCTGGGTGTTGATATAAGGTCCCAGTCTTCCGTTCCTTCCCAATCCCCCATGTAGCGAATGATTATTGACGGGACCGATGACATTGGGTAATGCTCCATCAAAGAACCCGATGTCTTGTTGGCTCCCTAATGTCGTCCAGGGCCCGGTACGTAGCGTCACGATGCCGGCGATCTTCCAGCCTCCCACAACCTCGTTTGCGAGAGTGCCGCTGTTCAAGAACATTTTGCCATGCCCAAACGGAAGCTCATAGATGCCGTTCGCTGTGAAGATGTCGTTAATATCTTCCGTACAGTGGCTGTAGTCAAGATGCATATTTACGTGCCAGGCAAACTCATCCTGATAGGGAGTGCCCAGGCATTTGGACAATGTGTAATTGACCACCGCGGAGAATCCGGAACTGAACCGCTTCTCCACACGTGCGACCAGGGCGTGATAGTTCGAAGTTCCTGTCTCTTGATTTTCCTGGACACCGCTCCAGCAGCCTATATCATGATTGACTCCGCAGGTGGCCCAGAGAGACGCAACGCCATTCGTATTGAGCGGATCGATCTCGTTGCGCTCCTCATAATGGCGCTCTGAAGCTCCAACATAGGCGACTTCGAAGAGCCAGTTCCTGATTGTTTTATCGATGGTCAGATTCCACTCGTAGGCGTAAGGGGTTGTTGCGTTGGGCTGAATGAACGAAACGGTCGGACCACCCCCCGAGAAGTTTCCGTTGGTCATCGCCGACGAATATATTCCCGGCACGCCGTGCGTTCCGTCCAGATTGTAGGCCAGGGGCTTGCCAACAGCAGGCTCGTTGAAATCGTCAACCTCGTAAAGTTGGGTGGTATCCACTTCCACCTCATACTGGTTGATGTTGGGCTGAAGGTAGTACATCCCGAATCCGCCCTTGATATCTGTATTGAGCTTTTCAGAGGGAATCCAGTTGAAGCCGAACCGCGGCGCCAAGTTCGTCCACACCGGCTTGACCATGTTCCTGCCCAGTCCCAGGACGCTGGTGGCTGGATAGGTGAGATCCTGCCCGGTGGCAACATCAAAGCTGCCGACACGATTGTTGGCCTCGACCGGCTGCGAACGATGCTCCCAGCGTAATCCGTAGTTGAGTGTCAGATGACGATTGACTTTGTAGTTGTCCTGGACGTAGTAGGCCTGATACCACATGCTCAGGTTCATGGTGGGGCCGCCGAACGAAGTCCTTGTGGTATACGGGACGCCCATCAGTAGGTCAGCGACTGGATCTCCGGTGTACGCTCCATTGAAATTGATCGAGGTAGCCGACCAGTCTTCATAGAGGTACATCGGTTCGTAGCGGATGTCCACGCCACCTGTCAATTGATGTTTTCCCTTTTGGAACATCAGCGAGTCCGTCCACATGTTCAACCCTTCCCTGACTATGTCGGTACCATTCGTAGACCCTGGGTTGCCATATCCATTCACGCCAATTGAGGGAGGACCGTCGGAGCCCCGCTGGTCTTCTTCGGCGACCAGTCCGAGTGGATTGGCCAGGGCGGTATCAAAACCATCAGTACGCTCGAGGCCAACTGCAGTGTGAGACCAGCCATAGCGAACATTGTTGACCAGGCGAGGAGAAAAGGTATGCGTCCATCCGATGGCTACATTCTTTGGGGCCGAAGGAAAGGTTTGGCTGTTGTACGAGGTCATACCGGGCGCTATCGCGGTTTGATTAGTGCCGGTGTAGCGGCCAAAAACGGTGTCGTTAGCCGAGATCGAGTAGTCAACCCGACCGCTGAACTGATTCCAGTTATTGGTTGTTGTTGCGACGTTGAAGTAGTTGGCTGTGCCATTGAGGTAGGAGCCGTTCGGCGCCGGGTACAACGACAGTATCTTCTGGCCAATGGCGCTGAAATATGAACTCGGAACCTGGTTACCGGGTAATATCGCGTAGCCGGTTGGGGTGGTCGGGTCCAGTACATAGGGGTTGTAGAGCTGCTGGGTGTCGGCGCTGAAGTTACCCGCTTCCTGGTTGGCATTCGGAACCAGATTGTAATCGTCGGCCGGCACAAGCTGGCGGAACCCCTCATAGTTGGCGAAGAAAAAGATCTTATTCCTCTTGATAGGTCCTCCCACACTTGCTCCAAACTGGTTCTGATGGAAAGGCGGAGTATACGGGGTGACGTCGAAATAGTTCCTTGCATCGAAGTCATTATTCCGGAGGTACTCGTACGCGGTTCCGTGAAACCGATTCGTGCCGGACCTGGTAACGAGGTTGACAAACGCACCTCCCACTCCATACTGCGCAGGGGCGGCCGAATTGATCAAAACGAACTCCTGAACCATATCCGGATCCGGCTGCAGACCTGCGGCGCCGTACCAGGCATTTCGCGTCTCGACTCCGTCGTACAGGTAGCTGTTATCGTCTTCTCTCAAACCACTCACGGCAATCGCAACTACGCCGGAGTCCGAGGCCCACGATGAAGCGGGGGAGCTGATCCCGGAGATTCCGGAGACGGGCACGACACCCGCGTCGAGCTGCGCGAGTTGCATGTAATCGCGGCCATTCAGAGGCATATCGTCAATCTGCTGACTCTCAATGAGCTGCTCATCGTGCGAGGATTCCGTATTCAGCAGCAGAGCGGCTGCGTTGACTGCAACCGTTTGTTGGGCTTGGCCGACCACCAATGTGATGTTCTGCTGGAATAATTGGCCAACGATAAGCGTAATACCCGTGATCTGTTGCGTTGCAAACCCGTTTTTCGCCACCCCCATCGTATAGGTTCCCGGCAACAGGTCGGTGACGTGGTAGCCGCCAAGATTGTCCGTCGATGCATGATAGACAACTCCAGTCGCGGAATTCGTTACAGTGACAATCGCACCAATTACGAGGGCGCCCGAGCTGTCAGTCACGGTACCATTGATTTGACTACTCGTCGTGGTCTGCGCGCGGCCAATCGCTGAACATAACACGAGCAGCGCGAGCGTCACGGCGCAGGTCACCGCCTTCATTTGCTTCGCAAGAAGACTCTGTAGATTTCTCACTTTTCCGATCTTGGAGTTCATCGGTCTCCTCCTGAAAATGGGCGATCATCGTTGGTTAAGCGTGGATGGTTTCGAGGGCCTATAAACATTTACACTGAGCTCTCCCATATACCTCTGCCTTGCCGCCGAGAATCGTAGACTCGCGCCAAAGTCACAAACAATAGGTCGAGAGACCCGATTTCTACTGGGTCATTTGGCCTACGCATCGCGTCCGCGCGGTTGGGTGCGAAGATCTTCGAAATTGTTCGACCAGAAGCGCGCGAAATCGAACGCCATTTTCGTCGAAAGAGCGCCGACTTTCGCGGTTCGCGCGAAGTCTACGTGCAGTCTGAAAATGCTCTAGTATTGTCATGCGGATTTTCGCCAGGACCAATCCCCCGTCCTCTTGAATGCCGCCGGGACGCCGACCCGATTATGGGAATGGCAGGGTGCAAACTATGCGCTTGTCGCATGCGCTGCCGACGCGGCCGCTGATGGCCGCCCTCGCTCTCGCGGTCCTGGCCGCATCTGCCTGGGCGTGGCTCCATTGGCAGAGCGCCAATAGCATCTTTCCCGCGCACACCTATCAACTGCAGGCCGGAAATTCCAGCGACTGGACTCCCTACGGCGGAAGCTGGCAGATTGTCGACGGCGCCGTGAAGTCGAACTCCTACGAGCGCGGCGCCAAGCTGCTGGCCGGCTCGCGCCATTGGGCAAACTACACCATGACCTCCGACATCTGGTTCGAAGGTCCGGCGGCGGACATGGGCGTCGTCATCCGCACCAACGATGAAGCCGAAGGCGTAGACGCGTACCGCGGATACTTCGTCGGCATTCGCAGTCTGGACGGGACTTTTGTGATGGGTCGCGCCAACTATTCGTGGACTGAAGTGCCTCCAGTCACCATGCCCGGCGGAATTCATCCATTCAACTCGTATCGCTTGCGCGTCACCGCTTACGGCTGTCACGTCGCCGCGTCGGTCACCAACCTGGCAACGCAACAATCCGCCTGGATCGCCTTTGAAGAACACTTCTGCGTCAAGAGCGGACGCTTCGGATTGCGAACGCTGAACGCCAATGCCGAGTGGCGCAACATCCGCGTCGAGCCGGCCACGTGGGGAGACCTGCAAGCGCTTGAGCAGCACGCTGCCTTCGTGCAGCACCCCGTCGTTGTCGACGGCCCTCCCTGGTGGACCCCGTGGCACGTGGGCATGCTCTTCGCGGGTGCGCTGGCCCTGGCGTTGCTCACGCAGCTTTCGTACTTCCGCTTTCAGAACTGGAAAGCGGAAACCATCACCCGCGAGCACGAGCGCCTTGCGCACGACATCCACGACACCATGGCGCAGGGCTTCGCCGGAGTCGGCTACCAGATTCAAGGCATCCGCAAGAGCATCATGCGCGGCGAGCGCCTGGACTCGCGCCTCATTGCGGACCAGCTCGGTGTTGCTTATCAGCTCGTCCGCAGTTGCCACGAGGAAGCCAGCAAAACCATCGCCATGCTTGGCTCAGCATCGCCTCACATCCAACACAACCTCCTCGGCGCGCTTGCGGAAACGGCCGATAAGACCGCTCGAGACAAGATCGAGACCACGGCGGAGCTGCGTGGAAATCCCGCTCCGATGAACCTGCGCCTCGCTGACGCGCTGTTGCACATCGGCCAGGAGGCCATTGCCAACGCGTTGGGACACGGCGATCCCACAACGCTGAAAATTAGGTTGAGTTACCAGGACGGCAGCGTCGAGCTCACCGTGGAAGACAATGGCAGCGGCTTCGAATACTCGCCCGAGTCAACCGGATTCGGCATCCTGGGCATGCAGAAACGAGCCCGTGACGTGGGTAGCACGCTCGACATTGTCAGCGCTCCGGGTGCAGGCACGCAGGTGCGCGTGAAGGCCAATTTGCACGAGGTCAGGCTGCGTAACCGCATGCTGACTGTCGTCAAGAACCGGTTTAGGAGCCTTGCTTCATTCGCTGCCAACCGCTGACTTCGCGTCAGCCTTCCCACATGTGGCTAGCCGCGAACCTTCGTGCGCTTTCCACTACTCCGACAGCCGTATCAGCCCGCGCCGCACCGCCGTCGTTGCCGCCTCGGTCCTGTCGGTCGCGCCCAGCTTCACCAGGCAACTGGCAACATGATTCCGCGCCGTCTTTGCGCTGATGAAAAGCCGTTGTGCAATCTCCTTGTTGGTCAACCCAACGGCCACCAGCTTCAACACTTCGAGCTCGCGCTGGCTCAGCTCTTCCCGCGCAATCGTTTCCAGCAGGCGCTTGGCAATGATCGGCGGAACGCAGCGCTTGTTCGCGTGAACCATCTCCACCGCCTGCACAATTTCTTCCTGCGGAGTACTCTTGAGGAGGTATCCCATTGCCCCCGCTTGCAGCGCCCTGAAGATATATTCGTCCTCTTCGTAGTTCGTCAAAACCAGGATGCGTATGTTCGGCTCGATGCGGCGCAACTCCGCAATTGCCTCTGCTCCTTCCATCTCCGGCATGCGCAGATCCATCAGCACCACATCGGGTTGCAACTTCTGCACTTCCGCCAGCGCTTCCTTCGCCGACCCCGCCGTGCCCGTAACCGAAATATTCTCCTCGCTCTCGAGCATGGTCCGCAATCCAAGCCGGACAACCGGATGGTCATCCACAATCAACACCTTGATCGCCGTGGTTGCATCTGCCATAGGAGTACTCTAGTCCACTTTTCATTTCGCGGTCCAACAGCGAGTATGGTTGGAGCAGACTCGGCCATAGCAAGCCCTAGACCGCTTCCACCCGGCACGGTTCGTGCGCCTCTAAAGATCGTCTTTTTTGGACTAGATCGCTCGCCAGCCAACGATGGCCCAAACGGATGGACACTGGCGAATCTTCAGAACACCTCAAATTCCAAGCCGTCGATGACCACTCGCTGTAATCCAACAAGGGACGATTCTAATTACTTCAGCATCACCATCGGAGCTTCAGATGGCTTTATGTCATATCGGGGGATGAGAGTTGACCTGAGGCGCTCTTTGTAAATCTCGAACTCTCTCCCCATCGCCAGCAGCCGTTCGTCGAACTGAAACCGCATTGATAATCCTTGAAAAACGTCTCCTCCATCATGAAGCCCATCAGCAGCATATCAAAGATGCCCATCACCCAAGGTTTCTCCTCCACCCCGGTGTAGTCAGCCTCATCTCCGACTGGCGACTATTTTGACCATCGCAGATCGAAGTAATGTTCGCGTGGGAACCCGTTTCTGATAGTTGTTTCCAGACTTTGTACGACAGATCGAGACCCGCAAATAGTACGGTTTGCTTGTTTTCCCAGAACTCCTCCTTCCACCTCTCCGGATCGTCCAGTTTGTTCAGCCATACACCTGCTTTGCAGGATCATGTAGTCGTTTCAGAGACAGAAATCGTTCATGAAATGCTTCATCGGAAGGACTGGAGCACGTTCCACGCTGTGCTCTACAGCACACTACTGTCTGGAGCGGAGAGGAAGGTCTTCTCCGCCTGGTGAAGTTGGCTCACTGACAGGGCTGGCGCGATATCGAGATCGGTTTGCCGACGACACCGTGAGCCGGGGCACGGACACACGTGCTATCATCGACGCTCCGTTCACAATCTGTGGCGGCCCTGCTGGGCGAAGAAACGCAAACCACTCAGCGAAACTGGCGTCTGTGCAAGAGGACTTTTCTTAAGGATTTCTTTTGAAGAGAACACTCGCAACCGCTTTATTGTTATTGTCGACAGTCGTTGCTCCCCTTTCAACCTTTGCCCAGACTTCTTTTCCCCAAGTCTCTTCGAGCCAGATCGACTCCCTCTTCACCGCGCTCAAGCCCAGCAATGCTCCCGGCGGCGCCGTGCTCGTCGTCCGCAATGGCCGCCCGGTGTTTCGTCGCGGATACGGTGTCACTGATCTACGCACGCTGCACCCCATCGACGCGCATACTAATTTTCGGCTGGCATCGTTTACCAAGCAGTTCACAGCAAGCTGCATCATGCTGCTGGTGCGCGACGGCAAATTGCGCTACGACGACCATCTGACGGATTTCTTCCCTGAATTTCCCGCGTACGGCAAATTCATCACCGTGCGCAATCTGCTCAACCACACTTCAGGTCTGCCCGATTACGAAGACATTCTCGAGAAGCAATATCCCGATACGCGGCCGGAACAAATTCCGCAGATCCATGACGCGGGCGTGCTGAAACTGCTCGAACAGCAGCCTGCCGGGACGTTCCCGCCGGGATCGAAGTGGGAGTACAGCAACTCAGGCTACGCTGTGCTGGCAATGATCGTCGAGAAGGTTTCCAGGAAAAACTTTGGCGATTTCCTGCGCGAACGAATTTTCTCGCCGCTCAGGATGACGAACACGATCGCTTACGAGAAAGGCAAGAACGAGGTGCGGCATCGCGCGTATGGCCACACGAAGGAAAAAGATGGCTGGCATGTAACCGATCAGAGCCCGACTTCAGCCGTTCTGGGTGACGGAGGGATCTATTCTTCGCTCGAAGACCTCGCCAAGTGGGACCGCGCCTTGCGCGAGCATACGCTGTTGACCCCAGAGGAGATGAAACCCGCGCTGACTCCCGTGCAGCCTACCGGCGGTCCGGCAAAGTTCCCCGACGGCACGAACGTCAGCTACGGCTTCGGTTGGTTCCTGGATTTCTACCGCGGTCACAACCGCATGTTCCACGACGGCGGCACGATCGGCTTCCGCACAACCATTCAGCGATTCCCCGACGACAAACTGACCATCATCATTCTGTCGAATCGGGCCGACACTGATCCGAACGCTCTTGCGCTCAAAGTCGCCGATTTATATTTGGAAACGAAGCCGTAAACAGGGTATACGGGGACCTAGAGAAAATATTCACGCCGCGTGGGCGAAGTTCGGCATCGAATCATCGCACCTATGGAGGGCGGTATGGCTCCTTACAGGAAAACCGAGGCGACGCCGTCGTTGGGTACGCCGGCCGGCTTCGACGACATTACAGGAGGCATCGGCTGGGCAGGTATGGAGAAGCGGCAGCATTTCGTCGACACCGGTGGTCTGTTGATTACGCTGGGCAACGACTCCGTGCTTCCCCTTGATGGCGGTATCGTGCGTGTCATACGTCCCGTCTCTGGCGGTGGACGATCCGGGGGGCTAACGCGGGGCACGAGACGCGCACGCAGGGCGCGCATGTGCGCGTCACCTTTGACCAGCCGAATTCACGCTTCGCATACGGATATCAGGATCGAACCTACGTCTTTTGCGAACACTATCCAATCTATGACACGCCGCGCGGATGGCTGCGCATGGGGAACATCACAACAGGTCTCGATAGTCCGAAGGACGTCGAAGGCGTGGTGATGGAGTGGGCGATAAGCAAGGCGCACCCTTTGTGGTCAGCGGGCAGGCGCTGGGGTGAGGAACATCTTATCGGTCACCCCGCGATCCTGATCTTTCTTCCAGGCGCGGACGTGTCGTCGCCTTCAACTTCAATCCCATTCATCGCGAAATGAACCGTGGCGATTATCGGCTTGTGTCGAACTCGATTCTTAACCGGCAAACTATTCTCCGCAACCCGGGACGCATTCGTGGGTTTGATCGCTTATAGGGAAGTGACCTCGTCCCGCACAACGTATGTCTTAGCAGCCCGTGGTGCAAGTCTTGATGCGCGAACCGATAAAGTTTTGAAGAATTCACAGGCATTATTTGTATGATGCGCCCATGGCGATGGGGACGCGCAAGCAACGAGAGAAGCAGGAAGGGAT
>JBAUXO010000062.1:0-2086 GCA_049584315.1 Candidatus Sulfotelmatobacter sp. | reverse complement strand
ATCGAGCAACGCCAGGGCACGCTTGCGCCGATCCTCGAGCAGGTCGGCACTTCCCTTTAGTCTGGGCATAGGTGTTCTGCTCCGGAACACCTATATTGTATTGCATTATTTATGCAGAGATCAATAGGACATGTAAATAAATAAAGGTATCTACATTGTAAGTGGCATAAGCTGTGATTTGCAGTATGCTGCTGCGAAGTGGACACACTGGCGCAGCTGAAAGCGAAGTTAGGTACGATCTGGCCCATGCTGGACGAACGTACCCGGCGCCTGACGGCGGCCAGTGAGGCAAAGGCCTTGGGATACGGAGGCATAAGTCTGGTTCGCCGTGCCTGCGGCCTTTCGGGCAAGGCGATCCGCAAGGGGATCCGGGAGCTCGAGACGGGGGAGAGTTGGCCAGGTCGTATCCGCTGCCCGGGCGGGGGCCGTAAACGCATTACCGAGTTCGACCCCGAGTTGGTGGAGCGGTTGGAGGCGATGATCGAGGAAGAGACGCGGGGCGATCCCGAATCGCCGCTGCGCTGGACCTGCAAGAGCACGCGTGCGATCGCGGAGTCTCTGACCCGGCGCCATCATCCCGTCAGTCACACCAAAGTAGCGCAGATTCTTCACGATCAGCACTACAGTTTGCAAGGCAATCGCAAGACCGAGGAGGGAGACGATCATCCCGATCCTGATGGCCAGTTCCGGCATATCAATCGGGCAGTGAAGAGATATTTAGCGCCAGGCTGGCCAGTGATTTCGGTCGACACGAAAAAGAAAGAGCTGGTGGGCAACTACCACAATGGCGGCCAGCAGTGGCTTCCGGCAAAACAGCCGCGCCGAGTGCGCGGGCATGACTTTCCCCAGCCCGACGTGCCCCGGGCCTATCCCTATGGCATTTACGATATTGGGCGCAACAGCGGATTCGTAAATGTGGGGACCGATCACGACACCGGGGCTTTTGCCGTAGCCTCGATTCGGGGCTGGTGGCGCCACGAAGGCAAGCGGCTCTATCCCAAGGCGCGAAAGCTACTGATTACGGCCGATGCGGGAGGGAGCAATGGCTGGCGGTTGCGCTTGTGGAAACTGGAGCTGCAGAAGTTCGCCGATGAATCCGGATTGGCTCTCTCGGTGTGTCACTTTCCGCCGGCCACGAGCAAATGGAACAAGATCGAACACCGATTGTTTTCATTCATCTCCTCGAATTGGCGGGGTGAGCCATTGCGGGACTACGAGACCATCGTGAATCTCATTGCCGAGACCACGACCGCGAAGGGGCTAACCGTAACCTGCCGACTGGATCGCCGCAAGTATCCTACGGGGCGGAAGGTCACGGCAGAAGAGATGAATCAAGTCAATCTCTATCCTGAAAAATTCCATGGCGAATGGAACTATGTCATGTCATCAAGCCGCATCGCGTCCGAACGTCATAATTACGCTACCTTTGTTTGTTTACGGCTCCTTAGCCCAGCAGTGCGACACTCTACAACTAAGTTCCACGAGGCACTTTGACCCGCCCCAAGCCTGGGCAGACAGCGTACCGAGGACTCCGTCGTCAATCTCACAACTCAAAGACAGTGTTGGTGGGTTGTAGTTCTTCATTGTCCAAGCACGACGGGGTGACCAATGAGCTGGGGCAAGCCATATCTTTCGTTGTAATGGCGGTAATGGTAGCGGCTGCTCACCTGCTGGCAGCTCAAACAAATTCAGATCCACGGTGATGAAATCCTTGATCTCGCTCACAAATGACTTCACCAGGTTCAGCTCGCGTAGGCGACCGGGAGGCTAACATGCTTTGGACTATTTTCGTTGTTTTGCTTGTTTTGTGGCTGTTGGGTTTGTTGGGTTTCAGCTTACATATCGGCGGAGCCCTGACCCATTTGCTACTCGTGGTTGGATTGGTCGTTCTGGTCATCAACTTACTGAGCGGGCGACGAAGTGCAGTTTAAGGAAGTAAATGTCAGAGGAAACACACGGTCCTATGAAAAAGGATGTCAAGTAAAAAAGCTTCTCCCCGCCCCTCTGAGAGATGCGGGCGTGGTGACTTACATCCAGCCCCACCTCATTCCTCACCTCATTCTTAGAGGGGTTATTGGTTTGGTCG
>JBAUXO010000061.1:0-49164 GCA_049584315.1 Candidatus Sulfotelmatobacter sp. | reverse complement strand
TGAGCACCCTGGAAGAAACCAGCAAGCTGCTCAACGCTTATGTGCGAACGATCTTGGCTTCTGGCTCCTGATCTTCTGGCTCCATATCCCGGAGGGATATCAAGGGCGAAGCCCTTGGCTAGTTAGTGTTCTCTTTCTAAGTCCAGGATAGGCTGGTTGAGTGAGCGCTGACGGTAGATTGCGATCTGCTGCTGGACCGAGTTGAGGGCGCCTAAGCCCCAGAGATTCGCGGGTTCGATATCATCGTTGGTGTCGGCGTTCCAGCCTTCGTCGGGCGGGGTGAATTCGTTGAACTGGTCAACCATCAAGAAAATGGGATCCAGTTGGCGGGCGTAGGCCATGAAGGCGTCGAAGGTGATGTACCCTCGATCTTCTCCGAAACGTAAAGCATCGTCGGGACAATAGGGGGGAGCTTCCGAGTCGGGACAGCCCCAGCCGCTCTGACCGGCGGTGGCGATGGAGGCGGTGAAATTCTCCACTCTCGGGCCGTCGCTGGTTGCGATTTCGTTGTACGTAGGGTAGTAGGGGCAAAATGGGGCCACGGTGCAGCTGGGGTTGAGGCGATCCACTACGCTCCAGAAGCCATATGCCGGATTGATCTCGATCGGACCGTCGGGGGTGCTCTGCGTGGCCCAGAGGCCGGGCTGGCTGTCGAGGTATCCGGCGATCCTCCTGAAGGTATATTGGCTCGCGATCTCGGGATGCTTTTCCAGGAATTTTCTAATTTGAAACCATAAGGGATTGTCCGACTGGTTTGGATCTTGCGCCGCTCCGAGGTAAATCAGCATGAGAGGCTTGTCCTGGTAAATCACGTTGAGGTTGGGATACTTGCGAATGCGCGCGCCAAAGTATTCGATTTCCTTTTCGAAGGCGGTCTTACCGTCAAGATCCGTAAACAAAACATTCTGGTCGATTCCACCGAGGAGCGGGATCAGCTTCGGCGAAGTTCCAAGTCCGGACCATGCGGGATAAAGATTGCCGGTGTTGTTGCGGATGTTTTGGTTATACGCGCGGAACGAGGGCGTGCAGTTCGCGACGTATTTTTTTATGAACCATTCGCTGTTGAAGATGCAACTGACGTTGTTGGTCAAATCGATGGAAACGGCGTCGAGGTCCATGTACTCCATCCACGCCACGTGCTGGCGGATGACGGCGGGATCGGCGCTGTCATAACCGCCGCCTACCGGCTCCATATCGGCAGACTGCAGCAGAGGCTTCGCAGAACTGCCTTGAAAGGTCACGGCATGGGGACCGAACCAGGCTTCATATTCCATGACGACGACGTGGCTGTTCGCCCCGACGACAAGCGGGCCGGCTGGTGACGAAGAGGACGCGGCTGCCAATGCGGACAAGAAGATAAGGGCGCTAGTAAGCGAAACGGTCTTCTTGGGAAGAAGAGTAGGTTTCATAAATCAATGGAACCCGGGAGGCTCGGGAGAAGTTTCGGGGATCTCGGAGAAAACCAAGAAAGCGAATGAACATTTCGAGCTGACTACTTTTCGTCTTCGATTTTAATGCGCAGCTGCTTTAGGAACTTCAGATCCTGGTCGTTGATTTTGAATTCGGGATTGGTGGAGAGAGTGGTGACCAGGGAAGTTTTGTCGGAAGTCTTTTCTCCCTGCTTGCTGACGCCGATGGTGGCTTCGAGGACCAGAAAAATGTCGTAGCCGCCCTCTTTGATACGAGAGACGACTTCGGCGATCTGCTCGGAATCGGAAAGAGATTCGTTGATGGCTTCGCCGAGTTCCTTCATTAAGTCCTTCAGTTGCTGGTCCAATTGATCCCCCGATCGCCGTTCGCTCAAGAATTCCTAACCAGTCTTAGATGCCTGGAGCCGGGCAACGGTTCGATGGCGGCCCAAGGTTTGGGTCATTGTAGCGCCAGGGACTGTTAAAATCGAGCGGTGAGTAAGGTTTCTTCGGCACGAAAGTTAGGGGTGGTGGCCCGGGTGGCAACGCAGCAGGCCAAGCGCAGCCGAACCGTCCGGGCGGCCGCCGGCGCCTTGGCGACTACCGGGCGGGCCTTCGGGCGCGTGTTGCACCAGTTGTGGCTGGAGGTTACGGGGGTTATTTTCCTGATCATGGCGCTGAGCCTGGGCGCTGGTTCCGTGCGGGAGTACGGAAAATTTCATGCAGGACGAGCGGGTCCGGGGCGCATGGCGCTGGCGATTTGTTGCACAGTCGTCTTCGCGTGGTTTGGGGTGAGTTCGTTCTGGAGAGTGAAGAAAAAGGGAAAAAGTGGCGCGCGGTGAGGTTTGTGGTAGCGAACAGGACAGCGGGATCCTCTCCGCCGCGCAGCTCGGAGTGACCATGTTTCTGGGCTGGCGAAACGACACAGGTTTCTGGGGAGCGAACGGCCCGGGTTAGAAAGAGTTTCCATCATGACGGACAGAGTCAAGTTAGCGGATCAGAAGCCTGGGGCGGAGGCTGAAACGTCTTCGCACATTGTGGTGAATCCGCTGTATACGCCGGCGGATCTCAAGGGCTCGGATTATGACGGCGAGATCGGGTATCCCGGGGAGTATCCGTTCACTCGCGGAGTGCAGGCGACGATGTACCGGGGGCGGTTGTGGACCATGCGGCAATATGCCGGCATGGGTGACGCGGAGGAGTCGAACAAGCGCTACAGGTATTTGCTGGCCAACGGGACGACCGGGCTCTCGGTGGCGTTCGATTTGCCGACGCAGATTGGGATGGACTCGGACCACGCGTTGGCTGCGGGGGAAGTGGGTAAGGTGGGTGTGGCGATCGATTCCATCGAGGACATGGAGCGGCTGTTCGCCGGCATCGAGCTGACCAAGATTTCTACATCGATGACCATCAATGCGACGGCGTCGATTCTGCTGGCCTTGTATGTCGCCGTGGCGCGGCGGCAGGGCGCCGACATCCAGCAACTTTCGGGCACGGTGCAGAACGACGTGCTGAAGGAGTACATCGCGCGCGGGACATATATTTATCCGCCGCAGCAGGCGATGCGGGTGATTACGGACATGTTTGCCTGGGCCGAGAAGAACGTTCCGGAATGGAATACGATTTCGATTTCCGGCTATCACATGCGCGAGGCGGGATCGACGGCGGTGCAGGAAGTGGCCTTCACGCTGGGCAACGGCATGGCGTATGTCGAGGCGGCCATCAAGGCTGGCCTGGATGTAGATAGGTTTGCACCGCGGCTTTCCTTTTTCTTTAACGCGCACAGCAATTTTCTGGAAGAAGTGGCAAAGTTCCGCGCGGCCCGAAGGATGTGGGCGCGCATTATGCGGGAGCACTTCAAGGCAAAGAATCCGCGGTCGTGGATGTTGCGCTTTCATACGCAGACGGCGGGATCGACGCTGACGGCGCAGCAGCCGGAAAATAATATCGTGCGGACGGCGATGCAGGCATTGGCGGCTGTGATGGGCGGGACGCAGTCGCTGCACACGAATTCTTATGACGAGGCCCTGGCGTTGCCGACCGAGCAGGCGGCAAGGATTGCGCTGCGCACGCAGCAGGTGATTGCCTACGAATCGGGCGTGGCGCAGACCATCGATCCGCTGGCGGGATCGTATTACATCGAAGCGCTGACCAACGAGATCGAGAAGCGGGCGGCGGAGTACTTGGGGAAGATTGAAGTGGTGGGTGGAATGCTGAAGGCGATCGAGCGCGGGTTTGTGCAACAGGAAATCCAGAACGCTGCCTATGAATATCAGCGGGCGGTCGATCGCGAGGAAGCAATTGTGGTTGGAGTAAACCGCTTTGAGGTGGAAGAGGAGACGCCGATTCCGATTCAGAAGATCGATCCGGCGCTGGAGTCGAAACAGATTGAGCGGGTGCGGACGTTGCGGGCGCGGCGGGATCGAGGGCCATGGAAGGCGGCGCTCCAGGGCGTGGAGGAGGCGGCGCGATCGGGCGCGAATGTTATGCCGAAGATTCTGGAAGCGGTGGAAGCTTATGCGACGGTAGGCGAGATTTCCGACGCCATGCGGCGCGTGTTTGGCGAGTACCGGGAAGCGGTAGTGGTTTAGTGCGCGGCGTCGGAAGTCTTGTAGTCGCAGGCGTTACGGCAGGCGTCGCAATACATGAGGCCGTCCCCGCAGATGCGAATGTCGAGCTGCGACTGACAGAGGCAGCAGAACTTGTCGCAAATGCACTGGTCTTCTGGCATCTCACATTGGCCGCAACGATACTTGCCGTGGCTGGTTCCGGCGTTCATACCAGTAATGTAGTGCTGCTCGGAACAGGGGGAAACGTGCCCTTGGTAACCCACCAGATGCTTGGCCGCACTCCTTCTGGCGCGTAGGCATTTTCCTGTGCCATATAATTCTCAGCAATGACCTTCCAACAGTTGCTGGATGGAGCGGAAGTCCTTGCGCAAAGCGGGGATCCGAGCCTGACGAGTGTGGAATATGACTCGCGGCGAGTGAAGCCGGGGTGCGTGTTCGTGGCCATGCGCGGCGAATCCAGCGACGGCAACCGGTTTATCGATCAGGCAATTCAGGCGGGAGCCGTAGCGGTGGTGACGGATTCGGCAGAGGAGAAGCCGCGCCCGAATGTGGGCTGGGCGGTGGTTCCGAATGGGCGGCGTGCGCTGGCCCGGGTTAGCGCAAACTTTTATAAGCGGCCTGCGGAGCGGATCCGAATCACGGGTATCACCGGGACGAATGGGAAAAGCACGACGGCGTTTCTGGTGGAATCGATTCTGACGGCGGCGCGGCGGAAGAGCGCGCTGATCGGGACGATCGAGTATCACGTGGCCGGGAAGGTGTTGCCGGCGCCGCATACCACGCCAGAAGCGCTGGAACTGAATCGCATTTTCAATGAGGCGCTGGGGAATGGGGCGACGGATGCGGTGATGGAAGTTTCCTCGCATGCGCTGGCGCAGGAGCGCGTGTTCGGCGTGCCCTTTGATGTGGCGGTGTTTACCAATCTGACGCGCGACCACCTCGATTATCACGAAACGATGGAAGGGTACTTTGCCGCCAAGCGAGTGCTGTTTGAGGGCTGCGGCACGGATGCGCCGCGCGCAGTGGTAACCAACGTGGATGACGAGTATGGCGCGAAGCTGGCTGAATTCAGCCGGAGGAAGAGCGCCGTGGTGCTGAAGTACGGAAAGGAGCGCGGCGATCTGCACGCGAAAAACGTGGAGATCACAACGCGCGGAACTCGGTTCGATCTGGTGACGCCGGACCTAAAGATTGCTGTGTTCTCCGGCCTGATTGGGCGGGTGAATGTGTACAACATTCTGGCGGCGGCGGGAGCCTGCTATGCCGCAGGATGCCGAGCGGACGCAATCGCTGACGGGATCGATAAGCTGGCGTGCGTTCCGGGAAGGTTTGAGCGAGTGGACTGCGGTCAGCCGTTCACCGTGGTCGTGGACTACGCGCACACCGATGATGCCTTGCGGAATCTGACCGCGCTGGCCAGGGAGCTGGTTTCTGCCGCGGGCGCGAAGGGCAGAGTGTTGACGGTGTTTGGATGCGGCGGAGACCGGGACAGGAAGAAGCGTCCGCTGATGGGCGAGGCGGCGGGGCGGGGAAGCGATTTCGTGGTGCTGACTTCGGACAACCCTCGCGGTGAGGATCCGCTGGCGATTATCAATGATGCGGTGGTGGGACTGCAGAAAACCGGCGTGAAATACAGTGTAGAAGCGGACCGGCGAAAGGCGATTGCGCTGGCGATTCGCGAGGCGCGGCCGGGAGACCTCGTGCTGCTGGCGGGGAAGGGGCATGAGAAGGTGCAGGTGATGCGGGAGGGTGCGGCTCCGTTTGATGACGTGCACGTGGCACGCGAGGTGCTGCGAGCCGCCGGATACGAGTGCGAAGCGGCTCGTGCCGGAGCGAAGGGATGAGGCTCCCGCTGACCAAGATTGCGGAGTTTATTTCCGCTGCCGGAGAGTTTGCCCCCGAAGAAACCGTGCGCGGGTATTCGATTGATTCGCGGACCGTGGGAGCGGGTCAACTTTTCTTTGCCGTGAAGGGCGAGCGCCTGGATGGGCACGACTATGTGGAACAGGCGCTGGAGAAGGGGGCGGCTGCGGCAGTCGTGCGCCAGGATCAGGTCGGACGTTATGCCAGCAAGACCCAGCTGCTGGCGGTGGACGACACCCTGGTCGCATTGCAGACTCTGGCGACGGCCGTGCGGAGGTTGTGGGGGAAACCGCTGATCGCGGTCACGGGATCGGCGGGCAAGACGACCACGAAGGAAGCGATCGCACACGTTCTGAGCGCGCGGTTTCGGGTGCTGAAGTCGGAAGGGAACTTCAACAATCATTTTGGTTTGCCGCTGATGCTGCTGAAACTGGAGCCAGAGTATGACGTGGCGGTGATCGAGATGGGGATGTCGCACTCGGGGGAGATCCGGGCGCTGGCCAAGATCGCGCAGCCGGAGATTGGCGTGGTGACAAATGTGGCGGCGGTGCATCTGGAGTTTTTTGATTCGCTGGCGGGAATTGCCCGCGCGAAGTATGAGCTGATTGAGTCGCTGCCCGCGAGTGGAACCGCAGTGCTGAATGCGGATGACGAGTACGTCTCGCAGTTTGGGCGCGGCTTCAAGGGGAAGGTTGTGCTGTATGGCATGCGGGCCACGGCAGATGTGCGCGCGGAAAAGATTCAGTCGAAGGGAACTGGGGGCACGGAGTTCGATGTGGTGGTTGGAGGCGTGCGCGAACGTGTACGGCTGGCATTGCTGGGCGAGCACAATGTGCGGAACGCACTGGCGGCGGTGGCCGTGGGATTGGAGCGCGGGCTGAAACCGTCGGAGGCGATGGCAGCACTGTCGACGCTGGAGCCAGCGGATAAGCGCGGGCAGGTTCTCCAAGTGGGCAACATCACGGTGATCAACGATTGTTACAATTCGAATCCGAAGGCGCTGGAAGCGATGGTGGATGCCCTGGCTACGATGGCGGCTGTCCGACGCATCGTGGTGGCGGGCGAAATGCTCGAACTTGGTCCGAGGGGAGAGGAATTGCACCGGCACGCCGGAAAGCATATCGCTGAGAAAAGGATGGATGTGCTGGTTGGCGTGCGTGGACTGGCGCAGAGCATGGTTGAGGCGGCGAAGGCAATCCAGGCGCAGTTTGTCGCATCTCCGGAAGAAGCCGGTGAGTGGCTGGCGCGCGAGGCGCGCGATGGAGACGTGATTTTGTTGAAGGCTTCGCGGGGCGTGAAGCTGGAGAAGGCGCTCGAGACCTGGAAGGCCCGGCGCGACGCCAAGCATTGAGACGATTGCGGGACGGAGGCTGATTGCTCTACTGGCTGCTGTTCGTGAAGCTGCAACATTATTTTCCGCCTTTCCGCATCTTCCGCTATCTGACGTTCCGCACTGCGTTTGCCAGCCTTACAGCGCTGTTTACCGCGCTCATCGTGGGTCCGCTGGTGATCCACCGGTTGCGCGAATTCCAGATTGGACAATACATTCGCGAAGAAGGGCCGAAGGCGCATCAGAAGAAAGCGGGGACGCCGACCATGGGCGGACTGCTGATCGCGATCGCGATCGTGGTCCCGACCCTGCTGTGGGCGGACTTGAGCAATCGCTTTGTGTGGATTGCGGTGTTTGCCACGTGCGCGTTTGCGGCGATTGGATTTACCGACGATTACACCAAAGTTGCGCATCGCCGGAACTTAGGGCTGACCGGGAAAGCCAAGTTGGGGCTGCAGATTGCGACCAGCATTGTGATCGCGGTGATGCTGATTGCGATGCAGACCTACGGGATGTATTCGACCAAGCTGATCGTGCCGTTCCTCAAGCAGTTTCATCCTGACTTGGTGGTGCAGAACCTGGAACGGTTTCCGCATTTGTGGCCGCTAGCATTCTTGCCGTTCATCGCGTTCGTGGCGCTCGTCATCGTGGGATCAAGCAACGCGGTGAATCTTACCGACGGGCTGGATGGGTTGGCGATCGGCTGCACGGTGATTGCCGCAGGCGCGCTGACCGTGCTCACGTATGTGAGCGGGCACGCGACCTTCGCAACTTATCTGGAGATTCCCAGAATGCCTCAGGTCGGCGAGCTGACGATTTATTGCGGGGCGATGGTGGGCTCTTCGATTGGATTTTTGTGGTACAACGCCCATCCCGCAGAAGTGTTCATGGGCGACGTGGGATCGCTGGCGCTGGGCGGAGCGATTGGGACCGTCGCGGTGATCATCAAGCAGGAACTGTTGCTGCCCTTCATTGGCGGAGTGTTCGTGATCGAGGCGATGTCAGTGATTCTGCAGGTGGGATCGTATAAGCTGCGGAAGAAGCGGATTTTCAGGATGGCGCCGATTCACCATCATTTCGAGTTGATGGGATGGTCGGAGTCGAAAATCATCGTACGCTTCTGGATTGCGTCGCTGGTGTTTGCGCTGTTCGCGCTGACGACTTTGAAACTAAGATAGTTTTGGCTAAGGATCGGCACGGATGCAAGACCTTGTTTCCCCGATTCCAGTATCCTGCTTTGATCCGCGTTAAGCTGTGCCGATCCGTGGCCAACGAAGTTGAATTCCTCCGCGCCCCTCTGTCGCTGTGGTGAAAGGACTTGATGGAACTGAAAGATAAACGCGTGCTGGTGGTGGGGCTGGGCAAGTCGGGAGTGGCTTCGGCGTTGTTCTTGAAAGCGCACGGGGCACGGGTCGCCGTTTCTGACACGAAGAGTGGAGACGAACTGCACAACGAGATTCCGGTGCTGCTCGATCACGGGATTACGGTAGAGACGGGTGGCCACGGAGAGCGCACGTTTCGCGGGCAGGATTTGATTGTGGTGAGTCCGGGGGTTCCGGTGGATGCGGCGCCGCTGGTGCAGGCGCGGTCGCTGGGCGAGTCGGTGATCGGCGAGATTGAGCTGGCGGCGCAGTTTTTGCCCGGGCCGATTGTGGCCATTACCGGATCCAACGGGAAGACGACTACGACAACTTTGACCGGCGAGATTCTGACGGCGGGGGGGCTTTCTACGCTGGTAGGAGGGAATATTGGTACGCCGGCGATTTCGCTGGCCGAGCAGGCGAAGCGCGAGACGGTGATTGTGCTCGAGGTCTCGAGCTTTCAGCTGGAGACCATTCAGACATTCCGTCCCAAGATTGCGGTGGTGTTAAATGTGACGCCCGATCATCTCGACCGGCACCGGACGCTGGAGGATTACGTGGCTGCGAAGGAGCGTATCTTTGAGAATCAGCGGGGCGACGACTTCGCCGTGCTCAATGAGGATGATCCGACTTGCATGGCGATGGCGGCGCGGACGCGGGCGCAAGTGTTCTGGTTCAGCCGGCAGAAGGAAGTGAAGCAGGGAGCGTGGGTGCGCGACGGGAACATTTTATTTCGTCAGGACGAACATCAACGCGAGATCATGCAGGTTGCGGAGATTCCGCTGAAGGGCGCGCATAATCTGGAGAATGTGTTAGCGGCGGTGTGTGCGAGTGCGCTGATGGGATGCGCGCCGGAGAAGATCCGGCAGGCCGTGCGCGACTTCAAAGCGGTGGAACACCGGCTGGAATATGTGGCGACGATCCGCGGTGCGGATTATTACAACGACTCGAAGGCCACGAATGTGGATGCCACGATCAAGGCTCTGGAGTCGTTTCCATCGAACATACACCTCATTCTCGGTGGCAAGGACAAGGGCAGCGACTACACCGTGCTTAACGATTTGCTGCGGCAGCGGGTAAAGCGCGTATACACGATCGGTGCGGCGGCGGCAAAGATTGAGTCGCAGATTCAAGGCGTCGAAGTGGTGCACGCGGAGACTCTGGAGAATGCTCTCCGCAAGGCGAATGCTGTGGCGCAGCCGGGGGACGTGGTATTGCTGGCTCCGGCTTGCGCGAGCTTTGATCAGTTCAAGAGTTACGAGCACCGCGGCAAGGTGTTTAAAGACATCGCGCGCGGGTTGGCAGCCGAAGCGGAAAAGTTGCGGGCATAAGACATGCAGTCGATGGGGAACATGGTTCGGCGGGCCAAACTGGACGACGTGCTCTTAAACGCCGCGCGGGCAGACAAAGTGCCCAGGGCGGACATAGCCAACCTGGCCTTCCTCGACGAGAATCATGTTGTCTTCTATCTACCGAGTAGGTGAAGCCCGACGCTCCTCATGTGAGGGATATTCCGAACAAGCACAGCGCCGCGTACTGGGTAGATCTTACAACTAAGAAATTCAACCTCATCCGGCAAGGCGAGCCTGGCCTGCATCCTGAACCTGTCGGTACATCGGGTAACCCGTGGCTGACGCTCGGTCGCGGCAAACGAGGATTCGAGATCCAATCGCACCATCTTCCTTGAGTGCAGCCCGGAACCAAGACAATCAACAATCAAGATTCTGAATCAGCAATTCGGTCTGCCCGTCTCCGTGACTCCATGGTGAAATGAGTTGCCATGGCAAAACGGGTGAGTGTCGATCGCTGGCTGTTTACTGTCACCATGCTATTAGTGTTCGTGGGGCTGGTGATGGTGTTTTCGGCGTCGGCGGTGATGGCACGAGAGCGGTTTGGATCGCCGTATGCGTTCTTGCTGAAGCAGTTGATCTGGGCGTCGGCGGGACTGGTGGCGATGGTGGTAGCCATGCGGGTGGACTACCGGCGCCACAAGCATCCGGCGCTGGTGTTTTCCATGATGGGGTTGACCACGCTGTTGCTGATCTCTGTGTTTTTTCTGGATCGATCGCATAATACGCATCGCTGGATTCATGCGGGCGGGTTTTCCTTCCAGCCGTCGGAACTGGCCAAGCCCGTGCTGATTTTGTTTCTCGCGTATTTTCTGGAGGGCCGCGCCAAGACGATGGATGACTGGCGCAACACGCTTGTGCCCGCAGCGGCGCCGGTGTTGGTGCTGCTCGGTCTGATTGTGTTGCAACCGGACCTGGGTACGGCGATCGCTGGTGCCGGGATCGCAGCTTGCATTCTGTATGTGGCGGGGATGCGGCTGCGGTATTTCGGATATGCGTTTGCGGCGTCGCTGGTGCCGCTTTATCTTCTGATCTTTCATGTGAGCTTCCGGCGCGATCGCATCCTGGCATTTATGAATCCGTATGCGGAGCGGCAGAAGGCCGGGTTCCACCTGATTCAATCTCTGATTGCGGTGGGTACGGGCGGGGTGACCGGAACCGGATTGATGGAGGGGAAGCAGAAGCTGTTTTATCTTCCCGAGCCGCATACTGATTTTATTTTTGCCGTGACCGCTGAAGAGTTGGGATTGGTGGGAGCGATGTTTGTGGTGACGCTGTTTGCCATCTTTCTGTGGCGCGGAATGCGATCCTCGTGGCGGACGGAAGATGTCTTCGGGCGATACCTGGCGGTGGGAATTACGAGCATGGTGGTGCTGCAGGCGTTCATCAACATCAGCGTGGTGCTGGGCATGATGCCGACGAAGGGGATTCCGCTGCCCCTGGTGTCCTACGGAGGGTCGTCGCTGTTTGTCACGCTCGCCTGTGTGGGTGTGCTGCTGAATATAACCAAGCAGGCGGAATAATAGTTGGGATTTTCACGGATTTGAGGGAGGACGGTTGAAGCCTCTATTTCTTGTGCCGGTGCTTGGCTGCGTACTTGGAACGATGGCTGTGGCGCAGAAGACAGAGCAGCACCAGAGCGTCCAGATGCCGCCGCAGGTGCCCATGTTCACGGCGGCGGAGCTTGCCGGCAAGGTTCCCGCGGCAAAGTCGGTAGATGTGAAGTCGATGGATGCGATTTTGGCGGCGATATACGACGTGATTTCCGGGCCGGCGGGAGGGCGAGACTGGAACCGCTTCCGTTCGTTGTTTCTCCCGCAGGCACGTTTCACCCAGGTCAGCACAGGGGCCGACGGGTCGAAGGTGATTTTGACATGGAGCGTCGACGAGTTCGTTCGCGATGCCGGCGAGGTCTTCTCCAAGGAACGGTTTTACGAATTAGCGGTCGTGAACCGGCCTGAGAGCTTCGGAAATATTACGCAAGTATTCAGCAGCTACGAATCGCGGCACAGCCAACGGACAAGCCTTTTGAGCGCGGCATCAATAGCATTCAGTTGCTGAACGACGGCACTCGCTGGTGGGTGCTCTCGATTTTGTGGGATACGGAGAGGGCAGGGAATCCGCTGCCGGCGAAGTTCCGGAAGTAAAGACGGGCATCCATTTGCGGAATGTTTACGGATATTTCTTAGGCCGTCTTTAGTTCACCGATGTGAATCCCGGTAGATCCGCGGCTAGTTCTTGACGTGGTTTATAGTCACCTCATGCGGGCCATTCTGGCGGGCGGCGGGACGGGCGGGCACGTCATCCCGGCGCTGGCCATCGCCAATGAACTCAGGAAAAGTTATGGAGCAGAGGTGCTGTTTATCGGGACGGCCCGCGGGATCGAGAACCGTCTGGTGCCGGCCGCGGGATATCCGCTGCAACTGGTGCGGGTGGGGGCGCTGAAGAATGTCAGCCTGATGACGCGCGCGAAGACAGCCTTCGATTTGCCGCGCGCGGTGTGGGATGCGGGCCGCATGTTGAATGAATTCGCACCCGATGTGGTGATTGGGGTGGGTGGATATGCGTCCGGTCCGGCGATGATGGCGGCGCTGGTGAAACATATTCCGACGCTCGCGTTCGAGCCGAATGTTGTACCCGGATTCGCCAATCGACTGGTGGCGAGGTTTGTGTCTGGAGCGGCGGTGCACTTTGAGGAGACGGCAAAATATTTTCGGTGCGCTCAGCTGACGGGCGTTCCGGTGCGGCATGCATTTTTTGCCATTCCGCCGAGGCGCGAAGGAACGCCAACTCTGCTGGTGTTTGGCGGAAGCCAGGGAGCGCACGCCATCAACCAGGCGATGATCCGGTGCTTGCCCGAGTTGCGGCGGCAGGCTCCGGGGATTGCCATCATTCATCAGACTGGCGAGCGTGATTACAATGACGCGCTGGCGGCGTATGGTGGATTCGGCGGGTCGGCGGAAGTTTTCAAATTTATCGAAGACATGCCGGGCGCGTTTGCGCGGGCGGATCTGGTGGTGTGCCGGTCGGGCGCGAGCACGGTGGCGGAAATTGCGGCGGCGGGAAAGCCTGCGATTTTTGTGCCCTTTCCGCGGGCAGCCGATGATCATCAGCGGGTGAACGCGGAGGCGCTGGCGCGGTCGGGAGCGGCGGTAGTGGTGGAGGAGTCAAAGCTCGAGGGAGTGTGGCTGGCGGAGACGATTGCGGCATTACTCGGAGATCCGCGGCGCCTGAACTTGATGAGTGCGGCGGCGCGGGGCTTGGCCCATCCGAATGCGGCGCGGGATATTGCGGCGCTGGCGGCGCGCGTGGCGGGGATCGAGGACCTAGCCACGGATTAACCCGAAGTTTCACGGATGTTTCGTTCTTATTCTCAACCGGGAGGGGCCTCGCCCGTCGCGAGACACGTACTCCGCTCAGGATGACGGAAGTGAAGGAGACCTATGAAACCGCCTACCGGACGCCAAGTGGCAGCAGTTGTAATCGTGCTGCTCGTCCTGTTCGGGGCACTGTACGCGGGCGACTGGCTGGCATGGCGGTGGCGCGTGGCACGAGGCACCGGGTATGGCACAGTCGAGGTTCATCAATTCCTAGCCACCTCCTTGAAGGGCAACAAGACTGAATACGACCTAACCGGAACGATTCAGGAGCCGTGCAGTCGGTCGATCTTCCCACAGCAGGGGAATCCGGCGTGCTGGTGGCTCGAGCGGCATAACTCGCAGTGGGAGTGAAGACAACCAGCCACGGATTCGCAAGGATTTGCAGCGATACTTCTTTCCTGGATTTCCTGTTTTCTTGATGGTCGAGTTCGATCCCTGGCCAGGAGGTTGACGTATGTTTGCCAAGATTCAGCAGATTCATTTCGTGGGCATTGGTGGGATCGGCATGAGCGGGATTGCCGAGGTCCTGCTGAATCTCGGGTACAAGGTTTCGGGATCGGATCTGAAGCCTTCGGGCGTGACCCAGCGGCTGGCTGGACTTGGCGCCGTGGTGTTTGAAGGGCATCGCGCGGAAAACATTGCGGGAGCGGAGGTGGTGGTAACGAGCTCGGCAATTGCGGTGGAAAATCCTGAGGTCGTGGAAGCTCACAAACTGCATGTGCCGGTCATTCAGCGGGCGGAGATGCTGGCGGAGTTGATGCGGTTGAAGTATGGCATCGCCATCGCCGGGATGCACGGCAAGACGACGACGACCTCGATGGTGGCGGCGGTGCTGGCCGGGGGCGGGCTCGATCCCACGGTGGTAGTGGGCGGGCGCGTGGATGCAATGGGATCGAATGCGCGGCTGGGGAAGTCGCAGTATCTGGTGGCCGAAGCCGATGAGAGTGACCGGTCGTTCCTGAAGCTCTCGCCGATTTTATCGGTAGTGACCAACATTGACCGCGAGCACATGGATTGTTACCGCAACATGCGGGATGTGAAGAAGACATTTCTGGAATTCATGGACCGTGTGCCCTTCTATGGAATGGTGGTGGCGTGCAATGATGATCCGCTACTGCGGCGGCTGCTGCCGGAAGTGCAGCGGCGCACGGTGACGTATGGGACGAAGCGAGGGTCGGACTTTCTGATCCAGTTGGAAACGAGTTCGGGTCACACGAACGGAAAGAACGAAGGCCAGCCGTTGAGCCGCTTTCGTGTGCGTTATCGCAAGAAAGACTTGGGAGAGTTCACGCTGCATGTGCCGGGAGTGCACAACATTCTGAACGCGACGGCGTCGATTGCGGTGGGCGTGGGGCTGGATATTCAGACGGAGGCGATTCGGGCTGGGCTCGATCAGTTCCGCGGAGTCGACCGGCGCTTCCAGTTGCGCGGCCGCGCGGCGGGTGTGAGCGTGATTGACGATTACGGGCATCATCCTACCGAGATCAAGGCGACACTGGCGGCCGCGCGGCAGTGCGGCTTTCGCAAGCTTCATGTGGTCTTCCAGCCACACCGCTACACGCGCACGCGCGACCTGATGGAAGAGTTCACCACAGCGTTTGGCGATGCGGACTCGCTGTTTGTGCTCGATATTTATGCGGCGAGCGAGAAGCCGATCGAGGACGTCAGCGGGGAAACGTTGGCCCGGGCAATCCGTGAGAAGGGTGAACGCAGCGCGGAATATGTGAGTTCGTTCCCCGATGCGGTGCGTGCGGCGGCTATTGCGGCGGAGGATGGGGACATGATTTTGACGCTGGGAGCGGGTAGCATCTCGCAGCTGGGGCCGATGATTGTGGAGAAGTTGAAAGAGCGGGAAGCGTAGAGATCGGTCCTTTGGCTTCGCTCACTCCGTTACTTTGAAGGTGCACTGGCCGCTCCTGCCGAACCGAATTGCGGACCAAGTTTCGCCAGCACAGCCCGCAGATCGGAAATTTCATTCCTGGTCGGTAAAAAACCACTTTGCATCCGCATCGATGAGAACACCGAGCGGAATTCCTTCGCCCTGGTAGGTCTTCCCCAACGCGCCGTCTTCATCGTGATAGTTGGACCATCGAGTGGTCGTTCAGGTGGTAAATCCACTGGGTAGTGCCACCCGATACCACAACTCGGGCACCGTAGCCGGAACGCCCTTCATAGCGATAGCGCCCGCCCGGCATGATGATCACCGAGAGCGGCGTCTTCTGCCAACTGCGCTGTAACTCATTGCTTGACTTGCGTTGTTCGACGGCCTCGATGTGGTAGGACTTGGCATCCGCGTAGCATTGGCTAACTTCGTTGAGAAGGGCTAGCGCGTCTGGCTTGGGTGGAGTCGAGTCTGTTTAAGGCAGGGCTAAGGCAAGGAGTAAAACCAGCGGAAGAGGCATACTTCTCCTGCCCCATCGCGTCGGATTTTAGGGAACTTTTCCGTTCCCCTCTCGTATCTTCTAATGCTAACGGATTGCGACGGGGCTCGTCCAATCTGGCATAAGGGGTTGAAGCCATGAAAAATGCACAGGCATGGGGATGGCTGGCGGTTGGGGTGCTGGCCCTGGGGCTGAACGGGATCTATCAGGACGGCGGCGCGGCGTGGGCTCAGCGAGTGGCGAATCAGGTGATGGGCGAGATCGGGGCCCGGACCGGAGGTGTGTTGGCGCTGGCTGCCGGGCGTGCGGACTGGTTCATGGCCAAAACCAGGATGGTGACGCCGCGGGACAAAACTGCGTCTTGCCGGTTGGCAACTGCCGTGGCGCGCTTCGAGACCCGACTGGCCCGGACGAGCTTTGTCGGGAGCCAGAGTGATATGGCGCGGTTGGAGGCGATGTCGGCCCGGGAAGAGGCGCAAATGGCCCGGTTGCAGGCGAATCGGGCGCGGGTGGAAGCGCAGGTTGAGGCCCGGGTCGCCCGCATGCGTGTGATGCGGGCGGATTTTAATCCGCTGGTTTGTCCGCGAGTACGCGTGAGCATTCCGCGGGTGCAGGTTTCGATTCCGGGGGTGCATGTCGATACGGTGAGTCTGGAGAGCGATGAATAGTTTTCCTCCTGAAAAGGCGGACGCGGTGTACCAGCCACGTCCGCTTTTTGTTTTGTGGAGAAATCTGAGTAGCGGCGGCCGGGTTTGCCCTGCCGAGGTGGCTGTCTCCATATGTTCCATTCCTGTCCATAGGTTACCTTTTCCGCGGGGATGCCCAATGCGATTCCTGGCTGTGCAAAAGTGCAATATTTTGTCTGTCTCAAATCGCGAAATGAAGTTATAGTTTGAAGGCTCAGCGATTCCACAGCGACAACTGACCTGAACTGATGGCACGGAAATCTGAACCGACCATCTTGCAGGAAGAGTTGTACCCACCCAGCGCTGGAGCCGCGCGCGAGGAGATAGACGACGCGCGTCTGGTTGACCTGGATGTGGATGAGGAATCGCCGTTTCTACGCGGGCAAAGGCGCGTCTCCGCCCGCCGCAGTTCTCTTCCCAAAAAAACGGCAAACCGGTTGTTGTGGGCCACGGTGGCTGCAGCCGTGGTGTGCATGGCGGGGTTGGGCGCGGCGGCGCTCTATCACTATGGTGAGCACTCGTGGCGCTTCCGCGTGGAATCGAGCGACAACATTGAAGTCACGGGCATGCAGAACGTAACCAAGGCGCAGATCATGGAAGTGATGGGCGCAGACATCGGGCGCAACATTTTTTTTGTTCCGCTGGCGCAGCAGAAGGCGCAACTGGAGCAGATTCCGTGGGTGGAATCGGCTAGCGTAATGCGCTTTGTTCCCAACCGGCTGAAGGTGGAGATTCAGGAGCGCACGCCGGTGGCGTTCGCCCGCGTGGGGCCGCGTATGTCGCTGATCGACGCGGCGGGCACGCTGATGGAGCTCTCGCCCAAACACAAATATTCGTTCCCAGTGATTCTGGGAATGAATCCCGGCGAGCCGCTCTCGACGCGAGCGCCGCGAATGAAGGCTTACAGCGAGATGGTGCGCGAGCTGGATTCAGGCGGCGCGCGCTATTCGCAGGATCTGAGTGAAGTGGATCTCTCCGACCTGGAGGACGTGAAGGTGCGGGTGAATGATCCGGCGGGCGATGTGCTGGTGCATCTGGGATCGTCGGACTATCTGCGGCGCTACAAGGTTTATGTGAGCCACGCCCAGGGCTGGCGGCAGCAGTTCCAGAGGCTGGAGTCGGTGGATCTGCGCTATGACAACCAGATCATTGTGAATCCGGATATCGAGCGAACGGCGAAGCCGACGCCGTTGAATCCGACCATGGCGAGAGCGGCGGCCGCGGCGGGAGTCAGGCCGGCGTCGTTGCTCACGCGCCTACGGCCGAATGATCGTCCCGTGCCGAAGCCGGCGTTCGAATTGACCCCGAAAAAACTTGATCCAAGAACGGCGGCCAGCGCGGCGAAAAAGCCGGGCTATAAGCCCAAGCTGAACAAAGTCTCGGTACAGTCCGCCAACCGGATCGCAGAGAAGAAACCGCCCCCCAGGGAGAAAACTGCGGCGTCGGAAGCTGCCAGGAAGCGGGCTGCCACGGTTGCGGCCAAGCGTCGGGCGGCCGAGCATAAAAAGCTCCCGGCGCGGACTGCGGGGGTGACGGCAAGGACTCCGAGTCATGCGGGCGGGCAGAAGCCGAGTCCGGCGATCGCCAAAACTCAGGCGAGCCAGGAGCCGAGCGATTGAGCTTTCAAGTTCATAATGCGCGATGAATTTTATCGGGGACTAATCAGAGATGGCGAAGCAGCAGGGAAATGTTCTGACGGCGATTGACGTGGGCAGCGCGAAGACGTGCGCGCTGATGGTGGAAGTTACCGACGGGGGGCTGCGCTATCGCGGGCACGGCGTGGCCGAGTCGCGAGGCTCGCGCAAGGGCGTGATCGTGGAACTGGAGAAGGCAGTCGCCGCGATTCAGAAGGCGGTGGAAGCGGCCGAAGATGTGGCCGGTGCGGCGGTGGAGCATGCCATTGTTGGCATCGGCGGAGCGCACGTGCGCGGAGTCAACAGCCACGGCGGCATCAGCCTGGGCACCCGTCCGCGGGAGATTGGGCGCGACGAGATCAAGCAGGCGGTCGAGCGGGCGCGGGCGATTCCGCTGCCGGCCGATCGCGAGGTGCTGCACCTTCTGCCGCAGGAATTCATTCTCGACGATCAGGCCGGGGTGCACGATCCGCTGGGCATGATGGCGGCGCGGTTGGAAGTGCGGGTGCATCTGGTGACGGCGGCGGCGAGCGCGGTGCAAAACGTGATCACGGCGGTGAATCGCGCTGGCGTCCACGTGGATGACACGGTGTTCGAGCCGCTGGCGGCCTCCGATTCCGTGCTGCGGGCCGACGAGCGGGAGTTGGGCGTATGCCTCGCCGATATTGGAGCCGGGTCGACGGAGTTAGTCGTTTTTCTGCAAAGTGCGGTGGCGTATACAGGAGTGATTCCGGTGGGCGGCGATCATTTCACCAGTGATCTGTCGATGGGCCTGTGCACCCCGCTGGCGGAAGCAGAAAAAATCAAGAAGGTGTACGGGAATGCGATTGTCACGCTGATTCCGGAAGGGAACGAGGTTGAGGTGCCGTCCGTGGGCGACCGGCCTTCGCGGTTGTTGCCGCAGCGGTTGGTGGCGGAAATTCTCGAGCCGCGGGCTCGCGAACTGTTCGAGATGATGCGGGACACTTTGCGGCAGAGCGGCATGTTCGACGCGTGCCTGGCGGGAATCGTGTTATGCGGCGGCGGGTCGCGGCTGCCGGGGATTTTTGATGTGGCAGAATCCGTCTTGCGGCGT
Source organism: Candidatus Sulfotelmatobacter sp. (assembly GCA_049584315.1). Taxonomy (GTDB): domain Bacteria; phylum Acidobacteriota; class Terriglobia; order Terriglobales; family Acidobacteriaceae; genus Sulfotelmatobacter. The sequence continues at coordinate 30,126 of JBAUXO010000061.1, read as the reverse complement.
GCGGTGCGGCTCTCGTGGCCTACGCCGCTGGCGAAAATGCCCGCCACGCTGGCCGAGCCGGAATTTGCCACGTTGCTGGGCATGGTGAATTACGGGCAGCGCGCGCGGGTGGCGCGGGGGTTTCAGGGGGATCGATGGGGATCGAGATTGAAGGCTATGTTGGTGGGGTGAAATGAGCTCAGCTGGGGCCGGAGGTATCGACATTACGGCGCTGCGCAAAGAGGCTGAGTCGGGCAGCTACGTTGCTCGGAGCATTTTAGGAGTCAGTTATCTGGACGGGATAGATGTCGAAGTGAATTATCACGAAGCGTTTCAGTTCTTGTCTGCGGCTGCCAATCAAGGGCCATCGCGGGCGGTGGTAAATTTAGCGCGAATGTACGCAGAGGGTTGGGGAGTTCGGACGGACGTGAATGCGGCGGTGATGCTCTACCAGTCCGTGTCGAAGTCAGAATTTCTCGCACTGATTGCGCTAGCCGCCTTTGCTCACGCGCAGTTGAAGTCCGTGTCGATTCTGCGGCGGCGTGCCGGTGGTACTCGGCAGCCGTCGAGTGGGAACGGCGTCTTGCGGATTGCAAGCAAGCAGGGAAGCAAGGGCCTAGGTGGGAAGGATGTAAGTTGCAGTGGCAGGGAAGCATGGTTCCTCGCCGACTCCCCTCGGCTTGGAGTTACAAGTTCTAAACCATTTCACAAAGGAACTAGCGGAAGAAAATCAGTTCAAGGTGGAGAGTTATGACAAACGATTCGAGCATTCGCATCAGCTTCAACGAAGAACCTCTCAACGACGCCAAGATCAAGGTGATTGGCGTGGGCGGCGGCGGCGGCAACGCAGTGAACCGGATGATCGATGCGGGAGTGGAAGGCATCGAGTTCATCGCGGCCAATACCGATCTGCAGGCGCTGCGGATGTCGCATGCGCCGGTGAAGCTGCAACTGGGCGTGAAGCTGACGAATGGGCTGGGTGCCGGCGCGAATCCGGAAGTGGGGCGCAAGGCGGCGCTGGAGGACTCGGACAAAATTATCGAAGCGCTCGAGGGCGCCGACATGGTGTTCGTCACCACGGGCCTGGGCGGCGGAACGGGTACGGGCGCGGCGCCGATCATTGCGTCGCTGGCTTGCGAGATGGGAGCACTGACCGTGGCCGTGGTCACCAAGCCGTTTTCGTTTGAAGGGAAGCGGCGCATGACGCAGGCGGAGAAGGGCATCGCCGAGCTGATGGAATCGGTCGATACCACGATTGTGATTCCGAATGAGAAGTTGCTGGCGGTGGCGGAGAACGCGGGATTTTTTGAGTCCTTCCGCATCGCCGATGACATTCTGCGGCAGGGCGTGCAGGGAATTTCTGACATCATTACCATTCCCGGCATCATCAACCGCGACTTCGCCGACGTGAAGACGATCATGGCGCGCATGGGGTATGCGGTGATGGGCACGGCAACGGCGAGCGGGCAGATGCGGACCATAGAAGCGGCGCAGCGGGCGATTGCCTCGCCACTGCTCGAGGCCGGTGCGATCGACGGAGCACGCGGCATCCTGATCAACATCACGGGATCGGCCTCGCTGAAGCTGGCCGAAGTGCAGCAGGCTTGCACCATCATTCAAACTGCGGCGCATGAAGACGCGAATATTATTTTTGGCGCGGTGCTGGATGAAAAGATGAAGGATGCGGTGAAGATCACGGTGATCGCTACGGGCTTCCGCGAGATTCCCCGTTTGCAACAACGGCCGGCCGAGGTTCATCACTCATTTGCCACCTCGCATGATAACGCCATGGATTTTCCGGATCCCGTCGAACCCTCAGAACCCATGTCGCCTTTTGTCGATGCTGAACAAGTCATGGAAGAGCGTCGCATGGCGGAGCCAAGTCCGGTCGCGATGGCCCAGGCTGCCGAAGTGATCTCGCTCGACAGCATGCGCAACGCAATGGTGGCGAACTTCGAGCAGGAAGATCTGGATGTCCCGGCATTTCTGCGCAAGCGTGGCGAAGTGATGTAAGCAACCGAGGTAAAGCTGAGGGAAATAACCCGACGGTGAGCAAAAATTTGCCCACCGGACCGTACCTTTTCAGTAATGAGGTAATACGTTACCGAGGCAGTGGTACTGAAGTAATTGCCGTTTAAGTACTTGTTCCATCATGACTTATATGCGGATTATGAGTTGCTCGAAGAAAAACTTTGTTATTGCCTGAAGTCCGCTAACTCTCGTACTATCGGTAAGTTGGGGGAAGTACCGGGCGCCGACGGGAACTGGCAGGCTTCGTGCATCGAACTAAGCAGGGAATCCGAACCGAGGAATGATTACAAGATGTCTAAGTTGGGAACGCGCTATCTTCGTCTGATGGTGGTGGTGGGAGGTCTAGTTCTGGCGCCCGGAATGTGGGCGGCGCACGTCAACCCCCGCCCGTTGAATGCCAGCAAGCCGAAATCAACTCAAAGAGTGAGCGAGAGCCAGCGGACACGGCGCCGCATGCGGCATTTGGCGCGCGGCCGAAGCGCGAGCAACCTCGCTGCGAGTTTGAGGCGCACCTCGACCGGCAGAACTTCCCTGAGCACGCGCCGGCATACTTATCACGAGCGCTTTTACATGAGTTCTTTCGCCGCGGGAATTACGGGCGGCGACCTTACGGACGGGGAAGATCCGGTCGTGCGCCAGGCGGCGATCGACGCGCTAGGCAACATGAACGGCACCGTAGTCGCGATTGAGCCGACCAGCGGCCGCGTTCTCGCCATGGTGAATCAGAAGCTGGCGCTCTCAAGCGGTGCGCAACCCTGCTCGACCATCAAGCTTTCCGTGGCGCTGGCCGCGTTGAGCGAAGGTCTGATCTCGAAGGAAACTGAGGTCTCTCTCGGCGGGCACTATCGCATGAATCTCACCGAAGCGCTGGCGCACTCCAACAATGCGTATTTCGAGGCGGTGGGACGCAAGCTGGGATTCGAAAAGGTCGCCTACTATGCCCACCAGTACGGCTTGGGCGAGTTGGCTGGCTATGACATTCCGGGGGAACAGTTGGGAACGTATCCGGATGAAGTGATCCCGGAGAAACTTGGCGGTGTGGGCAAAATGTGCTCCTTCGGCGAGGGGATTTCGATGACCCCGCTGCAGCTGGGAGCTATGGTTTCCGCCATTGCGAACGGCGGAACACTTTATTACTTGCAGCATCCTACGACGCCGGAAGAGATCACAGATTTCCAGCCGCGCATCAAGCGGCAGCTGGATATTGCGCCGGCGATTCCGGAAATCTCAGCGGGCATGGCCGGGGCTGTGCAGTACGGCACGGCTCGTCGCCTCGGGCTCAAGTTCAACGAGGAAGAAATTCTGGGCAAAACCGGGACCTGCTCTCACGATGGCACACGCTTCGGCTGGTTCGCCTCCTACGCGAATACGAGCAGCGGCCGCGTCGTCGTGGTGGTGTTTTTGCAAGGGGGACGCCCGACGTTTGGTCCCAAGGCAGCCGAGATTGCCGGCCACATGTACCGCAATCTTTATGATCACAACTTCTTTCTGGCAGGACCCCTGCGGCCTTCCGACACGGCTGCGGCGCGATAGAGTTTCCAGGCAGCTAAGGCAAACTGTTTAATTCTAGAACTCAATAATCACCAGGGCCTCTTGGCGGCGGCGCTTCCTGTTTTTCTAGCGAAATTAGGATGTCCCTGCGCTACTATCTTAAAGATTTCAACGCGGAAGTCCTGAATGCTGCCGATCCGTGGCTGGTAGCGCTTTACGTCCTGCTGCTTTACGGGGGAAGTTGGACTTTCCATCGCCAATATTGTGACTTCGGGAGGCGTTCGGTACTGGGTCGGTTCGCGATGCCCTGATCGCGCGTACAACCGGCGTTATCTGGGATCGCGAGGTAAGGCGTGCGGGGTGTGCGCGAGAATCTCTCGCTGTGCTGATGCTCGATCGGGATGACTTCAAGCGCTTGAACGTCACTTATGGCCCCGACGCGGGGAACGCGGTATTGCGCGAAACGCACCCTTCATTTTGAGGAACGTCCGAGCGGAAGACTTGGTTTGCCGGAGAAGAATTTGTCGTGATCCTGCCCACCGCTGGTTTAGACCGGGCACGTGCCCGAGTGGAGCGATTGCGATCAAAAATGAGGGAACTGAACATCATGTATCAAGGAAAGTCGCTGGGCACGGTCACATTTTCGGTGGGCGTGGCCGCATTCCCCGAACACAGAATGTCGCCCAAAGTTTTGATGGCCGCGTCCGATGCCGCTCTATACGAGGCCAAACGCGGTCGGGCTTGATCTGGTCGCTCGGGCGTGCACGAAAAGCGCGGACGAGAGGGCGATTCCTGTTCTAGACAAATCTGCTTTAGAAAAATCCCCTGCCAGGTGGGGCCGGTTTCACAGCGAGTTTCCGCCCGCATCCGCGAGGTTGGGCTCGACGCGTCTATCTCTTCCGCTCGTCCTCTTCCGCTCGTCGCGCTCGACGACGCCGTCTTTGATGTTGACCACACGGTGAGCATACTCGGCGATGTCATGCTCGTGGGTGACGAGCACAATGGTGTTTCCTTCACTGTGCAGGCGGTCAAACAAGGCCATAATTTCGTTTCCGGTCTGCGAATCGAGATTGCCGGTAGGTTCGTCCGCCAAAAGGATGGAAGGCTTGTTGACCAGAGCGCGCGCGACGGCAACCCGCTGGCGCTGCCCGCCGGAAAGTTCATTCGGCTTGTGAGTCATGCGTCCGCCCATGCCGACGGCGGTCAACGCGGCTTTGGCGCGTTCGATTCGTTCGTCGGTGGAAACACCTGCATAGATGAGCGGCAGTTCAACATTGTGCAGAGCCGTGGCCCGAGCCAACAAATTGAAGGTCTGAAATACAAAACCGATTTCCTTGTTGCGGATACGGGCCAGTTCGTCGTCGTCCAGTTCGCTTACCAGTTGGCTGTTCAGCCAGTACTCGCCTTTGGTAGGAGTGTCGAGGCAGCCGATCAAGTTCATCAGCGTAGACTTGCCGGAACCTGAGGGCCCCATGATGGCGACATATTCACCACGCTCGATGCGCAAGTTGACGCCGCGCAGCGCATGAACCTGCTGCTCGGAGCCCATGTCGTAGGTCTTCCAAAGATCCACGGCCGCGATCATGCAGGATTGCGGCGGCGCGGTGACGGTGGCGGGCGGCATGCTAAGTACTTCGGCGGTAGCCATATTTTTCTCCTGCTCCGGTGCCACTGAGTTCTCCGTGTTTGAGTTCGATTTCGTGGGCTCCGTCTGCTATTGCGACCGTGAGATTGTGATTCGAGACCTCTGCTTCGGCACCGGCTTTTCCGTTGGACGGATGAATTGGGCGAACGTCATGACGATTCGTCGTCCTTCTTCGGAACCGAGTTATCGATCTTCACGCTACTTCCAGAACGCAGTGTGCGCAAAACCTTGTAACTGCCGGTAATGACTTCGTCCCCTTCGCGCAGGCCATTTACGACTTCGATATCGGTGGTGCCCGTAATTCCGGTAGTGACGGGCACGAATTCCGCTTTCTTATTGCGAAGGACAAAGACGCCCTGCACATCCTGCTGCTGATCTTTGTTACCGCTACTGCTCTTGGAGTCAGTTTCCCTTGGGGCGGGTGCGGCCGCATGTACAGAGCCCGGGGTCGACTTCTCCCGTTCCAGCTGGGCCTTGGTGCGAACGGAAAGAGCTTGAATCGGAATGGAAAGAACGGCACTTCGGGCCGCGGTTGTGATCTTGGCCGTGGTCGAAAGGCCGGGGCGCAGATCTGGTGGAGGGTCGGTCACGGTGACCACGACTTTGAAATCTTTGGCTTCTTCACTGGCAGTAGCCTGCTGAGAAGTTGCCACGCCGGTGGAGCGCACGATGGCGTTGTCACCGATTTCTGAAACGGCGCCGTGGAAGATTTTTCGGGGAATGGCGTCGATGGTCACTTCGGCGGATTGGCCCAGGTGAACGTTGACGATGTCGGTCTCATCCACTTTCACTTCGGCGGTGATTACGGACATGTCGGCTAGCGTGAGCAACGTGCTGCCAAGGGCATTTTGTATGCCGATGACCACCGACTCGCCTTCGCGAACCGGTAAGTTGGTGACGACGCCGTCATAGGGAGCGGAGTAGGTAGTTTTCTGCAATACGTCCGCGACACGGGTGAGATTGGCTCGCGCCTGCGCGACATGCCGGTCGGCGGAGTCTTTCTGAGCCTTGGCCTGGGCGACCCGCGCTTTGGCCTGCACCAGGCCGGCGTCGGCTGTGGCCCAGGCATTCTGGCGGCTATCGAAATCGGACTTGGAGATCAGACCATCCTTAAAAAGATTTTGCGCGCGGTCCCAGTCGAGCTTATTGCGCGAGTAGTCGGCTTGGGCGCGAAGTAGGTCGGCGTCGGCGGTCCTGAGCGCCGCATCGGCAGCGACGGCATCCGTTTCGGCGGCCTGCACCGAAGCCTGGTTGGCGCTGACGTCTGCCGTGGACTGCACGTTTTCCAGTTGTGCCAGCAATTGGCCCTTCTTTACATGATCCCCTTCCTTCACGTACAGGTGGGTGATCTTTCCATAAGCATTCGCGCCGATGTTGACGTAGGTCTTCGGCTTAATCTCCCCTGACGCGCTCACCACCGACGACAAATCCTGCCGCTGGACCTTCCCGGTCTGCACCGTGACCACGTTCTTGCCGCTCTGATACACGGTGAAGCCGACGATGGCGGCCAACATCACCACTACGCCGACGCCAATCGCCATTTTCTTCCAGGGTTTCATCGTCTCCGTCACCAGTCCGGGCTTGGCGTTTGCCACCCGGGGGCCCGCAGTTCGATCCTGGCCCGCCCGGGGATATCGGTCTGACGGACACGTCTTCTGATACGATCCTGCCAACCGGAAAGTTCCATCGAGCGACGCGCCAACGAGACCTGCCAGGGAAGTCCAAGAGCCGAGGACATCGGACCCAGAACCTGAAATTATAGCTTGGTCACAGCCGGCGTCATAGTCTCAATCCTGAGCCTGGTTGACGCCGGTTCAGTGGGCAGGTTCTGCTTTGAGCGGGCAACTCGGAGATGCCGTCGCCGCGTCTAACTAACGTTGGTTAGGGGCGATCAGGCCTTTCTTTTACTGTCTTTACTGTCACTTAACCTTGCATTCGCTCGATTGGGAGCCTAGAATACTGGACGAAAGCTTTACCGTCGCAGGAGTCCCTCTCATGGTTCGGGTTGTTTCCCGTTATCTCTCGTCTCTTGTCATTTTATCAGTGGCCGCTGGCGTTGCCGCCCCGGCCAGAGCGCAAAGCGACAAGCCGGCCATCCCCAGCCAGACGCCAGCGGGTACGCAGTCGGCCCCGGCGGCAACCACCGACCCACAAGCCCAGCCTGCCGACGACGCCGATCCGCTCAAGCGCAAACCCAATGAGAAACAGAAGAAAGTGCAGAAAAGAGCGCTGAACATCGAGCTTAGCAAGACCTACAAGAAGTGGCTGAACGAGGACGTCGTCTGGATTATTACCGACCAAGAACGGGCCGCCTTCAAGCAGCTTTCCAACGATGAAGAGCGCGATAATTTCATTGAAGCTTTCTGGCAACGCCGCGACCCAACTCCCGATACGGAAGAGAACGAATACAAGGAAGAGCACTACCGGCGTATAGCCTACTCCAACGAGCATTTTGCCGCCGGCATTCCTGGCTGGAAGACCGATCGCGGCCGTATCTACATCATGTACGGTCCGGCGGACGAAGTGGATTCGCATCCCTCCGGCGGATCGTATGAGCGCCCCATGGAAGAGGGCGGTGGCGAGACGTCTACGTTCCCCTTTGAAGACTGGCGCTACCGCTATCTTGAAGGTATCGGTCAGGAAGTAATCATCGAATTCGTCGATACCTGCATGTGTGGCGACTACCACATGACGCTGGACCGGTCGGAGAAAGATGCCCTCAAGTACACGCCGAACGCCGGTCTTACACTCTACGAGCAGATGGGGATGGCAAGCAAAGCGTCCCGGTTTAGCAACGGAGGCTTGGAGCAACTCGGAGCGGGACCGATGAGTTCGGATCTGCAGACCAAAGAGTTCGACCGGCTGGAACAATTTGCAAAATTGCAGGCTCCTCCGCCGGTCAAGTTCAAAGATCTGGAAGAGATTGTTAATACCAAGCTGATTACGAACCTGATGCCATTCGACGTGCGTACCGATTATGTGAAGGTCACGGGCGACACGGTGCTGGTACCGGTCACCATCCAGATGAAGTACCGCGACATTACGTTTGCCAACAAGGATGGTGTGCAGCGCGGTACGGTGAATATCTTTGGCCGCGTCACCACGTTAACCGGCCGCGTGGTACAGACTTTCGAGGATACGGCGCAGGTAGATGTTCCGGCGGAGTTGCTGCCGCGCACCGCCGAGAACTCCTCGGTGTATTGGAAGGCGCTACCGCTGCGGCCCGGACGTTACAAAATCGAGGTTGCGGTCAAAGATGTAAACGGCGATCGCAAAGGTCTGTGGAGCCGTGGCATTGTGGTGCCGGAGTACTCGGACGATAAACTGTCGACCTCTTCTCTGATCGTTGCCGACCAGATGGAACCGGTGCCGACCAAGGATGTGAGCACGGGAAGTTTCGTGATCGGGGTAACCAAGGTTCGCCCCCGCGTGGCTCCGGCGGATGGCAAGCCTGCACTGTTCAAGCGGAGTCGTGACCAGAAGGTAAACTTCTGGATGCAAGTCTATAACTTAGGCGTGGACGAGAAGACACACAAACCCTCGGCCACTTTCGAGTTTGACATCGTCAACATTGCGACCAACAAGCCGGTGGTTCAAAAAACCGAATCCACGGACACGATGGGCAATGTAGGCGACCAGGTGACGCTGCAAAAATCGATTGCCTCGGCAAACTTGCAGCCCGGCGTTTATCGGATCGAAATCAAAGTGAACGACAACATCTCCAAACAGGTGGTTGATCCCTCAGCGACGTTTGCTGTAGAGTAACCGCCTGTTTGATTCCCCGGGGGTGGGAGTGAAGCTTCGCCAGCTCGGAACTTTGGCGGTGATCGTAGCGTTTACGCTTCCTGCGTGGGCCGCTGAGCGGCCAGGGGCGATCTCCGGGTACGTGCGCGATGCCTCGGGCATTCCTCAGATGGGCGCGGTGGTAGAGATTGTCGGCACCGCGGCGCGCACTTGGACCGTGTTCACTGACGGAGCCGGGTTCTACTACGCAAGCGATTTGGTGCCGGGCTTATATACGGTTAAAGTTTCGGCGGCTTCGTTCTTGCCTGCCTGGCGCGACAAAGTCGGATTGCATCCCGGCACCAGCACTCACCTGAACATCACCTTGAACACACTGCTGAATGCCATGCGCGTGGGCCCGCTGCGCGGCACCGCCGATGACGACGATTGGAAGTGGACGTTGCGTTCGGTTGCGAATCGTCCGGTGTTGCGGGTGTTCGACGATCCTACTTTGAGCGCCGATAAATCGAATCGAAACCTTACCGGCAGTCTCTCGTTCCTAGCGGGTTCTGCGGCTGACGGTTATGGCAGCGGCTCAGACATGAACACGGGGTTCTCGGTGGAGCGGTCCATTTTTTCGACGGACCGTGTCGGTCTGAGCGGAGACGTTGGCTATGGAGACGGTCTTCCTGACTCGGTTTTGCGCGCGACGTACTCACATCAGATGCCCGACGGTTCTGTGCCCTCCATGGGGGTTGCCATTCGTCGCTTCGCACCCTCTGATCCTAATCTGCATGATGCCTCGCTCCAGGCCATGGCGCTTTCTGGCGCAGAGGATCTCTCGGTTGCCGATGTGGTGGAGTTGAAGTTCGGCAGCGAACTGCAGACCATCCAATTCCTCGGACGTGTGACCGCATTCCGGCCTTATGGCTCTTTGGACCTGCACGTTTCACCACATACGGTGGTTGGATATTCCTACGCGACGTCGCTGCCCAGCCGACGGGATGAGAAAGCTTTTGATTCAGCGCCAGCAGATTCGAGCGAAGGCTTGAACCAGAGCGACCCGCGGATCAGCGTGTCCAACTTTTCGCAGAAACTCGAAAGCGCTCACCATCAGGAATTGAATGTTTCCCAGCGGATCGGCCGGAACAACATGCAGTTGGCGGTTTTCAGTGATCGCGTGGAAAATACGGCCTTGCTGGGGACGGGCGAGGTTACCGCGGCGGGGGGATTCCTGTTGCCCGACTCCTACTCCGGCACGTTTACTTATGCGGGTGGCACGCTCGAAACTCACGGCCTGCGCCTGGTTCTGCAGCGCAAACTTTATTCGGACCTGACCGCTACGCTGGATTATGCCTGCGGCGATGTGCTTGACCTCGCCAAGCCAGACGTCGAAATTCAAAACGCGGGGCAGTTTATCAGCACCCAGCGCCGTCAGGCTGTGGCCGCGAAGTTCAGCGGCAACATTCCCCGCACACATACGCGGTGGATCGCCTCTTACCGCTGGGTGAATGGTTCAGCGTTGACGCCGGTGGATATGTTCAACGCATCGCCGGGACAGAGTGATGCTTTTCTGAACCTCTTTGTGCGCCAACCGATCCCCACCATGGGTTTCCTTCCGGCGCACATGGAAGCGGTGATCGACCTGCGGAACCTGCTGGCGCAAGGCTATGTGCCGGTCATGGGCCAGGACGGCCAGACGGTTTATTTCGTGCAATCTGCCCGCTCGGTCCGGGGTGGCGTAACCATCAATTTCTAGACTATAGTCCGCCCCAATCAACAACTCTCTCCCGAACATAGCTACGGCGGAGTATCTAATTCGTAAAACCTATCCTTCGGATCGTAACTGAATGGTTGACTGTTGGGATAGGCTTTCGATAATGTTCTGGGTGCGGCCGGGGCGCTGCATCTTATTCGTATGCAAGGAATTGTGGGCCTCGGTTTAGCGGCCTTGTGACTTGGCCCGCCGCACCAAACACCACTCCCCGACACGATCAGCTTCAAGGAGACTTTATGAGAGCGCGCATCATCCTGGTGCTTGTGCTGGTGGCCGCAGTCAGCCTTTCGGCGCAGACCTTCCGTGGCACGATTCTCGGCACAGCTACCGATGCTTCGGGAGCGGTCCTCGCGGGCGCGAGGGTAACCGTGAAAAATGTGGGCACCGGATTGGAGCGTACCACTGAGACCAGCGTCGACGGCAGCTATGCCCTGCCGGAATTGCCCATCGGTACCTACACCGTGACGGTGACCCTCACTGGCTTTCAAACTTTTGTGACTACCGGCGTGACGGTCGACGTGGCTAGCGAGCGCCGTGTGGACGCGAAGATGAAACCGGGCGAGGTATCGACGAAGGTAGAGGTTTCGGGTGAGCTTTTGCCCCAGGTGGAAACCACGTCCGCTGAACTCGGGGGCACGCTGACTGCGAACACGATTGAGGCGCTTCCCGTAAACGGTCGCGACTATCAGAAGTTAATTTACTTGAATCCCGGTGTCGCCGGTTCTCCCGATCAGATTTCAGACTCTCCCGGTTCCTACGGGACATTTTCCATGAATGGTTCTCGTGGGCGGTCTAATAATTTTCTTCTCGACGGTACTGACATGAACGACGGCTATCGCAATGATCCGGCGATCAACGAAGCTGGCGTGTTCGGTGACCCGGCGACCATTTTGCCCCTCGACGCTGTGGCGGAACTGAAAGTCATTTCTAACTATGAGGCCGAGTACGGGCGGAACAGCGGAGCCGTGATCGACATCGTGACCAAGAGCGGTACGAATCAGTTGCATGGTTCGCTGCTGGAGTACTTTCGAACCGGTAAGCTTGGCGCGCGCAACTACTTCAACTTCGATCCCGACCCTAAGAGCCCGTTCAACAACAATCAGTTCGGCGGTGCTCTAGGCGGTCCGATCGTCAAGGACAACACTTTTTTCTATGCGGATTACGAAGGGCAACGGGAAAATGGCGCTCAGGCCGGAACCTCCTGCGTACCTGACCCGGCACAAATCGCTGCGGATGAAGCGGCCAATGGAGCGCCCAATAGCGTGATCGCCGCGCTGTTGGCGCGCAACCCCTGGCCGGTGCCGAATATTCCGGGAACGTACGGAAGTTCCTTGGTTGGAACCGAGGACGCGAGCTGTCCGAATGGCAACAATCTTTCGACCTCCACCAGCTTCTTCAATCGCGTGGACAGCTTGATCGCCAAGGTCGACCACAACTTTAACGCGAGCAATATTTTGACGGGGCGCTATTACTTTGGCAACAGCAACCAAAGCTTTCCGTTCGCGCAATTGGCTGCTGGCCTTCTGCCGGGGTTCAACACGGTAACGCCCACTCGCGTGCAACTGGTCGCTATCTCTTTTGTGAAAGTCGTGAACGCGAGCCAGGTGAATGAGGCCCGGCTGGGATGGAATCGGTTTGCGGAAGGATTTTATCCCGAGGACCAGAGCTTCAATCCCAATTCCATTGGACTGGATACTGGCGTGGGTGGCTACAACGGCGGCCTTCCGGCGATCTCTGTCGGCGGCTTTTCCCAGATCGGCGCCACGAGTTCGATACCACGCAATCGGGTCGATTCCAATTGGCACTTTGTCGATAACTATTCGTGGAAAACCGGAAAACATGATGTGAAATTCGGCTACGAATTCCGGCGCACGACCATCATGCAAGTCATCAATCACAATTTCCGTGGCGAGATCGACTTTGATGACTTGACCGACTTCTTGAACGGGGTGGACGATGACGGGAGCCAGGTGCAGGGTGATTCGCAAAGGCACGAATTCCAGAACAGCCATGCCTTATTTATCCAAGATAGCTTCCGCGCGACTCCTCGCCTGACCCTGAATTATGGATTACGCTGGGATTATTTCGGCGTCGCCGGAGAAAAGAACGGACTGTTCTACACCGCCGACCTAGCGAATGGCGGCAACAACGTTCCCACCGGCCAGTTGTACGACAAGGATCTCCACAACTTTGCACCCCGCGTGGCCTTGGCGTATGACGTTACGGGCAAGGGACAAACCGTAATCCGAGCCGGATGGGGACTATTCTACGACGCGTTTTCACAAGATATTTTCCTGGGCCACCTACCCTGGAATTGCGTCTTTTGTCCCGGACCCGCGTATCCAGGTCTGGGGCCGCAGGCGCTTGCCACCGGCTCTACGACAGGCGTGGCTTTCGCCCCGGGGCAGCCGGTCTATTCCGGCTACGGCCCGGAGGGGGATTTCTTCTCCGTCGATCCCAACATACGCACGCCTTACGTCCAGAACTTCAATCTGAATTTTCAGCAGCAGTTAGGCAGTAAGACAGTGCTTCAGGTGGGATACGTAGGGTCTACAGGGACAAAGCTGTTCCAGTTCCTGGATATCAACCAGCCGAGCCAGGCGCAGATTACCGCTGCGGATCTGGGCTGCGATTGTATCAACAGCGATAGCGTGCCGCGCGCGGTGGCACCGAATTTCTTTTTCCTCAATCAGGAGAAAACTGAGGCAAGTTCCAACTACAACGCGCTGCAAGCTAGTTTGCGGACCAGCGGATGGCATGGATTGTCCTCACAAGCCAATTTCGTTTGGTCGCACTCGATCGACAACGCAAGTGATCTCGAGGATTTCGAACCCAACGAGGCGCAGCCCCAAAACAGTACGGAGCCGGCGGCAGAGCGCGGAAACTCCAGCTTCGATATCCGCCGCCGATTCACTTGGAATTTTACCTACCAGTTTCCGAAGATGGGCGGGTCGTTCGGGAGGTTAAAGAATGGCTGGGGCGTGGACGGAATTCTCAATCTGCAGGACGGCCAGCCGTGGCATCTGAACTATGAGTTCCAGGGAGATTATTCCGGATCGGGCGAAGGCTTTGACCGGCCGGATGAGATCTCGAAACCGCAATATTCCAGCAATCCAACGCAGTACCTGAATTTGTCTGCGTTTGCCGCGCCCTGCGATTGGGGCAACCCCAGCAACGACGGCACATCGGACGAAACCAACTGCATCCCCGGGACGAGGCACTTTGGCAGCGAAGGCCGCAACTCCTTGCTTGCTCCAAGCTTCAAGGAATTCAATTTCTCGGCGTTCAAAGATACGGCTCTGGCGGAGCATGTCACGATGACGCTGCGCGCGGAATTCTTCAACCTGCTCAATCATCCCAACTTTTCTAATCCGCTACTACCCAACTTCATTGGCAATATAGGAGCGCCGAACGCCGCCACGGGCGGCTACGTCTTCAATGGCGTTCCTGCGTATTACCAACTCACAGCAACTGGCGATGTGGGCATCGGTAACCCGTTCCTCGGAGGGGGCGGGCCAAGGGGGGTTCAGTTTGCCGCGATCTTCAAGTTTTAGACCTGGCGAACGGCAACAACCCCTTTAACTCTGTGTCTCAGTCTAGGGTGCACCTCAGACTGTCCACAACCCCGTTTGAACGGACTCCACCCCACATTGAGCCGGCGGCCTTTGCGGGTGAGCACGCCCGCGGGCATAATCCCCGCCCGTCGTAGGCCTTCCGTCACTAGGGAGGGCGGTTACTCGAATGTTACGCTGCTCTCATAATTCTTCCCCCCAAAACGTCTGTTGCGGAGACTTCGAATGCGTCGCTCCATCTGCGCCGTCCTCATTCTTGGCGTGTGCTTTGCCGCGCCGGCTTATGCCCACCACCTGAAGCAGGGTGCTACCTCGACGGTGCCGATCACAACCTCTTCTGCGCAGGCGCGTTCGCTCTACCAGAAGGGGATGCAGGATTACGAGAACCTTTATCTGGAGCGCTGCAACGACGATTGGCGCGGTGCCGTGAAGGCGGATCCCAATCTGGCTGTGGCCTGGGCCTGGATTGCTTTCAATAGCAGTGATCCCAATGAAGTGAGCGTTGCCCGTGAAAAGGCAAAGGCGCTGGCGCCCAAGCTGACGCCCGGCGAGCAGCTGATGATTGAATGGATTGTCAAGGTGCAGGAAGGCGACTTTATCGGCGGCATTTCCGCCATGAATGACCTGATCGAGATGTATCCCAAGGACAAACATCTGCTGTATCTGGCCGGCAACTGGCTGATGGGGGAGGAAGGCACCGAGCAATCGGAGAAGATGATGGAAAAGGCGCTGGCTCTCGACAAGAACTTTCCCGCCGCGCTAAACGATTTGGCCTATGCGGAGGCCCGCAACCGTGAGTTCGCCAAGGCATTCGCAGCTATGGATCGCTATGTTGCTCTGTTGCCCAACGAGCCGAATCCGCAGGATTCTTATGGCGAACTGCTGCGCATGGCGGGGAATTTTGAGGGATCGTTGCAGCACTACCGCGCCGCGTTGAAGATCGATCCTGATTTCGTTACCTCGCAAGTTGGATTGGGCGACACCTATGCGCTGATGGGAAATCAGGAGCAGGCTCGGATTGAATACGACAAGGCGATACGATTTGCCCACAACGAGGCGGACCGGCTGACCTACAGCATGCAAAAGGCAATGACCTGGGTGCGTGATGGCAAGTTTGCGGATGCGGACAAATTATTCTCTGAGGTTGCCGAGACCGCTCATGCGAAAGAGCAGGATTTGCAGGAAGCGCAAGCCTACCGTCACATGGCCGAGTATCAGTCAGACGATAATGCCGCGTTGAAATATCTGCAGAGCGCCGAGGATTCGCTGGGACACCGCAGCACAATTTCCCAGTCTGACAAAAGTGACGAGCTCTCCCGAATCCTGCGCAACCGCACCGTGCGTGCTGCTCATGCCGGCGATGCGGCCTTGGCGGACAAATCTCTAAAGCAACTTGAAGCGATGGCCTCGGGCAGCCGCAATCGAGTGATCCAGAGCTCCTACAACGGGGCCGCCGGAACCTTGCTGATGGATCAGAAAAAGTTCGAGGAAGCCATCACGTATTTGGAAGAAGACCAGAACAATCCTTTCACCTTGGCACTGTTGGTGCAGGCCTACTATCAAACCAACCAGTCCGATAAGCTGGCTGAGGCCGAGGCCAAGCTGCGGGGCACCAATGTTCCCACAATGGAACAGGCTCTGGTCGTACCTGCCGCGCGCCTGCGGCGACCGGAAATGTAAGCAATGTCTTATTCTCGACCCTAGCTTTGGTCTATACTGGCGAACACCGCGGGAGGCAAGAACCTGCTGGCGTTCGCGTTTGATTGCTTCCCGCAGATGAATGAACTCTAGAATTGATCGACGTTCCCGCCAAAGGGTAGTTGCCCAAGTGCCCGTTCGCGTCAGGGGGGCGTTGGCCGGGGAACAGGCCGCCGAGACTCGAGATGTCAGCCGGAATGGTGTGTTCCTCTATACCAAATCCCGCCTGGTCGAGGGCTCCGATGTCGAGTTGGTCCTGATGCTTCCTCCAGAATTGACCTCTGGGGAGAAGTGCTGGGTATGCTGCCATGCCCGCGTTTTGCGCGTGGAGCGTGGCTCCGGTAATGATTTTGGAGTTGCCGCGGAAATCCAGCGCATGGACGTGCTGCCGGAGATCACCGATCTGAGGTAGCTTTCTGTTCCCGCAACGGCGTCCGCCTTTCCGAGAAAAATACCGATGCCGGAGAGTCGGAACACTTAGATCTGGCAATTTTCCAAGAAAGTTCGAGAAAATGCTTTCATTGGCACCGACCTTGGTGCAATAATGGCGGCCCTAGAATTGCTCTGGCTAAACTCAGTAGTTAGGTGGGCCCAACTCATGTGGATTGATAAATTGGCGGACGGGGTGGTGCAGGTGCAAACCCCCCTCGGGCCGCGGTATTTGATGCCATCCTTTGTTCAACGTGCATATTTTATGTGGATGTTCCGTCACTTTCCAATTCTTCCTCATGCCGTACTCAGTTCCTGGCAACAGCGCCTGATCGACCGGCTGTGTTCCGAGCAGAGGTTCGTCTCAATGGCTTATGCCGATGGCATGGAAGATGCTCCCGTGATTGGCACGGTTGAGAGGCGCCAGGCGATCGAGCCGGAGTCCTTAGCGCCGCGTCGTCCAGTGGTCAGCGATGCTTCACGAGGCCTAGCGGCAGAAGTGAGGCAGCGCTCTTAGCGGGGTGGGTCTGAGAAACTTCTCTTCAGTTTCTGTGACTGGGTGAAGCTCCTCGTAACGAAACGCCACAGGCCGATGCTGCTCGCTTGAATTGTGTTCGGGATCTGAAATTTTCATTTCTGCTTGCTTGAGGTGGGTCGCCGTTCGCGATCACCCCGGGGATGCTACAATCACAAATTGCCCCGCCGGAAGATTTTCAGCGTCGGGCGCGTAGCTCAATTGGCAGAGCAACTGACTCTTAATCAGTAGGTTGTAGGTTCGATTCCTACCGCGCTCACCATCTTTTCAATCACTTACCAGTTGTCTTTAGACTCATTTTTCCAGGTGTGCCGTAAAGTGCGCCGTAGCCGCATCCGACTAGGCGCCTACCGGCGGCACGCCTGGCTGCGTGTCGTTCAAAGCCGAGCGGACAATATCGAGCTCTGGATGTTGGTATTTCATGGCCGTTTTGACGTCGACGTGTCCCATCGTTTGCATCACCAGCTTCAGGTTCCCGGTCTTCTTCAGCACGCGAGTGCCGAAGTCATGGCGACCACAGTAGAGCACCAGCTTCTTCGGCAGGCCTGCTTTCGTACGGGCCTGGCGGAACTTGCTGGCCATTGTAGTGAGATGCCCCGCCCCTGAACGTTTGGACGGAAACACCCAGCCGTTCTGACGAGTTCCACAACGGATCCGAAGAAGATTGAGAGCTCTGTCGCTCATGGGCACTTCTCTGATTCCGTTGATCATCTTGCTGTCCGGCACGAAGATCAGCTGACGATTCCAATCGATGTTCTCGATTCGGATTTTATACAGCTCCTTTTCGTTCCGCATGCCGGTTTCGCGCACAAGGGTGACGACGTCGCGGAAGAGCTGGATCGTCTTCGGCCGCCAATTGCATTGCTCAGCCGCGGCCAAGAGTCTCCGTTCGGCCTCATCATCCAACCTCAGTGAACGCTCTTTCTCTGGCAATAGCTTGATCTTGGGAGCTCTCCGAATCAGCTTCCATTCCTCAGCTTTGTGCAGAAGGCGCCGCAGAGTCCGTAACGCACAGTTGGTGTTTGCCGCTGAGCCGGTAAAATTCAATCGCTCGGCGACGTCATTGTTGATCGCGTCAAGCCGCATACCCAAGATGGAAGTAGTCGTCAAAAGCCGCCAGCCATCCTGATAGTACGTCTTAGTTTTCGGCACGAGTCGTGCCGAATCAACCCATTCCAAGAAACGCTTTGAAACAACACGCAACGTCGGCGCCTTCCTGGGCAGAGGGTCTTTATTCTCGCAAGCATCTGCGAACCGAAGGGCCGCGATTTTACGGGCCCTGCCTTCATGCGTCTCCTTAGTCGATCCCCGAAAGCGCTCGCCGCGGACCGTGAAGTCGTACCACCAATATTTCGACTTCTTTTTCTTATTGAGCTTCACGAGCTTCCTCCATTGCAGCCCGCACGGAAGGCACTCGTGTGTTCTGTCGGATGTACTCCAACAAGACCGCAACATCGTAACTGACGCGCCCCTCCATTTCCACGTAGTCCGGTCCAATACCCTCGTACCGCCAGCGTTTGAGCGTGGCCGGCGAGCGCCCGAGGATTTCGGCGGCTTCCCTGGTATTGACCAGTCGAGGCACTCGCTGAGCATCGGAGTTCACGGGCGTTTCTCTTTTGCGACTGTGTGTTCTGACCTGCCGCATATATCCATTAAGCTCCGGTTGGAGGCGCTAAACGAGTCATCCGGCGAGAGTGCAAAACTGCACCTCTGACCAGTTCGGGGCAAGATATCTGGAGACGGACTTATAATGACGACGGTGAAGATCCCGTTCCGAGACTCTCATCGTGCCTGACAAGACGGCGCTTGCGAAAATTTCGGTGGCAGCTCGTGCACAAGGAGAAGATGTTTGGCATCGCCGACTCCAGAGAGCTGCGCGCCATATCCTAGCGGCGATTGTATTTAAGGAGAACTCGTCAGAAGTTGCCAGCAAAACAGAATCGTTTCTCCTCCCGCCTATCGGCTTGTATTACTCGGTGTTTCATGCTGGGGTTGCCATAGCCTCTTGCGATTCGGAAGTCGCTCCAACTGCGCTCAACCGGGTCGGCCACGGAGCTCTTGAGAGAATCCTCACGGGCAGCCCGATGATGAGAGGACTCGTTCGCCGAGACTTCATTAACGCCTCAGGACCCTGAAAAAATTTAGAGAGTACGCGAACTACGAGTTTGGATATCGTGACGTCGGCATGCCGTTCCGCGATGACTTTCCGCGTCTGGCCTCGCTAGCCGACGTTGCGCTAGTCCATGCAGCCGATGTCGTATCGAAAGTGAGTACCGTAGCATCCGCTGCGATCGGACTGTCCGACCAAGTCCCGACGCTCATCGGCGACAGCTTTGGGGACGACTTGATACGAGGGTATCTCACACGTGAGCAGAAAGAACGCGTCGTCCAGCGGCTTTTGGAGTTTCGCCTCACGACTTAGGTGATCGACCCCCACATCGCCGCCGCCGCAGATAATCATCCGCTATTTCGCAAGCGTTTCGCTATGATCTGCTCGACCAATGCCCGCGCGCTTTGGGCATCTTCATTGCTGAACACCCAATCGTTTATTTGCCCATGCGAGCAGCGTGATGAACAGAAACCGCGCAGCCTTTGTGTCTGTGGCTAACGCGCCGGTTCGGATGCCCTTCAGGTAGGCCCCTTCTACGAGGACTTGGCCGCTGGGAGGGGGTCGGGTCGGATCGGGTGTTCTAAAGGTGCGGAAGCCTTTTGGGACAGGCTGGACGGGTCAATACGAACGCTCACCCCGCGTCTAGAGAGGGGTGATTCTCGAGAAGCGGATATATTAATTAGCGACCTTGTCTCCTGGACTCCAGCCCGGCGATGTCATCTCTTACATGGAGATGTGTTCCACAATTGGTGTCAATCTCCAACGCGGAATGAATTTCCGCTTGCGAGACGCCGAGAGCATTATTCTGATGAGCCTCCGTCCGGGGGCTCCATACGCTGATCAAGTCGAGGACGAGGGTCGAGTGCTGATTTATGAAGGGCACGATGTTGCGAGAACTCTGAACGGGCCGCACCCCAAACAAGTGGATCAACCGGAGCGCAATCCGGGAGGCTCCCTGACGCAAAATGGGCTTTTCGCGAAAGCTGTAAGGAAGTACAAAGATGGGACGGCATCGCCGGAAAGAGTGAGGGTCTACGAAAAAATACGATCGGGCATTTGGGTGTACAACGGATTGTTCGAACTAATTGATAGCTGGACTGAGCTATCGGGAGGCCGGAAGGTCTTCAAGTTCAAGCTCCGGTTCGCAGGCACCGACGAGAGCCACCGTCCGTCCGTCGCTCTACCCGCGTTGGAAGACGATCGGCTCATTCCAAGCTGGGTCAAGCTCGAAGTATGGAAGCGCGATCAGGGACGTTGTGCGTATCCTTCGTGTGGAACGACTTCTGGCCTTCACTTCGACCACATCATCCCTTACTCGAAGGGCGGATCTTCGAAGGACCCTTCGAACATCCAGATATTGTGTGGACGCCACAATCTCGCGAAGCACGACAAAATCGAATAGCGTAGTTCATGCGTTGGGCTGTTGCACATCGATCAGCTTCAGCTGGTGCCAATTCATGCAGCACAGGGCGTTCTCGGTTTGATGAGGGCAGCATTCGATCATTGCCCCAGGAGTACCCCAACATGACTTTGGACGATTTTCGTCAGTCACTCACTGCGGCCAAACCTCCAGCGGAACTTGCACTCGCACTCGCTGGCCTAAGGTGGGATGCCAAGGGTGATTGGACTCGGGCACACGAATCAGCTCAGGAGGACGAAGGCCCCCACGGTTCGTGGGTGCACGCCTATCTGCATCGCAAGGAAGGCGATCAGGGCAATGCAGCGCACTGGTATGGTCGCGCAGGCAAGCCTGTTTGCCGAGAACCACTCGATGTGGAATGGCTCAGCATTGTGCGGGATCTACTGGGGTAGCCGCTAGTTGACCGTTCTCGGAAGTGTCGGGCCATGTCGGCCATCTGAAGATGTTGCTTCGGTTGGCACACAATCGGCACGCAACTTTTGTTCGTGGACATGGTTTCGCGGTCGAACTGGGAATGCTCTCTTTCAGTTCCGAGAAGCGCGTTTATCAGGACTAGCCGCCTCTCGGAGTGCATTGGCCTGATAGTAGCAACTAACGATTGCGGGATTGCTCACCGCAACGGACGTGTCAGCGGTAACCGACCTTGGACTTGCCTCACATCCCGCAGACACGCAGCAATACAATTGAATTCATCACCAATGCCTGAGAACCCTTACGCCCGATGGCTGAAGATTGATTTTGACTTGTGCCGCCCCGTTCTTGGAAGGGATGCGTTAAATGCAATTTTGGAGCAAGTGATAATTAGGGTCCATGAGGCGATGGGACTCGGCCCGAAACCTTCGACCTATCTCGATCTGGAGCAGCTTCAAGTCGCCGATTACAGCGCGTTCGAGGGGGTTAGTGAAGAACAGCGGCAGTTCATGGCCGAACTCCATACCCGGGAGCCAATCCGACCCGAGGAAATGATCTTCCTCGCGCTCCGATCGCTATCCCAATTTGGTTGGCCCAAGCCCACAAGCAATGAAGACGTCCGATTCGCCGCTGCTTATGATCATGTGCTCAACCAGGTCTTGACCGATACCGCGCTTGATCTTGCAAAGCAATTTACTGCAGAGGACGCCCTTCTGCCCTACTGGGGGCGATTGGCTTTCCTCAGGGTTATGCTCGAGATGCCGATCGATAATATCTCCAGGTTTGTACTCGATCGTGTGGCCTGCACGTTGGTGAAGAAAGCAAAGCTCAACGCGACCACGTTCGCGCTCGAGAACGGTTCGGTGATAGGGATGAACTACGCGCTCGAGCCGATCCTGAAGCATTTGAACCGCTATCTAATTCACTACTTTTCGACTGATGAAATGACGGGACCGAATCGCCTCAGCCGCGCCTGGGAAGGCATCGCGCCAACCGTACTGTACTTCTGGTCAGACGTGGCTGTCACCGAGCTGACGCGTTCCTCGACGATTCTCTTCGACGAACATATGGCGATCATGGCTCACCACCTGACCACCGACCAGGTCGCCTTCATCGTCATGCACGAACTCGGCCATGTTGCGCTCGATCATCCCCGTCGACTCCGGGTGGAAAGCAAGACGGGATACGACGCGACAACTCTACGGCAGGAGTTCGAGTTTGCCGCGGATGGATTTGCACTTGGCTTGATGCGCTCAAAGTTGCTCGAGAACCTTCGTGCCCAAAGTGCGAATCCAAGAGCAACGGAGGCGGAGAACGATTCAGTCGACCAGGTAGCCGCATCATTCCGTGAATATCAAGAAGGGCTCTGCGCTGCATATCTACTTTTTGTCTTTATGGATTTCATTCAGCGCGCCGGGGAACTGTTGCGCGACCGACTGAGCGAGCGCATCAACGTCCGGTCGCGAATGGACACGCATCCCGAAGCGCGCGCTCGGCTTGAAAGGCTGGAGCTCATGAATCTCGGCGAGCATCTCTATACCAGTCCGCTCCAACGATATGCACGGGATTTCCTTCAGGCTGTACTAGATTACGCGGCTACCTTGAACGACGAGGAGTTGCTTGCCAGTCTGAAAGCCACTTTGTGAGGAGCGCGCCTCTCTTGCTTCCAAGATAGCCGCGCTTTCTCTCGATCGTTAGCCCATTCGCGATCGCCATCTGAAAAGTGACGGGAAGTCGGCTAGGCTGGAGACAAAATCATGGATGCTTCGGCGTTTGTCATTACCTATCGAGGACATGATCGTCGCCGGGTCACTCTCCTGCTGAATCAAGAAGATCAAATTTCAGATCAACAAAGATCTCATCTAGCGATATCCCTCGCTGCTTACAGAACCCTGCGATGTCCTCGGGCAGCCTGATCCACGACTTTTGCCCGTAGATGTACATTGTCCACTGTCCGTTTCCATCATCGTCCTCGACACTGGCCGGCCGATGTTCGTCAAGGATGCGTATCTGTTCCCGCATTTCATCGTTACTCAGGTGCGTTGCCTTCTGGACCTCAATAGGGTTCACGGTCGAGCTTCCCAGTCCACCTAGATCATGCTCTCGGGTCGCTTGTTCATAGGCCCGGCGCACGGCGATAGACAGAAGCCTTCTGGTCTCGATTGGCAGCTCTCGCACTCTAGACGCGTATTTCTCCATCCTCTTTACTTCTGCAGGACGATGTTCATCTGGCTCTCCGAGAATCCCGATGAGACTTACCGGGTCTGTCGTCTTACTTTCAAGAGACTGATCAGCGATGGTGGCCCTCATCTTTTCTTCGATTTGAGAATACTTCCGCTCGTGAACAGCCTTCATTTCCTTCAGCTTGGCCACTGGGTATTTCTCAACGTTGTCGGTAACGACATGATGGCGATGGCAAAGAAGAAGCAGATTGTTAAAACTGCGTCGTTCTTCATCAGTCATTTCAGCTCTGTATCGCTCGCCACCCGTTTTTGCAGCCTCTATATGACAGATTTCCCCCACAAAATTTCCTTCTTCATCCATCATGGTTTCTGCACATTTTGGGAACGTACATCGATTGCCTGAATGGAGATAGAGGCGACGCAGGGTCTCGCGTCGAATCCCGAGGCGTTGCGGGCCGTCTACTCTTGTGCCTTCCGATTCGGCCTTTCCCGAGGCGGAAGAAGGGATTTTCGTCGTTTTCTTTTTGGGCGGTTTCATCTTATGTTCTAGTGGAACTTAACGATTTTGCGGCATACCTCCAGTATGGAAATGCGAACCGCAATTCGGACTCGGGAACCGCTCCATCGAAGAGCCGGCTGCAGCTGCAGGCTAGATAGCTTTCGCCACATAAATTGCACGCAGATGCAATGACACGATCACAGGGAGCGAGCTCGAATTCATTGTGCTGGAGGACTTCGATGACGTCTGCTGGCAATTCCTTGCTGTTAACGAGCAGGCCTCCCTCAGTAAGCGTCCAGATGTTGCGAGGGATGTCGACCCGCCGCGGATGAAGAACAAGCTCATCTGTGGAGAGCGCGCTCAGAGCCATGGATCGACTCGACGCTGAACCAAGTTTCTCTACGAAAGCAGCCGCGGCGCGAACCCATTTCTCGACGTTCGCGACCGGCGGAAACGGATCCTTCCGCATCATCCATTCGCGCACTTCCTTGGCACGGCCAAACAACGAAAGCGTTTGCACCAAGTCACTGGATGCAAGACCTAGCTCAAAGGAAATACTTGCCCCCTGCCATCTCTTTTCGATCTCGTCCAGAAGCTGCCTGTACGCGAGGATCGTTCCTTCAAGCGCCTGGCGATCTCGGTGCATGATCAGGGGCATCTCGATGTGGTCGTCGTAAAAAAGCAGGAATTGGGTTTCGTCGGGCAACTTGATCGGCTGTCCCGCCTTCGTCAGGATC
Source organism: Candidatus Sulfotelmatobacter sp. (assembly GCA_049584315.1). Taxonomy (GTDB): domain Bacteria; phylum Acidobacteriota; class Terriglobia; order Terriglobales; family Acidobacteriaceae; genus Sulfotelmatobacter. Next base: position 5,886 of record JBAUXO010000061.1, on the reverse strand, counting down.
TTTTTCAGCTCCAGAAACCGAAAGTCGAAGAGAGCGACTTCTCCGGCCGTGTTGGAAGCCCATTGCGTTGGCCGAGCGTGGCGTTCATAAGTCAGTTCCTCGAGGAGACCGGCGTGCCTGGTCAGCATCACTTGCAGATCTGCGGCGCTCTCGCAGACCCACGGCACGAGCCTGTCCAGCCTGCCGGAGCTCTGCTGCGCCTCTGCCAGCTCGGGCGGCATGTTCCGCGAACCGGAAGGCTGTCCGAAATATTCCGCGATGAGTGGGTTGCCACGAAAGAAGTTATGGATCAGCATCTTCCATTGACGGATGTCCAAGTCGCCGTCGACTCTCCATAGCTTCTTGTAATCGGTCTTGCGCTCCACATGCATGAGGTTGAGGTCCAGCCGAGACAACATCTCAGCAGCGTCGTAGGAGCGAATCGCTCCATCCAAATGTTCAATTCGTCTCGATTCCCCATCAATCACGCTGTGAACGTATCGGCACCGGAACTTATCGTGGTCCGCCCCACTCTCCGCGTCTCGTAACTCCTCCGCTTCGAGTATCATCTCGTTTCGATCCAGCAAATCGTTTCTCCGTCGCTGCCACCAAAACTCGGTGCGTGACAACTCGTGGTAGAACCGCTGGGTCTCATCGGCGCCGTACACGGTCACACCGGAAGCGATCGCGCCGAGATCGTCGTTGAATTTCGGACCATACCAATAGTCGAGCTCCACTGGAAACGGTGCTGTCTTGGCGAGGCCCACCATGTCGGGGTCCAGCTGAATCCGTACTTTGGCTGAAGCGAAACCCTTCAGGCGGTCGAGCGTCTCAAGGAGTTCAGCATTGAATTGGTTTACTGCGCTCTCGGAGCGACGGAGAAACGGATGGGCGAAGACACAGAGTTCGCCAATCTGAAAAACCCCAGGCCGGAGCATCTCCAGATTCTCCATGGGGACCAGGCCGTCTTTGTCTTCAAGCGCGAAGATCTCAGGGAAACACCGCCGGGCAAGGTCTGCACTCCTGAGTGCATGCGCCCCGACATTCCAGGTAGTTTCGTTTCCCGACAGCTTCGATTCCAGTAACCCCTCGAGTTCACGCCGGCTCTCCTCTGGGATTTCGGCTAGTTCCGCGGCGAAGTGACGTGAGGCGAACCGAAGCACGACCTCCTTATCCTGAGCTGTCTCAGGCATGTAGACATTCGCGAGGAGCCGCGTGAGGCCAGGCGCGAAATGGAGCGCCGAGGGAACAATCCAACCTGCAAGCCGGTGCCGATCGTGGCTCATCAGCTGTGGCAATCCCCTGGCAAAGCGGCTCTGTATTACCGTGTACAGGCTTCCCGTGTCGGCGCGCATGTTCTTCAGGTCGACGGCATCACTCGCCATCACTGCAACGCTGGTCTTCATCCTTCGATCTTACAATTAGAGCCGCCTGATTCATCCGTAGCCGGAGGTCCGAAGGTTCGAGAAATCTCAATGACCTTGGCTCGTCCTCCTGGACTCGTTGGTTTCACCGAATCGGTAACGGGAAGTCGGCATGTGGGGAACCATCTCAGAAGGGTGGCTGACGGCCGACCGACAGTCAGCCGACTGAATGCACGTGTAGCTTTCGGAAAAGACTGTTTCCTTGCCAGTACCAGTTTATCTTCAATCTTTGCTGGCGCCTCGCTCCGCAGCGTTCTGGGACGAACATCCGCGCCGATGGGGTCGGCGGACGGGCTGCGCGATGTCTGGAAGCCGGACCCCGTGAATTTTTGAGGGGGCAGAGACTTAGGTAATGACAATGCGTTGCAATTTAAGGCATCGGCAACAGAAGTTTGTTACGTTAGTAAGTTCCGCAGAAAAGCTGTCAAATCAGAATAGAAAAGAGTTTCGCGGATGCCGGTTTTTATCAGCCATTCCCATCAGGACAAGGATTTCGTCGACAATCTGGCGACCCATCTCATCAAGCGGAACGCCCATGTTTGGGTGGATCGATGGGAGATCAAACCCAACTCCGTTTTTCCGCGAGGGCGATACATGCGCTCTCCCCTCTCCCGAGCTGTGCGGTTGCCCGCGCAAAGGTCTGGAGTTCCAATGGGTCCTCCAGCCGTGTTTGCTGAATCCAGCCTTGCTGAATTGCCGTTTGGACTGCCTGTTGCTGATCGGGGTACTCGATTTCCTCAACTACTTCTGGGGGAACATGAAAAACATACGGGCCCAAAGCTCCGAGTAAGTCGAGCCGGTTGACACGCAGCAGATTGATCACAATGCAGGTGTCCGTCGCGACGTTCATGTCTAGGAGGGCAAGAGCGGCTTCGATTCCATGTGGTTTTCCGGTTCAATCGACGCAACAAACGTATCGAGTTGACCCGCGGAGATGTTGCTCAGCTTTGCTACCTCCTGAAGCTTTGCACGGGTTATTTCGCCGAGCCTAAAGGCTTCGAGCGCCAGCATTAGAAGTTTGTGCTGGAACTTTCCTTCTCGAGCGGTCAACTGCCTCGGCCTTCCAGATTGATTCCAGAGCAACTTTCTGAATTCATTTGCGCTGTCACTTTGACCCGCGAGGCTCGCACGTTCTTCTTCGGAGATCAGCTTCAGAGTTTTCAGACGCCACAATGCTGACTCGTAGCTGACACCGAAGTAGAATGCTAGGTGAACAACGTCATAGAACTGGATCGCGATTGGACCGGCAGTCTCTCGACGTTGAGCTCTTACGGCATCGCCTTCTTCGTCGTAGACCTCTTGCAATAGCGGGAAATCGCGGCTCTTGCCGGCGCTGGAAAGAAACTCCCGCACGCCTTGTTCCGGCAGGAGTAAAGCCGCAGCGAATGAATTGGCGCGAATTTCACTCAAGTGTTCGCGATCCGCAAGGCGACTCACATTCCCCTTGATCTGTCGATCGAACAACAAATGGCCATACTCGTGAGCAAACGAAAACAGTTGCCTTTGTTCGCTGTGAATTGAATTTACGAGAATGGCCAAGCCATTCGCCTGATCCGCCAGAAACAAACCCGAGATTGAGTCCTCTAGCGGCAGATGGCCTACCCGCACTCCCTGACTCTCAATGACCTCAGGAAGCTCAGGCAGTGGCCCAGTCCCTAGGCGAAGACGGTTCCTCTCATAATCTGCAATTAGGGAACCTTGCTGAATTGCCTCCCATTTGCTCCTCGGGGAAAGCAGTCCATACTGCGCCGGGCTAACGGACTTGCGGTCCGAGCCAACCAATTTCTCCAGGATCGTGAACTCTCGACACAAGTTTGACCATTGGGATACGGCGCGGGTCAGCTCTTTGCTAGTAGCGAGCTGGGCATCGCTACGGAATAATGCGGTCACTGAATCTTGTACCGCGTCAAAATTCTCTTCGAACAATTGCTTGGGGTCGAAGCCAAATTCATTGCTCAGCGTCATTAGTTCCACGCTGTCTAGATTTCTGTTCCCCGCCTCCAGTTGAACCACGGCAGAGCGGGAAATCCCAAGAATTTCGGCAATGTCTTCCTGCGTATAGCCGCGAGTTTCGCGGAGCTGACGCAGCCGATTTCCGAGCTCCTGCTTGGTAATTGGCATCCTTTCCTCCTCCCTGATCATAGGTTTAAAATCTATCCCTTGTCAAGTATAAATAATCGCGTATAGTGTCTTTATCGAACACTGGCAAACAGTACCTAACGGGCCAGCAGGAGATTGCATTGAGTCCTAAACAGGACATCAAAGGAATTCACATTTCCAAGACCCTTGGTCCGCAAGAGTACGCGGAACTGTGGGATTCCATCCATGTGCCGGCGGATCTGAAGGAGTCCTTGCTTTGCCAGGCGCTCTTGAACTTTACGCTCCGGCCGAAGGTTAGCCGAACGGTCATTCCGTTGCACGGAGTCATCCTCATGGTGGGAGAACCGGGCACAGGCAAGACTTCCTTGGCCAAAGGTCTGGCTTCCAAGACCGCGGGGCTGCTGCATTCGAAGAAGCTGGCCTACCTTGAAGTCGAGCCCCATTCGCTGGGCGGTTCAGCCCTCGGCAAGTCTCAAAAGGCGGTCACCGAACTGTTCGGTCAAACGATTGCCGAATATGCCCAAGGTGGCCCAACTTTCGTGTTGCTGGACGAAGTGGAAACATTGATCGCCGAAAGGAGCAAGCTGAGCCTGGAAGCGAATCCAATCGACGTCCATCGCGCGACCGACGCCGCGTTGGTACAACTGGACTATCTCGGTGACGAGTGCGGGCTGCGGCGGCAGCGTCGAGCATGCCCTGGATGATGGCTGGGGCCTGGTGGCCATCGGCGCCGTTACGGAACTGTTGCCCCATGTCGACGGCGCTGACGGCCGCGACTGCCTTGATGCGATGGTCGGTGGCGGTGGCGGGGATCACGTAGCCACCGGAGGCGCAGATGCCCAGTGCGCCAACGCGATTCGGTGCAACCTGGTCGCGCAAAGGAAGGAGACGGCTGCCTTAATATCCTCGACCCTGTGGGAGGGATCTTCGAGCCCTCGAGGCTCGCCTTCGCTTTCGCCCTGATATGCCGGGTCGAAAGCAAGGGTGATGAACCCCCGCTCGGCCAACCGCCTCGCGTACATACCCGCGGCCTGCTCCTTGACGCTACTGCCGGGAGGGCCGACGACAATAGCTGGGAGGGACGGGCTCGTATCGGGCTCGGGTGTGTAGAGGTGACCTGCGAGCTTCAGACCGGCGCTCTCGAAGGAGACGTTTGTTCTAACACTCTTGTTCTCGTCCATAGCTCTACCCCTGAGCAGCACAACCGATGCCAGCCTCTGCGAGTTTGGAAATGATTCTTTCTCAGACGTTCCGCTGGTTGGTGCTCCACATCTAACGACCACCTCAAGCGAGCGACAACTGGTGGTCGCAGCGTCCACATAACAACGCGAATTCTGCCCATCCGGTTTACACGTCGCAACTGTATTCCGTAAATCCAAGGACTTTCTTCGCTCTTGAGCAGTTCATTAGATTGGCACGACTCGTGCATTGTGGTTAAGCGGTCAAGATTAACTAGCGCGGAGGGATCGCAATGAAACCTAAGATTCGTAAGTGGAAACGCAATGGCGAGCGCTGGGAGAAGACACAGCATCACCGCAATTTCTATTTCAAAGACTGAAGCACGCGACAAAAGACAAACGAAAGGAGAAAACTAATGAGTGCCATCAGCAACGTGAAAGTAACGGGTGTTCGCAAAGAAACCGATAGCCTCGGTGAAGTGGATGTTCCGAGCAGCAAACTGTGGGGAGCGCAAACGCAACGGTCACTCGAACACTTCAACATCGGGAAGGATCTAATTCCGCGCGAAATGATCGCGGCTTACGCGACTCTGAAGAAAGCCGCCGCGAATGCAAATCACGCAGGCGGGCGGCTCGATGACCAGCGTCACAAGTTGATTGTTCAAGTCTGTGACGAGATCCTCGCGGGCCAGCATGAGGACATGTTTCCTCTGCACGTCTGGATGACGGGAAGCGGCACACAATTCAACATGAACGTGAACGAGGTGATTTCCAACCGCTGCTGCCAGCTTGCAGGCACGCCGGTCGGGAGCAAGGCGCCAGTTCATCCCAACGACCACGTCAACATGTCGCAGTCTTCCAACGATTCCTTTCCTACTGCCATGAACATTGCGGCGGCAGTCAATGTGAAAGAGCGACTCATACCTGCGGTTAAGAACCTGCATGATTCAATCGACGCGAAGGTGGAGGAATGGAAAGACATTGTGAAGATCGGTCGCACACACATGCAGGACGCCACGCCGATCACGCTCGGCGAGGAATGGTCGGGATACTCGGGAATGCTCAGCGACAACCTTGACTGCGTATTCCGACGATGTGGATGGTCGATTCCAGCGCGATGTGAATGGTCATTCCGGCCATGTGAATAAAGTCGGAGCGCAGCGACGCTGGGATTACAATCATGCCCGACACCTCCGAGATTAATC
>JBAUXO010000060.1:0-42463 GCA_049584315.1 Candidatus Sulfotelmatobacter sp. | reverse complement strand
GAGGCTCATCGTGAAGAAGGTCTTTCACTTCGAAGCTCCGCGCGAGAAGTATCATTGCGACGCGGCCATCCTCTGGTGCTTCGATAACCGATTTGAGCTGGGATTCCGGAAGTTCCTCAAGCGCATCGGCGTGGTCAATTCCGATCCCATCAAGGTCGCCGGCGGCGCCAAGTGCCTGGCTTCCCCGGAGAACGAGTCAGACCGCGAGTTTGTGCTGGAACAGATCCGTAAATCGATGCGACTGCACGGCACGGGGCGGGTGGTCCTGATGGTGCACTCCGATTGTGGCGCCTATGGAGGCCTTGCCGGCGGCTTCGGCGGCGACGCTCGAGCCGAAGCCGCGCATCACCAGCGCGAACTGGTTCGTGCAGCCGCGAATCTACTGGCGGCAATTCCTGGAATCGAAGTGCAGGGTTACTTCGTCGATTTTGAGGGCGTCTGGGATGCGGAACTAACAAGCTCACGAATTCTGGAAGAACGGCCGGTAGCTTGACGCAGGTCGTTGAATCCAGCATCACGTCACCACTTCGTTGCGTCCGCCCCCGCGTCTTGGCATTTATCCCACTGTTTGAGGTTGACAACAACGCCGCCGAAGTGTCACACGCACAGCGTCTGCGGTTTATTCTCGCCACGTTGACACAGCCGTCATCTTCCATTGTCACTTCACGCTCTACTCCCGAACTGGTTCAAAACCTCTAAACCCCGTTCCTACAGTCCAATAAGTGCAACGCGCCGGGAACATGCAGCACTGTCCGGGCTTTAAGTACAATTCCGTCCAGTTGTTAAGTACAGAGCTGTCCGGTTATTAGGTACAATTTCGTCCGGTCGTTAAGTGCAGCTCGACAACTATCCTCGGGGAGTGTTCTAGCCGCAACCGGCCCTTCAGGGGGTGCTAGTCAATTCGCTTTGCTGGCTGGTTCAGACCATTCTGATGCAGGATTAGTGCAGTAGCTCGGCCTTGGTTGTCAATTTCGAACGTAATCTGCGCGTCGACGACTTTCAGGAAAAATTCCCGGTCTCCCTCGGGAAATATCTCGACTTTCGCCTGTCCAGTGGCTTGCGTAAAGAGATGATCGCCTTCGCGTGTAACGGCCAGGATGAAGTTGGGCGCGAGTTCGTAATGGCCAACATATCCATCGAACAGTTTCGGATTGACAGCGATCTCTTTGTGCTCCTTCGATGGCGGTTCCTCGCCTTCCATCCGTTTCGCGTGTTGGTCCAGCCCGCCCTGATGCAAGATCAGTTCGCCTGCTCTCCCTTGGCCGTCGGTCAAAAAGGAATTTGCGCATCGACGACCTTGAGAAAATAATCGTGCTCGCTCTCGGGAAATATCTCGATCTTTGGCTGGCCGGTCGCTTGCGTAAAGAGATGATCGCCTTCACGTGTGACCGCCAAAACGAAATTCGGGGCTAGTTGGTAGCGTCCGATGTAGCCATCGAATATTTTCGGATTGACGGTGATTTCCTTTCGTTCTTCTGGAGGCTGATACAAGGGGGAGCTGGTGTTGAGTAGATGCTGTCCGATGTCATCGACTCGAGCGGACGTTTCCGCATTCGACAGCACTGCGACGCCAATACGGCGCTTCAGTTCGTAACCGATGAATGTTCTGTATCCGCCTGTGCCTCCGTTCCGCCAGACAATGATCGAGGGAGGATTCCGATCGGTCCTCGCCGCCGGGTCTCTCGTCATCCGGGTAAACACTCGTCTTGGCGCGTTTCGATCGAACCAGATCGAGAAAGTCGCGTTTGAGTACCTCGCGCAAATATGCCAGAACCCCCGCAGTTGTGGGCGGTCCGTTGGTCGAAGACCAGGTCACGGATGTGTTGAAAGGGTCGAGGAGCTTGAGCAACGTGGCGCTGGCCAGGTCAGCGCCACTGTCTCCACCGGGCAAGACGAGTTCGTCGCACCGCCCTAAGCATGCCGCTGCGATGAACAGACTTTGAGCGTGCAGCGCCAGGCGGTAGAGCACTTGTTCGAAATCGACTTCGGGGCGAAGAACGTCCGTAGCTTTCCTCTTCCTATGGCGCGCATAGGTAAGATATTCTCAGCCCGATCCGGAGATTTCCACAGAAAATTCTTGGAGCTGGCGAAAAAGTAGCCCAGCCCAATCGCACTAGCAAAAGAATTGGTTGTTGCAGGGTAGGTTTCGCGCAAGATTTTGAAGCGTGAGCGCTATCACAAAGGCAGTGATGGGGTGCTGGTTGGGTTTTGAATTTTCCGAACCCAGGGAGTAAACAACATGGGTGAAATCTTAACAATTGATGAGCTGGCCGCTTTGTTAAAGATGACCGGACGGCAAATCTATACGATGTGTGAGACACGCACGCGCAACGGTGCGATGAAGGACCACCCATTACCTGTGTTGAAAATCAACGGCAATCTGCGCTTCACGAGAGCCGACGTGGACGAATGGTTGTTAAAACTGACTGAGCAGAAGGCCGCGTGAGGCCTCATGATCCAAGGATCAACCCGTGAGCGGGTGCGAACCGGTCTTGTGATTCTGATTTGTTCAACGAGTTCCACGCCAGTTACTTTCCTTACATACTTTCTGCTTGTTCAGGTCGAGATATTCTGAGTGGAGTTCTCCCGGCGTGACGCTCGGATTAAACTCGCGACATGTGTCGCCAGTTGGAGGACTGCCACCTTACTTTTGAAGCGGGATAAGTACAATGGCAGGCGAGGTCCCGACTGGTCCATTCTTAAATCAGCACGGGACCGAGGCTGCTTCGCAGCGTTATTGCTCGCTCAGCACGATTGCTGGATCAACTTGCATTGCGCGTCGCGCAGGCATGACACAGGCCACTAGCGCAACCAGTGCAAATATGATTGCGACGCAGCCTAGAGCCAGCGGATCGAGGGGAGCAACCCCATAGATCTCGTTCTGAACAATTGAGCGCAATGAGATCGAACTAACGATACCTAATATCAATCCAGCCCCAACCAAGGCGAGTCCTTCTCGCAACACTAGCTTGACGATCCCAAAATGTGTGCTGCCCAATGCAACTCGAATCCCGATTTCCTTCCGCCGTTGCGCTACTAAATAAGCCAATACTCCATAAATACCCAAAGCCGCTAGGAAAAGCGCGAGAATGCCGAAGGCTAGCCCGAGTAACATCGATGTCCGCCGTGACGACAACGAAAGTTCCTCGCGCTGCGTCATCGTCCTGACGTCAAACAAGGGCATCTCGGGGTCGATCGCTGCTATGTGGGCTCGGATCGCCGGTACTATCGCAGCGCTGTTTCCTGCGGTCCTCACCGCGATCGTGTAATTGTTCGAGGTACGCTGCGAATAGGGAAAGTAATAAGCACCCTCTGTATTCCCTCTACCGGAAAGGTCTTCCAGCCGCACTGAGCGCACCACGCCTACGACTGTATACCGAACTGTTTGATCGCTGATTGCCAACCCGTTCTCATCCGGCTCGTACATCCTTTGTCCAACCGGATCACGATCATGCCAAAAGCGTCTCGCCAGTTTTTCATCGACGATCACCACAGGCGGCGATTGAGCATCGTCACTGTCCCGAAAATACCGTCCTCGAACCAAGGCGATCCCCATCGTCTCCAGATAGCCCGGCGTGACCGACAGACGAATCGGAGAGATGACCGATTCGCCTTGTTTCATGACATATCCCTCGGCCAGAATCACGCTATTATTGTAGTCACCTCCTAGCGGAACGCCTGTGCTTGCTCCCACCGAGACGATGCCGGTGATTCCTCGGACAGCCTCCAGCGATCGACGCATCAGAAGTTCCCGCTGAACGTCAGTGTTGTATTCGTTGTTCGGAGCACTGAGAGACGCGGTCACGATGTTATCCGTCCTGTATCCAGGATCGACCTTCAGAAGCTGACGAAAACTTTCAAGCAACAAACCCGCGCCCACCAGTAGCGCGAAGGCGAATCCGATTTGAGCGACAACCAGGCCCTGCCGGACGGAGCGAGCCTTTGCGGCGGTTCCCGTCCTTTCGCCATCGTGCAGAAAATTGTGGAGTCCTCTGATCGAAATTCCCCCGACGGAAAGGCTGCTGAGCAGCGCACTCGCGCCGATCGCCATCAGCGTCGCAACCCCGACAACGTGGGAATCGATTCGCACCTCAGATGCCCGTGGAAAGTGGTTCAGCCCAGTTCTTGCTATCACGCGTAAAACTAGTGCGCCTACCGTCACCCCGGCCACGCAACTCAGCGCGGCCAGAAGCAGATTCTCCGTCATGAATTGCCGCAACAGTTGCGCTCGTCCCGCGCCCAACGCCATACGTGTCGCAAATTCCTTTTTCCGTAACGTTAAACGAGCAAATGCCAAATTTGCCACGTTCAACACGCCGATGAGTAGCACGAATATCGACCCGGACCACAACAGATGCAAAATCGATCTCACATCCCTGACAACCATCTCCTGCAACGGTTCCACAGAGGTATAGAAACCGGCATTGACCAGAAGCTCTTTGAACTGGGGAAGCTTTTCGAGGTTGGAAGCATTCAGTGCATCAATTTGTGCCTGTACCTGTTGAATCGTTGCTCCTCGCCTCAGACGGCCGATGTTGTACCAATTGTTGTTGTGATGAACAGTCTTCTCCTCGTTCGTGAAGGCGGTTGGAATCCACATCCGCACTTCCGGGTCGATGAAGACAAAGTTCGGAGGCATCACTCCCACGACAGTGAACGGGCGCCCGTCCAATCGTACTTCGCGTCCGAGTGGCGCAGGATTGCCGCCGAAGATCTGTTGCCATAGCCCATAACTCAAGATTATTTTCTGCTCGGCGCCGATCTCTCCCTCCTCGGCGCCAAACGTCCGGCCGAGCAATGGTTCCACACGGAGCAGGTTGAAGAGAGACGGTGTGGCCGTCATCGCCATCTCCCGCTCCGCTGTGCCATTGATGTCGATGGTCTCGTTGGAGAAGCGGAAAGCTGCCTGTTCTGCTAGCGCCGTGACCTTTTCCCGCCGATCAAAGTAGTCCCCAGAGCTACTGATAAATTGTTCGTCGACTCCGGCCTTAGGATACCGATTCGACATCAGGACGATGTCTTGTGAGTCGGGAACGGGCAAAGGTCTCAATAGAACCGAGTTGACGATCGCGAAAATGGCAACGTTGACCCCGATGCATGCCGACAGCGTGAGGATCACTGCTACGGCAAAACCTTTACTTCGGATTAGAAATCTGATGCCGTACTTGAGATCACGAATCATCTCGATCCTCCGCTCAGCACAAACGGGTGAAAGTCAGTAACCTGCATCCCGTCTGCCAAAACCGGAATCTCTACATCAATTGATGCATTTTCCCTCACGGTCAGGACGCGGTCCAGTAGTTCGCCTTTGGTTGTCCGCAATTGGAAATTGAGCGTTCGGAAGTGGACAATGGGTGGAGGCTCGTGGCTCCGACCGTCGGCCCATTTACCGCTGGAAATTTCCCCTATCTATATTCGAACGAATTCCCCTAACGGACTAAAACATCATCCGATTTTTTCATTGAAAAACCTCCGCGAAAGAGATTACTGCTCGTGTGCAACAATCGGAGGGTAACTCGAAACAAAAATTCCGACCCCATCAAGGTCACCATTGTGGGATAAAAATGGGATAGATTCGGGGAGAAATTCCCATCCCACATTCATCCCATGGAGTATTACGGACCATGACGGAAAGGATTGCAAACATTGACTCTTGGTTGGATTAAAACGGAAGGTAAACGCCTTATTTTTCAGTGATTTACGTGATTAGCAAACCGCCGCATTCGGCCACTCTGCCACCTCTCCGGCGTGCGGAGCTTCATTTTGCCACGCCGGATCATTGCTCTCACTCGGCGGCCACTCGGGAATACTGCCACGGACTGCCTTCGCTGGTTGCCGTCGAGCCGGCTGCAGTCTTGCGAAATGAAGCGCCTCAATTCGATTTGAAAGCGTCCGTCAAGGACATTATTTTCAGCGCACCTTTGATCTGCTCCAGCGTTGCAGAAGACTTCAGATGTAACCTGACTGGCTCAGCCGGGAGCAGATCAAAGTAATTTTCCGAGCTCTGGACATCGAGATCCCCGAAAGATAAATACACACTGCGGGCCAGCTTTGGGGACTGAACCGTAACCGTGTAATCCTCCCCAGTTTTGTCCAGCGTTGTTTCGATTTTGGGCGAGACTGGCAAATCCAGATCGTGTGTCACATTAAAGAAGATCAAGTTTCGCGATACTCTTTTCCCCGCGACTTCCAAGTCGAATACAAGGAAGCTTCGATGCAAATCGGCTTTTTCCGCTAAAGACGCTTTCTCGACCGTGAAATAGATTGCATTGGATTGTGCGGGCACCTGAACGTCCTTGGTTTCGTCAAGCAGAGAATTCCCCGAATAATCCAGCAGGCGCATGTGGATCGTGCCGGAAAGCGGCTGCAGTTTGTCCGATACCACGTACACGTCCACTTTGTCGTCATGCAAAAAAGGTGAGATCAACACGTCATCGTAAAAGCGGCGAGCATAATAATGTAGGGCTTTCCAGCGGCCGTAGTAATCGATGCTCGCCCACGAAGCTACCGGCCAGCAATCATTCAGCTGCCAGTAGAGCGAGCCCATCGTGCGCGGCCGCTGCCTTCGCAAATGCTCGGCGCCGATCTTGATGATCTCCGCCTGCTGCACCTGACTCAGATAAACGAATGAAGCGAAATCCTTGGGCTCGCGGTACTCGCGCAGCATGTAAGTAAGGATGCGTTCGTTCCCGCCTTTGTTTTTCTGATGCGCCTGCATAACGGTCGACCGTATGTCGAAGTCCTCAGGCGCGTTCGCGAAAGCGTGGATCGTGCGCATCTCGGGGAACGATTGAAATCCGTACTCCGTCATGAAGCGCGGAAATTGTTTGGTGTAGTCTTGTGCCGGCGCTTGCTGATGCCACACCGCCCAGTAATGCATGTCGCCGTTGTGCTGATTGTCGGGAATCTCTTCGAAATTCGCGCTGGGAGAACTCGGCGTGTAGGGAACCGGATCGGCGTACTGCATGACCGTGCTCCGCAGGATGTCGGAGAACAAAATTACGTAGTCCTGCCATACCCGGTCGCGCGCCTCTGGAGAGATCGACTCTTTGAATTCCTGGCGGTCGCCCCAGTGGTACCAGCCGGTTTCAACTTCATTGTTGCCGCACCAGATCACAATGCTGGGATGATCCCGCAGCCGCTTGATTTGATCGATGGCTTCTTGCCGGACGTTTTCCTGGAAGGCAACGTCGCCCGGAACCATGTCGCCGCCGAACATAAACTCCTGCCACACCATAATGCCAAGTTCGTCACAGATATCGTAGAAATCATCGGATTCGTAGTAGCCTCCGCCCCACTCACGCACCATGTTCATGTGTGCATCGCGAGCGGCTTCGAGGATGTTGCGATGAATTTCTGGAGTCACTCGGTTGGGAAAGCTGTCGAAGGGAATGACGTCCGCGCCTTTTCCGAATACGGAAATACCGTTCACCACAAACTCGAAACTCTTGCCCCACTGATCGGGAACGCGGCGCAGTTCCACGGAACGCAATCCGGTCTTGGTTTCAGCCTGAGCGGCGGCCTCCTTGCCGATGCGGATCGCCGCAGAAAATTTGTAACGATTCTGCGCGCCGTACCCCACCGGATACCAGAGCTTCGGCGAAACGACGCGCAAGGGAAACGAAACGTGATTGATGCCGGCGTTGAGTTGCAGCGTCTGGGTGCCGTCGGATGTTTGCGCTCCCGATAGCTCATCGTGAGTCAAGGTGAGAATTGCATTTGTCGGCTTGTTCGCGTCGATATCCAGTTCCGCCGTAACGTTCGCTAGGTCCGGAGTGATGTTGTGCTGGTGGATATGGAAGTTCTCGATGCGCAGCGCGTCCCAGGCTTCAAGGCGCACCGGCTGCCAAATGCCTTCCGTCATGAAGCGCGGTCCCCAATCCCAGCCGTAGTTATAGGGAGCTTTGCGCGTGTATGGAGCAGTGGCAATGTTCTCTTCGTTCCCGTAATTGTGGGTCGAGATCGAGGGCAAAATGAACGGCTGCTCCTTGGCGTACGGAATCATCTTCTCGACGGCTGAATGAAATACGATCCGCAGAGTGTTCGGTCCAGACTTCAACATCGGCTTTGCCGGGATACGCCAGTGCCGGAACATGTTATCGGCTTGAAGAATTCGCTGGTCATTCAAGTAGACGTCCGCAAATGTGTCCAACCCTTCGAAAACCAGGTCGACGTGGTCACGGCTGAGAGTGCTGCCATCGACTTGGAATGTAGTTTGGTATTCCCAGTCTGCCAGGCCGATCCACTGCAGACGGAATTCATTGTCGCGATCGAACGGGTCAGGAATGAGCTTGCTCTTCAGCAGGTCGGTTTGAACCACTCCTGGAACCTGCGCGGGATGCCATCCCTTGACGTCCGATCGATCGGTATTGGCGACGGCTCGAAACTGCCATCCGGAATCGATGGTTCGCGAGGAAGGCTCGGCTGCTTGCAGTGGTACCGCGGTCATAGAAAATAAAAGCAGGCAGCTAAGCGAATAGAAAAAAATAGCAGACAGATGGCGAAGGAACCTCGACAGTTTCATATAGGGTGCTCCCGTCTCAAGTTGCGAGCAAAGATCTCAGTGAGGTGAATCTTGTTGTCCCGCGGGTCGCGGCTGGGCCGAATTGTTCTGCAAGGTCTCGAACTCCTGCATCTCGCGCTTTGCCTCCGCCGTCTTTCCCTGTTTGCGATAGATTCCCGCCAGTCCGAAATGCGCCTGCGCCGCCAGCGAACTTTGCTTCTCGATCGAGAGAAGTTTGATCCACGCTTTCTCAGCGGCGGCGGCATCACCCTCGAGGGACTCCGCTTTCCCCAGTGAATAGAGCGTCTCCGGCATCTCGGGCAGCAATCGATCTGCGCGCAACAGTTCGACTCGCGCCTCGTGCGCTTTTCCTTGTTCGAGCAATGCTTCTCCCAGTCGATAAGCAGCTTCGGCGTTTCCCGGCTGCAGCTTCACCTGGATTCGAAATTCCTCTTCCGCCTGGGGCCACTGGAACGCGCCAGCATACACCTCGCCGAGCGCAAGGTGAGCTTCGGGCAAAGCCGGGCGCAGCCGCAACGCTTCTTGGTATTCCTTCTCCGCATCTTGCATCCGGCGCAGCACGAAATAGTTTTCCGCCATGGCCTGATGCGCGCGCGCCGAGTCAGGGTACGCGGCGAGCAAGCTATCAACCGATTGCTTCGCCAGCAAACCGCTGGCGCGACCAAGGTAATAAAGGAGATCGGGATCGTTGGGCCGCGCGGCCAGCGAAGCTTGCAGGTTTTTCACCGCCTCCGGGAATTCTCCGGTTTGAATTTGCGCAATGCCCAACGCGGTCTTATCAGGCGCGCGCTGCAAGTGTGGGATCGCTTCGCTGGCATAACCTTGCGAGAGCAGCGCGTAGCCGAGCAACTGGTGAGCAGGGATTGAATCTGAGTTTATTTCTAATGCGTGCTTGAGCGGCGGGATCGCAGACTCATAGTTGCCATTCTCCATGTAAGCCTGGCCGAGACTGATGAAGCCATCCGCGAATGCGGGGTCGAGTTCGGTCGCCTTCTTATATTCCGTGATCGCGACATCGAACTTCTTTTGTTTGTCAGCGGCAATTCCGGCTTGCATGTGCTCGGTGGCTTGCGGCGAAGCGATCTGCCAGGCGAACCATAGAAATAAGAGTGCGCGAATCACGGCGTCTCCGGTTCACGCACCTCTAGGAACTGGTCGGCGTGAACATCATTCAACGTTTGGTGTATGCCCGAGGGCCATGCGATCTCCACTTTCGCTTTGTCCGCCGTGCCCAGCCCGAAATGCAGGCGCTTGTCGCTGGCTGAAAGGTACCCGCAGGTTGAGGTTGCAAATCGTGTCTGTCCATTCACCTGCACGCGGGCGCCGAATCCATCCCGGTTGCTGTGAGTGCCGCGCAGGGTGATGGTCAGCCAGTGCGACTTGCCGCCACGGTTGAGGAACACCTGGGGATGGCCACCCAGCGTGGTCACCACCACGTCCTGCCATCCATCATTATTCAAGTCCCCGAACGCGGCTCCACGCGCGGCCACGGGCACCGTACTTCCTGAATTGACGCTCTCAAACCGTCCATTGTGGTTCAACGCCAGCAGCGGCAGTTGGAGATAGTGAAGCGAGGGGTCGATTGCCTCCACGTTGTCCAACACGTGAGCTTGCGCGACGAACAGATCTTTCCATCCGTCATTATCGAAGTCCTCCAGGCCAAAGCTCCAGCCTGAGCTTCCGCTCGTAAGCGCCCCCAGTCCAGTTTCGAGACTGCGATAGCTGAACGATCCGTCGCCGTCGTTGTGGTAGACGGCGTACATCTCCCGCGGCAGCAAAGTCACCATAACGTCGGGCCGGCCATCGTTGTCGTAATCTTGAAAAACTACTCCCATGCCGGACATTCGCCGTCCATCTTCGGAGAGCGCCGCCCCGGCTTCGAGCCCAACTTCGCTGAAAGTGCCGTTGCCGTTATTGTGATAAAGGTACTGCTGCATCCCATCGTTCGATACGAATATGTCGGTGAATCCGTCGCCATCATAATCGGCGAATCCTACTCCTAAGGCGCGCCCTTTCTTGGCGGCAATGCCGGAGCGCTGGCTCACATCGGTGAATGTTCCATCGCCGTTGTTGTGGTAAAGAATGTTGGTAGTAGCCGGGAACTCTTCCGGCGGACAATAGGTATGGTAGTTGCCGCCACAATCTTTGCTATGTTTTGTATCCCAATCCATGTAGCGAGTTACAAAAAGATCGAGTTTCCCGTCATTATCGTAGTCAAGAAATCCGGCTGACTCCGACCAACCGCCCCCTGCAACTCCTGCCTTCTCGGTCACATCGGTGAAGGTGCCGTTCCCGTTGTTGTGGTACAGGATGTTCTTTCCGTAATTCGTGACGTAGAGATCGGGGTAGCCGTCGTTATCGTAGTCGCCAACCGCAACTCCCATACCGTAATCCCCATCGGCGACGTTCGCCAGTCCTGCTTGTTGCGTGACATCCGTAAAGCTTCCATCTTTATTCTGGCGGTACAGGCGATTCCAATATTTCGGATCGTGACGGTCGAAATTCTCCGGAGTTTGCATCGGGCTGGTGATGCGCCCGCCGTTCACCAGAAAAATATCCAGCAATCCGTCGTTGTTGTAATCGAGCAGAGCTACTCCTCCCGGCATAGTCTCAATCAGATATTTTTGCGGAGTGGGAGAATTTTGCAGCGTGAAATCTATGCCGCGTGGCAGTATGACGTCGAAAACCGGAGACGCGGGGCTTTCCCCCGCCACCACTAGGGCCAAAATACAAGATACACGCAAGCAAGAGGTCAGCAACTTAAAGGTCCTTCACTCGAGCAGGATATCGCGTCCGTTAGCACGCCGCACAGTGGCCAGTGTTTTTCCGCAATCGTGCGCTCCGGTGACCACTCGAACCATTCTAGTAAACCGGTCTGTCGGTGAGTACTATAGCTGCCGCCGCGTCGATTCCCGTTCCACGAGCTTGGGCGGAATCAATATTGTCTGAGGTCGCCTGGAGCGCTTCGATCCGATCCCCGCGATCAGAAGTTCCGCTGCCATAATTCCGATTTTGCAAGTTCCCTGGTCGATCGTAGTAAGCGGCACCGCCAGCACATCGGAGTAGTGAACATTGCCGGCCCCGACCACCGCAATATCGCCGGGCAGTTTCAGCCCCGCCTCCAGAATCGCCTTCATCGCGCCAATGGCAACCGGGTCGTTGAAGCAAAACACTCCGTCGGGCAATGGCCGTGCTCCCAGCAACGTCCGCATTCCTTCGTATCCCGTAGCATCGTTATGGCCGCC
The DNA here is from genome assembly GCA_049584315.1 of Candidatus Sulfotelmatobacter sp. Classification (GTDB taxonomy): domain Bacteria; phylum Acidobacteriota; class Terriglobia; order Terriglobales; family Acidobacteriaceae; genus Sulfotelmatobacter. The sequence goes on along the minus strand of JBAUXO010000060.1, from coordinate 30,694 downwards.
TGGAACAATATAAGTAGAATGCGGACGGAAGCCGTGCGCTGCCAAGGCGCGACGGTACCCTTCCAACCGTTCATCTCCGATGCCCATTTTGGGGCCGCGCAGATGAGCAATGCGGCTGCAGCCGCGCTCGATCAGATGTTCGGTGGCTAACTTGCCGATGGCGCGATTGTCGACTCCTACGAAGCTCGCCCGCAAACCACTGATAGGACGGTCGATCAAAACGTAAGGCGTGTCACGCTGTTGCACCCTTTTAAAAATCTCCAGGCGACGCAGTGGCTGCGAGGAAGCGATGATTAATCCGTCCACTTGCCGAGCCAGCAGAGACTCGACCTCGCTCGCCTCCAACGCGGGGTCTTCCTCAAACGATGAGATTACAACGTGATAGCCGTGTGGGCGCACCGTCCGGGCCACCGCGCGCGCAATCTCGGCGAAGAAGGGATGCGCGAATTCCGGCAGGAGCAACCCAATGGTGTAGGTACGCCGGGTCACCAGGCTCCGTGCCACCCAATTCATCTGATAATGGAGCTCTTTGGCGCGGCGTAGCACCCGCTTGCGCGTCGCCTCGCTGATTCGGCCTTGGTTTCGCAGGACTTTCGAGACCGTCACCACTGAGACCTTGAGGTCTCTCGCGATGTCCATCATGGTCGCGGGCATGACCGGGAAGCATACCACCAATTCGGAGGGTTAACGATTATTCAAATGGGAATCATGCATTTTATTCTTGACAACGCTGGTAGACGTGTTCAAGAATCCAGCCGCAATTACATTTAAGGAATTTCTGCATCCGAAAGAGGCAACCATGCCGTTGCGCCAACTCTGGACCCTTCTGATCTCAATAGGCCTGCTTTTGTCTGCCTCCGTTTCGCTTTACGGTCAAAGCACATACGGCTCGATTGCGGGCGCGGTCACCGATGCATCGGGGGCTTCGATTACGGATGCTACCGTGACCGTGACCAACCTCGGCACGCAGGAAAAGCGCACCCAATCCAGCGGCAGTGACGGCCTGTTCACGTTTGTGAACCTGTTGCCCGGCATGTACCGGATTGACGTGGAAAAGCAGGGGTTCAAGCACTTTGTTCGCAATGATCTGACGGTGGATGTGCAGCAGAGCACACGGGTCGATGCCGCGCTTCAGGTCGGCGAAGTCAGTCAGGTCGTCGAAGTGACGTCGGAAACTCCGCTGCTGCAGACCGAGAGTTCCTCGCTGGGAACCGTGGTCGATCAGCGCGAAGCCAACGAGTTGCCTTTGAACGGTCGCAACATCTTTAATCTGACGACGATCACTCCTTCAGTGATTCCGCAAGGCAGCACGGAAGGTAACGTCGTGGGCAAGAATCCCTTCGACTTCGCCAACTATCAGATCGGCGGCGCCTTCGCAAATGAGGGTGCGGAGTACCTAGATGGTCAACCCCTGAATATCGGCTACATCAACCTGCCCTTTCTGGTTCCAACCCAGGACTCAATTTCGGAATTTAAGGTTCAGGATAACAACCTCGGTCCGGAGTGGGGCAAGTTTGCCGGCGGTGTAATCAACATGGCCACCAAGAGTGGAACCAACACCTGGCATGGCGAAGGTTATGAATACCTGAGGAATAAGGTTTTGAATACCAATGAGTTCTTCAACAAGGCTGCGGAACTTCAGGCGGGCACCGCGAACGAGCCGGTGCCGTTCGTGCAGAACCAGTTTGGCGCCGCTGTGGGTGGAGCGATTATCAAGAACAGAACCTTCGTTTTCGGCAGCTATGAAGGGTTCCGGCTTCGGACGGCCACCCCATGGAACACAACGGTTCCCACTCTAGCCGAGCGTGGAGGCGACTTTTCCGATCTTTGCCTGAAGGGATTCACCACCCCCGATCCTCACGGGTCCGGGGTTGACATTTGTTCCGACACGAACCCATCGGGGGCGTATGTGCACCAGCTTTACAATCCGATCGCGTTTACCGGCCCTTTGGCTGGCGTCACCACCAGCGCCGCCACAAGCACAAGCTTCCGCATGCCGTTTGCCAATAACAACATTTCTGCGTTCATCAATCCCACCTCCGCCTTTCTTCTGAATAAGCTGATCGCGGATCCGACGGCCGGCGCAGGGGTAACCGTCCTTGACTTTCTTAAGAGCACTAGCACGGGAGGCGACACTGACGAGTATGTGGCCCGCGTCGACCAGACCATCAACTCGAAGCAGACTCTTTTCGGCCGCTTCACCTACTGGAAACTGCTTAGCCTGGCGCAGGATCCCTTCGGCACGGGCCTTTGCGCCGACCGTTGTGCGGAAAAGACAAACAGCAAGAGCTTGGCCCTCGGCTATAACTACGCGATCAGCTCCAACACTATATTCAACCTAGGCGCCAGCCTCAGCCGGTTTCACTATCTGCGAGCGCCCATCAATGACGACTTCGACATGACCGGCGAAGGCTGGCCGACCGCCTACAACGCTCTGGTACCGAGTCTGGAACGCACACCGATGACGCCCTGCTTCGGCCAGAACGATTCGCTCGTAGGGTGCAGCCAGGGACAAAGCGCCATCGACGACCTTAATACCCAGTTCAATATTTCTCCTCAAGTGACAATGATCCGCGGGCACCACACGTACGTTTGGGGCCTGCAACTCGAAGAGGGTTACGACAATTACCTGCAAACCAACACCGGCGGAGGCTTGATTTCCTTCGGCGGAGCGTGGACTTCGGCCATCCCCAACACAATCGGGGCCGGCAACGTGCAGGGTGCGGGCGCCGGCAACGGCGAAGATTTTGCCGATTTCCTGCTCGGGTATGGCAACGGGCAAGGCGCCGCGTTCGGCAACCAGACCACCGGATCTCTGGTTATTTCGGGCCCGATTTCTGGAAAACAGACCTACCGAGCCTTTTACTTCGGCGATACCTGGCATGCCACCCCCAAGCTGACCGTGAACCTTGGCGTACGTTACGAGCTGCAAGGCCCATGGTCAGAACGCTACAACAAGCAGACTTACTTCAACCCGAGCGCGACGAACTCCTCCGTGACCGGATGCAGCGGCGCGGCGGGCAGTGCTTGCCCGGGTGATGTCTTCCTGGTCGGGAACGGCGTTAATGGCAGTCGTAATAACCTGCCGCTCTCTTACAAGGAAGTGCTGCCGCGACTTGGATTTGCCTATGCGTTGGACTCCAAGACTGTTCTCCGTGGCGGCTACGGGATTTTCTTCATCCCGAACTATGTGTCATTCAACGCTAACCCCTACAACGACATTGTGAACAGTGCTACCTCACCTTTCTTCTCCAGTGTCGACCACGGTATCACTCCGGCCGCGACGCTGAACGCCAACACATGCAGCTGGAGCGGGAATAACGCGCTTACCTGTCTGGGTGCGGGACCGTTCAACGAGGGAACGCCCGGGTCCGGTTTGGGTGCAAACGTTATCACCGCGGTGGCGGGCCGTAACCCGCAGCCGAATATTTCACAGTACGCCTTGACTCAGAATAATTTTTCGGATACTGGCTACACAGTACAGAAGTACGGGTATCTCGAGCAGTACAATTTGGACTTCCAGCGTCAACTGCCCGGCGGATTTTTCGCCGACGTGGCTTACGCTGGCTCGCACGGAGTGCATCTGGAGCAATCTAACACCAACATCAACCAGATCCCGGACGGCTTCATTGCGCAGGCGGCGAGTCAATATGCCGCGAACCCCGCCGTCTTGCCCACCATCGCCCAGCTGGTAACGGGCCCGTATCCCTTCAACCAAAGCCTTCCTGGCAGCCTGGGGCCGGGGAATCTCCTCAACGGCCAGCTCGACCGCCCCTACCCGCAGTATTCGGGACTCAACCTTAACGGCTTCGGCTGCTGCAGCAGCAATTACAATGCTTTGCAGGCGACTGTAACCCGGCGCTTCCAGGGCGGCGGCACCATCCTAGTGTCCTATACCAACGCCAAACTGATGTCGAACACGGACACGCTCACCTCATGGTTAGAAGGTGGGACCACAGGCGGCGTGGGAGCCGTTCAGGACTGGAACAATCTCGCAGCAGAGCGTTCTCTCTCCTCACAAGATATCCCGCAGCGCCTGGTGGCCAGCTACGTGCTTGATCTGCCCTTCGGACACGGCAAGAAGTTCCTCTCCGGTCTGAACGGATTTAACAATGCGGTGGTTTCCGGCTGGGGCTTTGATGGCATCAGCACCTTCCAGCGAGGTTTCCCGGTGAAGATAAGCTGGGGTGGCTCTAATGTATTCACTGGCGCCGGCTTGGGCATCGGCACTCTCCGACCGGACTACATCGCCGGTTGCGACAAGGGCGAAAGTGGAAGTTCCCTTTCCAGAATTTCGGAATGGTTCAACACCTCCTGCTTCACGGCTCCGAGCGGCCTTAACTCGGCAGGCGTGCAGAACAACCCTTGGACCTTCGGCGATGAGCCCCGTGTCGATGCTTCGCTAAGGCAGCAAGGCGTGGTCAATTTCGACTTCGCGGTGTTCAAGCGGACCACGATCATGGAGCGACTGAACGTCGAGTTCCGGGCCGAGTTCTTCGACCTGTTCAATCACCCGCAGTTCGGACCGCCGAACTCGACTGAAACCAGCTCGACCTTCGGGGTAGTGACGAATACCGTCAACAGCACTTTCCGCATAGTTCAATTCGGACTGAAGTTCATTTTCTAGGTTCGGGTGGCGAGTCTGCGGGCGGGAAAGTTTACTTTCCCGCCCGAACTTTTTGGGCGCTTAATCCGTTTGCTGCGCGAGCGGTGTGCTCAGCGAGGTTGCCTGCCATCCAGTTGTTTTCTGAGTTAAAGGTTGTATCCTTTCGGGCATGAGAACCCTTCAAACCATCGACCACTCCGAGGCCAGGCGGGCCGTCGATCTCATCATTGAAAAGCTTCGCAAGGGCAGAAGGCGGTGGTGGTGGCCGTCGCCGATTCGCACGGCGACCTTATCTGTCTTGCACGAATGGACGGTGCTCCTGTTTCCTCCATCCGTGTGGCCATGAATAAGGCGTGGACCGCAGCCCGCGAGCGCAAACCCACCAAGGAAATCGGAGAGAAGGTCAAACATGCGGAAAAGGGCCACGACATTGCCTACTATGGCGATCCGCAGTATGTGGGGTGGGGTGGCGGGGTTCCGGTCTGGAAAAATGGCGAAGTGGTCGGCGCCGTCGCGGTGAGCGGCTTGTCGTCGAACGAAGACATCGCTCTGGCTACGCTGGGGGTAGACCTGATCGCAGGCGCATAGGTTCCCAAGGTTGGCGATCGACTCGGGAGGGTTCCGCGGCCGCTTAAGCGATTGCGAGGCTTCGCCCAGTGGAACTCAATTCCCGCTAGACCAAGCAGGTTGAGGTCACGCAGGATCGGCGACCATTGTGCTATAGCACGTCCAAGGTCCTAGGTCGGCAGTCGCTCCGGCGATTTCGATCTCTATTTGCCGCCCAATCCGCCAGACAGATCGAACGGACTGCGAAACCCGGAAACCACTGCAGTACTCGTCGGAGCTCGCTGGCCCCCCGCTGCCAGGTTCACCTTCGAGCGCATGTTCGGGTTTCGTAACACAATTCACTTTTTCGCGCGGCCAACCAAGTTTGGTGAAAAACTCAATGGCAACTGAGGGGGATAAGTGGATCCGAAGGACTGCCCGCGTTGCGGCGGTACCGGATATGTTGCCAAGCCCGTGGACAGCAATGGTGAGTCTGAGGGCATCGCGTTTATCCGACTGAAGTGTCCGGCCTGCGCGGGGAGTGGACGGAAAAACTCAATTCCACCTACTACTGCGGGCTGACCGCACGGCCTGTGGTGCTTGCGAAAACGTACGAGCCCGGCACCGTCCCGCCTTGAAGGGATGGTCCGGGTTCGACGTTCCTCTCTTAATTGGCGTCAGCGCGTCGCAGAGACGCTTCCCGACATTGGACCACCTACCCGCCTGCGGCTTTGCTGCGGCTTTGTCGCCGCGGAGAGGAAGCCGTTTCGATCCGGTTGCGGCCTCCAGCTTTAGCGCGGTAGAGCGCTTTATCGGCCGCTTGCACCACTTCGCCGGTCGAAAACCTTGGGTCACTGGAGCTGGCCACACCGATGCTCGCCGTAACCGAAAGTTCGCTGGGCACCTCGCTCCGTGCCAGCTGCCGGATCGCGAGGCCGGCTTGCGTGCGGCCATGCGCCCGCGGATTACGGCGGTCCGGACCGCGCGCTTCGCGTCTGCGGTCGGTCCCCCGAACTTGAAAGCTGCTGGCTTCAATGTTGGCGCGCAACTGTTCCAGATGGTCCACCACGTCCGTGGTAGTTTTGCCGGGAAAGACGATGGCGAACTCTTCTCCGCCGCAACGGTAGGCTTGTCCTCCCCCGCTTACGCGCGCAAGGCGTGACGCAACCATGCGCAACACCTGATCTCCCGTGTCATGGCCGTAGGTGTCATTGCATCGTTTGAAGTGATCGATGTCGACCATCGCAATCGAATAAGGTGGTTGGAGGCGAAGCAGAGCCTCTTGAAAGGCGCGCCGTGAGCGTAGCGTGGTCAATTCGTCGTGATACGCGAGCAGGTACGACGTCTCGACCATGGAGACGGCCAATATGAAAGCCGCAGTGGCAAAGTAAGCGGAGGGGATGCGTCCCGCACCCCCGAAGCGGAGGGCTAGGAACGACGCAACCAAGGCCCAGAGCAGTCCGCTCTCTACCGGTTTCCGGAAAAGCAGGAATCGAATGAGAAGCACGATTCCCGCGAGTGCGAAGGCGATGACGGTGGCGAACGGCAGAGGCTGCGCAGCCGGAACGTGGTGCAAGGCGTGACGCGCCGTCGTCGCCAGCGCATCAGGCCGGCAGAGCACGGCTACCACAACCGACTGGACGAACAGCACCAAGGCGGGAGCCGCAATGTTCGAGAAGGTGAATCCCTTTTCCTGCGTCACGGAGAGCAGCACAAAGTTCAGCGGCAACAACAGCCCTACCGCTGCCACAGCGATGTTTCCCGTCGCGCTACTGGCGGGATGACCGTAAGAAAAATAGCAGATCGCCCGCTCGGCGAGGAACAGAACCAGCAGTGCGAAAAAGATGCGGCTGGAGTGGAATCGCCAGGCGAATAGAAGTCCTGCGAGCAACGCCGCGTACAAGGCGAAGGTGATGAGCGCTGCGCTTGGCGTGACCAGGTCAGTGTGCAACAGGATCGCGACCGCCACAATCCAAATAGCCGGAGTGAGCAGTGCCTTCATCGAGATTGAGTCCGGAGGATCATCGTTCCCGCGATCATTCACGATTATCTCTGGACCGCCGGCCTGAGAGTAATTGACCGGGAGGGTTCTAACCCAACCGCGTGTGCCCCGCTCTTGTCTCTCCGTTCTTTGGAGAGACTGAGGGGGATTTTGACCTTGTCGTACCGCTTGCGGCGCGTGATGCCGAATGCGACCGTTTCTTTTCGCGCCGTCTAAGGGATCCTCTAAAACTTGTCCATAGGCAAATACCTCGCGAAGGAACCTAAGTTCCTGACAACATTGGTCTAATATTGGTAATAATTTACTTGGCTAACCAACGAGTGATAAGAAAGGATTCACCGTGGCAGGGCTACTTTAGAACTTTCCACTTCTCTTCATCAGGACGGATGCCAAAGCGGCCGATAATTTCCCAGCGATCCATACCAGTGCAATCGCGATTACAACCATTGCGATGTCGCCCATGGGCTGCCCTCCAATTGACAGGCATGATACAACCAAAACGGGAAAAAGCCCGGATGCCAGTCCGGGCCTGTATCGTGCATGTGGTTTTTGCCGTAGTTTAGACCGGAGACGGCATGGCTTCACCCATTAAGTTGCTAGTGGCCTGTGTTCTTCTTTTGCTGTTTTCCGTTTCCTGCTTTGGGTTGGCTTGGAGCAGGTTACGTGCCCCCGAAGGCCGGTATCTCGACAATGCGAATAGCCCCGCTGACCTCATCTGGATTCGTTTCCTCTTCAATCCGGATAAACATCCTCTAGTGAGGCTGACGGATTCATCGAGGGTGAGCGGCTTGTGGGAAATAAATTTCTCAAATGTCTCGTGCAGATGGATCATTGCTTGCTTGTACGCGTAGTTCTTCGGATTGCTGATATTTGTAGCGGCTTGGACTACCCCAAAGTGATAAATGCTCCCGGGAAGAGCGCGGCGAGCGGGTGGAAGCGCGCTTCATCGCCCAGGCTTTGCGCAAAGGCCCTCAAGGTGTGAAAGCCTCGCGGGAGATTGCTCCTCCTACGACACTGGTGTGGAATACGGCCATCGGTGTTACAGGATGCGAGTGAAAATCGACCAGCGCTACTGCCTACTAACGGTTACCTCTGCGGATTCGAACCCCAGCAGAAGGGCAAGCGATATTGAAGAAAAACCGTCGACTTCTTCGCGGCGTACGTCGTCCGGGAAAACGTGTGGTACGTTCTCCCATCACGCGTCGGGCTGAAAACTAAAAGCCACGACCTGATGCTATGTCCCGTGCGGCAACCAAAACGATATGTTTATCGCTACGAGGGCTACCGCGAAGCATGGAATCTGCTCCGCAGTACAAGCGCGCACGCGTCTATCGGGGCTGCTCATCACTCGGGAAGGTGCTGGATAAAATCTTCTACCACATGGTTGAACTTCTCTGGGTCATCGACGAACAGTGCGTGGCCGTCGCCGTCGAAGCGCTCCAGGCGGAGTCTGTCGCCCAGCTTTAATTTCAAGTAGTCGGCGCTCTCTTGCGAATCCGGTTGATAGGTGAAGAGCACCGGCCGATTTATCCGGGCAAGGCCAGGGGAGAAATCCTTTACAGCGATCATGTCGTAAATCAGGAGAACCGCGGTATCGGCGGGAACCTGGATGGAGGCGTCGATGACGCGCTTCAGGTAATCCTCCGTCTGCGGTTTCTTGAACATGCTGCGAACAAAATCGCTGGCCTGCTTCTGACGGTCCTCCTGGAGTTGGTTCATCCATCCCGAGATGGGAGCGAACAGATCGCTGGGCTTGTCCGTGACAAAACCGTCGACCAACACAAATCCGGCAACGTTATCGCTGCCGAATTGCTCGACATATTTGATGAGCTCGCCGCAGGCCATCGACCAGCCGACGAGGACCGGCTTCTTCAAGGCAAGTTGATCGACGAGCTCTTTGTAGTCGCGGGAGCGAGTTTCGGGCAGGTGGCCGTAGGTCGGCTTGTCGCTCTGGCCCTGCGAACGCGGATCGACGGCGATGACGCGGTAGTGCTTCGAGAATTCGTCGATTTGCTTTTGCCAGATCCATGTCGGCATGGTCCAGCCGGGAATAAAAACGATGGCCCGGCCGCTGCCTGCCTCGACGTAATGGATCCGAACGCCGTCGGAGGTTTTGAAAAATCCGTCTTTCGTCGTCTGAGCAATGACGGCCTGCTCGAATATGCTCAGCACCGCCACAACGCACAACAGGACTCGAGCCAGCGTGGTTCTCATGGGCTTATCCTTATTATTACTTTATTACTATTGTTATTCCATGGAGCTTCAAATCGCTTTTGCTTGCGTATAGAGAAATGGGCGGTCCTTGTGGCTTCTCCAGAAGTAGGCGAGGATGATCACGCTGGCGACCGCGGCGTAGGCGCACCACAGCGAAGTGAACGCGTAGCGCTTGACCTCCATGACCGCCAGGAGAATCATCAGGTTGGCCCCGCCGAAGAGGACCATCATCCGGATCTTCGAAAAAAATAACGATCCGCAAGTTGCAATCACGTAGAGCACCCCAACCGCGGCGTTGTTGGTCGCTTGATTGATGTAGACGATGCTGTTTCCCCGTATGTAGAGCTGCAACGGATACGCGGTTAGCGCCCACAGGATATAGAGTGTCGTCGCTCCGCCGAGCACGAGAAAGGGCAGCATGCGCTGCCGGCTCTCCTTGTCAGGCTCGAATAGAAAAACGCTTAGCGGAAGCAGGAACGGCAAAAGGCCCTGAGCGTAAAGCATGAAGGCCGCGCCCATGTCATGCGTCACGGTGGGCGAAAGAATGCCGTCCAATCCAAGCCAAACAAAGCCTTCGATGAACTGATGAATGGCGAAGAGCGTGGGCAACGCGGCGAAAAGCACTTCACGCCGGTGCTTCACCCTCGTCAAGGTGACGACGCCGACAGCGCCCAACACGCCGCTGCCAACAAAGTTCGCTGTGGCTGAAAAACACATGGGAGGCTCCGTTGCGAGGTTACACACCTGTCATCGCTGAACGCAAATATTTTCTTGGTGATGGGAGCGATCATGACGGGTGATGGACTGGGCTGCATGCTTCCTGTTTTTAATCTGCGCTCCGTTTCTGGAACACCCCCTTTTCATCCGTGATGGTCGGCCGCGTTTGAGCGCCTTCTAATTAGAATCGGACTGTGATTAAGGCCTCGTTATGAAAATTCTGATTGCGCAAGACGACCCGGCTCTGCCCGCTTTTGCGCGGCAAGTTGTCATCACAACATCCGTTTCTCTGTTGACCTTCACCAACGTCTACTCGCAACTGGCGTGAACGGTGACAGACTTCGCCGTTGGATCAATGCCAATCAGTCCGGTAGTGTCGCCCGATCTGAGCGTACCGCACACTGTGCCTTTTTCCGAGTCGTAGACGATGATTGAGTCAAGAGTCGGAATCGTACCGTACTCGATGGGATCAGCCTGATCCAGGTTGGAATCGACGATGGTGGTATTTTCGATCGACAGATACCGGGCCGAAGTGGCAATTATCGCCGGCCCGAGCAAGTGTTCGAGCACGTTATTGCCGAAACGGAGTTTCTCGAAAAGAGGCCCGTCGAGAATCTCGCCCGAGGCGGTGGGAGCAAACATGGCGATCGTGCCCGAGTATTGCGTCGATTGACCCGAATCGCTGATGTAGTTATTACTCATCAGCACGTTCGTCGCGCCTGGGCCAAAACCGGAACCACCGACTAATCCAATCCCACCGGCCGAGTTGTCGAAATAAACGTTGTTGTCGATCCAACCATAAGGGGAGTCGGTGATGATTCCATGACAACGGCATTCGTGGGCAAGATTGTTACGGACGATGTACCGCGCCGTGGCCTGCTGCGTCAAATCCAACACCAAATAAGTCGTGTCCAGCCCGGCGATGACATGGTTGAGCGTCAGAATCGGCGAGCCGCAGACGGCGTTGTTGGCAGCCGTGACGTGCGCTGTGCCCTGGTAGAGGAAATTGGCGTCGAAGAAGGCCAATGCATCGCCGGGAATGGGAGCGTCCATGGGGTCGGGATCGCAGTATCCGACGACAGAGACTTGGTTGCCGCTCACGCTGCTCACCGGAAAGATGCTCGGAGACACGGCGACGCTGTCGTCGCCCTGATATCCGATGTTATTGTTTTCAACGATCACGTCGGCCTGCATGGTGAGGTCGAGCACATCAGACGCTGTTGAGACGAGGCGTCCCGGGCCTCGCGTAATGTTGGAATCGGCCAAGCGGAATCCGCGATAGCCGCCCCCGTCGTGCGCGCCAATGCCGACGCCTGGACCGGTACGCAGCGTGAGATTTTCCAAATTGATGTCATTCGCCCAGGTGATCGAGATGGCAAAGCCGTTATACGTATAGTGACGAACGATAACGCGGCTGCCTGGCGCAAAGGTATCGAAATTGGCGCAGCCGTCGAAGAAGCTGCACGTAGGGTCCGTTGCGCTGTTCTGAAAATTGCACGACTCGCATGAGAACGTGTGATCGCCGGCTGAAGTTTTCCCGACATACCTTGGCTGCGGGGCGTTACCGAAAATGAAGTACTCCTCGAAATTGTTGTTCGACTTTGCCCCGAATGTGCCTGGGGGATCGAGACGGCTTTCCCACGGATCGACAGCCTGAATCGCCACCGGCCCGCCCTGATACTTGTCCATCACGGGATACTCGTTGTCGAGGACCAGCGCGTTGTGGCCGGGATTGAGCGGGTCTTTCACGATTGTGCCGAGAGAAGCGATGGGCAGTTCTGGCCAGTCGATGATTAGATTGCGGAACTGCAGCCTTTGTGCTTCGAGAATCCAGATGCCGATCACGGGCGCTTTGAAGTCGAGTTCCGAACCGCTGAAATCGATATCGAGATCGGAGATGCTAGCAGGGATCGTGACCTGGCCGGTCGGATATTGCCCGATCGTCCAATGCGGTGCGCAATTCCAGTATTGATTGACATTGCAGCTTGTCGGCTGATTGCATGCGGCAGATTTCAAGTCAGTGCATAGCTTGGGGCCATGAAACTCATAAACACCTTTCGGGATCACCAGATGATGGGCGCCTGCGTTCTCTGCCTCCGCCACGACCGCCGGAAAATAATCGTCCGGCGTTTCGCCTGGTCTTATAGCGCGCGAATACGTGCCGGAGCCGATTGGGCCTTTGACCAGCACTTCCACCGTCTTTCCGTTCGGGGCTACAAAACTCTCACGCACATCCTTAGCCGGGTTATAGGGAAGGCCGGACGAGGTCGGAATGATCTCGCTGTAAATCGGCGGATTGGCTTGACTCGAGGCGCAAAGCGTTGAACCGAACAGCCCAAGGAGGAAAAATGACGAAAGTGGTCTGGGCACAAAATCCCTTTCCGACGGAGTATGGAGAGGAAACCAGCAGGCGGCCAGAGAAGGCCTTGTCCACGCATTCTAACACTGGCAACGTGCTGAAGTTGCAATCGGCCGGCCGGAGCTACCGTCTATATCCGAACTGTGAGAATCTAGCCTCCCGGCACTCGTCCAGCTTGGCAGTTGTTCTGAATTGCGGCATGGGATTCAATTCCTTGCACCCTGAGGTGAACGCGTTCGAAAGACTCCAGATCGTCCTCGGGCGGAAACTCCTCGTATTTTGGCTCAAAGTACAAGTCGTGCACGGTTCGCGCCAGATGCTTGGGAGCTTCTAGTTTGCCCTCGACGAACCCCTCGTAGATCACCACCCTGGCTGTGAGGTCGGTGAGTTCACTCCGCTGGCACGGCTCAACCGGCTGGCGCATCAGCTCGAAGTTGCGTTGTATCCGTTCCCCACCCACTGAAAATGCAATCAATGAGCGGGAACGACTTCGCGTGTTTGGCGAATACCGGAGTGAATACTCGAAAACCGCCCGACTCAAGAGCTTCGCCGTTGCCTTCCCTACGAACGTTTCGTCTTCGACCAGGAAAATCGTCTGCTCACGGTCCTGCTGGCATGCAATGGTTGAGGTAGGGTAGATGTTCACTCCCGCTGAAATCAAAGACTCGAGACCGGGTAAATTTGCTGCTACGCCATCAAAATGGATCGAATCTCCAAGCGGGCATCAGAATCCAAAATGCCTCACCCCGTACCGCATCTCCTCTCCAGGAGATCACCTGTCATTTTCGGATGGCTCGAGCAATGAGACTCGTGTAATAGACAGGCCGTCATCTGACTGTGTGCATGGCGTGGTCGCACGGCCAGTTCCTGGAACGACACCGCCATTTTGGGGATACTCAAAGCGACCCGGTTCCAATTCGGCGCCCGGACCGCATGCATCACTCTTTCAGCCTTGAGGAATCGACTACTTGGGAGAGGTGAGGATGGTTCCGTAGGGATCGAGCAGAAGCTTGTGGGTTCCCGGCGGTGCAGACAAGTGAAACGAAGTTTCCGGGCCATCGGCGAACACTCGGCCCAACAGAACTTGAGTTCTGCCCGATACCGCGTAGATCGGGACCGAGGTTACCAGATTATCTCCGGCATCCTGTTGCCGTATGAGGCCGGTCACGGCCACGCCGGTTGCTTTCGCGGTGAACTTTACGCTCTGTAATTCCAGCTTCGGCAGCGACGTGCCGTTTACCCAGCCCTCCAGGAACCAGTCCAGCGAAGCTTTTCCTTCATAGCGCAACGACGGTGGTAAATCTTCCGCAAAAACTTCCAGAAGTTCGCGGGTGGTGATTGCTTTGCCTTCATAGCGCTCGCGCAGTCTGCGCAGAGAATGCACGAAGGGATCCTCCTCGGTATTGTGATTTGGATCGCTTCGTCGAGCTTCGGTTGCACCGTCCTGCAACATGGAACGCAGCATGTGGAAAAGCCAAGTGCCTCGACCGTAGCTGATGGCTTCATAGCCTCCGGGAAAGTGAGACGACAGCAATCGGCTGCCCAGAGTTACGGGTCCAGCATCTCGGCGCACATTGCCGTCTTTGTTTTTCTCCATAAGGTCATCCCGATATTTTTCCATGATCTGCCGGAAGCCTGCCGGATTCCTCTCCCGCAGTATCATCAACGCGCTGTAATTCGCCAAACCCTCGGAAAACCATTGGTCGCGATAAGTCGCCCACGTAACCAGGTCGCCCCACCACTGGTGAGCCGCCTCGTGCGCGGGAACCTGTTGATCCATTAATTCGTGCGCGGGGCTCATGTGGAGCGTCTGGCGCTCTTCTGGGGTCAGAAAAGCGTAGGAGGAAAGGAAGATCAATCCTGGCCAGCCTTGACTCTCCCGCCCAGGCAATTGGGTCAAAGCCAGCTTGCTATACGGGAAGGGACCGAACCGCTCGGCGTAGTAATGAATCGCCCGAGCGGTGGACTCTGCCACGGACATCGCGTTTCTCGCCGGAGAGAGTGCGGCCGCTGCCATCGATGGCAGAGGAATCTTGCGTGGCGAGCGGCCCAGTGCGGGCTGGTCCTGTGGCGAAGGAGGATTGGGGAAGTCGCGTTCCACGCCGACCGTGGCGTAGGTGTCGATGTCGATATCGGCAGCTTTCGCGGTGGCTCGAACATACTTGCCAAGATCGAATCCGGCGACGGGGAGTGGCCGTTCTGAAACCCAGCGCGCTACCTGGAAACCTTCGGCGGTTTGTGTGCCGTCCGGCACCGATTGGGATGGAGCTTTTGCCACGGGCTCCGGCTTGCCCGTCGCGACCAGCGTCCATCCGGGAGGATAATGAAAAGTGAGATCGAAATCGGACATGACCAGGCCTCGATTGGGATACCAGTTCCCGCGCGCGCCGACGTACAGAAGGCCTTTCCCCGCTTCAGCCAACACTTCTCCACCGTAAACAAAACGTAGTCTGATCTTTTGTCCTTTTCGTACCGGCTGGGGCAGAATTAACGCGACCATGTCGTTGCCACTGCGGGCCAAACCTGTGCCCTCCACTGCCGGATTCTGTATGAATTCCAGGGCGCGTCTGTCCGCTTCTACGCTTTGAATCTTCAGGAAGCGCGACAGTTCGAACACCACGAAACGTGAGCCATCGTGCAACACTTCGAGATCGAGTTCTACCTCTGCGTCGAGTTCCTTGGGCGGCTTCACCTGGGCGTCGATGATGTAACTACGCACGAAGATCGGGTCTTCGCGGGTTACTGTTTCCGCCGGCACTGCCTGTTGAGTTTGCCGGAGGGCAGAATGTGCTAAACCGGCATCCTCGACCGAAAACGAGGTCCAGACATCGTAGTAGATCGTTCCGTCCTCAACGGTTTTGGCCTGGCCCGCCTCCACTTGTTCTCTGGCGGCCGAATCATAGAGGACGTCAAAGACGCCGAGTGTGTTTCCTTGCAGCCGGGCGTGCAGCATGCGATCCACGGGAGCTGATGTGCTCGGGTGTGATGAATCCTCGGGGACTGGACCAGTCTCGGGAAGCGCGTCGGTGAAGCTTGCCAGTAATCTCATGGCATCCACTTGCGCCAGGCTGCGTGCGGTTTCATCCCAGCGGGTGACGAAACCCTCCGCATCCTCGGGCGCCCTGAGGCCAGAGTGCAGCTCTCGTCCAGTGTCGTCGTTGAAGCGAAAGTAGGCGGTGGAAAAGCGCTCTTCGAGGATTGCCATCCCGGTGAACAGGCTCATGGATTTTCGTTCCACTTCGTTGGGAGGAACCAGCAGCACTTCGCCATCCCCCTCGAAAAACGCTCCCGTGATCCTGCCCAATACGTCTCGCGTGAAGGCGATGGTGCCATCTTCGAGCGTGATGTGGATCGAAGGACGATCCAGCGAACCGTCGCGTACTCGAAAAACTCGCGCCGGATCGAGGCCGACACTACTGAGCTGCAGGTAGGCTGACTCTGCCACTCCGGGGGTGTGCGTCGGTGTGGAGGGAGAGGGCGACTGAGTAATGTCAGCGCGAGCCCACGGCAAAATGGCGACGCCTATGGCTATGACCAGCGGGATGCCAATCCGGCATGGCACGGACAGTACCTTGGTTACGTAGGGGTGAGCGCCCACAGTTGCTAGAATGCGCTTGAATGGGCCTTCGTGTCACTATATTCGCAATCATGTGCCTGGGGTTGATCCCCATTGCGGCATCGGCGGACACGATCCATCTAAAGAACGGCCGCACTATCCTCGCCGATCACGTCCGGGAAAATGGCAGCCGCTACGAATACGACATCGGCGACGACACGTATGCCATTCCCAAGAGTTCCGTGGAACGAGTCGAGGCCGGTGGCATGCCAGCCAGCGCCTCTTCCTCCGGTGGCGGCAAGAGCGCAGGAGCACTGGTCAGTTTCACCCCGGTCGACAGCCTGGCGAATGAGGGCGATCTTCCAAAGGTTATCGTTAAGGATGGCAAGGTTGATAGCGACGCTCTTGCCAAACTTGAAGGCAAGGGAAATGCCGAGTTGAGCGCGACAGCGGACTTTATTGCCGGCAAGTTTGAGTTCGACCACGGCAACATGGACCAAGCCCGGCGCTATTTCGACAGTGCTCTCCGCTTTCAGCCGGAAAATTCTACCGTCCTCATTTACTATGCAGCCCTGCTGGTACGCACCGGGAATCCTTCGCAGGCTCTGCCGTACGCGCAAAGAGCTGTGAACGCGGCGCCAGATTCGCCTGATGCGTACACGGTGCTGGGCTATGCGCAGCAGGCTTCCGACCGCACCAAGGACGCTGTCGCATCATGGAAGCATTCTCTCGAACTGCGGCCCGATCCAACGGTTCAGCAATACCTGGAAAAAGCGCAGCGCGAACAGAATGTGGAGACCGACTTTACGCAGCGCGAAAGCAGCCACTTCGTCCTGCACTATGAGGGCAAGCAGACTTCGGAAGCGTTCCGCGGGCAAATCCTAACCGCGCTCGAGTCGGACTACGATGACCTGTCCCGCGATCTGGGCACGCCGCCGCACGACAACATTCTGGTTACCCTCTACACTGACCAAGCTTTCTTTGACGTTACCCGAGCCCCGTCATGGTCGGGAGCCCTCAACGATGGCAAACTCCGCATTCCTGTCAGTGGTCTGAGTGCGATGACTCCCGAGCTGGCGCGGGTTCTGAAGCACGAACTGGCTCACTCTTTCATCAACCAGCTTTCCGCAGGCCGATGTCCACCCTGGCTGCACGAAGGCATCGCGCAATTTCTTGAGCCGAAGTCTTTGGGCAGCGATGGGCATCAGTTGGCGCGGCTTTTCAAGGCGCAGCAAAACATTCCGCTGAATGTTCTGGAAGGGAGCTTCATGCGCTTTTCTGGGGTTGAGGCTTATGTGGCTTATGCGGAATCACTGGCAGCAGTCTCCTACATCAATGATTCTTATGGTATGGGCGACATCCAGAGGATTCTCGAACGCCTGAGCGAAGGCAGTTCTACCGAAGCCGCACTGCGTGCCACCATTCACTCCGATTACGGCCAACTCGAGTCCGATCTGGCCAAATATCTTGGCGACAAATACGGCGACTAGCAAGCGCCTTCCCCTGCGCGGGCAACACCGGTTTGCCCGTCGTCATCTCTTGTGCTAATTTCAGCTTGGCCTTTCGCCCTGAATGTGCGCTCTGTCCCAGCCTCGTGGGCCCGATCCTCAGCCATCCCTGGAGCCCGCCACGAACGGGTTTCCGAAGATTCAGGGTGCCGAGATTGCTGCCTCCACTTACGGTAAACGAGTCGCCGGGGATTTCTACGACTCTTTGCGAGTCAGCCCGGAGCGCGTATTATTTGGATTGCTCGACGTGGCGGGGCGGCGGGAAAGCAACCAGGCAATCCTTTCCGCGGCTCAGGGCACGTTTCGCACCCTCGGCGCCGAACTTTTTTCGCGGCCTGACTTCAACGAAGCGGACGCCATGACCGAATTGTGTCTTAGCCTCAACCGCAGCTTGATGGACGCGGCCAATGGCGTCTGCTCATGCCCGGCATTCATTGGCTGCTATCACGAAACATTCGGCACCCTGTGCTACACCAACGCCGGTCACACCCCGGCGCTGCTGCTCGATCTTGCCGGTGCCGTGGAACTCGGTTCCACAAATTTGCCGCTCGGACTGTTCTCCCACGCCACCTGCGAGGCTCCCATCGTTGGCCTGGCGAAAGGCGCGGTTCTTCTTGTAGTTTCGCGTGGGGTGGTGGAAGGCCAGCGCAAAAGCGACGACGAAGAATTTGGCTTGGAACGGGTGAAGGAGCGCCTTCTGACCCAGACTGCGCAGAACGCCCAAGCCTGGTGCGGCTCCATTTTGAAGGCGGTGGGCGAGTTCACGAGTGAACCGTTGGTTGCCGAGGATATGAGCGTTCTGGCGTTTGTGCGCAATCCCTAACCTGGATCGCAACAACTGAGCAAATCGTCCCGCCTCTAAACCACGGGTCGGACAGCTTCGAATCTGGTGGGAAGTAGTAAAATACCGGGAAGGCCGTATCCCACTATCGCCGGCAAGCCCAGGCAGCGTGGCGGCCCACCGAAAAGTCTATGAAAAGAACCGTTCTGATCCTCATTGGTATGTCCCTGGTGCCAGCTTTCGCTGCGGGGCAAGTGGTTGAAGAAATTGTCGCGCGCGTGAATAGCCAGATCATTACTCGGTCGGAGTTCGTCCGCAGCAAGGACCAGCTCAAAGATGACGTGAAACAGCAGGATCCGACGAACGCCGATAAAGTGTTCAGCGAGCGCGAAAAAGACATCCTGCGGGACCTCATCGACCAGCAATTGCTTCTGGAAAAAGGCAAAGACATTGGATTTACGGGCGACACCGAATTGATTAAACGTCTCGACCAGATGCGTAAGGACATGAAGCTGGAAACCATGGAGGACTTGGAAAAGGCTGCGACCGCCCAGGGTATTTCCTACGAAGATTTCAAGCAAAACATGCGCAACCAGATCATTACCCAGCATGTGATCGGCGAAGAGGTAGGCTCTCACCTCAGTATCACCACCGAAGAGCAGCAGAAATTCTACGACGAGCACAAGAATGAAATGGCGCAACCGGAGGCGATCCGGCTAAGCGAGATTCTGATCGCTCCGGAGAAACCGGTGGACAAGCCGGTTTCTAATCCCGCGGGAAATAATGCAGCCGAAGCCGGCGCAGCCGCCGGCGACAGTGCGAAGGGTCAGGACCCCGCGAATGACGCTGCAGCCAAGCAGGCTGCGGAGGCTGCGGCGCTGGCTGCCGCCGAATCCAAGGCCAACGACCTGCTCAAGCAGATCCGTGGCGGGGCAAGCTTTGACGATGTGGCCAAGAAGAATTCCGCGGGTCCTTCGGCGGGGCAAGGTGGGGATCTCGGCGTGTTCAAGCGCGGAACGCTCGCCAAAGAACTTGAGGACAAAACCTTCGCCATGAAAGCCGGCGAAGTTACGGACGTGATCCGCACCAAACAAGGCTACGTAATCTTGAAGGTTACCGAACACCAGATGGCCGGTATCCCTGCTATGAAAGATGTCGAGCCCAAGATTATGGACGCTCTCTACTACGAGAAGCTGCAGCCGGCGCTACGCGCGTATCTGACCAAGTTGCGCGAAGAGGCCTACATTGACGTTAAAGAGGGGTATGCGGATTCGGGCGCCAGCCCCAATGAGACGAAGCCGGTTGAAACCTCCGCCGCCAAGGAGAACGACGCCAAGAATCTGAAGAAAAAGAAAAAGAAAGTCCTCGGCGTGCTCTAGGGGGTGCGCTCTAAGACTCACACGCTCGAGCTGCCGTCGCGGCGCGCGGTGGTGATTTCTGGTTTACACTCATGGAGAGAATGAAGGATTTCTACATCAGCGAGTGTACGCGCCACGAAAACAAGATCATCACTTCCAGTTTTGTGGTGGTTTCCAAGCAAATCAAGCCCAAGAAAACGGGCGAGCCGTATCTCGCGTTAACCCTCGGCGATCGCAGCGGGCAGCTCGAAGCCAAGATGTGGGACAACGTCGAAGAGGTCCTCAACATCTTCGAGCAGGACGATTTTCTCAAGATCAAAGGCCTGGTCAACAAATATAAGAACCGTTTCCAACTCACCATCCACAAGCTGCGCAAGCTGGGCGACTCCGAAATCGAATTCGCGGATTATCTTCCCAAGACCACCAGAAACATCGACGAACTCTGGCAGACCCTTACCGACTTTGTCGGCACCTTTCAGAATCCTCATCTGAAGGCGCTGGTGCAAGCGTTCATGTGTGACCCGGAGATCGCCGCGGCCTATCGCAACGCTCCCGCAGCGAAGACCCTGCATCACGCCTATATTGGCGGATTGCTCGACCACGTCGTCTCCCTCTTCCGGTCTTGCGACCTGGTGGGCCAAAACTATCCGCAGGTGAATCGCGACTTGGTGTTGACAGGCGTTTTTCTGCATGACATCGGGAAGATTCACGAGCTTACCTACAACCGGTCGTTTTCCTACACCACGCGCGGACAGCTACTGGGACACATGATCATCGAACTGGAGATGTTGCAGGCCAAGCTCGCGCTGGTTCCGGATTTCCCCAATGAACTGAAGACCCTGCTCGAGCACCTCATCATCAGCCACCACGGGGAATACGAATTTGGGTCGCCAAAGCTGCCCATGTTTCCGGAAGCGCTTCTTCTTCACTACATGGACGACCTGGATTCGAAGATGGAAGCGATGCGCGCGCAATTTGAGCGGGAAGCCGATCTTGAAAGCCCATGGACCAGCTACAACGCTTCGCTCGGGCGCCCGCTTCTGAACAGCGCGAAATTTCTTGCGCCCAAGGTCAATGCTTCTTCAGAAGATTCTTCTTCCGCATCTGAACCGGAAACGGAACCGATCGGTGAATCCCGCGAGAGGGCTCACACGCTGCCTGGGTTTGAATCTTAGTCGCTGTCCTCGAAGGTTGCGATCACAGTATGCTCGACTTCAGCCGATTCAAAGTTCTTACTTTCGACTGCTACGGAACTCTCATCAATTGGGAACAGGGAATTCTCCGCTGCCTGCACTCGATTCTTGCGGAACACGGCAAGGATATCGACGATGCGATGATCCTCAAGCTTTATGGGGACTTTGAAGCCAGCTCTGAGCAAGGCGAGTATCGCTGCTATCGGGAAGTACTTGAGTCCGTCGTGCGGCAATTTGGAGAACAGTTTGGCTTCACGCCCACGGACCGGGAGTGCCATTCCCTGCCTGAGTCGCTCAGAGACTGGAAGCCTTGGCCTGATACCGTCGACGCGCTTGCGGAACTGCAGCGTCGCTTCCGGCTGGCGATCATTTCCAACGTAGATGACGATCTTTTCGCCACCACACGCCCTAAGCTAGAAGCGGAGTTCAGCCAGGTCATCACGGCGCAACAGGCACGAGCCTACAAGCCATCGCTGAAGATTTTTGAGCTCGCGTTACGTCGTATCGGCGTTCCCGCGCACCAAGTGCTGCACGTGGGGCAGAGCCTCTACCACGATGTCGTCCCCGCTCAATCGCTCGGTTTAGCGACAGTTTGGGTGAACCGGCCATCGGCGAGACAAGGGGTAGGTGCGGTAAAGATGGCTGAGGCAAATCCAGACCTGGAAGTTCGAAGTCTCGCCCAACTAGCCTGAGCTTCTGCTCAGTCCCGGTCTTGAGGACGTTAAGCAGCAGATTTAGGCAGGAACTTTCACGACCCGCTTCTGAATTGCCCACATCACCAGTTCGGCTTTGTTATGGATGCCCAGCTTTCGCATCAGATTGAATTTGTGCGCATCCACGGTCTTGCTGCTCAATCCCAAATCTGTTGCCGCTCCACGGACCGTTTTCCCTTCCGCCAGCAACTTTAAGACTTGTCGTTCCCGAGTCGTCAGCGGGCTTTCCTGCGGCGGCGCCGATTCGGCGGCGCGAGGTAATTGATTGGCGAGGTGCGGGCCCGAATCTTGCGGCAGGCAGCAGACGCTCCGAACCATTTTAACCAGCTGTTCCACCGAGGTTTGGCGGGCCGCCGGACATTCGATAACCGTTTTCGGGTCGTCGAATGCGGAACCGGACTGTTCTTGCTCGTTCAAGAGCACCAGTTTGGTATGGGCAGATTCGCGCGTGACCAGCAGTTCCGCTTCCGAGGCGGAAAGCCCGAAAGTGTTGATCTCCGCGATAACCACATCCGGCCTGGTCTCAAAGATCTTTTGTAGGCATTCGACCACATCCCCGGCCTCGCCCGCGACCTCGAAATCAGGTTCGTCTTCCAGCAAACGCCTTAGACCTTGCCGTAAAAGAACATGGTCATGCGCGAGCAAACAGCGAATCTTTCTACCCGATGTATGGTTTAGCATCTGTGCGGGGGGCACACAGTTCCTCCTTCTTACTTATCGTGGCCAGAGAACTTGCGAAGTGACACGGACTACGGAAAATGGCGTTTCCAGCAGAACGCTTAAGTGCCGAATAGTGATTGTAACAATCATTCATCTGGTTGTGCACCTGAAAATGAAGCTCTCCACCTCCTCCGCCCGCGCAGCCGCCAACTTCTTTCAGTGTGGGCAACCGAGCGGCGTCGTATCAGGTAGAATCGACCACTTATGCTGCGCTACTTTACAGCCGGAGAATCTCACGGCGAAGCCCTGGTTGCATTCCTCTCGGGCGTGCCGGCCGGGCTCAAGGTGGACCAGGAGGCTCTGGACCGCGAACTCTGGCGGCGCCAGCAGGGCTATGGCCGTGGCGGGCGCATGAAGATTGAACGGGATGCCGCGCACATCCTCTCCGGCGTGCGGCATGGGATGACGATTGGCTCGCCGATTTCTATCCAACTCCAGAATAAAGATTGGAAAAATTGGCAGAACTCCTTGCCGGTTGGCGCAGGCGATCCCGCGCGTCACAGGCGGGTAGCGTCTCCCCGGCCTGGACACGCCGACCTGGCAGGGGCTCTAAAATACAATTTTCCTGAGGCTCGTTATGTCCTGGAGCGCGCCTCCGCTCGGGAGTCGGCGGCTCGAGTCGCGGTGGGAGCAATCGCCAAAGCTTTCTTGCGCGAGCTTGGCATGAACGTTCTCAGTCACGTGGTTGCAGTCGGCAATGTCACCATTCAAGAAGGAGTTTCTTGGGAGCGGATTAACGCGCTTTACAAGCAGGAGGAAGTCCTGTTGAATTGTGCTGATCCGGAAATTGAGCAGCGCATGAAAGAGGAAGTCGACAAAGTACTCAAGACCGGGGATTCGTTGGGAGGAGTCTTCGAGGTGGTCGCCCATGGTGTTCCGCCCGGGCTTGGCACTTATGCGCAGTGGGACGAGCGCCTGGACGCTTTGCTGGCCGGCGCGGTCATGTCTTTGCAAGCGGTGAAGGCGGTTGAAATCGGTTCTGGCGTGGCGGCTGCCGCTTCTCCCGGTTCCGCGGTACATGACGCAATCGGTTACGGCAAGCCGACGTCGTTTACAGCATTTACCCGCACGCAAAACAACGCTGGCGGAATTGAAGGTGGCGTTTCCAACGGAGAAGAAATCCGCGTGCGTGGCTACCTCAAGCCGATCTCGACGCTGCGGCGCCCGCTCCAGTCGGTCGATTTTGCCACGCGCGAACCGGTACGTGCCGCTTACGAGCGCTCTGACGTTTGTGTTGTGCCGGCCGCCGGAATCGCAGCCGAGGCTATGGTTGCACTTACGCTGGCGCGCTGCGCGCTTGAGAAATTTGGCGGCGACTCCATGGGAGAAACCTTGCGCAACTTTCAGGGTTACCGCCAGCAACTGGAAAGTTACTGATGTTCCTTCGGTACGCGGAGTTGCCTGGCCCTAGTGTTTAGTATTTCCTGGCCGAAGTGTGCGTACTTGATCGCGCCTGCCGAGCTGCGCCGCGTTGACTTTGAGCGTGTCAAATGTCCGAAGTGCGGGGAGCGGCTCATTCCCAAGGGTCAATAAGTGACGCCTGTTTACAACAGTTCGGGCGCGAAACTGGAATTTTCGTTCTAAGTCGGCGTAAATTGTTGAGGTGATAGCTCTCTCATTGAGGGAAATGAGTGGCAGGAAAAGTTGTTTTCTGAACTCGAACCCTTCATTAAGCGACGCGTTGACTCCTATTGGCCAATAAGTTCATAATCCACAGCTGACGCTACGTCGCCAAAACAAAGTGAAAAATAAGGAGTGAAGCGAATGTGGAAGAAGCAGGATGATGCTCCGGGCGCGCAGCCCGATTCCTTCTCGAACCAGGTGCCGAACATGACCTTGGAGTCGGCTAGCGAGACTCTGATAGAAGCTTACCGGAGAGGCCAGGCCGAAAAAGCGAAGTTCGGAGTCGGTGCACAAGAAATTCATGCGGGTCCACAACCCGTGCCGCCAACCACCATGGCGACCTACACGGAAGCGATGAACGAGTTTACGAAGAACGCCAATGCGTTCATTGAACAGCTGCCGCTTCTGAACAAGGCTCGGAATGCGTACGAGCAAGCGATGAGAGCCATCGCGGAACTACGGAAAGACTTGGACACCGGCGAGGAGCACCTGCGAACTCTCATGACCCGCTTGGAGCAGGTAGTGAGTCCTGCTTCGGAGAAGAGAAGACCCGAAGCCGCGAAAGTCGGAGCGATTCGCGGGACGGAGCAACCGTCCAGCGGGGTGCGGGAAGCATGATCATAAACGCGCGGAGGTCATGCCCTCCCGTTCTTGGAAGGGAGCGTGGTGCAAGACGCCCGCTCCTTTTGCGGAGGCGAGTTTGAAAGGGACCCGACGAGGATCTCGCCATAACAATTGGCGATAAATCGATTAATACTCACAGACCTCAGCTTCACCGCTTCACCCCTTGCAGCGCAAGAATCGCTCAGGTAGATGAGTGTAAGAGACGCCTGTATCGCCAGTTGAGAGATCGCAGCGCTTCATGGGTACGATTCGCAGCATGCCCACCCGCGACGCGGGGGCGTTAGGGATTGAGTAGGAGTTTCGCGCGCACTTGAAACGAGCGATAGTGCGAATAACTGTGTTTGTCGTGGAAAGTGTGTCCATTCACTTGCGAGGTGACCACTACTTCGCGGGGCAGCCATAAAGGTGAGGCAAATCCGGTGGCCTGTGTGTCGGCAAACTTAACTTCGGCCGTTAATTGGGTCAAGGGAAGACCGGTGGCAGGCGAAAGAAGGTCCGTCCGCAAACGCACGATTCGGAAGTCAAAGATGTCGACCCAGGCGAAACCCTGGTAATACATGGGAACAGATTTGTCCTCGAATCGAACCTCCGCTGGCAATCGAACCGAACCCGGCTTTTGCGCAAAGGCCAGGACAAAAGTGTTATGCCCATCCATCTCTTGTTGCCCAAGATAGCGGAAAGTCGATTCTGACCGGTTGGACGGATAGAAGCGCACCCACATGGAGGCGAAACCCTGGCTCAGCGGAGGACCTCCGGTCGCCCGGGCGTTAATTCGCTGGCTGGCGCGTGCTAAGTCATCCCAACTAGATGAGGAATCGGGTGCTATTGGAGCTCCCGGTTTCCAGGCATCATCCGTTTCTAGCATTGCGCCACTCTTTAAATCGACTCTAAACTCCTCAAGCGTTACAGCGTTCGGGTTCCGGCGAGCCAGAATAAGGTAGGAAAAACTCTCTCGCGTTGCTTTCGCGCCGGTCTGTGACTCGACAATCTCCTCGTTAGAAATCAGGTTGGGAATTTTCCCGGAGAGATCGAGAGTTCGAGCTCCAATCTTGTCGAGAAGCGTGGGCAAAGCCTGTTGGTCCTCAGCAGCTTTTAGTCCCCGCAATTCTGGAGCAATCTGCTGCAGTTCTGCGACCGAAGAAGAAACAAAATTTGCCGTGACCAGAGAGGTGGAGTCTGGAGCAACGTGCGTCTCTGGAAGCGCGACTGCCGGCGGAGGTTCGTTTTTGTTGGGCGGGGTTGAGGGTGATTTTTCGGTTTGGACCTCGGGACTTTTCGACGGGTTATTGAGGAGGACATGCGGGTTCTGCGGCGCACCCAATACTTCCGGCTCTTGAAAGCGAGCATTGTCGATCGGGGCGTTGATCTCAACCTCTTGCAGAATCGTTATGAGCGAGGAATTTTCCCCCTGTTGAACGACCATGAAAGCTAGCTTTATCCCGCCTACATCGCGGTAATCGGAATATAGGCGGTCGGTTCTGAAAACGGGGCCCTGGCTGGAAAGGATCAGGGACCCTACAGTTTCCCACCGCAAGAGCAAATAGGTTTCTGTATCAAAATAATAGGTGTCGGTCGACGCCGATTTGGGATCCTGCGCGTGAATCGCCCACGCCATCCGATTCCCAACTTTCTTTTTTCCCTTCAGCTGAAGGCGCACGTTCGGTGTACGAACCCCAAGCGGCATCGGATCATATCCTTTCTTGCATTCGTACTCGCTTCCTGCCTTCGGCTTGAATTCGCGCCGCGCGGCGTCGGCACCGATATACCACGCAATCGCGCCGTCGCAACCCCGCATTGCCACTACTGTATTATTCTCCCTGTGCAGCTGGTAAGAACGAAGGTTGGGGGCTTTAAAGTAGAACTCGAAAGTTCCTTTCTCTTTCACCATGTTTGGGGGAGCAAACGGTTGTCCGAAGCTGGTCAGGTTACCGGATAGGTGTCCCTTTTCAGCAAAAGTCGTGATCGATGCGATTCTGTCAGCGCCGCCAATGGCCAGCACGTAGTTGGCAACGATTTGATCCGCAGTTATGGGGTTCGACTGGCCGAAGACCGGCACCTGCCAGAAGTACAGCAATGCCCCCAACCAGGCTATAACCAGGAATCTTCGGCAGAACACCTTCTTGATCCTCTAACTAAGCTTCGTTATAGATCTGAACCTCATAGCATAGCCCACACGAGGGTTGGCATAAAATCCCGATAACGCGTTTTGGCCCTTGACCTAAGATCGGGCCGATTCTCGGTGAGTGAAATTGCTGGTTTCGTCAACAATGATGGTGCTGAGCTGATCTCCTAGAGTCTTAGGATGAGGGTGGAGGCACCGCTCGGCTCATGCCCTCTAAAATCGGGTGCGGATCGTAATACACGCGAATGGACATGATCTGCCCGTCTACCACGTGAAAGCAGTCGATCATTGGGATGGTGCCGAACGTCGTATCGAAATCAAAGACGGTGGCGCACCACTCCCCATCTACAATGTGCCGGTTGATCTTGATGCCGATTATTGTTGGGAAAAATCCAGTGAAAACTGCCCGCACCGTGGGTGCTCGCTTAATTGGAGGGCCAATCGGTCCCACGAACTCGATATCTTGGTGAAATGGCGAAGCGCTCATATCCCGAGTCCCAAGCCCGTTGAGGTGCGCCTCAACCGCACGAATCACGTCGTCTCGCATGAAAACTCCGTTTTGAACCAGCTGCTGCTGCAACCACCAAGTCCGCAAAGGAGCGTGACAGTCCAATTTTACCTGCTAAAGTCGGCTCCCGGTTTGTTGCCGACAGATCGCGACATCACTCACGGAGGTCAATGAGCGCCTGATTGCGACAGTTACTTCGCCGCAACACGTGCTGCGGCTTCGCCTTCGCCGTTGAGCTCCCGTCCGGTTCTCTTAGTGTCAAGCCAAACAAAGATTGCTGAGGGAATGAACATTCCAATGAAGAATCCGCTGAAGCAAAAGAAGCGGACCGTGACCGGAATGTGTCTCAGCTCGGAAATGACCATACCATAAACAACGAATCCGATGAATAAGGCGACAGACGACATCAGTACGACTTTAGGGCTCCTCGCGTGGAGGATGGTTCCCCCCATAGCGACGATCACCCCACCCACCAAATGTCTTACAAAATACAACGCGGTGAAGGTCGCCGAGGATTGCGGATGACCGATATAGGAGTACCAGAACAGATCCAACACGAAAGACAAGATGAACAGGAGTGCAACCACACCTGTTGCTACCTTGGCCCGATTTCGATGGCTTCGCCCAGATTTCAGAAAGAAAAATGCAAAAAAGAAGCCGGCTAGAAATTTCAAGAGAAGAATGATCTTGCTTATCACGGGCAGGTGCACTTTGTTCAAACCAATGGCCCGCCGGGCATTCTCGTTGCCTTGAGCGGCGGATTGTTGGAACAAGCGGCTGGCCTCGACTCGGTCCTGCGGTACCCCGTACCCGTAGTAGTACATATAGCCAAGAGCGTATTGAGCATCGGCATAACCTTGTTCGGCGGCTTTGCGGTACCAGGCGGCAGCCGCGTCGTAGTCCTGCGGCACTTGCCACCCGTCGTGATAGACGTTGCCGAGGGCATATTGAGCCCTGGCATAACCCTGCCCGGCGGATCTGCGACACCAGTTGATAGCCTGGACCGGGTCTTGCGGGACACCCTTCCCCTCGCGATACATCAGACCGAGACCGTATTCAGCCTCCCTGTTTCCTTGATCGGCGGCTTTGCGGTACCAAGTGACAGCCTCGGCGTAGTCTTGCGGGACTCCTTTACCGTAGTAATACATTCCGGCGAGGTCATGCTGCGCTTTCGCGTCTCCCCGCTCGGCCCGTGCACGGACTAGGCTCGCGGCTTCGGTGCGTTTCCGTTCATAGGCTCTACTCTCGTATACCCGCCAACCGATCCCTGCTCCGCAGATTACAGTGGCCAGAAGCAGAACACTTGCCAGTGGGATTCGCATATGTGGAACCGTACACCCAAAGCGGACATGAGGTTAGTAATTTTTCCTCGGAAACATTTCCAGGGTTGTTGTTACATCCCGATTACGCGTTTTGACCCTTGATCGAGGATTGAGCCGATTCTCGGTGAGCGTAATCGCTGTTAGCGACAGTTTATTCCTGCGGTTTCTCAAGTCTTAACTGTGTCGTCTTGTGATCGCTTTCAGAAAGAGTGATGGCTTGCGGTTCCGCCTTGTAGGCGGCGGTTTCGGAAGACGCCATGGGTCTTGCAGTTAGCTTGTATTTTCCGGGTGCTATATTAGTCAGCGAGAAATGACCCAGTTGATCTGTAGTAGTACGTTCGATGCGGAGATGGTTGTAAGGCGTCAACGGATCTGGGACAAGCCGCACACGTGCCCCGATGACAGGTCCTTCGTCATCTGTAACAGAGCCGTCCAGTTGAGCTCCATCTGAACCGATGATTACCTCGATTTTTCCAGGGAACCTCCTTCGACCTGCAGACCTTTTTCTAAGAGATCATCCGGACCGCGCAGTAGTGACTTCACGTATGCGTCGCCGTCGAGCCCCCACACATGGACTGCGTAATTGCCGTCGTGGACCGATTTGATTTCGAAGCTCCCGTCTTGCTTCACATCGCCATGTCCGCCCATTTGCCCATCTTCGTCGACGGACGTCAGCGCCAATACGACGCGGTCGAGCTTTACGGAACTTGCGTCGACCCTGATCCTGCCCTGAATTGTCACACCAGCATTGAGAGAGATGGTCAGGGAGTCGATGTTCTCGCCCATCACCTCAACCTTCTGGCGCGCCCGCGCTTCGAAAACCGGCGCGTTCTCCTGCCGCTGGAATGCAATGACGTAGTATGTGCCCTCCGGCACACTCCGAATCAGAAAGTTACCTTTTTCGTCGGTAGTGTCGCCGCGATCGAAATCCGAATCGCTTGCGTCGGCTGGCTCCAACTGGACCATGGTGTTCGCGACCGGCCCTCCCGTGCCGATGACTCGTCCCGCGACATTGACTGTTTTCACTCGATGCATTGCAATATCGGCCTGCACTTCTTCCCCGGCTTTGATCGGCGTCACTTGCGCCTGAGAGACCTGTGTTACGCCGGGGTAGTAAACGGAAGCGTATTCGCTGCCGAGTGATCGGTTGAGCCAGAAACTTTCGTCGACCACCATCGCACCTCGAGGGCGAAAAACGTATCCTCGGCTCGGAGGTAGTATTCGCCCGGCTTCAGCCCGAAAATGCGGTATTGCCCACGATCATCAGACTCGGCCGATGCGACACGCTGCATCCGAATCTTTCGCGGTCGCACGTCCTCATCCTCGACC
Organism: Candidatus Sulfotelmatobacter sp.; assembly: GCA_049584315.1. Taxonomy (GTDB): domain Bacteria; phylum Acidobacteriota; class Terriglobia; order Terriglobales; family Acidobacteriaceae; genus Sulfotelmatobacter. Next base: position 893 of record JBAUXO010000060.1, on the reverse strand, counting down.
TCCTCTTCGCTCGGCCGGCGGAGGGCTACGACTTCGACGCGCTGCATGGGGTCGCCCTCTTCGTTGCTCACCCGCGCTGTGGTTACGGCAGCAGCCACAAGTCGAAAGAGAGCATCACTGACTTTCTCGCCGGGACTAAGGGAGAAGATCGGCCCAGCCTCACCGGGCGCTGCCTTGTAGTGCTGTTGCACAAATCCGGGGTGTGCTGCTAAGAATCGATACCGCCCGGGAGGAACATCTTTGATCGTGAAATTGCCATCAGTGTCAGAAGCAGCTGCACAGATCTGGGTGTGCGAGCGCTCATGTTCCGGCATAAGTGCAATGCGAGCCAACTTCAGTGGATTGCCCTCAGCCGCCGTGACCACTCGACCTGTGACGGTGCAGGGTGCATATGTCGGATCTTCGGTTGGCTTGTTATCGGAAGGAGCAGAACTCTGAGCGAGTAACGCTGCTGTGATACAGAGAAATGCAGGCAAAAACAAAAAGCGCCGAATCGGGACTTCTTGATGCTTGGGTGAGACTTCAGTGTAAAATTATAGCTCCGCAAGGGCTTACACGATTACCGAAAGGGTAGTTGTTGCAACATCTCTCTAGCGCTCACTGCCCCGGTTGAGGGCCGGAAGTTACGGAATGCCGAAGGGAAGAAGTGTTAGGGCGTACCGTGCAGGACCAGTTCGGACCGCAAAGCATAGGCGGTAGGGTCAGCCATTTTGAAGTCTTTTGCCCAATCTAGGGAGACGCGATCATACTCGTGGTCACCCGAAAATAGAGTCACCACCACAGTCTTCGGCCTCAGATCGCATTTAAAGCTGCCTAAACCAAGCACTGGAGCCCTACTTTGTGTAAGAAACGGAATCCGGATGCGAAATGATTCGCCTTCGGGTCTTACCTCG
>JBAUXO010000059.1:0-13137 GCA_049584315.1 Candidatus Sulfotelmatobacter sp. | reverse complement strand
TAGACGTCTGCATACCTTCTGCCTTCTTCGGCCAGCGAGAAATTACTCCCGCTTTTGGATATGGCGCCCCTCATTTGAGCGCCAGAGGGACTTTAACCCTCCTGGACGACGTGCTGCTCAGCACGCGCTTTGCGTACTCCGCTTTCGCCTGTGTCAGGATGGGAACATCTCGGTCGGCGTCTTTCCAGAGGGTAAGGAAGTCTTGGTAGGCCGCTTTCGCTTTGGCGGTGTCGCCCTGCATGGCATAAGCTCGACCCAGTTGCCAATGCGCCAGAGCGCCTATGGGATCGCTGACCACGATCCCGCGATGATCGAGAATTCTCTGAAATTCATTGGCGGCTTCGGCGCCTTGGTGCGCAGCCAGATAGACCTCGCCGCGCACATAGACGGGATAGGTGCTCCCGAAGAAACCATAAAAGGTGCTGGGCGGCGAACCCAACTCGTAGGGAGCAGCGATTTGTAGCTGTTCGATAGCCGCGTCAGGCTTACCCTGGCTCAGGGCGAGAAGTCCACGAAGCGCTGGCAGGTAACTGAATCGAACCGCGGTATCCTCTGGAAAACGCCGTTCCAGATCTTCTGCGAATTTTTGAGACCGCGAAGAATCACCGGAGAGGGCCAGTGCAAAGGCGGCGCCATACTCGACATCCCGGCCCTTTGACAGCTTAAGCGCGGCACTCGCCCTCTGCCTCGCCGCCGGTGTGTTTCCGAAGAAAGCTTCCCGTAATGCTGCCCCGGTCTCGAAGAGGGCCAACCTTTCCAGTTCGGCCGACTGCTGAGCCAAGTCCACCGCACGCTGTGACTTCCTCCGTGCCTGATGCAAGTGACCGGAATATGCCAAAGCAAAAGCCTCCTGGTTAGAGATCACGTCCTCCGCCCCTGATTTCCCCTGACCCAGAGTCGCCACACGATCCATTGCCGCCTGGTCACCCTTTAGAAAAGCGATCTCGTATCGGTCAACCAATAAGTCAGGGATTTCCAGTTTGCGATCGGAGGCTCGTTGAAGGGTATTCTCGGCCTCTCCCAGTTGGTCAAGTGCTTGATAGCTGAGGGCAAGGACGTTATAGGCGAGGCCAAAATCAGGATCGAGTTTGATCGCCTTCTTGCCTTCTTCGACCGCGCCTTCATATCTGCCGAGGACCGGGTAAATAGCCCCGGACAAAAGTCCGTGAGGCGGCATCTCGCGAGGATAAGTTTGCGCCCATGCCTCACAAGCCTGTTGGGCCTTTTCCATGTTTCCCGTGACGTCCAGATGGTAGTGAACAGTGATAAAGAACTTCTCCGTATCACTAGCCCGGTCCCGCAGCTGATAGGCTTTCCTGGTGCTCTCCACAGAGAGGTCAGTCTCTCCAATGTTGGTGTACATGTTTCCCAGATTCGAATAGGCCATCGCGAATTCGGGGTCGATCTCTGTGGCGCGCTTGAAATGGGGCAGAGCGGCGGCGGGACCAGTTGAGGAAAGCACCTTCCAGCCTTCGCTGTAGGCTTTCAAGGCTTCGAGGGAAGGTGTCGTCGCCTCGGCGAGAGGAGTGTCATACTTTTGCACGGTCGTGAGTGATTCACCAATTCGGCTTCTGAAATTGCTCGCGACTTCATCCAGGGCTTTCAGTACGTCTTCCTTTCGTGTCGCTTGCGCCTGCTCCTCAGCAAGAACCTCGCCGGTACTACAGGCCCTTGCGCGCAACCCCAATACGTACTGGCTTCCGAGACTTGCGATCGAGCCGTCGAGAACGGCGGTGCTCGCGGTTCGCTGGCAGACTTCTCGGGCAAGCTCTGGGCTGAGTCGCGCATCGACTGGCTGACTCATCAATCGCAGTGCCTGCTGGATGCGATCCTCAGAAATAAGGCTCAAGTACGGCGACTGCTCAAGCTGTACTGCCATACCTTGCCGCAGTGTTCCATCAAATACCGAGTCACCGGTGGAATTGGCAAAATCGGCGAGCACAACGGTGTCTTTTTCGCTGAGAACAGTAGAGCGCTGGTAGCGAAAAAATCGCGTTGTGCCGGCAGCGACGACGAGCAGGAAGATCCCAGCCAGTGCGATCCATCGCCAAGGTTTTGCATCCACGACCTGCACCTTCACGGTGGAATGGCTCGCCGCGACAATGTTGAGCTCGTGCTCCGGCACCAAGCGCACATTCTCTGCAAGGCGATACCCTCGGCCGGGCACGGTAAGGATGTAGCGATGGTCCTGGGGACTCTCGCCCAGCGCCTTTCGCAGCATGAAGATGTTGCGGCTGAGGTTGGCCTCTTCCACAAAAGTATCCGGCCAAACCGCCTTCATTAAGTCGTCTTTGGTAACCACTTCTTTACTATGGCGGACCAGAATCAAGAGGATTTGAAACGTCTTGGGCGGTAAGTGGAATAGGGTCGCCGGCACGCAACAAAATTTCCTTTTCAGTATCGACGCGAAAGGGCCCAAATTCGTAGAGTTCTCTTACACGCTGGCCTTCGCTCGCTGACATTAGGAGCACCCACCCAAGGCTGGAGGAGCGAATTTTAGCACGATTCCGAGTCTGAGCCGCGACGCTCTGCTCACCCCACACTTTATGAAGTGTCCTGTTTTCTGGCTGTTATCCGGATGCGAGAAATTATCAGAAACTTTCAGAACGTTTGTAAGGACTTCTTCACCGCCTCTCGGGCAAGCTGCACTCGTTTCCGCACGCTACCGGCTTTAGAAAGCAGGTCCTTATGGCGAAGCAGACGAAAATCACGATCGAAACCGATTCTTTGTTGATTCTGCGGAGCCGGAATTCGAGACGGGCCTGGTGTCCGCTATGCGAGGCCGAAGGGGAGATGATCGCGCTGGAAAACGTGGGAGTTGTCTCGAACCGGGACCGGCCTGCATTGGAGGAATGGCTCAACTCGGGCAATCTCCATCGGTCGCAGGCAGCCGATGGCTCGGTACTGATTTGTCTGAATTCACTACTGGCCCGCGCGCAGAACACAAGAATTAGCTAACCGCCGCGGTTGAAATACACGGAAAAGGAGACGATATGAAATCCAGATTGCTGCTTACAATTTCATCTTTGAGCTTGCTGAGTCTTGTGGCAATGCCGCTTCGGGTTGTCGCTCAGCAAGCAGAGCACCTTCAGCGCTACACCGTCACTGACCTTGGCCCGGCGGGCAACCCGTTTAGCCAGGCGTCTTACGTCAACAATCATGGCTTGGTAACTGGTCTAGACACCGCCCCTGACGGTTCACAGCACGCCGTCCTCTGGTACGAAGGACTGTTCACGGACATCGGCACGCCCGGACTCGGAGGGCCGAACAGCGGAGCGGGCGGCGCCAACGAATTCGGCCAGGTCATCGGCGGGGCCGAAACTCCCAACAAGGATCTAAACGATGAAAACTTCTGCGGCTACGGTACGGGGCTTCAATGTATGGCGTTCCTATGGCAAAACGGCGTGATGACTGCGCTCCCGACGCTGGGGGGTACCAACGGTGGTTGGGGCGCGATCAACAATCGGGGTGAAGTGGCCGGCTATGCGGAGGAGGACAAGGTGGACCCAGACTGCCCAGGCAAAGTGGCAGTCAACGGCACCGGACCTCAAGTTCTCTATTTTGAACCCGTGATCTGGGGGCCAATGCCGGACGAGATTCGGAAACTTCGTCCACTTCCTGGAGACTCGGTTGGAGTCGCCTTCTGGATCAATGACAACGGCCAGGCCGTTGGGATGTCAGGCTCGTGTGCGAACACCGTACTTCCTGCGCCCTCAGCTGCGCCGCACGCTGTGCTTTGGGAAAGAGACGGCTCGGTCCATGACCTCAGCAACCTCGGCGGCACGGTGAATACTTCTGTGTTGGGGGTCGGGAATGTCGCCTTCTCTATCAATAACCGAGGTCAAGTAGCCGGGGTCTCGGCCTTGGACGGCAACGCAACCTTTCACCCCTTTTTGTGGACGAGCGAGACAGGTATGCAGGACCTCGGCGTGCTTCCTGGCGACCTTGTTGGTGCCAGCCTGGGCATGAACAACGAAGGAGACGTGGTGGGCGCGTCAATCAGCGCGCCCGGAATTGCGAGCGGGAACCCACGCGCGTTTCTCCGGCACAACGGCGTAATGAGCGACCTCAATGCCCTCGTCTTCGCGAACTCGCCCTTGTATCTGCTGATTGCCTACGGTATCAATGACTCTGGACAGATCGCAGGCTTTGGCGTGGACACCAATGGCGATATTCACGCTTTCCTCGCGACGCCATGCGACCGCAATCACGTTGACTCAGACCTCTGCAAGGATGCCGCAGACAGTGCAGCCGCCGAAGCAGACAACACCGTCGAAAGGCGCACGGTAGTCCTCTCGGAAGATGCCCGCAAGCTGCTTCAGCAGCGACTGCGGTTCAACCGATTCGGGGTCGGGCTCACGGCACCTCAGTGACCGTGTGCGAAAACGGCAATCGCCGATGTACCCATGAGCTGAAAACTCATGAAATGGAGAGCAGGGGAATCTCCTGCTCTCTCTCTTCTCTGTCCGCGCGGGAGCCGGAAACTCGTTGTTGGAAGCGCCAGACGAGGCTCTGGGCGGATGGTCGGACACGCTTTCCCAATCCGGTTACCTCAGGGCTGCCCGTAATCCAACCGGCGCTCCCTCAGGGATTGACGATGCGGTGAAAGTCGAGCGCTGGAGGCCCCACCGAGGTCTGACTCAGCATCACGTGGACTTGCCCTCGATGATGCGTTTGGTGATTAAAGAGATGCGTACATGCCACGTGTGCCGTCTCCAAGTAGTTTTTGCCTTGATTGTTCGTGTAAGCGAACGACCGGCTCCAAAAGGTGGCATCGAGCCGTGCGAAGAACGCCTCAATCCGCGAGTCTTCGCGAGTCCTTGCGCTTCGCAGGTCAGAGAAATCATCATAAAGAATTTGGTTTAGAGGCGGCGTCACACGCTCGCCGCTCTCGAATAATCCCATCCATCTTCTATCACCCAGCAGGATGTGATTCAACAATCCATGAATACTGCCGAAAGACCCTGCACGGCGCTTTCGATACTCGGCATCGTCCAATTGCGCACATTTCGCAAAAAGCCTCTCGTTTGCCATGCGATTGTACCGGGAGAGCATCTGAAAGTGAGTCTCTAGATCCATAAGATAACCCTATATTAGGGCGCAATCGGCGCGATTGCTCTTCGATCGGGAGGGGATGGTCGGCAAACAGGAAGTTTTTCGATGTGTAGCGATGGCCCCATAATCCAACCACAGTCTACGAGAGCTCTTGGACGGCTCCCGTGTAGATTAGGTGCACATGCCACCGGAGTTTTCTGTCACCTGCAACCGGGAACCAATAGTAAGACGATATCGTGTCATTGTGTACTGTGCGCTGACCTTCTTTATCTTCTTGGACCGGCACACTTGTTGGTCAGGGCTCGTCTTAGCGAAAGAAAGAATTCTTGAATGCCTCGTGTCGCTGGTGCGCTACGTTCAAAATCCGAGCGAATTCGGGTTCGCCGTGCAAATCATTCAGCAGTGGGTCTTTTTCAATATAGGGATAGCTGAAGAATCCGGATTCAACGCTCATCCTCAGTACATGCAAAGCGGAGCTTTTGTTGCCCAGGATGGCGTACGCTTCGGCGATTTTGTATGTGGCCTCCGGATCCCCGACTCCTCGCTCCCTCACCGTTCTCTCCAGTCCACTCAACAGCTGCAAGCCATCTGCTCCGTGCTGATGAATCGAATCACTCAGAGCCTTTCCAATTCCCGTGTACAAAGTTGGGTCGAGCTCGTACGCGCGATCAAAATCACTTGCGGCTTGGTCGAACTGCTTTTCGTGAAATTCTCCGAAGCCACGGTAAAAGAGGGTGAAAGAGGAATCGTCGACCGGCAGGCTCTCCAAAAACTTCTGGTATTCTCCCAGATAGAGATAGCTGTTTAACACCGAGCCGTTGCCCTTCACGAAGGGAGCCAGTTGACGCGCACGCTCGCATTCCGCCACAGATTCGTCCAGCATTCCACCGAATCGGTATGCATATCCCAGTTCCCAGTGAGCGGCGGCGTAATTGCCGTTCGTCTTTAAGGCGTCTCGCAACAAGGGCACAGCCTGCTCAACTTTTCCCGTGTCAATCAGCAAATTCGCAAGGAAGATTTGTGCGTCAAGCAGGTTCGGTCGTATCGCCAAGGCCCTTTCATATGCGGCTTGGGCATGGCGATATTGCTCCCGCCCGCCAAGCTCGAATGCCGCATCCGAATTATATGAAGCTCCCAAGTAGGCCCATGCTGGAGCGTAGTTGGGGTCGATCTCAGTGGTCTTTTCGAACATTTGGATCGCCAGGGGAAACTTGTGCTGTCCGTAAAGATCGAGTCCTTGTAGAAAATATTCATAGGCGAGTGGACTAACCGAAGCTTCCGGTTTTAGATGCTCCGTTTCGACTGGGGACAAGTTCAGTTGCAGTTCTGAAATCAGTTGGCCGGTAACTTTATCCTGAACAGCAAGAAGATTGTCGTACTTAAGGTCGATCATTCCCTGGCTTAGAATTTTTTCGCTTTTGGCGTCGACCAGCTGGTAGGTGATGCGCAAGTTGTTGCCATCGCGAATGAAGCTTCCCGTGAGCAGAGTATCGACTTTGAGATCTGCGGCAACTTTCTGAATGTCAATGGCCGTTCCCCGATATTTCTCAATTGCCGCAGAAGGGCGGACGCTGAGGGAACTCACGTAGGCCAATTTCGTGATGAGTACATCCGCCAGTGATAATCCAAGAAAGTCGCTCCTTGAATCTTCACCGCGATTTTGCAGCGGAAGGATCGCCAAGCTCCGGGGAGCCGTCGACTGTCCTTGCCCAGATCGAATGTGAACAAGCTTCGTCAAGGCGATCACTGCGAGGAGAATGACGAATCCGACGGAGAAAATGAAGATTCGAGATCGCCTCGGATGCGGATGCGCCAACTTTGGGGGCTCTGCTTGCTCGGCTGGTTGAGAAGAAGCCAAAGGAGTGTCACATTTTCCCCCGTTGGAATCCCCAGACAATGAATCGGTGCGTTCCAATTGGCCCACAAATCGATAACCGCGTCGTCCAACTGTCTCAATCAACGTGGGCTTTTCGGCAGAGTCTCGCAGCGCATCCCTTAGTTTGCTTACGGCCACCGCCAGGCGATGGTCGAAATCGACAAAGGTATCTTCCGCCCAGAGGCGCTTGCGAAGTTCTTCACGAGTGACGACTTCACCCGCTGATTCCAATAGCACAGTCAGGACCGAAAACGGTTGTTCCTGCAGCCGTACTCTGCTGCCTTCTCTTCGGAGCTCTCCTGCGCGAAGGTTAACCTCGAAATTCGCGAACCGTACGAGTGGTGGGAGGGTAGACGGCATCAGCGTGTGTCACGTTGTTCGAAAGTTTAGCACGACCTCACAAGGCGTGCGGCGCCTACATTTTGTTGGGAGCAAATGACTTATCAGGGGATTGCTAGGGTATCGAAAGAGAAGTGCCGAAGAATTGACCGTCGCCGCTTTCCGAGCGACAAGTGGAGACGGTTTGACCCGGCATGGCCCGAGTACCCAGGAGAAGTAAATGGCAGCTTCTACGATGCCAACTCACCGCGTGATGGAAGACGAAGGCGCAGCAACAAATACCCCGGCCGCTCCCGCACATGTTCAGCTGATCCAGATGGCCACCGGCTGCTGGATTTCCCAGCTCGTCTCTACGGCGGCCAACCTTTGCATCGCCGATCATTTGGCAGGTGGCCCGAAGTCCGCTAGTGAGATCGCAGAAGCAGTGAGATGCAATCCGCGCGCGCTCCATCGCTTTATGCGCGCGCTGGCGAACTTCGGCATCCTGATACGTGCGGGGGAGCAGAAATTCGGGCTCACGCCCCTTGGCGAAGCGCTGAAAAGCGGCGAACCCGGCGCCGCTCGCTCGACCGTTCTCATGATGGCAGGACCGTTGGTGTGGAAGTGCTTTGAGCAGCTTCAGTACTCGGTTGAGACCGGCAAGACGGTCATGGAAAAGGCTTTCGGCGCGCCGTTGTTCGATTATCTGGCGCAGCACCCTGAACTGGCGAGCCAGTTCAGCGAAGCAATGGTTGGCATCCATAGCGCAGAGCCTGCGGCCGTCGCTGCTTCGTACGATTTTTCGGCGCTGGAAGTCATCGTTGATGTTGGTGGCGCCACGGGAAACATGCTGGCGCATATCCTTACTCGATATCCGCAATGCCGCGGCGTCCTATTTGATTGCCCCCATGTAGTCGCCGACGCCCCTACTTTTCTGCGTTCCAAAAGAGTGGAAAGCCGCGTTCGCATTGAACACGGGGATTTCTTCAAGAGCGTGCCAGGCGGAGGCGATGCGTACATCCTGTCGCACATTATCCATGACTGGAGCGAGGAGCAGTGCTTGACTATTCTCAGCAATTGCCGAAAGGCCATGAGACCGGGGTCCAAGCTGCTCATCGTGGAGTTTGTCCTGCCCGAAGGCGATGAACCGCACATCGGCAAATTGTTGGACATGACGATGCTAGCGGTGACAGGAGGCGAGGAACGCACCGCGACCGAGTACAGGACCCTGTTGGCCCCAGCCGGTCTGACCATGACTCGCGTTATTCCGACCAGCTCAGACGTGAGTATCGTCGAGGCGGAACTCCTAAATCACTAACCACGTGGATAACCCTGCAGAAATCAAAGGCAGGAAGCACGGACCAACTTTTCGGAGGGTGCATGTCGAGTGCGGTCATAGCAACTCACGGCGTGATGGAGGGTGGCGGCTCCTACAATCTGCACGCCAAGATTCCCGCAGGTGGAGGCAGCCTGGCGTTGCCGTACCTTGAGAAAGCGGCTCAATCCTGCACACTTTCACCAGGAAGCAATGCAATCGTCATAGCGGATTACGGTTCTTCGCAAGGAAAGAACTCCCTATCTCCGATGCGTGCGGCTATCCGGTGCTTGCGTACGCGTGTTGGCAACGAGCGGTCCGTCATGGTGGTTCATGTGGACCAGCACGCAAACGATTTCAACACTCTCTTCGATGTGCTGCACGGAGATCCGGAACGATATGCGCTGGATGACCCTAATGTTTTCCCGTGCGCCATTGGAAGATCATTCTACGAGAGCGTCTTTCCACAAGGACAAGTTGATCTCGGCTGGTGCTCTTACGCTGCCGTCTGGCTCCGGCGTATTCCTTCTCTGATCCCTGGACATTTCATGTCACTAGGTTGCACTGGGGATGTGCGCGCAGCGTTCGACCTGCAGGCAGCTGAGGACTGGAGACTCTTCCTTTCGTTGCGCGCGCGGGAATTAAGGGCCGGCGGACGATTCGTGGTCGTTCTTCCAGGTCTGAGCGATACCGGTGGTTCAGGTTTGGAACCTGTGTTTAACTCTGCGAACGCAGTGCTCACGGAACTCGTCGATGAGCGGGTCATCGACGCCGATGAGCGCAAACGGATGGTTCTGGGCTCATACCCTCGACGAAGGGCACAACTTTTGGAGCCATTTCGAGCGGATGGGCAATTCCGGTCCCTTTCCGTTGAACATTGCGAGCTCTTCGAATTGCCGGATGCCGCTTGGGCTGACTATCAAGTCAATGGAGATCTTCAGGCTCTCGTCGCCCGCCACGCCGCATTCTTCCGTGCGATCTTCGTGCCTTCACTTTCTTCGTCGATCAGCGATGCCGGGAAGCGTAATACCTTCGCCGATTTTTTGGAACAGAAATTGAAAAGGCGCCTGTCCGAACGCCCTACGCCGCTTCACTCATTCGTGCAGGTCATGGTCCTCGCCAAACAAGGATCGACGGATACTCCATCGGTCGGAGGCGAAGCGGAGAAATGAAGTTTGACGATCCGAGCTTGATGCCTCTTTTCGCGCAATCCGTGAGGTCACTGGCGGCAGAGCAAAATTCCACGGCAATCTTTTACGGTTGGCGAGTGGTGCTCGTGTCAGCGCTGGGACTCTCCTGGGGTATACCGATTGCCGTCTATTCCTTCAGCGTGTTCTTCAAACCGCTAATGCAGGAATTCCATGCCGGGCGAGCTGCGGTTTCACTGGGATTCACGGTGCAGCTCTTTGTGGGCGCCCTGTCGGCGGCTCCCGCAGGGTGGCTGATCGATCGTTTCGGTCCACGCCGCGTGATTCTGACCGGGACGGCAATTTTCGGTCTGATCTTGATTGCGAACCGGCTCTTCAGTGACAGCCTTACGCGGCTTTATGTCTTCTACGTCCTCCTGGGGTTGTCGATCCATGGAGTTGGTCCAATACCTTATGGCACAGTCGTCTCGCATTGGTTCGACCGACGTAGAGGCTTGGCGCTGGGCCTGACGATGCTCGGAATCGGCTTAGGAGCTGTGGTCATGCCATCCCTGGCGCAGACACTAATCGCACGATTCGGGTGGAACATGGCCTATTCCATTCTTGGAGCATCGGTTCTGCTCATCTGCTGGCCAACCGTCGCCTGCTTTCTGAAAGAGAAACCAGAAGACCTCGGTCTCGTCTGCGACGGTGCAACTGCGACGACTTCCTTGCCTCATAACAAAGGCGCAAGGCACGGATTCACGGCTCGTGAAGCGTGGCGCAGTCGAGATTTTTGGATTATGGTCTGCGCCTTCATCCTGGTGAGCGCCAGTGTGCAAGGCTGCGTAGTCCACATGGCGGCCATGCTGACCGACAAAGGACTCAGTCCCCACTCCGCTGCTTTGGGCAGCTCCCTAATCGGTGCAGCAGTTTTGATTGGGCGCGCTGGAACCGGATACTTGCTCGACCGGGTTCTTGCTTCACGTCTCGCTGCGGTCTTCTTCGGAGGCTCTGCGTTGGGAGTGGCAGTGCTTTGGCTCGCCAATTCCCAACTGATGTTGGCTGGCGCCTTTTTGGTTGGCCTCGGGCTGGGGGCGGAAGTCGATATCATCGCCTACATTACGAGCCGCTATTTTGGTCTGCTCGATTTTGGCAAGGTTTACAGCTCCGCGTTGGCCGCTTTTGCGTTAGCCGGTGCACTCGGTCCTCTGGTTATGGGCGCGGGATTTGACCGGACGGGTTCGTACCGCGACCCGCTCATCTTGTTTTTCGTGGCAGCAGCGATCGCTGCTGCCCTCATGACTCGCCTCGGACCTTATCGATTTGCCGCACCGCAGACGGTTCCGAATCAGCCGATTTTGCAGGCAAGTGTGGCCGAATGAAGAACCAGGAAAGCGAAGTAGCAGGAACGATGTTGCTGGCAGCCCAACAAGCCGGCCCAACTGAATACGCGCTCGGACACAGCGACCGCGAACTTGACCGTTTAAGTATGCAAGCGCAGGTGTTCGATCCATTCACCCGCCAGATGTTCCGCGAAGCCAGGCTCGGTTCGGGCATGCGTGTTCTCGATGTTGGCTGCGGAAGTGGGGATGTGGCGTTTCTCGCGGCCCAACTAGTTGGACGAAGCGGGTGTGTCATCGGCGTCGACCGGACGCCTGCCGCAATTATTCGCGCCACAGCACGAGCCGAAAGTCAGCGGATATCGAACGTGCATTTTATGGAAGGTGATCCAACGCAGATGAACTTCGACGAAGACTTCGATGCTCTGGTCGGCCGTCTCATTCTCATGTACTACCCGGATCCTGTTGATGCCTTGCGAAAGCTGCTGCGCCACCTGCGACCGGGTGGAATCGTTGCCTTTCAGGAAGTCGACTCGAGCGGTTGCAAGTCTCACCCCATCTCACCGACTTACCAGCGCTGCGTCGACTGGATCATTCAAACATTTCGTGCCACTGGTGCTCAACAAAAGATTGGACTGGAGCTTCATGGCATATTTCAGAGCGCCGGCCTGCCCGCGCCGACGCTTCGGCTTGATGCTGCTGTGGGTGCTGGCCCGGATACGCCGGCGTACAAAATGCTACCGGAAATAGTCCGAAGTTTGCTACCCGCGATGGAGAGGTTGGGAATCGCCACCTCAGCAGAAGTCGAGGTCGAAAGCCTCGCCCTACGGATTCGCGAGGAAGTGGTTGCTAACAATGGAATTGTCATCAGTCCATCGCTCATCGGAGCATGGGCGACGCACAAAACAGCGGCAATCAAAAAGAACGAGAGGGCCCGACACACAATAAATGAATGAACTCCGATCGCGTTTAATGAATGTTCGATGTCCTGGTTTACCTCGATGATGGCTTTGTCTTACTCATTTTGGGGGTGCTCTATGCACAGAATAGCTTTAACACTCATCCTTGCTCTACTCGCCGTCAGCGCCGGTCATTCCGGCGAGCCGGCGGCGGATTGGGCGATCAATGCAACCGCAATCGAGGCCTGCAGCTGTCCTCACTTCTGCATGTGCTATTTCAACTCGCATCCGGCAGCTCATCACGAAAACGGCAAGACGGAACACTTCTGCAAGTTCAACAATGCTTACAAAGTGAATCAGGGACACTATGGCAACGTTGATCTTGCTGGGGCCAAGTTCTGGATCAATGGGGATCTGGGGGGTGACTTCTCGCAGGGACAGATGGATTGGGCGCTGGTGACGTTCGATAAAGGGACTACCGCCGACCAACGGCAGGCGCTCGGGGATATTATCGGACATGTGTTTCCGGTGAAGTGGAAATCACTGCAGATCGCCGAAGGCAATATCGATGCCTGGACGTTCGACAAAGATCACGCACACGCCACCCTAAATGGCGGCAAGACGGCAGAGATCAAGTTGGCGCGATTTCAAGGAATGACCGACGAGCCAGCCGTGCTTAAGAACGTCAAGTATTGGGGCACGCCCCGCAATGACGGTTTTGTCATGATGCCGAACGAAATTGAAACGTACAAGGAGGGAGCCAAGGCATACGAGTTCAAGGGTACAAACGGATTTATGCTTACATTTGACATGACTTCCAAGGATGTGCCCGCGGCCAAAGGAGATTCAATGAGCTATTAGTCCAAATCACTTGCATACGATTCGTGCACCGGGAATCTTCCGGCGCTTATTTCCCGTGGAATGTTGCCCCTATCAAGACTTGGTCAGCACTGAACTCCGTGGCTTACAGCCGTCAATTCTTCGGTAGAGGGCAGCATTCCCCGACGATCCCAACTTACTGTTCGTCGATCATCGCTGTGGCAACCGCGATTGTTCCCAGTTTGTCGGCAAACCTTCCTTACGCATTATAAAAGGGCGCCCCTTTGAGGTAGGTTTTGAGTGTGATGCAAAACTCTACCGAGAGGAGCACCCTCAATGAACATCAAATATATCGGAATGGACGTTCACAAAGAAACCATTTCGA
>JBAUXO010000058.1:0-4115 GCA_049584315.1 Candidatus Sulfotelmatobacter sp. | reverse complement strand
CTCAGGGTGCAGATACCTTGCCGCTCTAGTTCTTCGAGGGCAAGATGCATATCGCTTTCCTTTTTGCCCAGCGCTCTAGCCAACTCTGCCGGTGTCGCCGACAGAGTGCCTCGGCCCCGCTCGGCGTGTAAGCAAAGCCAGACAAACAGTTTGAAAGTTGCGTCGGAAAGCAGTTCGAGGGCACAGCGAACTTCCCGGCCGGCGGCAAACCAGCCGCTCGGCTGCTTCAGTTGGAAACGAGTTCCCGCACTCATTGTCCATCCTCCTTGTCGGCCTTGCGACCGAGCGTCTTGCGCATGGACTCGCCCTTGAGTTCGATGCGGTAGGCGTTGTGCAGCAGCCGGTCGAGGATGCTGTCGGCAACGGTGGGATCGCCGATCTGTTCGTGCCAATGGGCCACCGGCATCTGTGAGGTCAGAATCATGGAACGGTGCTGATAGCGGTCGTCACAGACCTCGAGAAAGTCGCGGCGCTCACTGTCCTTCAGGGGCGCCATGGCAAAGTCATCGAGCAACAGCACATCGATCTGCGCCAGCCGGAGCAGCATCCGGCCCATGCTGCCATCGGCCTGGGCTACGGCCAGTTCGCGAAACAACTCGCTGGTCTTCTTGTGCAGAACCGAGAATCCTTCCCGGCATGCTTTCTGTGCCAAGGCACACGCCAGCCAGCTTTTGCCGATACCCGTGGGACCGGTGAACACCAGATTGAGTTTCTGGCGCACCCATTCGCTGCTGGCGAGTGTGCGCAACAACCTGCGATCCAGCTCGCGGGGATGTTGGTAGTTGACATCTTCGATCACGGCGCGTTGTTTCAACTTGGCACAGCGCAGCCGGCGCCCCAGAGCCCGATTCTCTTTCCACAGCCATTGTTGATCGACCAACAGGCGAATGGCGGGTTTCTGTTGCCGGGTCACGAGCGAGTGAGAATTGGGGATCTGAGAGTCGAAGGATCAAACGCTTTCGAGCGATCGTATAGTCTGACGAAGGCTGCGGGAGAGCATGAACCTGAAGCGATCGCTAGGTTAATCCTTCAACTGCTCCCGAGCGTAACCAGTGAAAGGACGAGGCCGTGACTTACGTTGCCCGTTGGATCGAAAACATAGCCCTGGAGGAGCGAAGCCCCGCCGAATATTGCATCGAATGTTGCAAGTTCCTAGCGTACTTCGTGTCCAAGCGCCCGGACGCCTAGGTTCACGCAACTATTGACGTTTGCATAATATAGTTACATTGGAAACAGTTCCGCCTGTCGCCAAAAGGCGATCACCAAAGTGGAGCGCTGGCGCATCCGGCGCAGAGCTCGGCGGGCGTAGTGGCTCAATTGCCCGAAGTTCTGGGGGCAGAGGTTGGGTAATTCGTGCTGCTTCCAGTGGGACCACAAATACTCCACCGGATTGAGTTCCGGCGCGTAGGCGGGAAGAAACTCCACCCACAATCGCCCACGCTGCTGGCGGATGAACTCCCAAGTGGCGCGACTGCGGTGTCCCGGTAGCCCATCCCAAACAATCAGCAGCTTGCCGGGAATGTGCCGCAGTAGGTGGGAGAGGAACTCGATGATTTGCGGACTGCGAATACTTCCGGGAAACAAGCGAAAGTAAAAGTTCCACCAGGTCACCCCCGCCATCGCCGACAGTGTCTTCCAATTAAAGTGATATTGCAGCACCGGTGTCTGTCCTCGCGGTGCCCCAGGTTCGACAGCAATGAGGTCGTTCGCTCAATCCACTTTCGTCGATGAAGACGATGGTTCGCCCCTCTTTTTGGGCTTTTTTTTAATCTCCGGCCAACGTTCCCGCTTCCACTGCCGGATTTTCTCTTCGTCCCGCTCCAAGGCGCGTCCCACCGGACGCTGACAGCTCCAGCCCAACTGCCGCAGAATGCGCCAGGCCTGCGACGGGTGGTACTTGACCCCGCATTCCCGTTCAATCAGATCCGCCACTCGCCATGAAGTCCACAGGCTGGTCGCGTAGCCGAGAGCTTCTGGCCCACGCTTCAGACCTTTCTCGATCCGTCGCAGGTCTTCGGGGTGCAAGCGCGGCCGCCGGCCGGCACGTCCCGCCTTGCGCAGGGCCCGTTTGCCACCTTGCTCGAGTTCCTGGGCCCAACGGCTCACCGATTGCCGATGCACCCCGACTCGCCGCGCCACCTCCGCCTGGTGAGTGCCTTGCCGCATCAGCTCGGCCGCCTCCAGGCGACGCTGTTCTAACTTCTCAAAATCCCGCCGTACACCCGCTGGGTTTCCCATGCCAAGACCATAGCATAGAAATCCAAGAATGTCACTATATTATTCAATACTCAATAGAAAGCATTGGACATTTGAGCGCTCTGTTCGCACGGAGGCCTTTGTTTGAACCAAGCACCGCCTGGCTTTGCTTTGACCGACGGGCACTCAGACAATTGGCCCGAAAGGGGAAAGGCGAATCCAGCAAAAGTATCTTAAAACACTGTGTTGCTAGGAGTCCGTCCGAGAATTGCTTTTTGAAAGCTGCTTCACCGAGCGAGAACCGAATTGTAAAGAAGCCAATCAGAGTTCGCGGCCATGAAGTTCCGGGAAATGCTTGTAGAGGGGCTTCCCGAGAACAGCCCTCGCCTTTATGAGTGGCCTTTCTTGCTCTTTTCTATCTCTATCCATAGCAGAGCCGGTGTAACTTCAGAATGTTGTGCGTGAGGCAGATCATGGCCCACTCTCCTTGCACCTTCTCCAGACCGCGCAAGAGAAATTGCCGGAAGCCACGCGCTTGTTTAATCTGTCCAAACACCGGCTCCACGATCGTTTTGCGCCTGGAGTAGGCGGCCGCTCCCACCTTGGTCTGCAGTTTCCGGCGCATACGGTCCACCCGCGTCGCTCCCTGGGGAAGCGGCCCCCGCGGGCCCGGCTGCTGGCGGTCCCGATAAGACTCCTTGTCGGTGGCGATGAAGCCTTCGATCTTTCTCTTCTCCAGATACTGCAGATTCGCCTCCGAGCAATACCCACTGTCGGTCATGACTTCCTGCGGCTTCTGTCCCGCTTGCTCTTCAATCGCTTTCACGGTGGGCGCCAGCTGTTGCTTATCATTGGTGGCTTGGCTCACCCGCTGCCCCACAATCCACTGCAAATCCGGGTCCACCGCTATCTGCGTGTTGTAGGCCTGCACAAACCCGTCGGCCCCCGGCATGATGCGCGACTCCGGATCGGTGAAGTTATATTGCATCTTGGCTTTGGGCTTGGCCTTCTCCTCCGGCTTACCCTTACTCTTGGCTTCCTCTCTCGCGCGCTCTTCCAGGACCCGCTTGGCTTCCTGGATCCGCTGCAGTCGAGTCTCCCGTCGCGCCAACTCCGCCGGCAGTTCATCTCCTGTCTTATCCCGTCCGTAGCGCGTATCCTCTTCTGCATCCGTGGCCTCGGCCTGCTCCAATAACCGCTTCACCTCTTCTTTTAATCGCTTTTCTTCTCCCTCCATCCGCCCGTAACTCATCGCCTTGTGCTTGCTCGCGTTGGCTTTCACTTTGCTCCCATCCAACACCACCCGCCCCAGCTTCATCGTCCCCGCCTGCGACGCAATCTGCAACACTTGATCAAATAACCCTTGCAGCGCCGCCAGATGCAGCTTCCGAAAGTCCGAGATCGTTCGGAAATCCGGTTGGTTCCCCGCCGCCAACACCCGAAACCCCACATCCTCGCTCAACTTCTTCTGCATCCGCCGCGAGGAAAACACTCCCACACAATAGCCATAAATCAGAATCTTGGTCATCATCCGCGGATGATACGGTGGCTGACCCCGCTCTTCCTCCTCGTAGACCGACTCGATGGCGCTCAGATCCAGCTGCTCCACCACGTCGGAGACGAAATACGCCAGGTGATCTTCCGGCAACCAGTCGCGCAGGCTCGGCGGTAACAGAAAATCTTGCTCAGGCAGGTAGGCGCGGTAAGTTTTCCCCATATCTGAAACTTGGCATATCTACCCTGTGAGTTTCAATCCAAATCAGCGGTTCCCGGTTGAATACTCGGACACACTCCTAGCAGCCCGGGGTGTAAGTCCGGATGCGTAAGCAAAAGAGTTTGAAGGATCCACAGGTAGGATTCGTAGAATGCGCGTATGGCGATGGGGACGCGCAAGCAGCGGGAAAAGCAAGAAGACATTT
>JBAUXO010000057.1:0-5684 GCA_049584315.1 Candidatus Sulfotelmatobacter sp. | reverse complement strand
TCCTACTACAATTACGCGGTGGTGTCGGCTCAATCAGGCCCCAGATAGTCCCGTAACCCAAAATAACCCAAAATATAATCAACTTAGACCCTCACATCATAGCCGATAGCCGATTTTCTCAATCCGTCTTTTTGTCTCCTCATTCAGCTCATTGATAAAGCTTCTGAATCGAGGAACTTTTTCTTTAACAGCCAAATAGCGATAAGGTTTGGTTATGGGAGCGTCTACACGTAAACGGCTCAAATCAAGATCAACCGACATGACTTCAACGAGCTTAGAAAACTCCTTGAACGGATCGATCATGCAGTCCTCAAGTCGCAACGTCAGCGTGGCGGATTGGAGGTAAAGCTCAGTTTCCTCAACAAATTCCGGGAAAGACAAAAATCGCGTGCCTGGTACGGCCGCGAAAAAATCAGGGTCTCCTTCGGCAAAGGCCTTGAATTCAAGAAAATTCTGCTCCAAATCGGCACATAGATCGTCTGTGCTCTTATAAAATTCCGAGATATACGTCGACTTCACGCTTATGTTGCGAAGATATCTCCGCCACCATACCCAATTTGTCAGCAGCGAATCGAGGGGATGACGATAGATAAAAATCAAATCGGCAAATCTCGATCTGACTGTTTCCAATATACGGCTCGTTACCGCTGGCAACGTCTGCATGCTAGAAACATACTTGATTGTGGCATGGCCGCTGTAGATCAGAGATGTCGGACCTGAATGGAAGCGGATCTCATACCTAAAGTATTTCGCCCTTCTTCCAATATTCTGCAGCATCAGATCAGTAATATACCAACGTCCGGTGCCGAACAGTCCAATAACATAAGCTGTTCTGTCGTTCCCTGATTTATGGACTTTCCAATACCAATCCATTTCTACCAAACGGTTGCGGACGGCCTGCAATTTTTCCCGAGGGGATTTTCGCGCGAATCTCGTCAGCGTAGGAAGTACCTGCATCTGGGTCCACTTGATGATAATGAAGTAGTTTAGCAGCCTGTGGAGCAAGTCTGGATTCGTGGGCAAAAAGTTCCGGGGTATCCACAGGTTTTGTTCGTAGAGCCTGTTATGAACTTTGTTCCCTTGATCAAAATATGGAGCAAGGGATTCCTTGCTCGTGAACGATGGTGACACTTGCCACAGAGCATGATGAGATTCAGTTCGGTATCTTCGCCCGCGTGGCTGCAAAATTCCTTATGGTGAACCTCCAAGTTCGACATCGTGCCGCATGATTGACACCGCCAGCCGTCTCGACGCAGCACCTGCTGAGGTAGATTCTCGTATGATGCCGGATCCAGCGCAAGGCCGCGAGCTTCGGACCAATCGAGCTCATGAGGCCTTCTCGGTCAGGCCATCGAGAAATGCCTGTGGCTGCTCTGCGGGCAGGAATTTGAAGAACCTCGTCATCGAGTACAGCAGCATCTTCGGATCTCTGTGGTCCAGGTTCGCCCCGGCCAGAAAGTCCGCACAGACCATTTCCACGCAGTAGCCTCGCGATCGGTCGCTTTCCCAGCATCAGAGCCGCCGCCGTCGTTGTTGATGGTAACCGGGACCGTTACGGCCGTAACTTGTTGAGAACGCTTGGAAGAAGCAGACTGACTCAATCCCCACTGCGAACAGCCGTCCCGCAACGCATGAATACTCTTGTCGTTATTCCGGCAACGTACGACTACCGCCTTGTTTCACTCTCGGTTGTGATTGCCATCTTTGCTTCTTATACCGCACTTGATCTTGCAGGACGCGTCACGGCGACCCGAGATCAAGCCCGGCTGGCATGGCTGATCGGCGGCGCCACAGCGATGGGGACCGGCATCTGGTCGATGCACTACACGGGCATGCTCGCTTTCCGGCTGCCGATGCGCGTTTATTACCACCTGCCTACCGTGCTGCTATCGCTGCTGGCCGCCATCTTCGCGTCCTTCATTGCCTTGTGGGTTGTCAGCCGCCGGCGCGTGACGGCGCTTCACATCGTGGGTGGCAGTTTGTTGATGGGCGCCGGAATTGCCACCATGCACTACACGGGAATGGCGGCGATGCGCCTGGCGGCTCATCATCATTACCACCGAGGCCTGTGGCTGCTCTCGGTGTTGTTGGCCGTCGTGATTTCTCTGGCCGCGCTCTGGCTCACCATCCATTTTCGTGAAGAGAATCGGGGCCGGTTGCTCAAGTTTGCTATTTCTGTGGTCATGGGCCTGGCGATTCCGGTGATGCATTACACCGGAATGGCCGCGGTTAGCTACATGCCCACGAACAAGGCGCCGGACTTGTCGAACGCGATCGACATATCGGTACTGGCTAACTCCGCGATCATCCTCATAACTCTGATCATGCTGGCTTCTGCTCTTTTGTCGTCTCTGGTCGATCGCCGCTTCTCGGCCCAGGCAAAGGAGTTGGCGCTCAGCGAGCAACGGTATCAGCACCTGTTTGAAAGCAATCCTCACCCCACGTTCGTCTTCGATCTACACACATTGCTCTTTCTAGCGGTAAACCAGGCGGCGATCAACAAGTACGGATTCTCGTCGGAAGAGTTTCAGGCTCGGAAGATTACCGAACTGCACTCGGCGGAGGTTCTCGGGCGCTTGCTCGATACGGCGCGTTCCGAGGTTTCGAGTGAAGCCCAGCATCGACATAGAGATGGTACCGCTTTCGAGGTGGAACTTTCGTTTCGGACCATCACCTGGGCGGGCAGCCCGGCCGGGCTGCTCCTTGCGAACGACATCACGGAGCGCAAACGAAACGAACAGATGGAAACCGAGCGGCGGAATTTCTTAGAGACGATTACTCAGAACCAGCCGCTCGAAGAGAGCCTGGATCAACTCGTCCATATTCTCGAAAGCCAATTGCCGGGCTCGTTGTGTTCTATCCTGATGCTAAGACCGGACAAGTTCTGTCACGTCGCTGCCAGCTCCTTTAGCAAAGACGTCTCTGTGGGGCTGGAAGGGTTTAGGTTGGAGGAAGTCGCCAGTGCGCTGGGAGGAAATTCCGATTGGCGGGAGATTACGTTTGTGGAAGACTTCCCTGTGAGTTGCCCGGACCGGGAACTGGGCGACTGGGCGGGGGCTCTGGGTCTTAAATCTTGCGGGTCGGCGCCTGTCGTGAATGCTCGTGGCCGGCTCCTCGGCGTGATTGTGGCATTCTCTCGCGATCTGAGACGGCTCACGATACAGGATCGTAATCGCTTGCAAATGGCAGCGGGCATGGCCTCGATTGCCATCGAACATCGCCGGCTGACGGACCGACTGTCCTATCAGGCTCAGCACGACGCACTGACGGGACTGCCCAATCGGTTTCTACTAGGAGATCGGCTGGAACAAGCCATCGCATATGCCAACCGTCACCGCTCGGGGTTAGCGGTACTGCTGCTCGACCTGGACGGCTTCAAGTACATCAACGACAGTCTAGGTCACCAGGCAGGCGACCACGTCCTGGTCGAGGTGTCCCGTCGTCTGCGCTCGGTCACCCGTCAGGTCGATACCGTGGCACGCATTGGAGGCGATGAGTTTTGCCTGGTCTCAAGCGACGTGCGTAATACAGATGATGCGCTGAAAATCGCCCAGACCTGCCTCGACGTGCTGCGCAAACCCATTCTCATCGCCGAGCGCGACTATGCGGTCAGCGCCAGTATTGGGATCAGTTGCTACCCTGACCATGGCGAGGAACCGGAGCTGCTCCAGCAGCACGCGGACACCGCGATGTACCACGCCAAGTTCAACGGCAAAAATGGATTTCAGGTCTTCACCCCAGAGATCAACGCCCACCTGCGCGAACGTATCGAACTGATGGCGGACTTGCGGCGTGCGCTGGACAAGGGAGAGTTCCGGCTGGAATATCAGCCGCAGTTCCTGGCCGCCGGCGAGCTGGTGGGTTTTGAGGCGTTGCTGCGCTGGGACCATCCCGAGCGGGGCACGATCCCACCCGCCACGTTCATTCCCATCGCGGAGGAAACTGGCCTTGTCGTTCCTATTGGCAAATGGGTCCTTGACCAATCGTGCCGGCAACTGGCGGCGTGGCGAGGCGCGGGCTACGAGAAGCTGCGCATGGCGGTGAATGTCTCCACCCTCCAGTTCGAGCGCCAGGATTGGATCGAGACCATTTCCGGCGCGTTGAAGTCCAGCGGGTTGCCCCCTTCGGCGCTGGAGCTGGAACTCACCGAGACTGTGGTGATGAAAAACTGCGATCGTGCAGCCGAGCGCCTGGCGCAGCTGCGAGCCTTAGGGATCAGTTCCGCCATCGACGATTTTGGAACCGGGTATTCTTCGCTCAAGTATCTCCAGAACCTTCCGATCGATACTCTGAAGATAGATCAATCCTTTGTGCGGAATCTCGATCCTCTTTCCAACGGAGACTCAGGGAACGGTGCGATCGTGCGCGCTATCGTCACACTGGCGCAGCAGCTCGGGTTGCGAGTGGTGGCCGAGGGTGTAGAGACCAATGACGAACTTGTCCTGCTTCGCCGCCTTGGTTGCGACCTGGTGCAGGGATACTTATTCGCCAAACCTATGCGGGTGGAAGCCTGCGATCTGTTCTTGCGCGAGTCCTATTCTTCTTCGCTGCGCCGCGGAAAACCGAAATCGCTGTCCGCGTCGGTCTAGCAACCAGGATCAATCAACCAGCCGCTGTTCGTAGGAACAAGGCGGGTAACAATATCGTCCTGACCGGCACGACTTCGTGGATGGGGTGATTCTTATTGCGGGAGGCCGAATGCGGCCGAGGCTGCAAAAGCGCTAAGTTAAAATGCGGCGACGGTTTGCTATGCCGGAAGACCTGCCGCGTCTCTTTGGCCCAGGGACATGAATCGCTGTACGCGCTACAAACAGTCAGGATCCACACACCCTGAGTGCACACCAAGACTTTAATGAAGCGACTGTGCGCGGCTATGCGTAGAGATCACGCTTCGATTCGAATCGCGACGCGATAACTCCTGGACGCCAACCCCTTCCCTTAACCGCTTAGCGAGCCTCGCGGGTTAAGAAAGAGAACGGGGCCGTATAATGCGGAGACTTATGCATTCCATGGCCATGTTCGCACTGCTGGCGCTTCAATGTTTTGTCGTGCTGTTCGTGGCGCTCCACAATTGGATTCCTCTTGGAACGCTCAATAACGTAAAAGGCGTCAGGGTGGAGTTCCCTACCGGCAAACTTCTCGTCACCACGTTGATCAATCTCACTCCGGTTGCGATCGGACTTGCTGCCACCGCCTTTCACTTTGGCAGAGGCTACCCGGGCTGGGTCTTTTGGTGGTTGTGGATTACTTACGGACTTGCATGCTACGGTTCGTTCACCGCCTGGTGGAAGCCGTATCTCCTTCACCCGGATCCACAGCGGGCCGCTCGCTATCGTACGATGTACGCAGCGACCCATTCCTTTCTTCCGGAGCGCAACGGCATCCGCCCGAATACGCTGCATGTGATCTTTGACATTGTGACCGTCGCCATCCTGATTGACGTGGGCGTGCTGAGCGCATAGCTGGCTGACCGACCTTCTGACAGTTCAAAT
The DNA here is from genome assembly GCA_049584315.1 of Candidatus Sulfotelmatobacter sp. Classification (GTDB taxonomy): domain Bacteria; phylum Acidobacteriota; class Terriglobia; order Terriglobales; family Acidobacteriaceae; genus Sulfotelmatobacter. The sequence goes on along the minus strand of JBAUXO010000057.1, from coordinate 192 downwards.
ACCGACAAGTCACCATCGAATGTGTCATGAAGGTAGGGTGTCAATAATGTTCTGAGCGATTGGTTGGCTAACCTAACTAGCCAAGGGCTTCGCCCTTGATATCCCTCCGGGATATGGAGCCAGAAGATCAGGAGCCAGAAGCCAAGATCGTTCGCACATAAGCGTTGAGCAGCTTGCTGGTTTCTTCCAGGG
>JBAUXO010000056.1:0-7404 GCA_049584315.1 Candidatus Sulfotelmatobacter sp. | reverse complement strand
GGGTTTGATGCGGCGGGGGCTGGAAACCAACTTACGGTTTGGCTATTGAGGCACTCCCAAAGGAAACGGGGAGCAACAGCTAGGCTGAACCTACGGAGTCTGGCGCCAGTCCTCGACCCTACCAGAGAATGGAAAATTCTTACGGGAAAGGGGTAGCGATCCACTCGGCCCTGAGTCTTGCGCTGCTACCGCGAGGGACACAGTGAAGCGTAGACAGGGGTATAGGCGGGGTGGGCTATTGAGCTGCGAAAAGATACAACCCGGACGCCGACGCGGTTAACATGCGCGGAAGGCAACATGAGCAGGGGCGCGATAGCGCGAGTCCTTATTCAATCCGGCGTAGTCGAAGACCCCAGGCACGCCTTGAAACTTCATGTACGAGAACCGGGAGACCTCAGAGACACCTGCGGCCCAGTCTGGCAGCAGGTCGGCGGGCGAAGGCCCAGGCCGTACGGCCCGCATGCACGTCCCTGAGGAGTCACACAGCGGAGTACTCAGCGATGGCTTCCTCAACCGCGTGCGCTCCATCCCTTTCCTGATGCACGCTTCGCCGCCACTCATCCGAGATAAGAACCGGATGCGCTAATCAGCGCCCGTCCGGGTCTGTGCGGGGGGCAGCCAGCAACGGCTGTCCCTACCGCGATCGCCAGTTGACGAAACGGATTCTGGTGGTTCATGGTTTGTGTGCTGACTGGCGAATGAGCGAAGGTAGAGACAACCCGCCGAGCGGCGAATCTGCCGAAGAAGGACTGGCGAGGCTATCTCCTCACAGGACTCATGAATCGAACTGGTTCAAGGCCCTGCTCTGCGCTGTTGGTCTTCATCGCTGGTATTGTCCGAACCTGACGGACTTGGTCCCACAACAGGGCATCCGGTTCTGCCGTTGGTGCCCTGCGGTCAGGGTGCCGCGCCGATGAGGCGATATTACAACAGCTATCGGCATAGCTTCCGGTTAGCTCAGCGCGAATCTGTTGCATAATGAAGCCAACAGGAAACGTTTCTAGAAGTCGTTCGGCTGGATCAGCCCACTACTGCTTGATCACCGTGCCGTCGCGCTTGCGAATTTCTCCCCAACCACCGTTCAGTCCGTTCTCGCTGTCGGTGAATGGTGACTTCGCCGCGGCCTTCTCGTCGATTTCAATCCCCCACCCTGGCTTTTCGCTCACCCAAAGATATCCGTCCTTCATCTCCGGGCACCCGCGGAAAATTTCCTGCGTGCGTTCGTTGAATGGCGAGTACTCCTGAATGCCGAAGTTGTAGCTGACGATGTCGAGCGTTACGTTGGCCATGTGCCCGACCGGAGACACATCGCCCGGCCCATGCCAGGCCGTCCGCACGCCGAACTGCTCCGCCAGGATGGCGATCTTGCGCGCTGGCGTGAAACCTCCAGCCTGCGAGACGTGTACCCGGATGTAATCGATCAGGCGCTCGGAAATCAGCGGTTGCCATTCGTGGGGACTATTGAAGAGTTCGCCCATCGCGATCGGAGTTGCACAGTTCTCGCGAATCTGACGAAAATAGCCGATATCTTCAGGCGAAAGCGGATCTTCCAGGAAAAACATCTTGAACCTTTCCGCATCCTTGCAAAACTGAACGGCCTGGTTCGGCAATAGCCGTTCGTGCATATCGTGGAGCAGTTCGACTTCCTCGCCTAACTCCTGCCGGCATTTTTCCAACAGCTTCAACGCCCGTCGCATGTAGTACGCGGGTTCAAACACCGGCTTGTCGTGCAGGGCCTGCACTGCTGCCCCGCTGCGCCGCGCTCCATATCCGGCCATACCTGGTAGACCGATTTGCACGCGCACGTTGCGAAAGCCTTGACTGATACATCGCTTTGCGTTGTCGACCACCTCCTCGAACTCGGCACCATCGGCGTGTGTGTAGGTGTCGACTGCCTCGCGGCATTTACCTCCAGCGAGTTGATACACCGGCATACCCGCTTGTCGGCCCTTGATATCCCAGAGCGCCTGGTCGATGCCGCTCAGTGCATTATTCAGCACAGGTCCGTTTTTCCAATAGGAACTGTCGTAGCACGACTGCCAGATATCTTCGATGCGATCGGTCGTCTTGTTCAGCAGAAAGGGTTTTAGGTAGTTCTCGACGGCTGGTCTCACCAGGTCGGCACGTTGCGTGAAGGTGGCGCAACCGTAGCCGTAGAGACCATCTTGGTCGGTCGTGACCTTCACCACCGTAAGCCGTACGCCCGCAGGCTGGCATTCGATGACGCTGATGTCCTTGATGCGTGGAGCCGGCATGGCGCGGCCGACGCTTGCCAGTTGCACCCGGGATCTGACCAGAGGGGTCGCCGCTGCAAATAATCCAGCGCTCGCGACGGATTTCAACAAATCACGACGTTGCATAGACATAGCCAATCCTCACACGCCTTCGACCGCACTCATAGGACGCGGAGCGCGGCGCGGAAGTTCGATTTCTCATGCTGATTGCTTACCGATTGAACCTGAACATTTTACGCGACGACCAGAAGACGTAAACAGGCCGTCAATTACACTCAAATGCCTAGTCTTGCTACGTCAGGAGCTGGAACCACCGTCTTTGGTAGCTTTCAACCGACGTCGTTCTTCACGGCCGCAACGAGGTGTTGGTTAAGCAACTGTATAAGAATGGTAACTTCATCTTCGTCCAGTTCAGTTGTCATATTGCTCCTTCGCTTCCAAGCTGGCCAATTGTATGCTCGGAACCGCTCTGCAACATTCGTTGTCAGTTGTTGAAATCAGCAGTTACGCTCAAAACCCCCAGTCACGAGAGTCAAAAAGTGAAATCGGATGTTTCGCCAACAACCCGAGGTCAGGATTCATACGGTTAACCCGCCAGATCTCGGGGGATCTCAGCGTGGAAATTTCTTGTGCCGATAGCATCGATCAAAGATCCAAAACATCAGCACGATTACCACAAAGACCATCCAGCTGGCTTCAGGACCCAGCAGGCCCCCGGTTAGCCATTGCGAGCCCTGCCGGCGGGTTTCAAGAAGGTGGCCCACGGCGTACTCGCCGGCATTTTGCCCTGACCACACGAACACGTTGGCTAAATCAAAGGCGGCATGGAAGCCGATGGCGAAGGCCAGCGAGCCGGTGCGGCGCAGCGTAAGGCACACGAACAGGCCCAGCAGACCGGTGGAGACGAAGTCTTCCCAGCGCTCGTGTGGCTTCAGGAAATAGTGCAGCGCACCGAAGCCGATGGAGAGCAAAATGGATGCTGGCCAGAATCCGATACCATCGGCGAGCGTGGCCAGGAGATAGGCACGGAATTGGAGTTCCTCCGAAAATCCGATGAGCAGATTGGCAATGATCCATAGGCCAAAAAAGTACCCAATCGCGCCGCCATGGAGGGCGAGCCCGAGGATGCGATAGCCGCCGAAGGCTGCAATCAAGCCCACGAGCAAAGAAGTGGAAGTCGCGCCCCAGGCAAGTCCCACCCGGAAATCGACTCCGAAGGCGTTGCGAACCGGAATGCCGTAATTGGGGAAGCGACGGCGCTCGATGCGCGCCATAATCCAAGTTGCAATCAGTACCTGGATGAGCGCCTGCAACTCGTCGACGATGGTGCCCACAGGATCAAGGAAGGGCCGCTCCTTGGGATGGAAGATCTTCGGAACGATCCAGTTCGCCAGGAATCCGAGTCCCACGAAAATGCCGACAAAAATGAGGAGGCGCCAACCGGCACGTAAGCCACGGGACTTGAAGAAGATTCTTCTCATATCGGGGCAGCCCCCGGCTGAGACTTCTTGGTCCCCGTTTTGAAACCGTCACAGGCAGAGCCAATCGGACGCAGCGGTTTGACCGGTATCTTAATACGGAAGTTGATCGTTGGCGAAATCAGGCGCGAGCGTAGAAAGAGTTCCTGAGATTAGCGGGTGAGATTTAGCAAAAGCATGTTAGAAGGAGAAGTTACTTACCATGCTGCGCTGGATTTCGATTCTCGGAGGACTGCTGATCATGATGGGGCACCACCCCATACGCGCTAACTTAAGGAATGCCTTTTGCTTCTGGCGCTCTACTGAGGCAGAAGAAGGTTTCTAGTGTTTGTTGGCGGGTTGGTTCAGGTCTGTCCAGGATTGGGCCTGGGAAAGCTGCGCTGCCCATTCATCTGCGTATCTTCCGATGGCCCATTGCGCCGAAAGCACTTCAGTCGTCTGCAAGAACACGCGTGCGAACGGCGCGCCGAGTACCTCACCTTCGCGCCGCAGCGCAAGAATCTGCGTGTTTGTAAACACCAGAAGCAAGGATCGGTCAGGCGTGGCGAATGCGGTTTGCGCATCGGGCACTTTCGCCAACACCTGGTTCCAGCCAACACCCAGCGTATCGCTCCCGACAAGTTCTCCGGGCGGATGTACAGACGGGGAGCAGGCGGCCTCATATCCCCGCAATGCGCGGCCATCGTGACTAAAAGTCCATTGGAACTCCCAACGCATTCTGCCGCGAGTGATACTCCATGCCTGAGCCGCATCGTCGAGAAACGCGTGGGTGTTGAAGTCGCTCTTCTCAGCGACACAGTTTTCGACATCCTTGCGAACAACTGCAGCGGAAAGTTTCGGCATCCAGGGGGAATCATCTAGGTTGCTACCTACGTCATCGAGCCGTAGGATGAGGTGGCGGGTCGCGTACTCTCCAATCTGCTCATCGACCGAAAGGTAATCTGTACCTGCCCACGTCAGTTGCAGCGATTTGAGTTCATCTGAGTCGTCGGATGGTTCCTCCGGCTGCTCAGGGGCGGTTGGGTCTTTGGGCGGCCGGGGCAGTGACAGCGCTGGCCTGGTCCCAAGGGGCGCGGCCCAGAGCTGCCAGACGAATTCGGCACTTGAGTCGTCTTCTGCGTCCTGTTGCTTGGTTTGTAGCCTCGTACCGGCCAGCGTCCCGGGCAGGGTAGTCCCCAGTTCCCAGAATCCGTTCTTGCGTGGCACGTAGAAATGAGGGCTGCTGACGGCGACGCGCATCTTATCACCGTCGATCACCAACAAGGTCGTGTTGAACTCCGGAAAGCATAGATTTCCCATGCCGCACTTCGCATCTCTCATGTCAAACAGAAAGCCCAACTTGGAAGGTGCCCGGTCGGCCGCAGCCGCGATAGGTGCCAGGATTGCGCAAGCGAGAAGCAGAGCAACGGTCGGTAGTGGTCTCGTCATTTTTTCTGTCCTTTGACGGCCGCAAGAGACTCCTGGTAACGCTTCTCCACTTCCGGCGCACTTTTCAGATATCCGGGCTGACGCTTTTCGGCTTCCTCGAAGGCGGCGATGGCCTCCTGATATCGGCCGGCCTCGTACAACGCCCACCCCAGTCCTCCGAGCGGGAATGCCTGCTTCGGGCTCAAATCCGCGGCCCTGCGATACGCCGCGGCCGCCTGATCATTTTGGCCGAAGGCGTGCGAAAGCTGCGCAAAGCGGTACCACGTGTTGGCAGCTTTCTCGTCTTCCTTCGGACGCACCCGAGCCAGTATCTTCTCCTCGAATTGTGTCACTCTTGCTTGCTCTGTACCAAAGGATTGCTTGTTTTGCGTCAGCGCAAAGACGGGGGTCGGGCAGTCCCACTGATCCTGGAAGGCGAGATCGAACCGGTCGAGCGCTTCCTGGTATTTCTTCCGATGCAGATAGAAGAGTCCCAGGTCGCCATTCGTCGAGCAATCCGGATGTTCATCGACCGCCTCTAGATATTGTTCTTCTGCACCCTGGAAGTCGCCCGTGGACTCCAGCGCCGAAGCATAGGCGTCCCTCCACCAGAAATCGCTGGAGTGTTTCGCTAGATGCACTTTATAAATCTCTGCCGCCTCGGACGCTTTCCCCTCTTGAAGCAGTGTGCTGGCCAGGTTCAGCATTAGCGAATGCTGTGGATCCCCACCGCGTTCCATAAGTTTCCGATACACCAACTCTGCCTCGGATGTTTTGCCCTCTTGAAGCAGCGTGCTGGCGAGGTTCACCGTCAAGAAAGGCTGCGGGTCCGAGCCCCGCTCCAATGCCTTCCGGTAAGCCAACTCCGCGAGTGCATACTCCTGGACTTGATTCAATTCGAAAGCCAGACTGTCCAGCGGCGCTGCGGAGAACCCTACCGCCGTCCGACAGGGCGAACGAAGTTTGTCGACGTTCTTTTGCTTAATGTAAAGGGAACACAGCCCGGAGGCGGATAGCGCATCGGCAGGGTTGGCCGCCAGTCCCTTTTGAAACATCGCTTCGGCCGCGGCGATTCTTCCGCGGGCCTCAAGTGCATTGCCGTAGCCGGCATAGACGCGGAGATCGTCGGGCGCGCTTTCGAGCGCGCGCTGCCACAATTGCAGGCCTTGCTCGCTTGATTTGTAACTGTCCGCATTGTCCGCCAGAAGCGCGACGTCGACGTAGTACCGCTTCCACTCCGGATTCAACTCAATGGCCCGTAGATATGAGCCTACACCCTGGTCATTCGCTGTGATATGCCCGCGCGGGAAGTACGCAAGCGCGTTCTGCGGGTCAAGCCGAATCGCCTGATCGAGTGCGGTGACCGGACCCGCCGACTGGGCCGCATACTCGTAGGCAAAACCCTGAGATCTTTCTTTTGGGCTGAATCCCCGTTTTCCGACCCGCTTACAGGCGGAAAGATCCAGCTCTTCAACGCAGCGCGCCAGATACTGACTGCTGTCTCTGGTCCCCTGGCGAGGCTGGGTGCCAACAGACTCCCTTCCTGACGGGACAGTCTGTGCAGCGACTGTCGCCAGTAGCGGTATCACAGCCAAGAGGAAAGTGTGACTCAATCGGAATCGGATCATTTGAACGTTGATGTTGCCACTTCTGGTTTGCAACTCCCGTATATTTGGCGCAAGCACGTTCAGTCATCAGACGACAGGAGGGCTCAAGGTGTCTTTGCGTCCGCGCACAATGTGTTCTCTTCGACTTCGCACGTCAGCGGCGCCGGATCGTTCGCGGTCGCGGAGCGATCTTCGGAGGTGGCGTGAATCTTTCCGGAGTCATCCGTGAAATAGCTGCGAACGCCGTCGACGCCGTAGTGCTCCGGCCGCAGCGTGAAATAGAAATGGTCGATCTTGCCCGAGGCGTCGCTCTGCGGCTGATACTCAACAACAGCCCCGCCGTGCACGGCGCGGTTGGAATTTCCGGCAGCTTGGAACAAATGAACACCCACTTGGTACACAGGTATACAGTCACGATCATTCGGCGTGACCTTCACGCGGAGCACTTCCGCGAGTGTGGCGGGGAATTCGCCACTTGTGCCTTGATCGCGGAGCATCGTTGCGCACGTCACAATTCTCGGGAGCATCCAGGGCAGCGCGCTGCCCCACAAGCTAGTACATCGTACAGATAGTTCTTTATATTAACAATAACTTCTGGTACGCTGGAGCATGGCCCGAGTCGCGCTTCCGCTCCAACTCGATGTCCAGACGCGTAGCACTTTGGACAAGTTCGTCCAT
>JBAUXO010000055.1:0-12727 GCA_049584315.1 Candidatus Sulfotelmatobacter sp. | reverse complement strand
CAAGTAAAAAAGCTTCTCCCCGCCCCTCTGAGAGATGCGGGCGTGGTGACTTACATCCAGCCCCACCTCATTCCTCACCTCATTCTTAGAGGGGTTATTGGTTTGGTCGCTTTGGCTCGCCGCACTTCCCCGCGGCGATGCCAACCCCAGTTGCTTGTCCCCACTCGTCGGTTTCATGAAGTCAGTGGCGCACGACGCCGTTCGGTTGCGAAGCTGCGCAAGCTAGCCGTTGGCTCTAAGTGCCAACCATGATCCTATCTGAGGCTCGAGGCCTAGGGTGTTGGGGATCAACGCCCGTGAGGCGCTCTCGGTAGCGATCAGGTCATGCGGCGGCAAGGAAGAGCAGTTCTGAGGCGTCTTGCGCTTCTGGTAGGCTCTCTTTGCGACAGAAAGTAGCTAACCCACAATACGGCGAGAGTTTGCGCCTAAGTCTCAGAGAGCCGATTTCACAAGGTGCAGGACTCCCATGCAGGACATACGAATGCTCGTCCAAGTTGTTATGGTCTCACAGTGCTCCAATTCTTGTGTGACTATTGCAGTTTCTCGTACTCGAATTTCGCTTGCTTCAAGATGGGGATGTCAGGGTCGGCATTCTTCCACAGATCCAGGAAACCCTGATACGCCGCACGGGACTCGGAGGTACGGCCTTCTAACGCGTATGCACGCGCAAGGCCAAGTTGGGCGAGTGGCCCCGTCGCACAATTCCAAAGTAAACCGCGATGGTTTAGCAATTTCTGGAACTCGGCGGCTGCGTCAGCTCCTTGTTGCTTTTTCAAGTAAGCCTCGGCGCGCACGTAAACGGGATACAAACACGAGTTGATCGCGCTACCCGTCAACATCCCAAGCTCATAGGGCGCTACGGCGCGAAGAAGCTCAATACTGTGGTCAGAATTATTGCGTGCCATTTCTATTTGGGAGTGGATGGTGGGGAGCCATACGCGTTGTATGATCGTGTCCTGCGGGAAGCGCTTTGCGAGCTCATCGACAAGCGACTGGGCGTGCGCTGTATCGCCTGAGAAGGAATATGCCAAGGCTGCCTGTGCTTCCGCATCTCGGCTCCTGGGAGCTATAGCTATTGCGGCAGCAGCATTCTCGCGGCCGCCGCGGGCATTCTTAAATAAGGCTTCGCGAATTGCTGCGTTTGCTTGCCATAGCGCTGCTGCCTCTTTTTCATCATTATTACGCCGCGCGCTCTCGACAGCTTGCCTGGACAGCTCGCGGGCTCTACTAAGCTTTCCGGACCATGCTTCAGTATCGGATTCGAGTGAAAGCACCTGGTCTTCTGCACCCGATTTACCCATTGCCCAATCCGCCTGCTGCTTCATGGCTGCCAGGTTGCCTCTGAGAAAAGCCAAATCATAGAGGTCTAAATGCAGACCCACCCCGTCGAGTTTGCGCCTTAGCGCATCCTCCACTACAGCCCTTGAATCATCGAAACGATTCAAAGCTAGATAGATAAATCCGAGATTGGCATATTGAGTCCAGGAGATCTGTTCTAAACGAAGCCCTTCCCGGATTTCGGCCTCCGCTTTCTCATATTGCCCGAGAGCCATATAGTCGCTTCCGAGTTCCCCATGAGGCCAAGAATCCCTCGGATAAGTTTGTATCCACAATTGATAATTCTGACTTGCCTTTTCCAACTCGCCGGTGGCTGATTCGTAATACAGTGCAGTGATGTAAAATCCTTCTCGTTCGGTAGCGCGGTTGCGCAGGTCAAAAGCTTTCCGAAAGCAATCGGCTGCTTGGCTGGGCTGATTCAGGTTGTAGTAATTCACTCCCAAGGCGCCGTATGCCTCTGCGAATCTAGGGTCAAGTTCGATCGCGTGCTTCTCGAACGGGATGGCTTCAGCATCTCCCTTTTCATTTCCGATTCTTAGAGCCACACTGTGGGCCTTTAAAGCCTCCAGCGAATCTGTCGTGGCATGCACCAGGGGAACGTCGAACTTCTGCACAGAGCTGAGCGACTCGCCCAACTCGTTGCGAAGCTTTGCCGCAGCCTGCCCAAGCGCGGGGAGAACTCGCTCCTCTCCGTCGGCTGTGACCTGCTCGCGTGCCAGGGTGTCCCCGCTCTCGCAGCTTAGAGCATCTAGGCTAATTACATATTGAGTTCCCAGCGTTGCTATTGATCCCGCCAGATACGATTTGCCTCCCGCCCGCTGGCATACTTCCCGTGTCAGATCTTTCGTCAGTGGTTCGTTCGGTGAGTGGGTCATCTGTCGCAGTGTTTCGCGGACGCGTGCGTCTGAAAGGATTTTCAGGAAGGGTGACTGCCCTAAGTCGACCGCCAAAGCCTGTTGTAAGGCGTCGTCGAAAACCGGATCACCCGTATTGTTCACGAACTTCGCGAGAACAATGGTGTCTTTCTCAGTGAGCTTGACCGGACGGCGGAGAAGGGGATAGCCCCCGAGAAAAGCTGCTACGAGCAGAGCGACCGCTCCGATAATCCAAAGCACTCTCCCATTCCGCAGCGCAGGTGTCCTTTCCGACGCAGCCGTTGATTTGTACGAATCCGTATATCGCTTCAGCAGTTGCAAATCGGCGACAGACTGTTTTGGCGCATCCCCGGCCAGTGCTTTAGCAACATCCCGTGGTGTTGCGAATCGCTTGTCGGGATCTCGGTTCAAACATCTCAAAATCACACACTCCCAAACGGCGCTCAGTGTGGGATTGAACTTCCGTGGAGAGACCGGAGGCTCTACCAGCCGCTTGGCTGCGACGGACATAGGCGTGTCGCCAGCAAACGGGCGAACACCAGTCACCATCTCGTAGATCACTAGCCCAAGAGCGTATATGTCTGAAGCAGCAGTAGCTGGGCGCCCTTCAACTTGTTCCGGAGCCATATACGCAGGCGTGCCATAGAGTTCGCCCGGCGCCGAAATCTGATGCCATGACGCGGTAGTCAACTGTTCTGCTGACGCCAGCTTTCCTCGAAATGCCAGGCCAAAATCAGTGACAACTGCTCGAAGCCCCGCGGGTTCATCGACAAGGACAACGTTTCCGGGCTTGAAGTCGCGATGCACAATACCCGCTTGGTGAGCTGCGTCTAGGGCGGAGGCCATCTGGGTAATCAGACCGAAACTTTCCTCGATACTCATGCGGCTTTCGCGCTTCAAACGATCGGCTAGAGTTTCACCGCGTAGAAACTCCATCGTGACGAACACCAAATCTTCGCCTTTGTTCGATTTGTCTCGAACCAGATCGAAGACACGGCATACGTTAGGATGAGTTACCTTCCTCGCGAGATGAACTTCCCGCTTGAAGCGTTCGATCGCATTTGGCTGTTGAAGGAGTTCGGGCCTCAGAGTTTTAATGCCCAAGTATTCACGCAACTCCAGATCTTCAGCCTCATACACTTCTCCCATCCCGCCTACTGCAACAAAGCGCACCACCTTAAACCTGCCTGCAAGCAGGGTTCCTGGTGTGAGGGTTGGTAGGTGGGACCCAACTGAAGGTGTCGCAAGGCCACCGACCGCTGGATCGAGCAGGAAGTCGCCAGCTTTGTCGTGGTTCGCGAGGAGTTTTTCTACTTCCTCTCGGACCCTGTGATCAGGACAATTCTGCGATAAGAAGGCCGACCGCTGCTCCGCGTCCATATCGGAGGCAGCTTCGAAGAGTGGCTTAACTTTTTCCCAGATTTCCGGCGTGATGTCCTTGCCGCTCCAATTCTCCATATAACCATGCACGCGCAAGATTCCAGTCGCGCTTAACCGTGATCGGTGAAATGCCCAATGCTTCAGCAGTTTCTTCGACTGTAAGTCCGCCGAAAAAGCGTAGTTCAACCACCTTACTCTGCCTAGGATCGAGCTTCGCCAACCGCTGCATCGCCTCGTCCACGGCTAGCAGCTCCGCCGATTTCTCCTCGGAAAACACCAAGGCCTCATCAAGAGACACGGCCTCTTTTGCCCCACCGCGTTTTGCCCGGACGTGACCACGCGCGTGGTCGATCAGAATATGTCTCATAACCTGTGCCGCAACTCCGAAGAAGTGCGCCCGGCTTTGCCAGTCGGAGCGCTGTTCTACCAGCTTTAGGTAAGCCTCATGGACCAGGGCCGTGGCCTGAAGCGTGTGGTTTGTGCGTTCGCGCCGCATATACCGACCCGCAAGCCGTCGCATCTCCTCGTAGACAAGAGGGACGAGCTTCGAAGCCGCTGCTTGGTTCCCCTTTGCCACTTCTGCCAAGAGGATGGTCACGTCGGTGCGGGTATCCATCTCCCCCACTTTACCTCCAACTAAAACTGCCTGTTTGGGCCAGCAATTCTAACTCAGTTTGGGTGAGACACAGCCGGTTTTTCGTAGAGAATGCCTGTTTTCAATTTCAACATCTTCGAAGCTGAAGCCGAGCAGCGTCCTGCCGACTCTATACCCACCGCAATCCTTCCGCCTGATGTTGATGGCTTAAGAGCGTGTTTGCATTCGTTTTGATGATCCCAAAAACACGGCGTTGTCGCACTAATGGGTGAGGGCTGGAGAGCCCACTTGCTTTGAGGAGAAAACAAACTATGAAACGTTCAATTGTTATTTCAACGATCATCGCAACCCTCGTGTCGCTGAGTGCGCTCGCCCAAGGCGCGACTGTGACCTACTATGCCTGCGTAAACAACTCAAGCGGCCTTCCCACGATCGTGACTTCAACCGCAACCTGTGCTAGCGGCTATCACAAGATCCAATGGAATCAAACCGGGCCTGCCGGCCCAACCGGAGCGAAGGGGGCTACCGGTGCGACCGGAGCTGAGGGGCCGAAAGGCGCGACTGGTGCAACTGGTGCAACTGGTGCTACCGGAGCGACTGGTGCTACAGGGCCAGCGGGGCCACAAGGGCCTTCGGGAACCTCCACCGGTTACTGGGCCATTATGAGCACACCAACGGCGTTGACTACTTATCCTGGGGTTCTAATAGCTCAAGGTCCTGCTGTCAGTACGCCTGGACTCACCTTCATCTCCGCTTCGGTGTCGGTGTACATCGCTCCGGGCGACTTTGCCTTCTGTTACGTCACTTCGGCAGTTGAGGCGCCCTATACCAACAACACAACCGGCAGCAGCGTTGCCAATTGGCCTGGGGGCATCCAAAGTATAAGTAATACCGCACCATTTTATCTTACCACGGGTGACTCCGTCGAGTTGTGGTGTTACAGCGGAGGAGTTGCAAGCACCGAAGTCCTGAACGCAACGGTGACAGCAACTATGCTAGATAGCACGGTAGGTTCAGATGGCACCGCCGTTCCCAAACCGACCGAACAACGTCCCGACCTCAAGAAGTAGCGCCACCGCCGAGCGGGATCACCAAGCGTGGTCCCGCACGGCTCACTGATCAAACGAAAAAGCAAAGCCCGGCTGAATCTGCCTCGTTGAAGGCTCCCAAGGTTGGCGGCAACGCGAAATTCCCAGGACGGATTTGCTGTGGGCTGCTCCGGCCGGTGTGCTGTCGCGAAGCAGAGAGCATGCAAAGTTGTGGGGTGATCACGCTGCGGCCGCGACCTGGAGCGGTTCCGCGATCGGCCGGAAACCCTGGTGCCAATGTCGAAATGCGTTTTCCAAGGTGCCATTCAGCACGTGAATGCGAACATCGAGGAAACTCTGGACAGTGTGCCGGTTCCATCTCATCTGTTGCTTCTTCACCATTCGTTTGGCGACAATCTCGTTGACTGCCGACTCGACGAACCCGGTCGAGATCCGTTGTCCCGCACGGTAACGCTTTCCATAATTGGGCATAGAATCTGCGTTCAACTCCAGGTAGCGAACCATATCCGAAAGCGCGTTCTCCAACTTCTTTAAGGAGGGAATGTGGTTGAAACACTGGGCCCGTGCCCATTGCTGCAGATGCACCAGTCCGATCAGTCCCCGTATCCTGTGGCCATTCCAGAAACGCCACTTCGCACGCTCGAGTTCATCCAGGGCATGGCGGCGAACCCCACCATCGGTGAGAGCGTTGACGCCTTTCGCGACCTGCTGAAGATTCGTAAATCTCATGGCGATGTGGAACCAATCCAGCACGTGCTCCGCTTCCGGCGCCACCTGCTGCTGGACGGCTCGCAAACCGACATCCCCATCGGTAAGAACTGTGATCGACGTGGTTTCGGTGACTCCGCACTGGCGCATGGCAAATTCGACCGCGCTCATCGCCTCGGGACCTCCATTGCGCACGAAGGCAAAATGCGTGGCATGCCCATCGCGATCCAGCGCCTTCCCTGCAATCACTTCGAAGTTTCGTTCCGGCCGCTGGTGTCGATTTCTGACGTACCCACCATCCAACCCCACGATCAATTCTTTACACGGCCTGTTCGACGAACCGGTAGCCAACACTTCCGCCGACTTTTGCAGTCGTTTCCCCACCTTCATCGTTCGGTTGCGCACGGTCCCGGCTGTAGCACGAGCAGACAGCGGTAGGAGCTCGCCGAGAAAGTCCGCCACCTTTCCAAACGGCAACAGCGCAGCCATCTTGGCGGTGAGATACCGCAACTCGGGCGTGATCGGGTTCTTGTTTGTGAACAGCGTTGAGAAGCTACGCGACTGTGACCCCGCGCAGGAACATCCTCTGAGCCGACGAATGCGCATGCCCACTTTACCGTAAACGGATCGAAGAATAGACGGATAATAACCCTTCGTGCGATATGCCCTTCCGCATCGTGGACACGATGGAATGCTGGCACCATGATGTTGAACCTGCGCCGTGACGATTTCCTTCTGCAGGCTCTCCAGAATTCCTTTGCCTTCCGCGATCGTCAAGCCGACGGTAGCGCGAGAGATCCCGTCCGCGCGCTCAATTGTGGCAATCTCGTGTTCAATCTGTTTATTGTCAACCACTTCAGCGACCAGCTTCACTGTCCATTTCATCCCCCGAGCTTACCCCACCCCACAACTTTGCATGCTCTCCTCGTTCGTCTTGTGCGTGCGATAGGCTGTGATAGCAAAGCAACGCACATAAACCCAAGATGCCAGACCGCAGGAGACATTCAACGCCACGCCGCGCTTTCTCACGTCTTCCTCCATTCCGCTACTTCGAGTCTGTTGCCGCTCTTCCGTAATCGGGAGGGCCCGTTCAGTGTGCTCCCAATCCGTGGGAGCGCTGCTGATTGAATCCGTGTCCGTGGTCATGGTGGGAGGATGAAGTTTCAATCCCGGTTGATTGTCATAAGAGAGCCTCCGCTCGGCAACACCGTAACTTTCAGGTTCCTCTCTTCACCATCTTCGACGACGAACTTCGACAGGAGCTTTTCCACCGACAATACGCGATAGCTACCCGGAGGCAACCCTTTCAACGTCAGCGTTGTCTCGTGTTGATCGTTCGAGCGATTTTCAATCGTGAAACTGAAACGGTTTAGAGATTCGCTGAAAGCGATCGGTTTGCCTTCTTCGAAACCGTCGCGATCGAGTCGCATTTGGAAGCGTGTATTTCCACGCACCACGTCAAACCTGTCCCGCAGACCATCTCGAGGAATCACCTCTGTCGTAGCGCCGTGCCTCGTCAATTGGCCGCCGTAGGCATACAGGCCAAAAATTGGATCATCGCTCACGACCGTCGCCGCAGCGCGCAATGCCCCGCTGAAGCCTAAGTCGATTTCGCCCGAGTACCACCACGAACCGTGCCCCATTTCCTTGTTCCCCAGCCAGGCCCGCCCCCAGGGACGTGGCTCAAATCCTCCACCAGCGCCGCCGTCATTCTCTTTGCCGGGAAACCAGTAACCGTAATTCGACTCGGCTGTGCCGGAGTTGAGCAGCGCCCAAGAACTAAGATAAGACGCATACCCCAGGCGAAGATACGGAATTGGGTCCTTTGCAAAATTCAACGCATAGTCTTCGACCGCCCAGCCTCCCATCTGAGACATGTAGCTGAGCGTGTAGGCGGTGTTGCCGCTAGCGCGGTAGTCACTTCCCAGCCAGAAGTAGGCCGGCTCCATGCCGCGGTCAGCAACATTCAAACGCATCTGCTCTTCAAGAAACTCATTGGCATCGGTGGAGTTCACGACCTTGCGAAACTCAGTGGCTTTCGGATCTTGCAGCCGCTGAACCGCATATCTCGCCAACGCGTGCGTCGATTCAAATCCCGTCGAGTCGAAGGGATATTCCGATTGAAACAGATCAGGGTGCTGGTTGATGAAGAAAGCCGCTTTGGTTTCCCAGTGCGTGCGGAGTTTGTCGGCTTCGTCCGTTCGGCCATTCTGTTCAAGCACACGAATCAGATCAGGAATCACCAATTCGTTGTATGTACCGGTTTCATAGGCGGACCACTTCACGATCTCCATCGGTACCGTGAAGAAAGCCATTGCGGTGCCATAGGCGCGCTCCAGGTAACCAGACGCGTCGAGGTAATACACCATCGCCGGATAGTTCTTCGCGATGAGATACATGTTGTAGTAAAGCAGCATCACGTGCGGGTAATCGTAAATTCTCCAAAGGTGTTTCTTGCCGCGCTCATTGTCCTCCGGACTGTCGCGATTGACTTTCCAGTTCGGGATTCCGTAAATCCCGTACGGATACGGTTCTTTTTCTGTCTGCTGCAAACCACCCCAGACATAATGCTGAATATAGTTCTCGATTGACGCGATCTCGTCCTTATCAGGGAAGAAGACATTCTTGGCCGCGAGATAGGGGGCTTTGCCGAGCGCCGGATCATCGCAAGCGACCGCGTAGGATTGCAGCCCGTCGAGATCATCGGGGCTGCGCAGGATTTGATGCTTCATGTCCCATTGCGAATACAGGCCGTTGTACCAGCGCTTGGGATCGTTCCATTGTTCATGCGTCATCAAAAAGTGCGCACGTTTCTTAATCAGGGTCTCCAGCGGCTCGGTCACGAAGAACTCCAGCGCCAAATATTGCCCGTCGCCGTATTGCACCTTCAACATATTCTCGCCGAGGCGCGAGAACTTGACGGAGTAAACCTGGGTGTCAGCGGCGCGTTCTCCGATGGGCTTCACCGAGGTCTTCTCAGGGAATTCGGGAACAATGCTGCGAACCTTAGTGTGTGTGCGGAGGGAGAACATCGTCGGCAAATCGGTGGGAACGGTCATTCCCGGGACAACGTCGACGTCAATGCCGCCCTCCTGGTAAAGGACATCGCGAACTCCGGCGTAGTCTTTCGCCCAGCGGAACTTGAAGCCGTACTTAGCGGAATCGCCCGGCTGTCCCTTGGGTGCCAATTTGAGCATGGAATTTGGCAGTCGCCATTTGCCGCCCCTTGCCGCCAGGTCTACACCACGGCCAGCAGAATGGACATAAGCAGTGAAGCTCCGTCCTTCCGGTTGATCGTAGTACTCAAGGTGTGCTCCCGCCTCAGGAAGCATCACCAGATAGGGCCCAACCCCATTGCAGCGCATCCAGAAAATGTAGGAGCCATCGCCTCCTATGAAACTGTGCCGGATCAGCCGCTTCGTGTATGTCTCGGTCTTGTCTGGAACGTAATCCGTGTTGAACGGGAGAGCAACGCCGAGATCTCCGACTTCCAGCGGCTGTGAAGTCTGATTGCGAGCCTCGATCGTCCAAACGAGAGAATCTCCTTCCATGCGGAACGCTCCTGTCGCCGCGATCTCCGGGACGGACTCCACATCCTTCCCGTGATCCGTATTCACCCGCCATTCGTAGATTCCTGAGGTTGCATCCTGCGGAAGTTTTGCCAGGAGCCGGAGGACGGATGTGGTCACCGGTTCAAACTTTACGTGATTGAACTGATCCGGGGCGATGCCATATTTATCCGAGGTCTGAACGTCCTTCCACTTTTCGCCATCGCGATATTGGATCTTCCAGGAGACGGGTAAATCCCACTTGTAGTCTTCGTACGAGCCAATGGCCCAGTACACTTCGACTGACGACACCTGCTTGGGCTCGCGGAATTTATATTCCACCCATTCCTCGGTTCCGTGCTTGTCACCCCAGGCAAAAAATGGAATCGTTTTGTCGCGCGAATTTTTGGGCTCGGCCTGATCGTTCAGCGCTCTGGTTTGCCAGGGCCCGATGGAGGGCGGCCGATCTCATAAGTGACTTCTCCAGGGGAACGTTTCGAAACGGAAGTGCCGCTCGAGATTTCTTTCCACGCTTCTCCGGGCGCGCGATAACGCATCACTACGTCCCCGAGACTTCTACCTCCAAGAATGTAGTCCGTATCAAAGACATCCTGCACTCGTTTCAGGCTGGTGAGACCATTCGGGGAAAATGTGATCTTGAATTGATCGTTCTCGAGTTGCTGGCTTAACGCGATGAGGCCGTGTGAGCAAATGATGATGAGGATGAACCTTCGCAATTGCGCTTTTTTTGTGTCAAGCACTGAAGCCACTCCGTAGGGACTGATTTCTCATCGGTTGAAAGATAAAGGGGAATTGGACTCGCTTATGCCGCGGGAACCCAAGGGCTCCAAACAAGCTCACGCGCTTCATGTCTTCGGAGTCTCCTGATTTTTGCCTATCGCTCTGTATGGTCTTCTGTTTTGTCCTTATACGTATACGACGACCCAACGCAAAACGTCCTGTGAACACCCGATGAGCAAACGTTTGCACAGGCCATGATTTTGTATACTTTATGCAACCCCGTTGTCAATCAAAACCGGTTTTGCGATAACTTCTTGGTTTTGTGCTTGACAAATCGATACGATTCAGACTATGAACGCTCTTCTAATGGATATTTATACAATATCCAGCGCTGATTATGCTGATTATATGGGATAGTGCCTTTTGTGCTAGTAAACGTTTGCCGCCAAAGGAAGGTGCACTCATGAAGAGCAAGCTCTGGTATTTGCCAGCCGTTGCCGCAGCAATTGTCACAACCGCAGTCTTCCTGAGTGCCCAAAACGGATCTCAGGGCACGATCACGGTTACCGTAACGGATCAGAGCGGCGCTGTGGTGCCGGCCGCGGAACTCACCCTACGGAATCTCGCCACGAATGATGTTCGCAAGGCCACGACCCAGGCGGTTGGTTCCTATACCTTCGTGGATCTGAATGGCGGCACCTATAAATTGACTGCTTCAAAGGCTGGCTATGCGCACACGGTGTACGACAAAATTGCGGTTCAGGCTTCTCGCGTCACCGACATCAACGCTGTGCTCAAGGTGGGCGCGATATCTGAAACCGTCACCGTACAGGCAGAGGCAGTGCCGTTGGTAGAGTCGACTTCCAGCACCATCGGGTCGAACATAGACCTGAAGCAGATTGAAGACCTGCCACTGAGCGACCGCGACCTCACGGCTTTAGTCGTCCTTTCTCCAGGGTTCACTGGGGGCAATTACAACCCAGGGGTTTACGGTGTCAACAGCGGCACGTGGAATGGGCTGCCGGGAGCAGCCCAAGTGGCCTGCATGGATGGAGTGATTGCCCAATCCAGTCGCTTTAAGGATTACGGTAACGCTCAACCATATAGTACAGCCGCGTCTCCGCGCATCCAGAACATCCAGGAAATGGCGATTCAAACGGACCAACTCGAAGCCAACCAGGGCTATGGACAGGGCAACATGCAGGTAACTTACGTGACCCGCAGTGGCACCAACCATTTTCACGGGCGTCTCTTCGCTGACCTGCAAAATTCTTCATTTAACGCGAACTCTTGGCAGAACGACTTTAATGGAGTTCCAATACCGCTCTATCACAAGACCGATTGGGGAGGCAGCGTGGGCGGTCCCATCCTCAAGGACAAGCTGTTCTTCTTCTTCAGTTTTGAGCGAGATGGCATTCCCGGCGCCCTGCAGTTGTCCTCGCCCTTCATGACACCCTCGATGCAGCAGGGTATCTATACCTACCTCGGAACGGATAATAATGTTCATACCGTCAATCTCTTGACTCTGGCCGGCGCTGGCGGCGCCAACGCAACTGCCGATCCTACGGTTGCCGCAGAGATAACGAAGATCAATGGATCCCTGGCGTCGGGAACGGTGGCCACCATCCCGGGAGTGCCCTACAATGTCCAGCAGGTCATCTTCCGCGAGCCCAATAACCAATACTGGGATTATCCAACATTTCGCGTGGACTACAATGCTACGCAAAAGCTGCGCGTAAACTTTGCGCTAAACGAGACAAAATACAGCGCCCCAACAGCCCTGGCACCGACTTTCCCGGGGACGGCGTTCGCCTATCAGTCATCAGGAAACAGCTCGAACGCCTACACGGCCTCGCTGGGGATCGACTATACCGTTCGGCCCACACTGGTCAATCAATTTCGGATCGGATATCTTTACAACTCCTCCGTCTCGGCAAACAATCAGGCTGGCGACCCAGAAAAGTATAAGTTTATTGACTACTGGAATGGAGTCGATGGCCTCAGTTACCAGTGCCCCAATGGCCTGCCCTGCTCCGGTGACGTTTTCTACTCGCGAGTGAATTACTTCTATCCGTTGATCAATTTTTCGGACAATATCGTATGGCAGCACAAATCCCATGCTATAAGCTTCGGTGTTAGCTTCTACCGGGAGCAGGACCATTATTGGAATCCGCCGGCGGGCTGGACTGGCCTGGCGCTCGGCCTCACCGGAGGCGACCCGGCACTCAACGTCTTCACCTCAAGCAATCCGGCATTGGCTACCGCCAACCCAACGCAGATCGGGGAGATGCAGGGGTTTTACTCCATTGTGGCAGGCGATATCGACAACCTGGGCGGAAGCCACCCACTCGATCTCCAAACTCACACCTATCAGCCCGTGGTACAAGGATCTGAATTTCGGAAGCGCGAGCGCCGCCGCTTGATCGAGTGGTTTGCGTCAAAAGACATCGAGAAGATCGGAAGATCGAAGATGCGAGTTCTGGGCGATTCGGC
>JBAUXO010000054.1:0-10060 GCA_049584315.1 Candidatus Sulfotelmatobacter sp. | reverse complement strand
TTGGCAGAGCGGTCTCCACTCGCCTCCACACCCCAGCCTCGCTCGGATATCT
Organism: Candidatus Sulfotelmatobacter sp.; assembly: GCA_049584315.1. GTDB lineage: Bacteria > Acidobacteriota > Terriglobia > Terriglobales > Acidobacteriaceae > Sulfotelmatobacter. The sequence goes on along the minus strand of JBAUXO010000054.1, from coordinate 10,008 downwards.
CTAAACTGAGTAGCTTCAGATTGGCTGTTTTGGGCAGCAACTCTCTTGCCATCACTCTCTTCGATATGGCCATCCCGGCAGCTTAATTAACTATCATTCCAATCTGCACCAAGAGTGAGGAAGAACCTCAATAAAGCAAAATTTTAGGGGCGCCCACGGATGGAAGTCTTTTAGAATCAGCAAGCCCAGTCCAATCAATAAGTAAACACGACAATCGTCGTCGACGACGTTTCCTTTGCGGGTCGTTTCCTGGCTTCCACCTCTTGGGGTACCATGAGCGCGGCCTTCGGGCTCGACGGGGAGACCATCATGCATAGTAATAGTAATAATAATAATAATGATGACCGGAAAGACGTCCAGCCCTACCCGGTCCAGCCGTATCCGGTCGAAGTGTGGCCGGAGACACGACCGGTCCTTGGCCACTCTAGCTCCGGTGAGCAGCTCTATCCTTATCAGGTGGCCGTGGTTTTGGGAATAGGCAAGCTGGCGAAGATCGAGGTGGCCTTAACCAGGTGGGAGGAATACCAGGTGAAGCTCCTGGGGAGCGGCTTCGGAAGGAAGGTGCGTGTCGCGGCCTCGATATCCGCGCTGCCAGGTTCGTCTCCCGCCTCTCCGAGTTTCAGGCATCCGAGTTTCAGACCAAGGACCAGATGCTGCAGTGGCTCGAAGAGGTGCTGGCGGGCGAGAGATCGCTGAAGGCAGAGAGAGCAAAGAGGGCAAAGACGGCGAGAGAGCGCCGCCGCCGGGAAGGAACAGGAAGAAGAGAAGGGAAGTCGCTTTCATCTGAAAGGGGCGGAACGGGGAGGACCAATTGACAACTGACCTGGTGCTGGTGGCTCCCGAGGCCGGCAAGGATGTTGACCGCATCGAGTGGGCGAAGCAGCTGGTCGCGAATGCCGTGCGCTCGCCCTACACCCGGCAAGCCTATCTCTACGCCCTCGAACAATTCTTTCAGTGGGCGGCGGGCCGGGCCATCTCGCGTGAGTCGGTGCAAGGCTACGTCACCTGGCTCGGGGAACTGAAGTTCTCGCCCTCGACCATCAATCAACGACTGGCGGCGATCCGAAAACTTGCGACCGAAGCCCAGCGCTGTGGTTATGTGGACAGCGAGACGGCGCAGGCGATTGTGTCGGTCGCCGGCGTGAAACAAAAGGGCAGACGCTTGGGGCGATGGCTGGCGTGGGAAGAAGCCCGGACCTTATTGCAGGCACCGAACCCGCACAGCATTCGCGGAATGCGAGACCGAGCGTTGCTCGCGGTGCTGGTCGCGTGCGCGCTCCGCCGGGGGGAATTGTCGCGCATGAACTGCGATCATCTCGCGCTGCGCGACGGCCGCTGGGTGTTTCTGGATTTCCTGGGGAAGGGAAACAAGACACGGTCGGTAGCGGTGCCGTTGTGGGTGAAGAAAGAGATCGATGGGTGGCTGGAGGTGGCAGGGATAGAGAAAGGACCGATCTTCCGGCGTGTGCTCGCGAACGGCCGAGTGGGCAAGCACGCGTTGACCGAGCGCGCAGTGTGGCAGCTCGTGCGTGAGTACGCAGCGCAGATCGGAATCGGCGAGCTGGCGCCGCACGATCTGCGGCGCACGGCAGCGAAGTTATGCCGATCGAAGGGCGGGGAGTTGGAACAAATTCAGTTTCTGTTGGGGCACGAATCGATATTGACAACTGAACGGTACTTGGGGTCTGAACAGGATCTGAAGAATGCAGTCAACGACGCGCTGGTGTTTGAATGAAGCCTCAATGTCGAGCTGCACGTGCGCGATCCGCTCACCTTCAGGCGGTCCGGGCAGGCTCTGTTAGACATGTTTGAGTGGGTGATTGCTGGGAATGGGATTGCCGGATTGCCGTCTTAGGGCGAAGATAGAGCGATACAAATTCTCACAATTACGTGCCATCAATTTCTCGATCTGCATTCGAAAAACAGCCTGTCGATTTGTCCCACATTTAAGTGCCAAGTTTCTTACAATACAATTGAGTGCCATTCCGCTGCCACTTAAACGCGACAAACTACTGACAGCACGGCTAATGCAATTATCGTTAATCAGTGCCGGGTGACAGTTATTATTCAATCTTCGGGTTTTCAACGACCGTTGTAGATTGGTAAAAGGAGAGAATTCGGCGACTTTTCGTTCCTGAAGAACCAAGGCGGAGCTGCCGCGCCGTGAAAAGCCGGCCGAGAGGCGAGACTTATCACAGAACTATCTTGGAACCTAAAATTTCCTGCATGTGGCCTGTTCGTGCTATTGACCCGCGGAACCAAAAAACTTATCGTTCCGTGCAAACTGGTGAGCAGAATCTGAGGGCGTCGTACTCCTTTTGTCGATTCGCATGATTCTGCTCACTGCTTTCCCTTGAAGTCCAGAGTACAGTCGTAGCTGACACGCCAGTAATCGTCGGGGCCGCCGCAGCATTCGAACTGATCGACACGCTGTCGAAGGTGGCAGTGGCCAGGGGAAGAAGCGTTGCCGCTCACTACTGCCAGTCCCACGTACGCGGTTGGTGCCATGCTGATCGTCTGGCTCGAACCCACCTGCGGGGATCGCCTGTGGGGCCTTCTTCGACTCTTAGCTTTGAATGGGAGTTGGCGAAAATAAGAGCGTATGGTAGTTCGCACGTGGACGGTTCGAAATGCAATGCCATCCAGCAGTCCTCCTCCGCCCCCTCCTTCTCACTGTATCGCCATCCTAATGTCATGCAGGGGCCGCTTCCTGCAGTGCAGAGCCTGCAACCTAACCTTCGAATTTCCGGACGGGGCACAGTACGGCGAAATCGCCATGCAGTTTGAAGCTCATTTATGCACTACTCCTCAATCCCCATTTGCTGGCGGGAGAGGTGAAAGCATCAGCGAAAGAAATGAGTAATAAGGATCAGCGCTCAAGTGGAATCACCAGAGTCTGGCCCCGTTAGCGATCGTAACGCGGAGCGCCCTTCCATCCGTCTATTACACCGGGCCCCTACCCTCGCTCATGAAGACTTCAGTGGAACGCTACAGTACTGATGGTACAGTCTGAGCACTGGTCGCGATAGAACGTCCTCAGCTCCTGCTCGGCGGTGGTCTTCAGGCGAGCCGCCTCCGCGTGCGCTTCCGCCCGTTCGAGCAAGCGCAAGTAGGCGATGTCAGCCTTCAAGTAACGCGGATGCTGTCGCCCGAGCGTGCGATCAAGGATGGCAAGGCCGCGCTGCATGTCAGCCAGAGCGCTGGCCGTTTGTCCCTGTTCTGCCTCTATGTTGCCGACAAGAATGTAGCCCCATCCGGTGGATGCATGTTCTTCCCCGTGCCGCCGCTGCCACAGACTCAGCGAGAGCCGGTAGCTGGTTAACGACCCCGAAAGATCGCCCTGCAGTTGCGCGAGCCAACCTTGCATGGAAGATATTGCGGCGAGGTTGTCGTCATCCAGGGCCGTCGCAAACGTCTCTTCCCTCCTTGCCAACTCTAAATATTTTCTGCCGTTTCGAATCCGCCGCTGACTGAGGGCAAGGCCTGCGAGATCACTGCAAGCGATCGCCGTGCCTTCGTGATCTCCGATCTTGTAGAGGTGAAGAGTCTTCTCTTTTTCCGGACTGCGAGATCCGCGTGCCCCATTGCCAGATAAAGGCCTCCAAGATCGTCCAGGGCCATCGCGTAATCCTTGGTGTGGCTCGGCAATTTCTCCAGTGTGCGAATCGCTCGTTCATAGGCCCGCTGCGCATCAGAGAAGTCGCCCCGATCCTCATAGGCAAGCGCCAAAATGTTCCATGCCTTGCCAGTGTCGGGCGCATTCAAGGAGTCAGAATCGAGAAGGCCCTGAATGGCTGCGATCGATTGTTTTGTTTGCCCGTCTCGTTCCAGGGCGAACGCTCGGCAAGCCGTGAATCTGGATTTGTTTGTGCTGCCAGCAGGTGAGCAGCCGCCACTATTACCGCCATTACAGTCGAAAGACATGCCTTGCCCCAGCTCATTGGTCACCCCGTCGTGCTTGGAAAATGAAGAACTACAACCCACCGACACTGTCTTTGAGTTGTGAGATTGACGACGGAGTCCTCGGTACGCTGTCTGCCGAGGCTTGGGGCGGGTCAAAGTGCCTCGTGGAACTTAATTGTAGAGTGTCGCACTGGTGGGCTACGAGTCCAATGCAAGAAATCCATTGATTTCAATCAAACTTTTACTGATAAGAACCCCCGACGCAACGTGACATCCTTGCCATAGGTCCGTCATGGATTCGTCCCCGCTCGACGGTTCAAGATCAAACGCAGCGAAATGTAAATCGCAGCGATGCCGACAATTGAGGTTGGCGCTGGCGACGACCACCGGCGCCGAATGGATCGCCCATCCGTATAGCACTCCCAGGGGGCAGCGGCAGCCTGAATTCTGCGTAGCGTTGCCGCCTCTTTGAAGAAGTACGAACTTGAGAAGACTGCTGTTGCCGTCCAAACCAATCACGTTAAGCCACACTCGGAAATCCTCGTGAATCCCGACTCAAGCATACGCTGCAATCGTCAGCGAATCTGTACGACTTTTTGCCCATTCCTGGAAAACAAATCCCTGCGATTCAAACATGGTTCGAATCCGCACCGGATCGTAGCCCATGATGTCTTCGAGGATAGGCACGAGCAGACTGAGCACGTCGTCGCTAAGCACCGTGCGCAAGGCGATTTCAGCGACATGTTTGTTTTCAGAAACGGCGATTGTCAATCCATCCAGTCGGTTGACGTGCAGCATCACGTGCGCATCCGACCTGCCGTCGCCCACATACACCAAGCGGTCGTGACCTAGTCCCGCGCGGCTACGCAGTTCTTCCAGCACCGCTACCTTGCCGTAACCCGCAGGCGCGCGAACGATCGACTGAATCTCACCCGTATCCGAGGCATACCGGAATTGCGTTCCGTGGATCTGATTTTCGGGAACGATCCCAGCCAGCGCAGACTGAATGACCTCCTCCGGAGCAGACGACAGCACGTGAAAACAGAAGTGGAATGCCTCCAGATTCTGGAGGAGTCGTAACAGCAACGCAATATTCTCCTTCAGTCGAACTCGTTTACCCACCGCGATGAGATGTTCCTTGCGTACTCGCCGAAACTCGGGATCGTGGAGTACGAGATATGCAAGCTCTCCACCTTGTTGCACCAGATGAATGTCAGATAGGCCGTCCACTCGCTGGCGGAAATCTGAGATTCCCAGCATTTCACTCAGCATGACACCCGAATCGTTGTAGCACAGCGTTTGGTCAAAGTCGCTCACTAACAGATATTCACGCTTCCCGTTCGACGAATTGGTCAACATGTCAACCTTTCTGCTGTCAACTCGCATGCCGAGTTGCCAAGGCTTAGATTCCGGTGGAGAGCAACGAGGTCGGGAAGTCTGCAGTGCCGCTACAGGGCTGGCAGGCAAACATCAAGCTCGCAGGGTCCGGCTGCGGAGCAGGATGCGAAGTGAATTAAGCATGAACGATGTTGGAGCGTAAGTCCAATAGAAAGAATTTATGAGAGTGATTCGCGAGCGGCGATAACCAAGGTAACATCGGCTCTGGCTTCTTGGGCCTGGATGCGGCGCCCCAATGTCAGTCGCTGCCAGTGTTTCCTATCGACCGAAGTGTTGAAGTGTTGAGTCTCGTGGTGCTTCGCAATCTCAATCAGTTTCATCCTTCGGCACTTACTGTGCCACTATCAACAGAGCTCCCGACCTAGCCAATGTCGCTGTTCGGTTCATCCCAAAACCTCGCGGAGTCCGCTCAGTCGAAGGCACTACACTCACGCTTGAAAGACTGGAGCGCGTGGGATGCGGAGCCTCGCGGCCATTCTCACCAGGTCGGCAAGGGAATCGGCCTGCATCTTTTGCATTACTTTGCCGCGGTGGGCCTTCACTGTGATCTCACTGATGCCGAGCTCCCCACCAACTTGTTTATTCAACAGGCCAGAGACAACCAACGCCATAACCTGCCGTTCGCGACAGGAAAGAGACGCGTACCGGTCCCGGAGCTGCTGCATTTCCCCCTCGCGACGCAGAGCCGCTCGGCTGCGGTCGAGGCCGTCACGGATAGCGTTCAACAAAACTTGATCGCAGAATGGTTTCGTTAGGAATTCGAGAGCCCCCGCCTTCATTGCCTGCACCGTCATGGGCACATCGCGGTGGCCCGTGATGAAGATGATCGGCATGTCGGGGCATTCGATCGCGACGCGCTTCTGCAGTTCGAGACCGTTGAGGTCTGGAAGAGAATAGTCAAGCACCAGGCAGCTTGGGCCGAGGGTTCGCGGTCGCTCAAGGAATTCATGCGCGGACGAGAATGTCTCCGCCTGCCAGCCTTCACAGCGGATCAACAATTCCAGCGACTCGCGGACCGAAACATCATCGTCGACAACGCAGACGAAGGGGGCGATCTGCGACACGGGTGGCAGAGTTAGTTCATGGCCGACTGCGGTGAGTCCGGCCAAACCGTCGATTTCATATTGTGTTACAGGCTGGGTCGCTGAACTCACGGCGAAATTCATAACTCACTCCTTAAACGTCCTATTGCCCTCGAATCGGCAGGTTCAAGTGAAAAGTTGCTCCGCGCCCCGGGGAACCAACCGCCCACAAGCGCCCACCATGAGACTCAATGATTGACCGGCTGATGCGAAGCCCCATGCCGGTGCCGTGGGGTTTAGTTGTAAAGAAGGGATCGAAAATCTGTTCCGCGAGCTGCGGCGGAAGCCCTATGCCGATATCACTGACTGAAACAAGAATCTGCCCGTTCTTAGCTCGCTGCGATTTGATGACCATCTCTCGTATTCCATCAACGTCCTTCATCGCTTCGATGCTGTTGACGATTAGATTCATCGCGACCTGCTGCAATTGCACGCGATCTCCAACGATCTGAGGAAGTTCGGCTGCCAGTTCCGTCCGTATCGATATGTTGCATCGCTTCGCCTCGTCGCGCAGGAGGGCGACGGTTTCTCGAATGATCTCGTTTACATCAATAACCTCTCGATTCAGGGTGCCCTTCTCGAATTGTGAGCGGATCCTGCCGATAATTTCAGCAGCACGCTGTGCATCTCTTACAATTCTGGTGACAGCTTTGCGCGCCGTATCGAGATCAGGCTTATCCCGCTCGCGCGATCGGAGGCAGACGTTGGCGTTGGTGATAGCACCACTAATCGGTTGACTGATTTCATGAGCCAGGGACGCCGTTAACTCGCCCATGGTTGTCACCCGGTTGATGCGTGCAAGATCGTCCTGCGCTTGGCGCAAAGCCTCTTCGGCTCGAATCTGGTCGTTGATGTCGGTGGTCGTACCGACGAATTTGAGGACTTTTCCTTCTGCATCGCGCAAGACCACGGCTTGATTGAGATGCCAGCGATAGGTCCCGTCCTGAGCGCGGAGAGAGCGGGTTTCCATCGCAAAACCCTGTCCCGAGCGTACTCCATCCCAAAAGCTCCTCGATGCTGTTTCGCGATCCTCGGGGTGGACCGCGGTCATCCAGGCCTCGGGATGCGACCGGACGAATTCGAGGGTCTGACCGGAGTACTCAAGCCAAACTTGATTCACGAAATCTGGAGTCCCATCAGGCTTGAGCGTCCAGGCGGATACAGGAAGATGCTGCAGCAGCCCAACCTGGAGTTGCAGCTCTTCGTTGGTTTCGGCAAGCTCCCTTGTTCGTTCCGCAACCCGCCGATCGACTTCACTTGCAACCCGTTTCTGTTCACTCAGGAGCAGTGCATGTTGCAGTGCGGCGGCTGTTTGACTTGCTGCAACGTTAAGAACCAGTCTCTCGGTCTGCTCTGGAAAGCCCAATCTCTGTGACCCCGTGACAATAAAGCCTAGATCGCCCCCTACGCCCATTCGCATGGGGAAAATCGAAATCTCCTGGTCTCCAATTTTGCGCCGTGTTTGTGAAGATCGATCGATCAGGTCTTCGTTTAGCCAATCATCAAGAGACTGCGCAATCTCGTCCGTCCTATGCGACGGACCGGCCCTGAGCACCTCAAGTGGCTTCTGGTCGGCTTCCACTATGACTCGCGCATAGAAGAAGTCGAGATTGAGCATTGCCATGAGCGAATCCACGAAGGTGGCGAGAATCTCAGCTGGATCGTGACCTCTCCATGCGGCAGAGAGTGCCAGCACGCTGACCAGATTGTTCATGCAGCGCCGAAGGTGCTTGATTTCCAGGGCGGGATCGCTCGGATGATCGACTTGCTCACGAAGGATCACGTTCTCGTCCTGCAGGCAGTCATTCAAGCGCTTGATCTCCTCAAAACCCATTCCAGGAATGCGAAATCCCCATTGGAGCGGTATGAGTACGGCCAATTAGGATCGGACGCAAGAGCCCCAGTGAGTCCCAAGGTCCGGAGTGCTGATTTGAAACGGTGCTAGCATTAAATCGCGCTTCTGAACTCGCGTGGAGTTATGCCAACGATCTTCCGAAACACCTTCGTGAAATGCTCCTGGGTACAAAAGCCAGTCAGTCTGCTCACCTCGGCGATGCTTAGCGCTTCGTCCTTCAGGTGGAGCTTTGCGCTGTGGATCCTTGCCCGCAAAACATACTGGTGAGGGGTCAGGCCAGTCGCTTTGGTAAACAACAAAACAAAATGGTTCGGCGACACCCCGGCAATCTGGGCCATGGCCACCAGGCTAATGTTTGCGCCAGTGTTCGCGTGGATGTAGTCGATGACTCTGGCTACACTTCTCTTGCCGATGTGCGCATCCTCTCTCTTCGCTTATTAAGCTCTGCGAGCAAACGATACCGCGAGAACATTGGTCAAATGTTCCGGTTTTGGTCAGTTCTTCCGAATAAATGGTCTAAAAAAATGGGGACCGGGCAAACTGCGTATGATTCTACTATTGGGTTCTCCATCCGGCGGGGGTAAAGCGATGGATATCTCTGGGGTTCTTCCTGTCAAGGCTGTTGAGGTGATGCGCAATGGGTGCGCGGTGTGTCTCATCCCTGCGCTATCTTCCCTGAGCAGTAAACGGGCCGGGTGGGACGGCATTGCCCTGGAATCGTTCAGTGATGTGCCGGGCGTCTCGATTCCGGATCATGATCATCCAACTCACTTCCTGAATCTTCTTACGCATGGAAATATTAGGGCGCAGTGGACCACGGAGGGCAAGAGCCGCAGCGCAGACAATGGCCCTGGGACGATTTACGTGTTGCCGGCAGGAACCCGCGATCGCCTCACCTGGTCTGGTCCGACCACTCGTATCATCCTGGTCATGGAACCGCGGTTCCTCGCGCGTTCGCTTGAGGGCACCGCGCACCTAAAGGATGTGGAACTTACCTCTCACTGGAATCTTCGTGACCGCCACATTCAATCGTTGATGCTCGCTCTGCATGCCGACCTGGAAGACGGCTCACCGGCCGGTCCGCTCTACGGCGAATCTCTCGGCCTGGCGCTCGGCATCTATCTGGTTCGCCGTTATTCGGCCCGTAATTGCGCTAAGCCTGATTACCGCGGCAGCATGCCTACGATGCGCCTGAACCGGACTCTGGAGTTTATTAACCAGAACCTGACACGGGATCTTCGCCTGTGGGAGCTCGCCCAAATAGCTGGCATGAGTCCTAACTACTTCTGCGAGCTATTCAAGGTAAGCACAGGCCTGCCCCCTTACAAATACATCCTGAGGCGTAGAATTGAACGCGCGAAGCAATACCTGCGCGATCCGAAGATCACCTTGGCCTGCGCAGGAGCGGCGGCCGGCTTCGCCGATCAAAGTCATTTCACGAAGGTCTTCCGTCGAATCGTGGGCGTCACGCCAATGAGGTTCCGCGGCGAGATTGGCCGCACAGCGTAATCCTTTGATTGTCCGTTTTCACCGGGTGTGGTTACCGAAAACTCCGTCCGCTCTGAAACTGCAGAGGTTCCGATCGTTTGTGAGATCCTGTTGCTACCACGATGAGCTCTCTTTTCGTCGCCCTTCTCGCTGTGGTCGCCTCCAGTTTTCGAACCCGTGCCGCCCTGCAGGCGGAGATCCTCGCGCTTCGTCACCTAACTCACCGTTCTCCAAAAGAATGCGCCGCGGCGCTTGCGCCTCCAGCGCTCCGACCGGCTCTTG
>JBAUXO010000053.1:0-5645 GCA_049584315.1 Candidatus Sulfotelmatobacter sp. | reverse complement strand
ATGGTTGCTTGATGAACATCGAGCCCAATATACTTTTCAGTGTTCATAAGGGTGCTCCTTTTCGTAGGTGATGATGCGAATAATCACAACCTACTCCAAGAGGGGCGCCCTTTTATAATGCGGTTACAACACTTACTTCCGGTCTGTCTGTTAATCAGGATTGGTAAGCCTTCGGGGGCAAGAACATGGCTTTACATCATGATCGCAAGGCGATACTTTTTGATCTATGAAAGCTACCAACTGGGAGTTCGCGAACAGAGCGACTGTCTTCGGGCTGATTTTTGGCTTCACGTTTCCCCTATACGCTCTGGATCATCAGAATTCAACCGTCGCGTTCGCCGACTGGCTCGGAGCCAGGCTGCAAATGGATACAGATCTTGTCGCTCGTTTCTTGTTTGCGTTCGCCGCCTTTTTGCTCGTTGTAGCCGCTTTCATCCGCACTTGGGCGTCTTCCTACCTTCAGGCCTCAGTGGTGTATTCATCCGAACTGAAGAGTGAGTCGTTGGTTGCAGATGGACCCTACCGGCGAGTGCGCAATCCGCTTTATTTCGCCAATGTGCTAATGATCGTCGCCATGGGTGCTCTGATGAGCCGGTTGGGATTCTTGGTAGCGGTGATCGCGATGGTCGTGTTCTGTTACCGGCTGATCCTGCGTGAGGAGGCCGAACTTTATGCGAGCCAAGGCCAACGATATCTCGCCTACTGCGAAGTGGTGGCCCGTTTGTGGCCCTCCCTGTGGCCCCGTGTTGCTTCCGCCGGACGCCAAGCCAGGTGGACGGAAGGAATCAAGGCAGAATCTTGGTACTGGGGACTCGCAGCAGCGCTTATAGTCTATGCAATAACTCTAAAATTAAAGCTACTTTTCGTGTTCTTGGTGGCAAGCCTGGTCATGTTTTGGGTCTCCTCAGTGGTTTTTCAAAAGAAATCACGCTCGCAACACTGAGTGGATTCGGTGGACGTATTATCGGCCACCTGCGCCGGCGAATTGGACGATTCTGGCTGGGTTGTCGGCCAACCGAACTTTATCCAAACCACCGCTTGTACGGATCGTCTCAATTGGTGAAACATCGCGGTTACGCTCAAAACCCCACGATGAGCGTAACTGATTGCGACAACCGTCTTCCAAAATCTCTGTAAAATCCGACGACGTCGTTGCCCTGTTCGCTATTGCTGGCTCGCGAAATTCATTCGAGCCTCTCTCCCCATGGGCTCTGATGGGTTCAGTGGTCTTGATTGAAATACCCATCGCCATGATTCTGGCATGTCGACTGCTTCCGTTTAGAGCGAACCGGCTAGCGAATATAATCGCGGGTGGCGTTATAACCCTTGTAAACGGTTTCCTGACCTTGGTTCCGCCTCTGGCCGGATGGGGCAGGCCGCCTGCTTTTCCAGAGTACTTGTTCTTCGCGACGATCGAAACTGTATGCACCTCGGTCATCATCTGGCAGGCGTGGGCTTGGTCAGGGATTGAAGCCACAGTTAGTTCGGAGCGGATGGTCCGCCAACCGGAAGCTGGGATCACTTCTTCTTAACTACCGGATTGCTCAAAAATGTACCCAAACGATCCATGCCTTTGGAGGCCACCGTGCCGACCGCGAACGGCAGGAGGGATGAGCGCCTGATCGTCAGTTGGGCAAACGAACGGTCATCGGGAATACCGGCGCTTCAAGGCGAGGAATTCAGCCAGTAGTGAGCAGCCTCCCGTTGCTTGTTGATCAGCGTGGTTGCCACGCCTAGTAGTGCGTAGGCTCTCGGTTCGGGCGCAGATTGGCTTTCTGCCAGAGAGATCGCCTCGGCTTCGTGGCCGCTGCGAACGAGCCTTTCCGTCAGATTCCAGAGCGGCCAAACCTTTGACGAGTCGTTCATCTTGGCGATCATGTCTTCCGCCCCGCCGAAATCGCCGAGTTCTCCACGTGTGACCGCAATCATCTCGAAGACGTAGGGTTTCGTCCCTGCGCCTGCGTTCATAGCCGCTTCGTCGGCAAGCTCCAGCGCGAGCGGCGCACTCGGATCATGCTTCCCCACCCCTCGAGACGCCAGCTCGACCAGGCCTTCGGCGCGCTCCGCCGGTTCGGGAATCAGGTCGAGGGTGGCAAGTGCCTGCGCATCGTTCCCTAGCGCGGAAAGTCGAGCGGCCACGTCGCGGAGCGAAATGTTGCGCCAGGGCTCATACGCGAGCGCCGTTGCTTCATCGAGCGCGCCCAACAGATCGCCCGCTTTCGCGCGCTCGAAGCCGACCTGCAACACGATCCCGTCGCGATGGTTGCCGGGAGGCAGTTGGTCGGCGGTCGCCATCGCCGCGTCGAGTTCCCCGATGCCAACCTGTGCCTCACCTAAGTAAAGAAGCAAATCTTGCTTGGCTTGTTCCGTGCTCGCTGCGGCCAATAGATCGTAAATGCGGTCGACAACCGCGGCGGCAGCAGGCCGGTTGCCTTCGTGGGCTAACTCAGACGCGATGCTTGCATACAGGCCCGCGGGCATGCTCTCGGCAAACCAGGGATCGACGGGGTGATCTTTTTCCCATTCTACGGCGGCTAGAGCCTGATCGGTCGTTTCCCGTGCGCCAGCCTGGTCACCGGCTTTAAGTTGTTCTGCCTGAATCCGGAGCAACGTGCCGACAAGAGTATTCGTCTGCCCAAAATAGGGCTTCGCCCGTTGGATGAGGTGCGCCACTTCCAGAGCGTGCTCGAAGTCATGATGCTCGGCCAGCCAATACGCAACGGAACTGTAATCGTTCGCCTTCGCCGCATCTTCACCCTTTGAGGAGTTCTGAATCACTTGAAGAGCCATCGGCAGATTTCCCTGTGATGCAAGAGTGTAAGCAATGCTTCCCGTGGCGGAGACCTGGGCCGAGGAACTACCGGCACGCTCGGCTGTGGTTAGCGCGCCCTCAATGTCGCCGATGCGGGCTTGCTGTCCGGCGATATTGGCTGCGGCGCTGGATTTCTGGTCCTTGTCGATTTGCGGAATCAGCGCGCTTGCTTCGCGAAGGAAGGATTGCGGCTGGCTGAAAGACGAGAAATCCTGCGGAAGCGCGTTCATTGTAAAGAGAAGGATGACGCCGGAAAGGACGGCAAGTCCGCTTGCGAGCGCCATGTCTTTGCGCTCATCCCGCTTTTCGGTTCTGGTCGAGGACTCCATCATGCTCTCTCGCGACTAGATGCGCGCGGCGCTGGTAGTCGGTTGCCCCGGCGTCCTGCTTTTTTAGCAGGGTGGGGGTAGTTGGCGTAACATTCCCGTGGGTGTTGAAAAACTTCAAGGCAGCGAAATTCGCAAAAATAAGATCGCGTCAGGACGCGCTACAAACGATCTTCTCGGGTCAAGCAGACATTTCCGGCAGTTTTGGATGAAAAGGGAGTTTTTCAACAGCCACGCCTGTTTTCATCAGTTACCTTCGGTTGGGCTGCATCCACGCCAGCGGAACATCTGCGAGCGCTAAGGTGTCTGAATGATCATGAATGTCGGCCATTGCTTCGTCACGGTTTGCTTGCTCGTCTCTTCTGTGCTGGCGCAATCCGAGCAATCTAAACTCGAAGCCAGCATCCCTCCGGCCAGGCTGCAGGAACTGGTGGCGAGCCGCGAACAGGCACAGGAAGAGTTGCGCCGCTCTGGCCAGGACGCTCTTTCGCCTGAAATTCTTCGCGCTTTTCTTGAGCCAGGCGGATCCGTCGCGATAGCGAAAATGGAGCAGGTCGTTACCACCGACAGAATGAGGTTCACCTTGACACTGGCTCTCGAAAAGGCACTGCGCGGAACGACCCCGCAACAAGTTCGAGTCGAATGTTGTTGGAGTGACCGGCCCTGGCCACTACGCCCGCCACAGGGCGCTCAGCGCATCAAACCGCAGACCGGCAAGAGAATACTCGCCAGTTTTGCCGCGCAGAGTGGTCCCGCTAGCTTTCGGGGGATCCTTGATTTGGACGATCCCGCCGAAGCGGCATTTCTTCCCCGAGCCGTGGTGGTTGCGAAGATGGATGCGGACGCCGCCAGGTCGGGGCTTTCCGTTTACGAAAACGGATTGGTGGATGAGGCCACTGTCGTCCGCGACCTGGCACTACAACGTCTGTTGCACACCAAGGAGTGCCCCGCTGACTCGCATTGCGAAGAATCCATTTTGGCTGAAGTCCGGCACTTGCTGGCAGGCAAGAACCCCAATGACCGAATGGAAGCCGTCCAATGGCTCGGCGACATCAGCAGGACCGTCCAAGCATGCCAGTTGCGTCCTTGTGCTTCACCCCAGTTCCATCCCGAGCCGGTGCGCGAGCTGTTGCGGAGGGCTGTACGCGACAAGAACGCTGCAGTTGGCGATCTGGCGTTTCAGCATCTTGCAACTCTCGACTTTCACAAGAAAGAAAATGCAGGATATTGTGAAGAGATCGTCCCGGCCTTGCGGTTGGTCGACAGATATCCTTTCGGCGGGGAGCACTGGATCGGCGGCCCATTGAATGGCGCTTCCACATGTGTCGGGCCCGCTCATAAGTAGGCCCTGGCTGCCCGGCGCAAGCCAAAAACGAGCATGCTCTGTGAAACCCGCGCGAAACTTGTTTGCGCAGTTCGTGAGATCGTCTGAATTGGCGAAAAATTGCACTCTTGTTTCCTGGTCTAAAGGTCTAAAGGACTGTTCGACTGTTCGACTGCAGGTAAAAGGAAAAGGCCAATCTGATTTCTCAGACTGGCCTTTATTTTATGCCGGCAACGACCTACGCTCCCACACACTTGGCGCGTGCAGTACCATCGGCCCTGCGGGGCTTAACTTCCGTGTTCGGGATGGGAACGGGTGGATCCCCCGCGGTAAGATCACCGACAACTTGAAGCAGCTCCTAGCTACTAGCTCGTGGCTACTAGCTGAATCTCCCGGCGAATATTGCATCGCTAACCGGCAAGAATCATCGCTGCAAACTTGATCTTTCGGCTTCCACTCCATACCCCGAACCGAATTGGATTGGGTTGGGTTAGAAGCTAGAAGCTGAATTTTCAAAGATCGTGAGGACGAAACCTCACAACTGAATAGATTGGGTGTGGCTTACTTTCTTGTTATTTTGTTTCCGATTTCGGCCACTGTACTTCGGCTTTGCTTTCTTTTCAAAAGCGTCGGCGCAACAGTTATCAGTGTTGCATCTCAGTCATCCAGGTTCGAACGACTTCAACAACATTGCTGGTTCCAGTTCAGGTTCTAACTAAGAACTGGCAACTGAGAACTGACAACTGTTTTCTGCACCGAGTAAATTTTATGGTCAAGCCGAACGGGCGATTAGTACTGGTAAGCTGCATGCATTGCTGCACTTTCACCTCCAGCCTATCAACCAGGTAGTCTTCCTGGGCCCTTCTTATCCCTTACGGGTTGGGAGATCTCATCTTGAGGAGTGCTTCCCGCTTATATGCATTCAGCGGTTATCACTACCGAACTTCGCTACCGAGCGGTGCCATTGGCATGACAGCTCGAACACAAGAGGTTCGTCCATCCCGGTCCTCTCGTACTAAGGACAGCCCCCCGCAAATCTCCTACGCCCACAGCAGATAGGGACCGAACTGTCTCGCGACGTTCTGAACCCAGCTCACGTACCGCTTTAATAGGCGAACAGCCTAACCCTTGGAACCTTCTACAGCTCCAGGATGCGATGAGCCGACATCGAGGTGCCAAACCA
>JBAUXO010000052.1:0-6169 GCA_049584315.1 Candidatus Sulfotelmatobacter sp. | reverse complement strand
ATAGTTGCTTGATGAACGTCGAGCCCAATATACTTTTCACCGATCATTGAGGGTGCTCCTTTCGTAGGTGGTCATACGCGATGATGACAACCTACCCCAAGAGGGGCGCCCTTTTATAATGCGATTTTGAAAACATACGCGGGCACTACCTTATCCGCTCGTGTTCGGATTGCCGCCGCTGCTTTCTTCTTCATTAGCGGGAAAATTGCTTTGAGCTTGGGAATTTGAGCTTATAGCCGTACCCCCAAGAAGATGTAATAGCGCCATTTTCCCAGCACCCCTTGAAGCATACTTTCCTCCCAGACCCAGAGACTGAATCTTCACATCCCCGCTCTCGCCCTCCCATGCCGTAGAATCAACTCTTGCCCCTCAAAATCGAAAAGCTCATCTACGGCGGCGATGGACTCGCTCGCCTTCCCGCCGACTCTCGCGGACGCGGCAAAGCGGTCTTCGTTCCCTTCGTTCTAGCCGGAGAGAAAATCGAGGCCGCGCTCACCGAAGAAAAGCCCGGTTTCGCCCGTGCCCAAGTCACGGCAATCCTGGAGCCCTCCCCGAACCGGGTTCCGCCGCCCTGTCCGCATTTCGGCCGCTGCGGCGGATGCCACTACCAGCACACCACCTACGAGCAGCAACTCGAAATCAAGAAAGAAATCCTGCGCGAGAACCTGCGCCGCATCGCCAAACTCGAATTGCAGCGCGAAATCCAGCTCCATCCCTCGCCGCCGTGGAACTATCGCAACCGTTCGCGCTTCCAGCTGCGGACCCGCTCCGACTTCGCCGTCGGATACTTCAAATTCGCCTCGCACGAACTGCTTCCGGTCGAAGCCTGTCCCATCAGCTCGCCTCTGATCAACCGCGCCCTGGCTGCCCTGTGGCAAGCCGGACGCACCGGCAAAGCCGTCGAAGGAGTACGCCAGATCGAGTTCTTCGCCAACAGCGATGATTCCCAAATCCTGGTCGAGTTCTTATGTGCTCCCGAAGCTAGACGCGCCGCCGTGCGCGCCTGGGCGGAAGAATTATCCGCGTCCATGCCTGAGATCATTGGTGTGGCTGCGTTCCGCGAGCCGCAAAAAGGTGTGCAGGAACCCCTGGTCGCGGTCGGCGCCTCGGAATTGACCTATCAGACAAAGACAGCGGCTTATCGCGTGAGCGCGGGAGCATTCTTCCAGACCAACCGTTTTCTCATCGACGAACTCGTCGACGTCGTTACGCGTACCCGCTCTGGCGAACTGGCGCTCGATCTCTACGCCGGCGTTGGACTGTTTTCCACAGTCCTGGCCGGCAGCATCCGTCACGTCGTTTCTGTCGAGTCGTCACCGACAGCCATGGGCGATCTTAAATACAATTTGCCCTTGAATGCGGAGGTTTTTCATACCACGACCAACCGGTACTTGACTCAATGCGGTGATTACGGTCGGGCCGGGAAGAGTGCAGCCCTCCATCGGCCCGATCTGGTGGTCGTGGATCCGCCGCGAGGCGGCTTGCATGATGGCGTGGCACGTCTACTCACAGCAGTGGACGCGAATCGCGTCACCTATGTCTCCTGCGATCCCGCGACGCTGTCTCGCGATCTGTTGCCGCTGCAGGCGGCGGGTTATCGCGTTGAGGAGGTGCATCTCGTCGACCTATTTCCCCAAACCTACCACCTCGAAAGCGTCCTGCATTTGGCGCGCTAATTCTCAGATGCTGAATGAAATCTGATTTGCCCATGTTGGGAAAACCGCCTAGGCTGTCCCGCCGAGCGAAGCTGGGGGTTCAACTCGTATGTGCGAGTAGACGCGGGCTGCCTGCGCAACCGTAGGAGAGCGGCGCTTCAGCGCCAGGTAAAGCGCAGAAACGCGCGCTATTCGCGCCGCATAGAAGGTCGATCCATCTTTACACAGGCCCCACTGCCGCCGCCCCCCCGCACCTACTCCCGCCGCCTACTTCACCCGCTCCAATTCAAGCCACTCGCCAACCGATGTTCTCGGCTGCCCTCTCCTACGCCGCAGGAGTAGTCGTGGCAATGTATATCTCTCGCCCACCCTCATGGGTGGGCCCTGGCCGGACTGGCGCTGGTCGTCGCCGCGTCGTCTACTGGGTAAATCGTGAAAGTCCCAATGCCGACGCGACCGTGGCAGGGCGACGCTTCAGCGTCGGGTTAAGCAGCTAAAATCAAACGGGCATTAGCCCCTGACGGATTCAGCCCTGAGTCTCGTCGTCATCCGCTGGGTCCGCAACCGTCCCCGATTGCCGGTATTCCTCGATCAATCCGCGCGCTTTCTCCGCATCCTCTTCCCGCACCAGTATGATCATTCCCCCAAGCCCGGGAAACGCGTCCTGCAAAAAACTCGCCGACTGGAGATCATTGTCGATCCCCGCCGAATCCAGCAGCCCTTTCACCACCATCGCCTCCGTCTCCTGTTCGCTGTCAAACACCTTCACCAGCTTTTCGTTCGGATCAGGCCGCCTTTCTGCCGCCGTTGCATTCGACTGCTCAGCCATGGTGATCTCCAATTCCCGGACCCGCCATCAAGGGCGGTTTCCGCATTCCTCAGATTCTACCTCTTCTTCCGAGGTTGCATTTTGCGCTCTCCGCACGCTACCCCGCGCGGCGTCATTCCGAGCGCAGCTGTTCTTGGAGCGGTCGTGGAATCTCGCGAGGATGGCCACCGTCATTGAGATAATTTACAGTCAGTATTCACCACATTTCGGCAGCGGTATCCTAATGTCAAAACCCCGCTGCGACCGACCGTCACTCTCCCTCGACAGCGCCCTCTTCGCCGCTGAGCCGCGTAAGGCTCTACCACACGAATTCGTCCTCGACGCCCTTGCTCCGCTCTCGCCTCGGACTCGCCCCATGTTTGGCTGCCTTTTGGCGAGAAGATCGTTCTCATCCTTCGCGACAAACCAACTCACGTCGGTGACAAGGAAGTCTGGCTAGCCACAAGTGAGGAGCATCACTCAAGTCTGCGCACGGAGTTTCCGACTGTGCGTTCAATTGGGCTGCTAGGTAAGAAAGTGACCGGCTGGCAGCTGCTTCCCGTCGATGCGCCAGATTTCGAGAAAGCTGCGCTCCAGGCCTGCGGCCTCGTCCTCGCGGGCGATCCCCGAATCGGCAAAATTCCTGCCTCTCGGCGAGCTTGAAAACCGGCCCAAAAGAAGGCGAAATCCTCTGGACCGCCGCCATCGCTCAGAAATTCCGCGAAATCGCGCCGCAAGAAATCCAGCCGCTCGTCCCACCCCATCTAGCCCTTTGCCCGGCGTCTCGCAGAACCCAGCACTTTCGGGCCGTTTCCTTTCCCCCTCAATCGGTGCAAGATGCTTGGCGCAGTACGTGCGCAACGTCCAACTCCGTCGTAACATCCTATCTGTGGGTTCGCAAAAGGTGGGGGACAAAAGGATTACTATGAATTCTGGGGAGCAATCAGATCGTGAAGAAAGCCTATCTCTGAGCGGCGCCGAATCCGATCAAAATGCAGCCGAGGACGAGGCTCGCCGCATCCGCCGCCTCCAACTGATGATCAGCATGGTCTCTTCTGTCATCAGCCAGGATACCAGCCTCACCGTGGAAGAAGCCTCCGAACTGGCCGCCGGCGCCAAGCGCGCCGCCCTCGCCATGTTTCCTGACAAAGAACTCGCCTACGATCTCCTTTACAAACCCCGCCTGCAGCGCCTCATGCGCGAACGCTTCCGCCTGCAGTAGCCGTCGGTCAGGATGGTTTGTCGTCCTGAGTGGAGCAAACCGCTGAGCGAAGCGAATCAGCCTGCGCAGTCGAAGGCCCCCCAATCCCTAAATAACCGTGACGGTTCGATCAAGGCATTGTTGCTGCGACGATCATGGTCAAGAGTCCTGACGCCAGGCCTGTACCCGCTCCCTACTCATCCACAACCGAATTTCGCAGCGTGCCCACTCCCTCCACGCTGATTTCCATCATATCTCCCGCCAGCACCGGCC
This sequence comes from Candidatus Sulfotelmatobacter sp., assembly GCA_049584315.1. GTDB lineage: Bacteria > Acidobacteriota > Terriglobia > Terriglobales > Acidobacteriaceae > Sulfotelmatobacter. The sequence continues at coordinate 2,232 of JBAUXO010000052.1, read as the reverse complement.
CCACGCCCGCTGGCGTCCCCGTCGCAATCAGATCCCCCGGCAGCAGCGTCATCGCCTGCGAGATAAAACGAATCACCACTTCCAGCGGAAATATAAAATCCTTCGTATTTCCCGCCTGCCGCACCTTGCCATTCACCCGCGTCTCCACGCCCACTCCCGCCCACGGATCTAGCCCATCGGCCACGACCGGCCCCACCGGACACGACGTATCAAACCCCTTCGCCCGCGCCCACTGAGCCTCTTTCCTCTGGATGTCGCGCATGGTGACGTCGTTCAGACACGTATAGCCCAGAATGTAAGGCCGCACATCTTCGCTTTCCGCCAGCAGATGGCATTTCTTTCCGATCACCACGCAAAGCTCGCCCTCATAATCGACGCGCGCGGAAATCTTTGGCCGCTTGACCACCCCGCCCGGCGCCAGCAGCGCCGAGTTCGGCTTGAAGAACAACAGCGGTTCCGTCGGCACATCACTTCCTAGCTCCGCCGCATGCTCCCGATAATTTCGTCCCACGCACACAATCTTCGACGGCCGTACCGGCGGCAGCAAAGTCGCCTCGTCCAGCGCAATCGGTTCGATTCGTCGCGTTCGCAGACCCTCCACGTCGCCATCCGATTCTTCCGGCGCCGTCAGCAGGATCCGCAAAATCGAATCGCGTCCCGCCACCGATTCGACCAGCCCATAATGAGCCTCTCCGTTCAGTTGAAAGCGACAATATTTCATCGTCCTCTATCTAACCACGAGTAATCAAAATTCGGCGAGAACTTTTCGTGCGCCGTCGCGATTTCGCTTTCGCGCAGCCCGGCAAACTGCAAACCAGGATTTCGGGTCGCGCAGCGCTTCTCGAGCTGCGATCAACTCCGGGACAAGTGAGAGCTTTAGCCCCTGAGGTACCTGCCTAAGGCACACTCTCACTGGTCTCTTCGGATCTCCCACTCTCATTCCCGCGCTCATCGACCGCTGCCACCGAATAAAAATAAGTCTTCCCCACCACAACCTGCGTATCGCGAAACGCAGGCGTCTTCACCACTTCCGAATTCACCTTCACCGCGGCCGCTCCCGCTTCATGGCGGTAAACGTTGTAGCCGTCCAGATCCGCATCCGCCACCGGATTCCATATCAAATCGATGAAGGCCTGCTGCCCGGGTCCCGAAAATACCGCTTGCAATCCTGCGGGCACCGCCGGTGGGAAGACATCGTGCGCGAATACTTTCACTTCCGGGGTGTCCTCGCCCTCGACCTCAATCGCTGCCTTTCCCGCATTCTCAATCGCGCTCACCACCGTGCCTCGATAGAAATAGGTCTTCTCCCACTCGAAGGTTTGGTCAAGGAAAGAAGTGAGGATCCTGTCTGCGCCCGTGCCCAGCGCGCACTCCCTCGCCTCCACGTCCGCGATCTTGCTTTCGCTTGCGTTCGATTCCGCACGTCGGTAAATCCGGAACAGGTATTGAATATCCTTGATTCCACCCGGCGTCGCCGGACACTTCCACGAAATCAGCACCCCGGGCGCCGTGGCCTGGGCAGCGAAATCGCGGAACGGCGCCAGCGTTGGTACCAGCGGTACGCGCGTTTGATTCGAAAGCCCAGCTCCCCGTTCCGCCTGGTTCAGCACCTCCACCGCGTAGGTGGCAAACTCGGTCGGATGTTCCTGCTCGACTGCAACCGGCAAGGTGTCCGTGAACGTTGCGCTCAATTTTTTTCCGGACGGCTTCTTTGCCGTTTGCTCGAAATCCGCTGGCGGCGCGGCTTCTCCCGTCGGCGTTCCACATTGCTTCAGCGCCCCGGCAGTGCTCCGGCAGATGAGGGTTTTTCCCAGATAGCGCGTCCTCTGCCGGTCCGTGGTGCGCGCCGGAATTGTCCACGTCAGCGTCACTTTGTCGCCCTTCCGCGCAGCACGCAAGTCCGTTGGCGGCTTCGGCAACTCCAGCGAAGGCGCTTCCGGTGGCCCGATCGAAGCGCACCCCGCCATGCCCACCAATGCCCCTGCCACCAGCAGCAATTTTCCCGTCAGAACTCTCATGCGGAACAACAGACTACATCAGTTCCCGGACGAGCTCCCAAACTATACCGGGAGCGGTTTTGAAAGGGCGCAACTTCAGCCGCGCCGTATAAATCGTTGCAAAAGTAATTGCATAGTTACTAGCAATTGTGCATAATGTACGCATGGCTAAGAAGAAAAGTAAGAAGCATATGCGTAACGGGGTCAAACCTCGGCCGCTGAGCGCTCAACTGCA
>JBAUXO010000051.1:0-16088 GCA_049584315.1 Candidatus Sulfotelmatobacter sp. | reverse complement strand
AAATGGCGAGAAGCACTTACTTCGACCGGGGCCGAATCGCAGACGCGTGTCCAGGTTCAGACTCAGGCTATGCCCAACGTTTTCAATGTGGGAATATTGTCAAACGCCGAATTTGGACGCAAATGATTTCCTATACACTGTCGGTGGAGTCTGGGACGCTTCATTCCACTTTGCCCAGCGGAGCGGCGTACCCGATCATCAGCAAGTAATATACGCGCGTGACCTACGCGGCCGCGGTATCGCCGCGCCGCCCGCGATCAAGCCAGATGGCGGCGATGTATGCGAAGATCGGGACGGAGGTTGCCCCAGCCTGAATGGGTTGATGGGCGGGCTCAAACTCACCCAAACAAGGTCCACGATGCCGGCAGCGACCGACGCTATGCCGTACACGTAAACGCCGATTCCCATGATCAATCCACCTGGCGTTCCAGAGGATCGGTGCTAATGAGATGCTAAGGCTATGGTCAAGGCTGATGCGATCACCACCGGTATCTGTGACTGAACACGACGCTCGCGAAAAGCGGCGATACCTAATTAAGGGTGCGCTGCTCAAGTCAGTATCGATGATTTCGGAGTTTCGTAATAGCTTCATATGCACGATCGAATGGAGGAAACGATTGCGTATAGTACTGTTACTCGCGAGTGTATGGATATTGGGTGCTGCGCCGCTTATGGCACAAGGACCGACAGCGGCGGATCAGATCCGATGGAAAGCCGAAGCGGCCCGGGTGACAATTGTGCGCGACGACTGGGGCATCGCGCATGTGCATGGACCGAGCGATGCGGATGCGGTGTTCGGGATGATCTTCGCGCAATGCGAGGATGACTTCAACCGGATTGAGATGAATTACCTGACCTCTCTTGGGCGGCGGGCGGAGGCAGAGGGCGAGGCTACCATCTGGCAGGATTTGCGGCAGCGGCTGTTTCTGGATCCCGAAGAGCTCAAACGCGACTATGCCGCCAGCCCGAAGTGGCTCAGACGGTTGATGGATGCGTGGGCAGATGGAATCAACTTCTATCTTGCGCAGCACCCGAAGACGAAGCCGAAGGTACTGACACAATTCGAGCCTTGGATGGCCCTTTCGTTTACCGAGGGGAGCATCGACGGGGATATCGAGCAAGTCGACTCGAAACAGCTGCAAGCACTCTATGACTCAGGCACCGTACCTGCAGTCGGTGCCAGTGGGATGAGCCCAGTCGAGCCGCCGAAGGGCGAGTTGGACTGTTGTGAACCGGAGCCGAGCGGGTCGAATGGATTCGCGATTGCGCCCAGCAACACGATTGATCACCATGCCCTGTTGCTGATCAATCCCCATACATCGTTTTCCTTTCGCAGCGAGTTGCAGATGGCGAGCGATGAAGGGCTAGACGCGTATGGGGCAGTGACATGGGGACAGTTTTTCGTCTACCAAGGATTCAATGACCGCGTGGGATGGATGCATACGTCGAGCAACGCGGATGCGGTGGATGAGTATCGGGAGAAAGTGATCCGAGTTGGCGACAAGCTGAGCTATCTGTATGGTGGGGCGAGCCGGGCTTTCACCACGAAGCCGATCACGCTCAACTACAAAACACCGGAGGGCATCTCTTCGCGGACTCTTACCGCAATGTACACCCTACATGGACCTGTAATCCGTCGCGACGGCGATAATTTCATTACCATCCAGCTGATGAATATTCCCGTGGCGGCGCTCGAGCAAAGCTATCTGCGCACCAAGGCGCGGAACTACGCCGAATACAAGAAGACGATGGAACTGCAAGCGAACTCCTCGAATAACACGATCTTTGTGGATGGCGACGGCGACATCGCGTACTGGCACGGGAACTTTATTCCTAATCGCGATACGCGCTTCGATTACACGAAACCCGTCGATGGCAGCAATCCCGCGACGAATTGGCAGGGACTGATGACCGTTGACCAGGTACCGCATTTGCTGAATCCGAAAAGCGGATACCTGTTCAACGTGAACGATTCGCCTTGGAACAGTGCGGGTGCATATTCGTTACGAAAGGAGGACTATCCCGTTTATGTGGAGCAAGGAATCGAGACAGCCCGAGGGTTACATGCGATGTGCGTGCTGGCTCCGGGTGGGACGCCGCGTCGGGATTTCTCGCTCGATCGACTGATGGATGCGGCATATGGCTCGTACCTGCCGTGGTTTGCCAAGACGGTGCCGGTGCTGGTCGCCGCATACGACGCACTGCCGCCGGGTGCGCCCCTAAAGACGCGTTTGAATGGCCCGATCTTGCTCTTGCGTGGATGGGACTATCACTGGGGAACGGATTCAATTGCAACCTCGCTAGCGGTGTATTGGAGGACGGAGCTGATGAAGAAAGTGGGCCTGCCGGCGCACGACGCATTGGTGCCGAGCGAGGAATGGGTGGCAACCAGGCTGTCGGTGGACGCTCTGCTAACAGCGCTGGCGACAGCTTCGGACAAGCTGTCGGCGGATTTCGGCACATTCGAACGCCTTGGGGGCAGATCAATCGGTTTCAGCGGCTTACGGGAGATATCGTGCAGCCCTTCAACGACGCCGGACCGAGCATCCCGGTGCCTTTTACCTCATCTCTTTGGGGGTCTCTGGCCTCCTTCGGGGCACGGCAGTTTCCGGAGACAAAGAGATGGTATGGGACAGGCGGCAACAGCTTTGTTGCCGTCGTGGAATTCGGGGATAAGGTCCGCGCGAGGGCCGTGACAGCCGATGGCGAGAGCGGTCATCCGGATTCGAAGCACTTCAATGACGAGGCGGGGCGGTATACCGCGGGCAATCTGCGTGAGGTTTACTTCTACCCGGAGCAGCTAAACGGGCACACGGAGCGGATGTATCATCCGGGCGAGTAGATCATGCCTTAATCACACTTATCGCATAGGCTTTCGCCAAATTCATGGAGGCCGCAGTGAGTCGGAGGGAAACCGCTTTAGGCGCACCATTTTTAGGCGCACCATTTGTGCCATTCTTCGGACCATCAGGGCGATTAGGTCGCCGACACATTCTAACTTCCACCGATTGGTGAAACGGTGCTTTTCAGTAAACGTCAGAGGAAACAGATTGATGGCGGCCGCGTGAGGAGCGACCACGCAAAAGGGATCGGTAAACATTACGTGACGTGAATCAGTCCCAGGGACACACAAACCGGACATTATCGGATTGGAAGAGTTCCAACTCGCCAGCTACCTCTTAGCCGCGTAAACAAGTCGCTCCTTACTCTAAGGATCTATCCCAGAGCTCAGGATATCCACACTTCCAACATCCACACCGACGGGGAGATTTCGCTCGAGGATCTAGGCTGCTCGGTTAGTAGCAAACAATACTACGGAGGGTTGAACGTTGTACCGTTACTGTACGAAACCAAAGAGGCGCTTCTAAAGTAATTTATGGTGCGGAAGGGGGGATTTGAACCCCCACGCCTTTCGGCGCCACCCCCTCAAGATGGTGTGTCTGCCAGTTCCACCACTTCCGCACTTTGGAAAGCCATTCCACGACTTCCGCTTTAGAATCATTAACTTACGAGCAGATAAAAAATCTACCTAGCCTCGAGAGTATCTGACATCTTATCAGATACTAGCGTCACTGGAAGAGTTTTGTATTGCGTTCTTGCGTGGTATGGATCGATCGGTCTTTGGACCGCTGCTGGAGACTTTCGCTTTCGCGGAGGTCATGAAACAGGTGGATTGGCTGGCCGAGACGTGCCGGCTCTACCAGTACCGAGATAAGGATCAGTACGAAGTAGACATCATCGTGGAAGGTGAGGGTGGAGATGTAGTTCGTATTGAGCTCAAAGCGGGCCGCGACCGTTACTGCCGGCGATTTCAAGGGGCTTCGAAAGCTGTCTGCGGCCAGCGGCAAGGATTTCAAACTCGGTATCGTTCTCTACGACGCGGAGCAGACGGTGCCTTTCGGCGAGCACATGTTCGCGGTGCCTATCTCCTGCCTGTGGGCGTAAAAATGGCACACCTAACTTGAGACGTGCCTATGGGAACAGGGCGGCACAAAAGGGAAGGGAAGGAAGCAGCGAATCACATGGAATCATCAAGCGGGAGCTAGTCCAGCCGGTTGGAACGATGCCCTGTCACCGAATTCCGACACACAATCGATCGGGTATCTTCCTCGTAGAGCACCCGCCAATTCTCTCTCACAATTCGCACGGGCTGCTTCACTCAAATTAGAACGCCTGCCTGTCACCCAGGAGGCCGCGGGTTCGGGTCCGTCGCTCCCGCCATTCCTTGCTGCCACAGCGCCAGCGCAGGGACGAGCGCCACGTACACCCGCCCAAGGCGAACAGAAGCCTTCCTGTGATTCTGGAGGCTAATTTCTCCGTCCGCTCGTCCCTCCACTCTGACCGAAATCGCCAATAAACGCTCCCGCAGAGAGGAGTCTATGGCGCCATCTCCGCCAAAAGCTAGCAGGGCGGGGCCGTGATCTATTCAAGCTGCCGACGGCGAGACAACCGTCTCGCCGCTCATCAAGAGAATCGTGATTGCTTGTCTCCGAAGAATGTGGGTCGAGCGCGGCGAGTGACTACTCCGTCAACTTGCCTGATTTAGAGCTCGCGGTTGGGCCCCGCTGCTTGCCCGTTCACCTCTTGGCGACACCGCTGGCCAGTCTCCTCTCCATGCATCCGGTTCCTTGGCGTTTAAATAGCGGATGCGTACCGGCATGGCTGCAAGCCGGTCAGACAGGCGAGCCTCAGTGCGAATCGGCCACCAGTCGTACAAAAAGATCTCAAGAGGGCGCCACATGGAAACCCAGCCTCCGATCGTAAAGCTTTCACGTACGATCTCGCCAACACGGCTGCCCTTCATTAAACCAGCTAGAAAATCGCCCAAGGCAATCGCCGATGCTAAAGCAACGAGACCAATCACAAGGCTTGTCCGGCCCACCCGGAGCAATTCGCGCAGACGCCGTCTATATGCCTGAGCGCGTTGACTGAAGAACTCGTGAATTGCGCCGCGAAGAACCGCAGCCTCATCCGGTAGCCCAGCCTCGCGGTCGAGATCAACTACCAGAGCCAGGGTTGCGTCGCGGGGTAGCTCCTTGGCCCAACCCACGATGAATTCCTCAGCTTTGGGGTCCAGATCCTTGTCGCGAAACGGGGACGGATCGATCGCATTGAATAGCTGTTTCAATTCGCCTACATGTACTTCGATGACAGAGCACTTGGGAGGAATCGGATCGCCGGCAGAGGGTTTGTCATTGGTCCCGGAAGTATCTGTCATTGCGTTGGCCCGTACTTACGGATCTTCTGCACAGGCATGGCGCCGACATAAAGATAGTGGTTCATTTGTTCCTCCTGATCGGCTCAGAATACCTCACTGTTCGAGGCTCATGCACAGGTTCCGTGGGCAGAGCGGAGCGCAGACACTTCAGTTCGGGAACTGCATAACTATATACCACCCGAAGCGCCGTGATTGAGATATCGCGGTTCATAGATGGAGACAGCCCCAGGCTGCGAGGCACAATGACTAAACTGACGAGCTTTCAAACGGACATTCGACGACTCTTCACGGAACGAGATATTCACGCAATGAGCAAAGCGTTCAATCTCGGAAGTTATAACGACGCAAAAGCACACGCTGCCATCATCTACGACCGCATTCGGGGGATCGGTGGTGCCGTCATGCCGCCCCCGCCACCGAGCGGAGAAGGTCCTTGGCCTCAATCTTGGACTGAGCTCTTCGCCAGATGGATGATGGATGTCGGACGGATACCAAACTTAGATAAGGAAGCTAGTGGGTCGAATCGACCGGATCAGAAGGCTGAACTGAAATTTGCTGTCACGAATACGCTTGATTGTTCGAGACATACAGTGGTCAGTGGCGTTCTATCGCGATGTTCGTGGCGCTAAGATGTTGCGTCAGGGTGAGCCGACGTTCTGCGATTCGGCGACATCTGGCTAACGATTAACCGCGGCGCCGGACCCACTGATGACAAGCCTGAAGTCATCGCTTCCCCGCCACTCGGAAGATACACCTTCGCTTGGTCGCCGAACATTCACCCGTGTTGCGAATGAATGACGATGTTCTTCGTCACGCTCCACCTCCCACCGGGGCTGTGCCGGCTGCCAGTAAACGGTTAATAGACTCCTTGGCTGCGCTAATCACGTCGCGAACCGGATGGTCAGAATAAATCGGCTTCGGGGGAGCATCTTGCCATAACTTTCCGGGTGCATATACGGCGATGTAGTCCCACACCACGCTTGAGCGATTGTGTTCTCCCAGCAAGTGGGACAGCGCTCGCTTTCTGTCCCAATACTGCGCTGCCCGCGCATCAGGAATACGCGCGAGGGCAGCGGTCGAAGGGGCGCCAAAATCGGTCGGCAATACCGGCTCCCAGATTACAAAGATCCGTACGTCTTGGCTATTGATCTCTCGCAGCAATCGTCCTGTTGCAGAGGCCCCCTGCAAGCAAACGGCTCAAGTGGGTGACAGCATTACAACGACGCGGATAGAGGACGATGAGCCGTTGAACGCAGTCTTCAGAGGCGTAAGATCGCTCGCCGAGAAAGTGATGAGAGGGGGCTGTCCCTTGGGTGTCGAATGTCCGCCGTAAAAGTAATACACGGCCCCCAATATCACCAGAAAGACCACAACACGAAGGATTCGCTTTCGAGTCATGATTTGCCTGCCAAAAGATCGGCCACCAAGTTGGCAATCACCTGTGGGAAGAAGATGAATACAAACACCACAAATGCCGAGAACCACAAAAGAAACGTGCTGATCCGGCTGGGCTTGCAATTGCATTGTTTTGATCGCCAGGACTTGTAAAAGCCAAAGGCAATCAGCAGAACCGACAGAACAAGCAGGTACGGTCGCAACTGTGCGACGACGGCCGAGGTGCCCGCTGCTCCGGCAGCGAAGAGAAACGGCAGCAGCGGCAGGCAGCAGCTTGACGCGGCGATCACGCTGCCGAGTGCAGCAAGACTGGCAACCACGGAGCTCCTCGAGCCGGATTTACTCGTCGCCGGGCTTTCTTCTATTTGAGACATGCTTGTAGCCATTGGAGCCATTCAGTCGATCAAGCTTCGTGAGCAGCGGACAACAGTCCTCATGCTTGATTTCACGCTTGAGGCGCAGCAGGCGATTGCAATTACGGAACGCCTTTGCAAGCTCCGCTTCCAATCGGGAGAGACTATTGATCTTCTCCCGCACGTCCCCCAGCTTGCGCTTGAGCATGGATTGCACTTCAGAACAAACGTGATGCTTTTGCCGCAAGGCCAGCAACTCCTTGACTTCGGTCAGGGAGAATCCCAATTCTTGCGCATGTCGCACAAATGTGAGATCGTGAATGTCCTCTCCGTCGAACAAGCGATATCCGCCCGCGCTGCGACCTGCGCTCTTGATAAGGCCGATTTTTTGATAGAAGCGGATTGTGTCCACGCTGACGCCGGCCACACTCGCGGCTTTACCAATATGAACAGCCACCATCATGTTTAGAAGGATAAACCCTGGAGTTATGTCCAGAGTCAAGCAGGATTCGCTGCGCGTCTACCCTGCGGGCGATGGGGAGGGTGTTGTGCACAGCGTTCTAAACGCAATAAAATCGCCCAGAGCTATCCTGCGCTACGACGGGCGGCTCACTCCCCCCTCAGCTTTGCCCCATATTGTAGGATTTTCGTGAACACCCACTACGCGCAGTCGAGCAATCGACCCCTTTCCGGGTGGTCAGCCTGAGTCGTTGTGCATGAGGCAACCTCACCGATAGTCGGGCTGGTAGGTTCAACTTTCTCAAAGCAACCTGCCCGATAATCGGCATTTGGCGAGCATGCCACGTAAGGCTCCGAAGGAGCTCCTCCGCCTGTCTCGACCTCTCGCTCAGTAGCCAGGTTTTGGACTCTGCGACACCGCGTCAACTCGCCGCCCACTACGAACAACAAGGACGCTATCGAAGACAACAAGTAGATTCGGTAGCGCTCCCAATCCAGTTCCACGAGTGAAACAATCAAACACACAAGTAGCAAAACTCGCTTCATATGGTTACCTTCGCTGATTCTGCGATCTTCCTTCGCTTCCCGAATCGCGCATAAAGAGTTCAAATCGAGGGCAACTCATCGCACAGTTCCGTTCACGCGCAAAAGCATTCCACTGCCTGCCGGTACTTTCACGTTGCTCTTATTCGAGAGCAATGTGATCTGGCCAACTGGATCGGTGCGCCCTGCGTGAGTAAGGGTCAAGTCTGGCAGATCGTAAAGACCACAGGCATCAGAAGAGAACACCCATAGCGCTTGCGGTTGGTCGTTGCCAGCGACCTCGCCTCGGCATTTCATATCGGGTCTTGAGCTGATGTGAACCAGCACGCCAGTGCCAAGTACAGAACTCCCAACGACACTTGAGCCGTGTGCCACAACACCTCCGCGATAGACAACCTCTCCCCCGATCTGATCAGTGGTCCATTCGTTTTCGGAAGTTCCTCGATCCGGGCCGCTCTCCGGAACCTCCGCTTCGGATACATCCATCATCGTCGCTAGTGCTCTCAAGTTCGTGGACATAGCTATTTGGTGTTTTCCAATTTCCAGTGTGTCGAAGCGCAGCGAGATTTCTCCAGTTCCGTTATCCGCCGGTCGGGCAGAGACAACATGACCGATGACCTTGGCACCAGAATGAATCTTGCGGCCTGCTGGCAAAGGGACATCCTGCATCACTCGGGCACTGACTTGCTCCCCCGTTCGCGCCTTGTCGGAGCGCAGCGAGGAATTCAACTGAAGCGGCAAGATGGTCCCTACAGGAATCTTGTCCTGAGCAAGCAATTGCGTCGAAAGCGCGATTAGAGTGATAAACAAAAACTGTTTCATACTGAATACCTCCGTAGTCAAGTCGAAAGCGGCGCCTCGTTTCCGTCGTGGTTATTTTCCGTAGTTCTCGTTTGGCCTCGCGTGTCGTGACAGGGTCACAGCAACGATTTTCTCGAAAGACGGGGCTGTCGCTTAGAAAATAGACCGTCCCGATGCCGAGCTGCAAAAGGGTCGTCTTAGTATGGGCGTCGAGCTGCTCGGTGGCGCTTTTGCAGCAAGAAACCATCCTGCCTGCAGGTGGGAGCCATCGGCATGCGCGTCGAAAATCACAAAATTTCGATGTTGCTCCGCCGGTTGGAAGAATACGGGTCCGGAATTGCAACATAGTCGACTCCGCACCGCAACACCTGAGAGCCCAACACCCGTGCCTCATCTAACAGCGTGCTCCATACTAGGACAGCAGACTCACAGATGGGATAAAGAAAGCAAATGATTAAGATCTCTCCCATACGCATTGTCGAACTCTGATGGCCATCAACCCTCGAAATACTTGCACTTGTTCGAGGTCTCAACCGGGCATCTTCAGAAGAGCCTCACGATGCCGCAGGAAGAAGCAGGACCGTTCTCGTAGGGATCGATTCCTAGGAAGACGATCCTGCCGCCCACAAAAGCACGATAACCTTCGTTTTCGTGCCATCACCTCCGATGTTAACTGCAAGTGTAATGAGCCTTGTCATGTGTTCTCAGGAATTGCCTCCTCCTCGGCCCCGGTTTGTCGCATCTGTTCGCTGCCTCCCGAGGACCAACGTTGAGAGAGCGGACTGGCAGCCACCTCTAAGCCTTCGTTTGTTGTGCACCACGTCATGCGGATAAATAGACCCTTCGGTCGTTGAATTGATTTCTCTGGCCTTTAGCCCACCAGTAGAGATGACCACCGTCTACGACAATCTGGCCATCTGGAGATACTTCCACCTGGGCACGTTTCATCGGTCTCGGAGTTGGACCTTCGAAGTTGATTCCTTCGCTGTCGTAGCCGCTGCCGCAGCACGGGCACTTGAGTTTGTTCTCCGCCGGCTTCCCATCGGGAGTGCAACCTAAATGCGTGCAGCGCGCGTAGATGACGAAAAGCCGATCAGCGGTTCGATCGACCCAAATCCGGTACTTCTGCCATTTCTCGTTGATGCCTAGGGCGTAGTCAGCTGGATACCCAATCTTGAAAACAGTGGCTCGCGCAAACAACACACGTTGCAGAAAGAATCGGAAGAACGCGATGAACCATGCGGCAGGAAAAGCAGCCATGCAGCTCCAAACAAATCTGCGGCGGCGCCGCCGGTCCGTGACGTTGTTCGTCGCTCCGACGGAAGGCGCGCCGGCTCCGGCTGCTGCTTTCGAAGTCCCGATTGCCGGAGTGCCGACGCATTGCGCAGGGTTGGGCCTGGAGTCCGATTGAGTTGCGGTCGCGACGGGCGCCTGTTGTTTTGATTGACTTTCTCCTTGCACCTCTTCCACCGCTGTTTTGCCAGGCACGCTATTGCCCCTTTTCTGTCTACGTTCGGTCCGAACAACCTCAATGTGTCGACCGCAAGAATCCGCTATCCCGCACGCCTCGAGGTAGCCGTTGCTGGTATTGGAGTCCTCGTCGACAAGCTAGCTCCGATTTTCTCTTCGAGTTCGCCTTGACATCGGAGGCAGAACTGCGTCCACGGCAAGGCTTGCAGCCTCTGATCCTGAATTTCGGCAAAGCACCCCACGCATATTCCGAAGGAGCCATCAGCGATTCTATTGAGAGCCGCTTCAATCAAACGCAAAACTGTTCTTCGCTGGCTGCTCCTCTCGAACAAAGACTCCTTCGACAGACTGATGGCGCACCGGTCCGCGCTGTCTTGTATTGCGTCGGTATCCAGAGAATGAGCTTCCTGTTCCAGACGGCGCAAGAACTGCCGGGTTTCATGGCGCTGGAATTCGAGCTTTTGTCTCAGCCGTTCAACATCTTCCTGCTCCATTGGTTTGTCCCCCTTTCATGTGCGACCGCTAAGTTCTGGGTGCATTACGACCATTCGACGTGTTAGTAACAGTTCGGAATGGCCGACGATATTGCGTCAGACAAACCACAGAGATGTCTACGCAGGACTTCACGGTACGACAGTATCCAGATGCCGTCACCCTTTGCCACATAGATCAAGCTGCGTGCAGCGTCACGCACAAGGCTTGTGACTCCCTCAAGCGTCCGGACTGTCCTGGGGTGCGCTGGGTTGCTTACATCGAGCACCCGGAGCGACTTGGGTGCCCTGCTACCATTCCTGCCTGCATCGCGAACTGAGTTGGAAGGGCTGGCTGTGTGTGGCTTTTCCGAGATAGCGAGCCCGGAGTCCAGGATGGTGAGATTTCTCTGCGAGAGATGGTTCACCAGTTTCGGCCGTTCCGGCTTGGTTACATCAACAACCGTGTAACCTTGCTGAGAAGCCTGCCGCACATACAGGTTTGCTCTTCGGCCTTCTTGCTGCAAGAACATTTGACGCGTTGGTTTTCCCGACAAGGCTACCTGGCTGACTATTTTGGTCTGGCAAGAGCGATAAACATCCCCTGCAGAGGCGCCAGCGCAGATCGGAAGAACAAAAGCGCCGAGCAGCCACCATAAGCACTCAAACCTTGGGGTGTTACGAATCGTTTTCATTGCATCATCCTTGATTACGTTCATGCCGCAGAAACCTCGCCCGTCAGATGATCGATGCATCGCGGTGCATCGATTCTGCCATTGGCGCCTAAGCATCTAGATCTTGAAAGGCCCACTCCGGCCTTTCAGCGTTTCGGAGATAGGAATCGAAGAATCGAAGCAGGAAAGGCGTCTGACTCCCTAGCCCCGTAAACAGAAGAACCGGAACTTCAGGCTTGATACGTTTCATTTCAGCGCGAACCGAGCTGCCAGTTGCATCCGGCAGGTCGTATTCCAAAAGCACACCATGGATGGGCTGTTTCATGAGAATCGAGAGACCCTGACCTCCCGTAGTTGCAGACAAAACCTCATAGCCAGCCGTCTCCAGCATGGACTTCAGGGCATCGAGATACTCGATATGGTTCTCGACGCACAAAACCCTGACGTTACTCATTTGCGTTCTCCTCGTGTCTACCAGTGTTTAACGTTTGCGCGGCATAAGCTCCTTCGCTTTAGGGGAGTACTCGCTGCGACTTGGACATGCTACGTGTCTCTGCTACTTAGAGTCGACTCGTGTTTCACGATTTATGTTGGGCTAGGGCACCTCCGTCTCCTGCAACAGAGCCGTGCACAAAGCGCAGGGAAAGAGCTCTGCCGGGTGGCACCTTGGTCGGTGTCGCCGATATCGCACAAGGAGCAATTAGGAGCAGACCGATCATGGTGAATGCGGTCACTCCCAGCGAAAAACTAAAACGGCTCATAATTTTCGTCTGAGCCTCCTTCACCCGCTGCGACATTCGCTATTGTTTTTCTTAGCAAACGTCGCCTTGGTTGCTCTTTTATCTCAACACATGACAGCATTAAGGAATCCTGAAGTCTTTCTGAACTTTTCGTTTCGGCGGGCAGCCATGCTGGTGAACTGCTGTAAAGTGTGAGTCATGTTTGGCGCAGAAAATATTCATCCAAAAGAAGCACTCGACATTCTGGTTGTCGAGGACGAGCACAAACTGGCAAACGCCATTGCCGAGGGCCTACTTCGCAATGGCTATCAAGTCAGAGTCGCCTATTCTGGGGAATCAGCGCTCGAGCAATTACGTGATCACAACTTCGACCTAATTCTCTTGGATATCATGCTGCCGCGGATGGGTGGTCTGGAGACCCTGCGTGAACTGCGGCGCGACGGATTCAAAATGCCGGTATTAGCCCTCACATCTAAAGGCTCGGTTGATGATCGTGTTCGTGGTCTCGATGCTGGAGCAGACGATTATCTTGTCAAGCCTTTTGCTTTCCCCGAGTTGCTTGCCCGCGTGCGCGCGCTTCATCGGAGAGCCACTCCCACCGCTGCCTCGGTGTTGCAGTTAGGAGAACTGAGAATGGATGTCAGCGGACGAATAGCGACGCGAGGTGATCAGGTAATCGAGCTCACAGGACGGGAATTCGATTTGCTCGAATATCTTCTGCTCAATAGCGGATCGGTTGTTTCTCGGGAGATGGTCGCCCGTGACGTATGGAAGACAACCCTGCGCTACACTTCGATGGACAACGTGATTGACGTGCACATTGCCCGGATCCGCCGGAAGATTGATGATCCTTGGCCGGTGAAGCTTCTGCACACGGTTCGTGGCGTGGGCTTTGTTATGCGGATGGAGGACAGGAAGAAGTGACCATCCGGATCAGGCATATCAGAAGCCGCCTCACGCTCTGGTATGTTGCCATTTTCGGTCTCTTGTTTGCAGCCTACATTTGCGGCGCATGTTTTCTTCAGTATTGGCAGTTGAAGCAGCAGCTTTACCACGCCGAAGTGCAGGACATGGAGACCGTTCAGGGTCTCCTATACTTCACCGCCGACGGGCAACTCTCGTTGCACGAGGAGTACTTCAATCGGCCCGAATCAAGACTTTTGCTCGACCGGCTGTTGGAAGTACTTGATCCAAATGGGCGAGTGCTTTTCCGGAATCGCAAGCTCAATGGAAACACACTGAGCGGTCGGCTCCTACCCGATGAAGGCGTGAATGGATTTTCTCCGCGGAGCCTGCACCTCGCTGACGGGACGCCGATATTAGTTATCAGTCATGTTCATGTTCTTCATGCGACTCCGGTTCTCATCCGCTTGGCGTACAGCACGGAGCCACTCAGACTCCAATCGCTTCACTTGCTTGGACTACTTACGCTTGTTCTGCCGATTGCGTTGATCGCTGCCGGTTTTGCGGGCTACCGGTTCGCCATCAAGGTTCTTGACCCACTCGAACAGATGGCCAGGCTCACCGAGCGCATCACTGCGCGCCGCCTCAATGAACGTATTCCCGTCCAAAATGCTGACGACGAACTCGGTCACATGGCGCTTGTCCTTAACAAACTCCTTGAGCGCCTAGAGGAGTCCTTTGAAAAGCTGCAGCGTTTCACGTCTGACGTCTCCCACGAACTGAGGACGCCATTGGCAGCCGTGCGCAGTGTTGGAGAGGTCGGCCTGCAGGAGGAGCATGACGCCGAGAAATATCGCGACATCATCGGAAGCATGCTGGAGGAGGTCGCCAAGCTCACTGCCATGATCGACACGCTACTCACCATTGCACACGCTGATTCAGGGGCGATCCAGTTGCAACAGACCACTGTCGCTCTTATGGACCTCGTTCAAGAGGCGGTCGCGGTCGTTGGTGTCCTGGCGGAGGATAAGCAACAGACCTTTTCGGTGACGGGCGATCAAACAGCCTTAGTCTGCGCCGATCGCGCCTTTCTGCGGATGGCCCTTGTGAACCTGCTCGACAATGCGGTGAAGTATTCCCCAGCGGGCAGTAGCGTTCATGTTTCTTTGCATATTGTTGGATCGGACAGCGGGCCAGCGCAGTTTGTGGAACTCGCCATCCAGGATGAAGGGCCGGGGATTCCCGAGGGTGCCCAACAGCGAGTGTTTGACCGCTTCTACCGGCTGGACGAAGCCCGTTCGCGTGACTCGGGCGGCTTCGGGCTCGGATTGCCCATAGCCAAATGGGCAATTGAAGCCCATGGAGGCACCATTAATGTGAAAACCTCTTTCCCCATGGGAGCGATCTTTTGTATCAAACTACCGGTCGCTGCAGGGAATAGGTGATTAAGTTCTCACCGAGTGCGCCAGTAAATACAGCATCTCCCATTGACGGTAGCCGTCAGACAGGTTATTTTTCCCAGTACTCATGGCCTCTCGTCGCATCGCAGTCTTCTTCTACGGGTTGTTCATGGACGCCGACCTTCTGCGCACAAAAGGTGCCCATCCCCTAAACCCCGCTTTGCTTGCGTTCCTGGCTTCGCACTTCGCATCGGGCAACGGGCAACCCTGCTTCAGAATCCCGACGCCCGCGCCTACGGTATTGTGATGGAACTCACCCACGTCGAGATCGAGCAACTATACTCAGAAGCGAGCGTCCGCGCGTATCGCGCAGAGGCCGTGCTAGCTGAGGTAACAGACGGTTCCCAGGTTCCCGCCTTGTGCTTCAATCTTCTGGTGCCACCAGGTCCCGAAGAGGTCAACTCAGAATACGCAGCAAAACTGCGTGACCTGGCGCGCCGGCTCGGACTCCCCTCGAACTATGTAGAGGGTATCCAATGAGATCACAGACGAAATATTACGGGACAAACAATCCGCGTTTTTCCGCAACCTCTAGGCGGCCGATTTCGCCTGGCCGTATGCCTCCTTCAATTTCGCGATATCAAGCTTTTTCATTTTGAGAAATGCGTCCGTCACTCGTGCCAACTTGGACTGGTCTCGGTCGCTCAGCATGTCCTCCATAACCGTAGGAACAATCTGCCAGGAGACGCCGAACTTATCTTTCAGCCACCCGCACTGTTCTGCCTTCGGCTCTGCCGACAGCTTCGACCAGAAATAGTCGATTTGTTCCTGTGTGTCGCAGTGCACCATAAAAGAAATCGCCTCGTTGAAAGTGAAGTTGTGTGCGCGAGCGCTGTCCATGACGGCTAACCCTCACCTTCAAGCGAAACCCCGGCATGTTTTATGGTTCCTTCCTTGTCGGGTTTATCGTCCTTGCCATAGCGCAGGATGTGGTCAACCTTCACATCGTGGAATACGGATGAGTAGAAATTGATAGCCTCTTCTGCCCGCCCACATTGCTGACCCACAAACATGAGGGTTGGGGTTATCCTCTGTTCGATTCTGCGGTTCCCGATAAAGCTCACCTGCCACGAAAGCCCGTATCGATCCTGTGTCCATCCGTACCTCTCGCTGAACGGATACTCGCTGAGCTCCATGAGAGCCGAGCCTCCTTTGGAGAGCTCAGCCCATAGCACATCGACTTCCTCTTTCGTGTCGCAGGCAACGAGGAACGATAGGGCCGGATTGAACTTGAAGAGTGGTCCTGCGTTAATGAGCCTGAACTCCTGGCCAAGAAGTTCGATGGTGAGAAGGTCCACCGTGCCCGAAGGAGTGTTATGAAGCGTTGCAGTGTTCTTGATCCTGGAATCCTTGAAGATGGATGTATAGAACTCGGCTGCTTCTTTGGCTTCTTTGTCAAACCACAAGTGCGGCGTAATTATCTGCGTGGGCATGTCTACTCCTTTCTATAGTCGAGGTTGCGGATCTGATTGTCGCTAGCAGCCCGTGGTACAAGGATCTGAATTTCGGAAGCGCGAGCGCCGCCGCTTGATCGAGTGGTTTGCGTCAAAAGACATCGAGAAGATCGGAAGATCGAAGATGCGAGTTCTGGGCGATTCGGCC
>JBAUXO010000050.1:0-1814 GCA_049584315.1 Candidatus Sulfotelmatobacter sp. | reverse complement strand
GGTGGAGAACCGGAGCAGGTTTGTGAATTCTGCACCCGGGGATTTTCATCCAACGGCTCTGTCGTTTTGATCCAACAATACAACCGCAACGGGAGCAGCCAACCGCCTAACTCGATTGCCGCCGTCGACCTCAACTCGAAAACTGAGAAGGGATTTTTGGGTACTCCCGATAAAGGGGTGTATCACGCGTACTTCTCCTGGGACGACCGCTGGGTGGTGTTCAAGAAAGTTCTCGATGAACTAAAGACTCAAATCATGATCGCTCCAGTACGGGACGGCGTTGCCGGCAAGGAAGCGGAGTGGATCGCAGTCACAGATGGACAGTACGAAGACGATAAACCCCAGTTTTCCCCCGACGGCAACACGGTGTATTTCCTTTCCGCCGCTCGCGATGGCTATCTCTGCATCTGGTCCCAAAGGTTGGACCCTGTAACCAAGCGGCCGGTGGGCGTCCCCTTCGGCTATGAGCACTTCCACTTCTTGGCGCAGCGAGAGCGTTCACCTTTTTCGCACGTCGTATGGTCATCGGATCTGACCGTAGCCCGTGACAAGATGATGGTCAACCTGCCCCAATTCGGGGGCGAAATCTGGATGACGCAGATAGAGTAGACGTCGTAGACAAAGCCTGCGGTGCGTGGGCTACTGGCCAAGTGCAACCTGCGCCGACGGCGCACTGGCCGAGTGCGAGCCGCCAAAACGGCTTGCAAACTGGTGGGCCTGCGCCTCGAGGGAGTAATGTGGATCGCGTCGAAAACCAGATTAAATCGCATAAGAACCTCCCGATGAACTAGTCGCAATTCCCGACTTACTGAGAACCATCGGCTCGACTCCATTTACTGGCCGCCTGCTTGTGCCTGTTATCAATCTTCAGAAACCCCTGTGCCAAGGACGCCGCCGAAAGAGCGAAAGCGGAAATGGCGAAATTCACGGCATTACGGCGTGAGAACACTGCGCGCCATGCTTCCCGCCCCGCGCGTGGGGTGGATTGGAACTGTAGACGGGTGCGCGATTGGGCCGAGGGGGATGGCAAAGGGAATCGTGATCTTGAATAAAGTTCCAGTCTCACTTCCCCCATCAAGGTAGATCTCCCCGCCATGATCCTCGACAATCTTCTTCGCTATCGCGAGGCCCAGGCCGCTGCCTTCGGCCTTTCCGTAGCTCACAAAGGGTTGAAAGACGGAGTCCCGAATCGTAGGGGGGACGCCCGGGCCGTTATCCCAGACGCCAATTTGCAAGCAGGCTCGATTTCCGGTCGTGGTTATGACGATCTGCCCCGAGTCCGGAGAAACCGCCTCACAAGCATTCAAGACGAGGTTGGCGACCACCCGTTCGAGACGGTTGGAATCGAACCAGCCCACGGCCAAGCCTTTATGATGATGCTTGATCGTGATGTGGCGGAACTCCTGTCTCACACTTGTCATCCGGATCGCGCGCTCGACTGTGTCAACGATGTTTCGGACGGCGGGCCGAAAAGTGTCACAATCCCTGGAGCACTCAAACAATGAAGTGACCAGTTCATTCATCCGCTCGACGGACCAACGGACTTCCTGGTAAAAGTCGTTCCTTTCTGTCTCGCTGATATTTGACTGGGTGAGAAATTCCGCATTGGCCAGGATGGCGGTCAAAGGAAGGCGAAGATCGTGGCAAATGAGAGCGACCTTCCTGCTTACGTCGAATTGCTCCGGAATTGAATTAGCTCTTTGAACGCATCGCAAAGACCGAACCGGAAATAACCGCTCCCTACATACAGCTTGCTCCAGCATTGAAAACCCCTTCCCGTTTGCGATGGGCCGAAGTTCAGAGAGGAACCGTCC
>JBAUXO010000049.1:0-5645 GCA_049584315.1 Candidatus Sulfotelmatobacter sp. | reverse complement strand
GAAATGGCGAGAAGCACTTACTTCGACCGGGGCCGAATCGCAGACGCGTGTCCAGGTTCAGACTCAGGCTATGCCCAACGTTTTCAATGTGGGAATATTGTCAAACGCCGAATTTGGACGCAAATGCGATCACATCGACCGCGTCAGTTGCTCCCGTGATTACGAATCTATCTGCAACAACCGTTACAGGCGGAAGCCCAGTGGTAATTAATGGCTACGGGTTCGGGGAATCTCAGGGAAACAGTCTAGTCACTCTCAACGATGTACCTCTATCAGTTAATTCTTGGACCAATACTTCAATTAACGCGACCATTCCCACAGGAGCATCAACAGGATACTTAGTGGTTGAGGTTACGCCCAACATGGATGCCAGCAACCCGGTGTGGCTTACGGTGACCTCGCAACCGTTGCCGACGGGATGGCTGGATCAGGATGTGGGTACCGTGGGTGTGTTTGGAAGCGCGACGTATGCAAGCGGGACGTTCACGGTGAATGGGGCAGGGAGTCAGATTGGGGGAACGGCGGACGCATTCCACTTCGCCTACCAACAGCTATCGGGGGACGGGACGATTGTAGCGCGGGTGGTGAGCGTGTCGTCGGGAGCGACGGCGGGCATGATGCTGCGCGAGACATTGAACCCAGGAGCGAGCAACGCCGGCACGGCGGAATATGGGTCGAGCGGCAACAACGCTTTGTTGCAGTTTAATGTGCGAACAACAACGGGTGGGAGCGCCTCGGAGCTGGGCGCGATGTGGACGACGCTTCCTTATTGGGTGGAGTTGGTGCGGAGTGGGAACACCTTCAGCAGCTACGGCTCGGCGGATGGAGTGAACTGGACGCAGGTGGGTTCGAGCCAGACGATCAGCATGGCACCAACCGCGTACGTGGGACTGGCAGTAGTGAGCGGCAACGCTTCTTCCCTGGCCACTGCCACCTTCGACAGCGTGTCGATCAGTTCGAATGCTGCGGCGGCCCCGACGATTACTGGCCTGTCGGCTACGACTGGAGCCATTGGGAGTCAGGTGGTGATCAGCGGCTCGGGCTTTGGAGCTCCGCAGGGGGCCAGTCAGATCGTGCTGAACGGGCTGCCGATGGGAGTTAATTTCTGGAGCAACACATCGATCAGCGCGACTGTACCGGTCGGGGCTACGAGCGGACCCTTGCTGGTTATCCTGGCTCCTGCGATGAATGACAGTAACGCAAAGACGTTCACGGTGACCTCGCAACCGTTGCCGCCGGGGTGGCTGGATCAGGATGTGGGTACCGTGGGTGTGTTTGGAAGCGCGACGTATGCAAGCGGGACCTTCACGGTGAATGGCGCCGGGAGCCAGATTGGAGCAACGGCGGACGCATTCCACTTCGCCTACCAGCAACTGTCGGGGGACGGGACGATAGTGGCGCGGGTGGTGAGCGTGTCGCCAGGAGCGACGGCGGGCGTGATGCTGCGCGAGACCCTGAGCCCGGGAGCGAGCGACGCCAATACGGTGGAGTACGGGTCGAGCGGCAGTAACGCTTTGTTGCAGTTTAATGTGCGGACGACGACGGGTGGGAGCGCCTCGGAGGTGAGTGAGACGTGGACGACACTTCCTTACTGGGTGGAGCTGGTGAGGAGTGGAAACACCTTTAGCAGCTACGGCTCGGCGGATGGAGTGAACTGGACGCAGGTGGGTTCGAGCCAGACGATCAGCATGGCGCCGACGGTGTACGTGGGACTGGCAGTAGTGAGCGGCAACGCTTCTTCCCTGGCCACTACTGCCACCTTCGACAGCGTGTCGATCAGTTCAAATGCTGCGGCGGACGGCGGTTCAACAATGCCCACCGCTCTCGTCCAGCGCCTCCCAGGCAGCCACCCAGGCCTATTCGAGCCTCCAAACTTTCTTGAGTAACGGAAACAATTGCCCGTCTTGCAAGACGAACGTCTTTGGGCCGCTGAAGATGACGAGGAGCGATTTTGTGACGTACTTGCAACAGACACCGCTCCTCTGTGACGGAACTAAGGCAACCGGGGTATCCGCTTCCAAGGTGACAAACAACACGAAGTACCAAAGCATGACGGTGGCGCAATTCTTCCAAACAGATAATCCCAACGCAGCCACCGTACCCGACGGGCCTAGCTCGCCCCTGTGGATATTCTTCGACCCGAACCCATCCGCGCCTTACAGCATTACTGGGAATTATGAAAGTACCTTCAAACAAGCTATGTTGTTCCACGAGGGTTTGCATGGCTATACCAAACTCTGGGACGGCAATACTCTCCTAGCTCCGAAGCCCCTGGGTTTGTGCCAAGTTCTAGGAGTTGAAGCTGACTATGGAGATTGTCCCATCAATACTGTTCGCATAACTTTTTGGATCGAGAACATAGCATGGCCTTTACCATGAAACGAGCGCGCAAACACTTAGTACGGGGACTGCTTTTCGTCGGCCTCGGCTTGCTGCTACTACTTGTTGGGGTTGGTATAGCGACGACCAGGGTTATGACGCATTTTGGAGGGTCCACCGCTACTTGTGGCCCACCGCCGCCGTTTGTAAAACCTAGATCTCCAGGCCAGGCCGTCTTCACGGCGCATGTGCTTTACGTTGGGCGCATCGATCCCAAATATGCGATGCTGCAGGGACATAGGTTTGGGCCGTGGGCTTTGGCGTATGTGAAGCATCGCTATTGGGGGCTTCCATGGTGGAGCTCCGGGATTGTAGTGGTCGCCCCCGGGTGGTTCCAACAGGGAGGGGACTACTTTGTCGATGGGAAGCGGTGGTTGGATGACTCGTCGAAGTTTCTTCCACTTGTTTACACGGGCCCTTGCAATCGCACAGAGCTTCTCAGCGACGCCGTTGTCGATACCCGGCTTCTGAGCCAAGGACCACCTAGTGGAGAGGTCCGCATCATTGGCCGCACCTATCGTCGCAAGTCGGGCGGAAGGTACGAACCAACCGACGGAATGCAGATCGAGATCACAGGTCCGAGGGGTCAGGTCACCCTCACAAGTGACGCTGATGCCATATATGAGCTCGACCATGTGCCCGCTGGGCACTACAACATCCAAATCGATCACCCAGATCGCCGCGATTATGAGGAGGGAGGTCGCGACAAGGATCTTTCACCCGGTGATGTTTGGGGACGAGATGTTTTTTCCCAATGAGGCTCACGGGCAGTGTAGCTGCGAAAAACTACGCAGTTTGCACTGAATCTGGCCGACACAAATCTTTCTCAGAACACTAGCTCGGCGAGTTTTGCAAGTCTACTCGAGGCAATTGGAGAGGGAATTGGAAATACCGCGGCGCACGAGATAGCCCATCAGTTTCTCGCTGCCGCTTATGAGGTGTGTGGAAGAATGGAAGAGTCTAGCAGGGGGGGGGGGGCGTGCTCCCGCGCATTATCTATACGAGTTCCTGTTTTCTGGAACCATTGCGCTTGCCTTCGTAACGACACTGATTTTTTCGAGCGTGTACTGGTCCGGCCAGTTCGCGGGCTGGATGATGGGACTAAATCTCTCATTCCATCGTGCCCAGAGCGCCGACCTTGGAATGTATCTTGCTTTCTCCGTTTGGTCGCTCGCGGTTGCGCTTGGCATCTTCGCACTGATCCGTGCGTTTTCTCGAGTTCCGCTGATCGTGAAACCGATTCGGAGATTAAGCGGTACAATTGCGATCGCG
Organism: Candidatus Sulfotelmatobacter sp.; assembly: GCA_049584315.1. GTDB lineage: Bacteria > Acidobacteriota > Terriglobia > Terriglobales > Acidobacteriaceae > Sulfotelmatobacter. The sequence goes on along the minus strand of JBAUXO010000049.1, from coordinate 1,994 downwards.
ATTCCTGCCGTCTGCTTTTGGATCGTGTGGTATTTTCAGCCGACCTACGTCCTTTATGCGAATGGATTTAGAGGATACAAATGGCTTCCTTTTGAGGAAAGCATCGCTATCATCTGTGTTTTACTCTACCTGTACAAACGCTGGCCAGTATCGGTCTGGACGTCCGTCGTGTTGCTGGCACTTCACTCAGCTCTTTGGTACGGATCATACGCTGTGACATTCGCGGGTGGCCATCCTAATTTATTGGCGATCCCCATAGTCGCGTGTGTTTCACTCCTGGTGTGGGGCTATTACGTCCGACACAACTTCCTATGGAATGGCGATTAGCCCACCAACCTCAGTCAATGTCCCGCTGACCGTTCTTGCACTACAGCGACGTCTCAATATTGACCGTGCGGGGGACCTCCCCAGACCACCGCGGCGGGGTTGACGGTGGCTGCGGACTCGACCTGTCAACCGTGTGATTCCTCTGACGTTTACTCTATATCGCCCACGAAAATACCCTTACAGACATTTTGGCTGAGTTCATGGGCGCAGGGGTTGATATTGACGCCGCCAGCGCCAGAGGAGCACTGAGCGTCGTCACCGCGCACGACACCTATCTGCGCCATGGGATTTTCGAGCCAGAGAATCAGAGAAGATGATCGCGGATTTGGACCGCGATGTGAGGTTTGCGCTCCAACTTGGCCTCTCGGGTCTGCGGGTGACCGGAGAAATGTCCTGGGCACTGGATTTGCCCTTCGCTCTCAGTCGCCTCTGCGAATATGAGCAAGAACTGTGCCGCCGCTGGCCTGATCAGCTCGGCGGGCTCTGCCAATAAAATGAATCGCTCTTCTCCGCCGATGTTGGAGGAGAAGCACCGCGCTTTGTCACTGGCGCGGGCGGCATCGCTGAACATCTCGGTCATCAAAATGTCTAACAAATCCAGCGCATCATCGAGGGCTGCCGCTTCAAGATTGCCGACGAACGCCACCAGCGTTGCCAAGCGACGGGATTCTGGGAGCCTGCGAACAACGCTGACCTTGGCGGTGTTGGCAAATCGCGCCAACGCGTGCAGTCGAGTCGTAGGAATGCGGTGGGCCACGGCGATGTTGATTCCAAGGTGCCGGATTTCTTCTACGCGATCCAACGCTCGTACGAGTTCGGGGGCGCTCCTGCGATATGGGCCTTTGCGCAACCGGTCGAGTAGCGACTGGTGCTCGCCGTCCGCAACCAACAGGAGGGATTCAAGTTTAGATCGGGTCTCCAAGGAAGCCGCTGCGGTGAGGACCTTCCAAACACGTTCCTCGATGCGGCTTCGCAACCGCGCTACATGTCGCTCCAGGGTCGTCACGGCCGGTAACAGAACCTTCTGAGCGATCAGCCAGGTGGTAGCGCGATCAAACAAAACGCCAGGCCGGTCTGTGCCGGTCCAGCAGAGAGCATACAACCACCGGTTGAGCCGAAACTGGGCCCCCAGATCACCTAAATCACGGAATCCGCAATGGCGGCGAACCTCCATGGCGTGGTCCCAGCGAGTCTCGCTTTCACGGTAATAGAAGGCCCTATGCCGAGATACGTGTTCGCGATTAACACATCCCCTTTAAATCATTTAATATACGCGAGTTAACACCTAAGCATTTTTATTCATTTCCTTCTAAGCTATTGATTCTACGTAAGGCCAAGTGTTGGGTTTTCTGCATTTTCGGCATCGTTTGCAAAAAAGGGGACTCATCGACTGTGCAAGCGCGACAGATTTTCTTTGTAGCAGAATGCTCGTTTTTCATCACGCTATTCGGGCGCGAGTCCCGCGATTTGATCAACTTGGACGATGCTGGATCGCAGGGATTCCTGCCAATCGCGAAACTCCTCAACGATAGAAAAGGTGTGACGGTTTTAGTAGAGAATGCAAGAATATTCAGTCATTTGCATAAAAATACAGCCATGCTAACCAATGGTTTTCAATAGTTTACGGGCGATGTGTTAATCGCGAACACGTATCTCGGCATAGGGCC
>JBAUXO010000048.1:0-17024 GCA_049584315.1 Candidatus Sulfotelmatobacter sp. | reverse complement strand
AGCCTCCTCTGGTTGAATTGGTTCTTGGCGAACCCAATCCAACGTATCAGGGGGCTCAGTCTTTCTCACACCTGGCGATACCTTCCGCTCGGTCAGCAGTTAGCCCGCGAATTTGGACAGCAATGATGTGTGACGACCGCTGTCCGACGTGCGACGCCGTCACCGTACCCTACGCCATGACGAACAATTCGGATGAGAGCGAAGTGATCCATGACCGCGAGGTCTACAACAAGGCAAACGTGGTTGGGCAGTGAGGACGAAGCGCGAGACCGTGTTCGCGTTTTGGAAGTTAAGACAAAGTGTTGCAACCGTTGCAGATCTCTATGCGCTTGATAATGCAGCTCTGTTACGAAATCCGAACAGGACTCCGAATTATCTCGCGCCGTCGGTTCAGGTCCTGTTTAAAATGCTCCTTGCTAGATCCTAATCCAAATCGGGAGGGTTCCTATGACCAGAGTATCCATTCTTGTTCTTGTTCTGTCGGCTCTCTCCTCGACCCCGGCGTACGCGGACTGTGCCCATGACTCAAATCCAGGAGCATTCGTCACAACGTGCTCGTGCACAGGCCAGAAGGTCTCCACGACCAGTTGCCAATTCGACGAAAGCAATCCGAACGACTGCACAACAGTTATCCCAGGAGATTACTGCGGAAGCAGTGGACACTCTACCTGCTATGTTGGCTACGCTGAGGAGGCCGACTGCATGCAGGTCAGGCGTGCGGCGACGGGCACGCTTATTGAAGACCCAGTCGAGCGGTCCTGGGCAGCCCCCAAGGTAGCGATTGCGTCCTGTGACCAGGATTCGCGCTCATTGGCAGACTGGCTTAGGACGACGCCCAGGTTCTCGGACAGGCAAACCAAACCGAACTAACCAAACCCCGGGGAGGCCGTTTATTATGCCCGGCAAAATTCTGCTCCTTCTAGTGCTGGCGGTCGGACTTGCCATCGCTGGAACCTCCTCTGCGAACGAGGTACCGACGACGCTGCGGGCGGCGTCCTCCACTGTGTGGTCGTCCGTGCCCTTACTCGGGTGGAACGGAAATACCCAATGCGATTCGGATACCAATCTTTACGCCCAGACGGGGACTGCCGACTCCGTTTCCATTCTCAAGCTGGCCCACGACGGTTCTAAGTACGAGCTATACGGAGTGCCAACCGAGGTCGCCCGGAATGCGGCGTTTCGGGCCTTTAGCGTCAGTCCTTCAGGAGAGCTAAGGGCCCTCGCCGACACGCACGACCACAAGACGTACGTGTTTGAATGGCATTCCGATCCAGGTAACCCAAGCCAGACGAAGCTGGATGTGCCGGAGCATCTGGCGACCAAAGCGATCGCCGCGTTCCAGAGCGGAGCAATGCTCGTGAGCGGGTACTTCAACCGATCCGCCGACGAGCAGGAGCGGGGCAAAAGCTTCATCGCTATATTTGACGCCTCAGGCAAAATCGCGGCGCGTGTTTCCGGCAAGTTCGGCGATTTCGATCTCGCCTCAACCACGACAAAGCTCTATGAGGGGGCTTCGGCCGTCGGGGACGACGGGTACATCTACCTACTACGCCCGGACGAAGTGGTAGTTGTTTCCGCGTCCGGCCACGTTGAGCGGCGAATGCCTTTTAAGAAGCCGGACCCCAGCCTGCTCGCCACAGGAGTCTACGAATCTGGTGGCACCGTTCTAGTGCAGTTGTTTAAGGATAGCGGGATGGGAAAGCCTTTCACGGCCGAATATCTGGCGCTGGACGCCTCGACAGGCAAACGACAAGGATTCTATGCGCCCGAGTCGGACCTGGGAAACAACTTAGTGTGCTTTACGCGGAACGAGGGCCTCACCTTCCTCACCGTCAAGGACGAGAAACAAGTGCTGCTGACGGCACCGCTGCCGTGATCAGATGAAACTGGCGACACCGCAGTCGCCGTGAAAGAGCGGGCCGACAGAAAAGCCCCACCAGCGGTTTCCCCGAAGGGGTGATGGAGGGAAGGGCCTGGACTTTAAAGCTTTTGAATTTGGGACATTGGGGGCAAGTGCATAGGCAAGTCCCTCCTTTACCCAGTGCCCCGGAAAGGGCCGTTCTTCGTGAGCGGCCCGTTTTGGTGTTGAAGTAAGGAAAGCAGGCTAGCAAATTGTGCATTCGAGTGATCTTGCTGTTGGCGTTGATTGTCTCTACAACACCGGGCTACTCCAGCGATCAGCTCGGGCGGATAAGCGGCATTGTGCTTAACGAAGACGGGCAGCCAATGAGCCACGCCGTTGTGTGTGTGGAACAAGCCGGATCGCACAAGAGCGAATGCAACGTGTGGACTGATCCGAGCGGTCAATTCGAGATTCAGCATCTCTCGATGGGTGCTACTCAAGTCTTTGTGACCAAGGATGAGGACGGCTACTCAGCCTTAAGTCAAACCCGCAGTCAGCAAACAGTTACTCTGACGACGCAGGAACCTACCGCAAGCATAACCATCAAACTCGCTCCCAGAGCCGCTACTTTAATCGGTACGGTGAGAGATAGTGTCACCGGCAAACCCGTGGGTCGATTGCGCGTGATGTGGGTGGCGACCGACGAAAGCGGTACCGGAAGCGCGGGGACCTACAAAGGCGAGTTCCACGTCAATCTTCCCACCACATCTGATCTCATCATCTTCGTCTCTGCGCCTGGCTACAAGACATGGTTCTACACCGACCCCGCCGAAGGGATGCGGCCAACGTTGCATCTCGCGTCGGGCGAGCAGAAGTCGGTAGACATAGAGCTGGTGCCGAAACCGTAGCGACCTGAGTTCGTTTAGATCGTCTCGTGTCCAACGACACGTCCTATGCCCCATATGGCGAAGCGTACAACAATACCACCAATGCCGACTTCAATTTTACCGGCATGATGCAGGACACTGGTGGCCTTGGTGGCGGGCTGTACGATTTTCCCTATCGAGAGTACAGCACCGTGGGGCGATGGATTTCCCCCGATCCTGCTGGGCTAAACGCAGTCGATCCCACCAACCCGCAGAGCTGGAATCGGTATGCCTATGTCCTTAACAATCCGTTGAGCGCAACCGACCCGACGGGGCTGGAATGTGTGTGGGACGACGGCAGCTTCGATTCGGAGAATGATCAAAAGACGGGCAGCGTCGGCTCATGCCAAAATGCTGGTGGAACGTGGGTTGAGTTAGGCCAGCTTGGGGGGTGGTCCGGTCAGGCGAACGCTGCCAACGCACAGCTGGTAAACTCGATCCAAAACGGCCTCGTCGGTTCGGTCAACATGATTGGCCTGGACGGGCAAAACTATTCATCCTTCTACAATGGTGCGGGCCAGACCACGGAGACGATAACTCCAAATGGCACCACAGTCTACGTTGGTGCAATGCTCGGCGAAAATTTTCAAAATAACCTGGGTGCCCTGGCACATAGCCCTTGGCTGTTGAGTTGGATTCTTCCGTTGTGGCCTCTTCCTGAACTAGGGATCGGGCCCGCAGGGAGTATAGCCTGGAATCCGGCCACCAAAACGCTCTGCGGTAGCATTGGCGCGGGGGGCTCTGTCGGTGATAACTTGAGCGTCGGTCCGGTCGCAGGAAGAACTTTAAACGGACAGCAAGCGTCCTCGTCCCAAATCAATCAAATATTTAGCGGATGGTCGGGGAGCTTCGGATTTAACGTTCCGACTGGACCGGCACCAGTGGGCCCAGGCGTCCAGGTCAGTGCGAACGGCTCTGGAGCTGTTTACGGCCCTACAGTCGGAGTCGCGGGCGCATCTGTGTCATCGACCTACTCGGTCTGTGCTTCTTTCTGAGACATAAGGGGACTTCAAGATGTGGCGACCGCAATCCCTTGCGTCACTCACTGCGCTCCCCCTGCACGCCAACCGGAGCGTTGTACTAGGGGGAGCTCTCCTGCTCGCGGTGCTCTTTGCCGCGAATGGAATCCACATAATCCTCGTGGGGAAGATGGGTCCCCGATTTATTAAGCTGCCGCAGCCTGGCAAGGTTCTCCCCTACCCATCACGCTTCGCCCTTGCTGCGCTCTACTTCGCAGTGGCAACTGGGTTGGCGCTGCTGGTATGGCAGTTGGTCATGGCGTGACCTGAGCGAATGAGGAGGTCTTGTGAGACATCTGACGGACGTTGTCTTCGCGTCATTAGTCCTAGGCGTCGCAGTGTTAGCCATTCTCCGTCCCGTTGTTATCGTGCGATGGGCCAAACGAGCACACCCGGACCTCCCTGAGGATGACGAAACGATCCTGTGGATTGCGAGACTCGTAGGGGTTGGAGGCTTGGGTGTCGCAGTGTTCTTCTTGGTGATCATCGTTCGCTCGTTTTCAAGGTGATAGCGTGAGCGCGGTCGCTGTTCCGCAGCCGCCGAGCCGCTAACCCGCGCAATGGTGCTGACCGGGCAATGTTGTGATTCCGGCACGGTGAGGGTGATGTTCTGGGTGTTCGGAGTGTCCGGTTTGGCGGGTTGCTGTTCGGTATCTGGAGAAGGTCAAAAGCACGCCGCCTACGGCGTCGGGTGGAGTAAGGACACGTCACCCCGGAACGGGGGCTGCACAGCAACCTGCGGTTGCTGGCGGTGAACATGTCTGTTGGCGAGTCGGCGAGTTCGCGGTTGCTGGACAGTCTGCGCGCGATTCTTGGTGCGGACCCAATCCACCGCACGGCTAGTCGGCCTTGATTGGAAACCCCGTCCTGCTTCGCCGTACTGCACCTACACCCCATGAAAGAGAACCCGATGAACACTGTGGACACTGCCGTTGCAAAACTGGTGGCAATGGAACCAAGGCTCAAAGGTCGAGAGTCCGAGGTTGCGGTTGTGATCGTGCAAACCTTGGACCAGTTCTTAAAAGAGAGAAACGCTGGAAAACAACCGCCAACAGTTTCCCCGAAGGGTTGATGGCGGGATAGGCAAAATTATGCTATACGGTTCGAAAATTCCACTTGCTCTGCTGCTAGTCTTTATAGTTCGTGGCATGTTGGTAGCTCAAGAACAGGATTCCGGTAAAGTGGTTCACACGTACTCACAGCGTGCAAAGCAGGTTCTGTTTATCGCACGTTTCAAAGCTGGGAAGGATGGCGCACGCACTCTCGACCTCCCTCAACTCCTTGAAGCCATTGTCATCGAAGATCAGGGAGGCGAGGCGATGTTCAAGGTACTTGGCGTCGATCCGACTAAATCCAACTTGAGAGGACGCAGATTCCAGTCGCCCCCCCTCGCCATTCTTTTCGGCAGAAGCGGCTTCTCAGCTACTCGCGAAACTCGAAGGACTTACACCGCACTTTGTGCCTGTGCCTGCATCGCAGGACATGCCCGCGTCGGTTGCTGTCGAGCGCGTTCTTAACACAGCACAAAACCTCGCGCACGACTTTCGCAGCGACAAAGTAGAACCACTATATCTTCTGGCGGCTGCCCTGCACGAGAATTCCAGCGAATCGGTTCGTGTTTTTTCTGAATATGGAATCACTGAAGACAACGTGCTGGCGGGGCTGCGTCAACAGAATGACCAAGGGCCGGAAAAATAGCGCACACACAATGTCAGAAGCGCGAGCATTGGCTCTCAGCCATGGTTACCGCTGATGGGAACGATTCACCCATGTATCCGTACACGCTGTCCACATTCATAATCAATCTCTCCGGCAATCGGCGCTGCAATGTGGCGAGAAAGGCTGCGTAATCTTGCCAAGCGATGCGGTCTCACGCAAGGTGGTCAAGGGGGGCCAGCCCATCCATATGGTTCCTTATCATCAGTCGCTGATTATACTGACGCCGACTGATCGATGCGGATGGATGGAATCAAAGGGAGTGTCTATCGACGCGACGCATACACGCTCATAATAGGTACTTGAATTTTCAAGGACTCAGCCGTACCGTTGCGACGAGAGGCTCTTCGTCATGAAGAAAGCAGATGCAATCCGCGAACACGTACTCCGTCACCATATTCAGCCAGCCCGCACAGCGGGAAATGCAAACATCTCAGTCACTGCTGGTCAAATTCAATCTGAAATGGCTCTCAAGGGGAGCCTATCCGCTGTTTGCGCCGCCATCGGATCATCACGATTCGAGAGCGCTTTTCGCGTAAAGGTCAGGCCGGTGCCAATCCCTCTAAATAGCTCTACTACCGAATTCACGATTGAAGTCTGAGAATCGGCTTGAGCAGACTGTGCTTCAATCTCCGCAACGCCATCATCGATTTAGATCTCATCTTTGCCTAGCGATTGCGCCATCCCAGAGGGTGGTCGAGGGGGCCAGACCGTCCCTACCCAGTTTCAAAATCGTAAAGTAGTACTCCTACCGTCCTGCCTTCCAGCGCTGCAACCTTCGCTCGCTAATCCGCTGCTAATCGCTTCCTAATCGCGCGTTCCTTGCGCCGTTGCTCTCCGCGTTTGTTTGCTTCCGTCCAGGGGCGAGCCCGTTCGTTGCCGCGCAATCTGCAATCCTTTCGCGCCCGATTGGCGCGGCGTTCGCGCGGCGATTCGCAAGCGCTGCGCTCTTCTTAATGCGCCCGTTTTTCGCAATCGAATTCAGGAAAACGTGTCAAGAATTTTATTTGCTGTGTTCTCACATGCTTACCACCGATGCGCATGATCGCTCCTGCAAACCAGCGCTATGCTCGCGATGCGTCGCACGTGCTAGCCACTGGTTAGCACAATCAAGCGCGAGGAGAACACGCCATGAGCAAGAAACACTTCATCGCCTTAGCTGAATTTCTGCGGGATACCAAGGGCTACTGTGAAGCCTTCACTCCTGCTCAACTAGAACACCTAGCCAGCTTCTGCCATGCCCAAAACTGTGCTTTCAAACGGGAACGATGGCTCGACTACATCGCGGGCAAATGTGGAAAGAATGGGGGTTCACGCTAATGACGAACGCCATTCAGGTATCTATCAACGATCCGCTGATTCGGCGGATTCTCAAAGTCACCTATCCCGATTACCGTGGGCGCAAGATTCGCATCGTTCCCCAGCGGTATCCGCTGAATTGCAAAAGCTATTGGGAAGGCGGATCAAGGGATTACTTTGTGTTTGTCCGGTTGGACACGCTCCAAACCGCGCCAATGCCTCCGCAGTCAGCTTTCGACAAAGACATTCGAGGAGCAGAGTCGGTGACGTTGCCCGCTGGCGTCATCTGTGTCGAGCATTCAATCTTTTGCGGGAAAGACGTGGGGGTCAGACTCCACGTTAATCCTGAGAACCTGGTTTCCGTGTTGCCTGCCAGTCATCCGGCATTGCTACCGCCCGCACCGTTGGAGCCAAACTACAGCGTCGTTGAGTCCAAGGTTTGGCGACACAAGGAAAGCGGACGGAAGGTGTCGCCTCATGGCGCTTGCCCGTGGATGAATGAGGCAGAGAAAGCAAACTGGGAATTGATCTCCCAAGGTTGGACGTTGTTTGATCGGCAGTCGAATACGGTAGGTTGTGGCAGAGTGCCGTGGTCCACTCGAGAAGCAGCGCAAGCACAGGCGGACGAGTGGAATGCAAAGCGGGCAGAGCAGGCGGTGACTTATGGCCGCTAGCCTATTCGAGATGGCCGCTGTCCAACCGCAAGCCTCGCTCAACTTCCCAGAGCCTTTGACTGAGAAGTACCGACCACGAACGTTTGACGGCTTCGTGGGCCTTGAGAAAATCCGCAAGTGCATGGCGCGATTAGCTGCACATCCGTTTCAGAGTGCTTGGCTATTTATCGGGCCAAGCGGAACGGGAAAAACCACGATGGCCTTAGCCTTGGCGGAAGCAATTCCGGCGGAACTTCATCATGTTCCGAGCCAAGAGTGCAACTTGGAGAACATCGAACGAGTACGGCGCACCTGCCAGTACGTGCCGATGGCGGGCAAGCGGATGCACCTGATCGTTGTAGACGAGGCAGACCGCATGACCGATGCGGCGCAGGTCTCACTCCTGAGCAAACTGGATTCGACTAACTTCCCTCCGAACACGATTTTCGTGTTTACTTGTAACGATTCCACGCGCCTAGAACCGAGGTTTCTATCGCGGTTGAGCGTACTGGAGTTCTCCAGTTACGGTATCGCCAAAGAAGCAGCGGAACTATTAGGCCGCGTCTGGGATGCGGAAACAGACAGCCCGGTTGAGCGGCCAAACTTCGCGCGGATCGTTAAGGAAAGCAACAACAACGTTCGCGAAGCACTCAACCGATTGCAAGTCGAGATCATGATGACATAGGCCGAAACGCGCATTCCCCTGGCGCGTCCGCTGGTGTGGCCAGCGCTGATGAGGCTAAAGAGCTATTGCAGATCATGCTTAGCGGTGGTAACTTAGAGCGATTATGGCAAAACATTGCACGATACATACCGACACCGAACTTGTAGTTGTTGAGTACTGCCCTGTTTGCCGTGGCCAGCACGGTGGAATGACTACCGCGAAGGGCATGAGTGCAGAGGAACGATCTAAGCGGGCGAAGAAGGCCGCACGTGCGCGGTGGAAGAAGACGAAGAAGGCAAAGAAGCCGTAATCGTGCCCGCCAAAAAACGGGTGCGCGAGTGTGGTCTGTAAGTCACTGAAAATCGGGCTGGTGAATTGCTGCTTGTTGCTCGCCAGCAAACGGACGATTGTTTGCGGGTTGGACGATCTCAGGGAGGATCAATTATGAAGTGTGGACTCTATGTGCGGGTAAGTACCAGCAAGCAGGAAACCGATAACCAGCTCGCGCAGCTCCGAGCGTTCGCGGTGAGCGTGGGCTGGTCGGTAGTCGTGGAGTATGTCGATCAGATCACTGGCAAACATTCCGACCGCGCTGAATTCCAGCGTATGTTCGAGGATGCCAGCCGTCGCAAGTTTGACGTTCTCCTATTCTGGTCGTTGGACCGGCTGAGTCGTGAGGGTGCGCTCGAAACCCTGCAGCATCTCAATCGGCTCACTGGCTATGGCGTGCAGTGGCGTTCCCTTACTGAACAGTATCTCGACAGCACTGGGATGTTTAGGGATGCCGTGATATCGATCTTGGCCGTGGTAGCCAAACAGGAACGGGTTCGACTGTCGGAACGGACGCTGGCTGGACTCGAACGCGCGCGCAAACAGGGCAAGGTATTGGGGCGGCCAAAGGCGGCAGTGGACGCCCGTGAGATCCGCGCGCTACGGGCGAGCGGGCTCTCATGGGGTGCTATCGGCAGGCAGACTGGCCTTGCCAGGGCAACGTGTCAGAAGGCTTGCGCCGTGATCGGTGGATGATATTTGTTTTCAGCCGGGGCACGAACGGTGACCCGACCGAGCCAGACCGGGTTCGACTATCACGTCGAGTAACCCGCGATTATTCATTTACTTACATTCGCTCCTCTGTCCGCCTCCTGAACTAACTCGCCTAGCTTGCCTGCCTTATCCCCTTGCCTGCATAGCTCAGCCTCCGCAGATCGCCCCGTATAACTCGTATACCCCAAGCCTTACAGCCTCTTCATCTCCCCATCTTTCCATCCTAGCGTTGCTTGTATGTTCCCTATAGACCTTCTCTGTGTTGGAGACTCAAGGTCAATGCACTTTCTTCGGAAAGCGCGCTCTGGCCTGGTAGCCATTGCAGTGCTGGTGCGCGTTGTCCTCTCAGTGCTCGACAAAAGCCCTCACCAGCGACGTAAAAAAACCGCACGAGATTGAAATCCTGTGCGGTCGCTTATTTTTCTGCGGATTGTTTTCTAGCCGCGCTGAATCTTCCGTGGCGAGACCATCCGGTGTGCGCCAGCAACGGCTCGCTTGGCCAGCTCGTCAACCCTTGCCCCTTTGGCGCGTGGGAAGTTTTGCCGGACGATCGCGGCGACTTGATCGTTGCCCAGGCTGTTTATTGCCTGATGGAGTTTGCGTCTGCCTGCTTTGGTCATCTTACTTCACCCACTTAGGCACTTCATTGCGGGCAGCGAGGGGTTCACCCAGCGTTGTCGTATTGTCCGCGTTAGAGAGCGCGAGTAGCGCGGCGCGCTCTGCTTTGGTATCACCGCATTGGCCGCCATCGCGGTCCTCAATGACAAAGTCGCTCGGCTTGGCCGCGCCGGGGTTTATCTGGTTAGGTGTTTGATCGACCAGTTGGTCTTGTTCGTTGATATGTAAATTGGACATCGTTTTCTCCTTAGGTTAGCTGGTCTTACTGTGAAAGGTTCTGTGCCTCTCGCCGCTCCGGGCGGGATGAAAATTCGAGGTCTTCTAGACTTTCCCACACCTGCATCGCCGCGAATGCTTCCGGCGAGCGCTCTGGAAATGAACTGCGGATGTACCAGAGGGCTTCACGAGCGTCCCGCCAGCATGAGCAGTGCGGAGGCATGTGCCTGCGGCATTCGGCAATAGCTCTGCTTCCGCTCTGCATCTGCCTTTGAAACGATGCGCGATCGTACAGGAGACCCCATGGGGTTTGGGCATAACCGAGGTCGTGAATCAACCTGGCGCTGGGGTCTTGCCGCCTACCATCTAGTCCACGTATGCGTTGCGCTATGGCTACCGACAATTCCACGCCCAGCAGATTCCTCTCCCCGCTAGTCAAGGCGAAGTCTTGCGCGCGGGTAATGATGTCCTGCAGTTCTTCCGGCGTGGCGCTGCGCCTTCGCGAGATGATCGCATCTACATCGGCCCTGGTCAGAACGGCTTGATGTCGTTGACCCAGTAGCGCTGAATCAAAAGCAACGTGCGAGTGGTGCCATCAACGAACTTCACATCAACTACGAAATCGTTCGCGCTGCCATCAACCTGCCGGATAGCGAGGAGCTTGCCCCCGCCAAAGCGGATATGTTCCAGCGGGCGCAGGTCTAGCTTTGGTCTGCCACGTCGCTTTGCAGGCTCGCAGCGCGTTGGGGCGACGGTGCGGGTTGCAAAGCCGCTCGTGCCGCTCATCGTGCCTCCGTCCCGCGCATCCATTGGGCTAGCCGCTGTGGATCGAAAAGAAGGCTGCCGCCAACGCGAAAGCTCGGGATGGCACGCTGCCGCGCGAGCCTGTAAACCGTGCCTGGCGTAAGGCGAAGCATCCGAGCGACTTCCGGTGCGAGCAAGGCGCTGTTGCGCTGTTCAAGTTGTGCAATGAAGCCGCTGGGGATGGTGGGAGGTACTGATATTGATCTCACGGGCATTTCCTTTGAACCGCCCGGTCGAAGTATCTCCGCTCTGGTAGGCCCCGAAGTTGAGGTACTTTACAATTATACCATACACCTGGGACCAGTTACAACAGGTTATCAACGAACAGTCAGAGATGGACGGGAACTTATTGGTAACTTAGCTATCACTTGTATACACTTACACTCATCTGTATTACACACAACATAAGTGTGCAATGGCATCAACCTATCCCCTCGGAATGCACCTTACCATCCGAGCCCTTCTGCCATCGCGGAAGTGCAACGGCGCAAGAGCGGGCGCTCATGCTGGTGCTCCTGCGAGACGCGCGGCGATGAATTTGAACTCGGTTGCCTCGTTGTGACCGCCAGCGTTATACCGATGACGTTTAAGCTTGCGCAGGAAGCCATGCCTAATAGCCAGCTTCCTGTACGCAACAACGGTCCCCTTATCAACACCCAGAGTTTTGCCGACTTCGCGGCAAGGCAAGAGAATCGGCTTTTCGCCCAGCATCTCTTGAAGCTCGGCGGCCAGCGCTAGAAAGCGAGTGTAGCCGGGCATGGGTTTGCACTCGGGCAGCTTGCGGATTGCGTCGAGGGTACGGCGCTGGTTTACGCGACGCCATGCTGCATCTAGCCAGGATTCGCCTGGTAAACACCGGATCTGATCCCAGACCTCAAGGAACGCAGCCCGTGCATCGCTGTCGTCGGAGGCGCTCAAATCGCCAAACTCCCCTCTCCAGCCATCTTCGATGGTCAGATGTCCTTTTCGTAACAGGTGCTCATCCACCACTGCAGCGGCAGAATCTGCGGTAAGGTCCGTCATCTTGGGATGTGCCATTGCAACGCGGGTGAAGGTGAAAACCGATGAGAGATAGCCGTCTTTTTGCTGGTCATGGGATTCATATAGCGCGCGATTCTGCTGAATGGCAGCTTCCAGGTGTTGATCGAGATTGATGGTTCCCATTCCCATCCATCCTTAAAGAGAAAAGCCATCTCGTCGAACGACAGTTCGACCCTGTATGTTTCTTTGAGTACCCTTGAATACCGTGTGTACCTGAGTACCCTGTGTACCGTGTGTACCCTTGAATACCCTGTGTACCCTGAGTACCCTGTATACCCTGTGTACGGGTCCGGAAAGTGAACAGACCCCATTCCCATCATTATGGAAGGGATAACGCGCGGCAGGGTTTGGCCTGGCACGTGGCGAAGCCCTCGCGGGCACCCATATAGGCGACGATCGCATCCGCGCAAGAGCATTACTATGGCTGGCGCACATTCGGTCCTCGGTCGTCCCGATTGGAATTATTGACGCTGGATAGCTTGTGAGTTTTCGTCACCCGCACCACGCCGGGATGTCCTGCCTGGTAGCCGATCTGGACATCGCCGTAAAAGTCGCGCGGCAACTCGTTCAAGATTTTCTTTAGTTCCTCGGTTAACATTTTTCCGACCTCCTTCCGCTCCTCGAATGGCCGTGATGCTAGCGGGAGCGCTGCACCTATGCAAGCGGAAAAACATCTTTTTCATACATTGCTGCATTAATTAGTAAGCAAACGTATGCATTAGTAACCAAGAGTACGCACTTGACTACTAAAGGGCACACGTCACACACATGGAACATGTATCTTCTGATGGAGCATCCTTCCGGTTAGCTTTGTTCGTTGGGGCGAGAACTAAACTAGCGAACGAGCTGCGCTCCTGTGAAGGTGGCGAAGGGACACGCGGCACAACCAGAAGGACACCCTGTACCTTCTGATAGACAGGCCGCACTCTGTTTTTCTTCGCGGTGCGTCGCGCCAGGGGTTCGACATCCTGCCTTGGAATTTGCGCGTCGCAGATCCGGCATCGGCGACGAAAACAAGGCGCGGGCATGGGAGGCGGCGACGGCTCAAGACCATGACCAAGGAACAGCGCCGGAAAGTGGCTGCAAAAGCTGCTAGGGCGCGATGGAAGGAGGCGCAATAAGAAGCGCTGTCTTTTGTTCCTCTGCGGTTGGTGGATTCTGGCGATAAGATTCTGGCAGGACCTTTAGAAACTGGTTTACAACAAAACACTGAGCCGCCATTCTGCGCTGGCGACCGTACCGTGCCTTGGCCCCATCTGGCTCATTGTCGATGAAGTACCGCATAGCCTTTCTGTGTTTGTCCTTCATGTCCATAGCTTCCAATCCTTTCAGATCGGAAATGTACTTCTCTCGCATGTCGTAGAGTTTCTTTGAACCCGCCAACTGGTTTTCCCATGCGGTCTTGCGCGATGAGTCTAATTGTTCCAGCATGGTAATGGAGTCCTGATCTTCGGCCTCCATTTTCTGCTCATCGGCAAGCAGATCAAATTCGGCATCGAAATACGCTTGCAGCTCCTTTGCCAGCTCTTGGGTCTCGATCTTGACCTCTTGACGGTGGTTGAGCCATGCCGTGATCAAGACCCCGGCCAAAGAGCCGACTCCGGCTCCGGCGCGTGCCGCGTTGTCTAAGGCACGCTGTCTGTCAGCAGCGAAATTGCTAATCGTTCCTCTGGCGTAGCACTGAACCGTGGAACCCATGCTGTAGCAAATCTGAGTTCCTTGGTACGTCCACGTTTGAGCCGTGGCAGAGGCCGTTACCAATAAGAGAAACAGTGTCAGTCTAGCTCGGTTGAAAAACATAACGGCTCATGGTGCAATAGGGCGCGACTGGTGTCCAGTGTTTTTATGATGATGATGGTTGCTTATAAATGGCAAACGGATTTCCATGATGAGCAGCGGCGCACTTCGTGCCGATGCGACACCCGCGTGGCGACATGGCGTAGGACCTTGGTTTGTGCTCATTTTGTGCTCAGGTTTTGGCTGTCGTGCCTTTCCTGCCCATCACGCCTATAATGGAATGAATAACTTACGTGTAATCAATACGTGTCGAGGGATCAAATCCACCCCCCGCAACCAAAGGAATCATAAGCTTACGGGAATTTGGGTTAAACCGAGAAACCCCCAAAAACCCCCAATAAGAAAAACGCAATTGATCAGGGAGCCGCAACTTCGGCTCCCTTTTCATTTGTCTGCACCGAGACTTCCGGGTTGAGCACCATCTGAACGACCTTGCTGTTTGCTTGGCGCTTTGTGCTCGATAGAGCCTGCCCGTAAACGTTCATGGTCGTCTGAATACTGGCGTGCCGCATTAGCTCCTGCTGCACCTTCATCGGCGCTCCGGTTTCGTCGAGGAGCGTCCGATATGTGTGTCGGAATGTATGCCAACCGATTCCGGTGCCCAGGCCAGCAGCTTCTGCAGCGGGTTTGATGTGCTTCTTCTGGATTTCTTCCTGCCAGTAAGGCTTCTCCGTGGCGGGATTTGGGAAAACCCAATCCTCATCCCGTTGGAAGCAGCTCTGCTGTTTCCAGTTGAGCAACACTTTTGCCAGATCATCATCGAGCGGAACAAAATCGTGTGAGTATTCGGTCTTGACGAAATCCACACGGCAATGGACCGCGCTTCTCTGAACGAGCAATACCCGGTCATTGAAATCGAAGTCGCCCCACTTCAAAGCCACAATCTCGCTGACTCTGAGCCCCAGGCACTGCGCTACGATCACCATCGTCCTGTAAGGTGGTTTCAGGTGCGGTAGCATCGCGCAGAACTGCTCAACCGTGAGCACTCGAGGGCGCTTCAATCGTTTGGTGCAATCTTTCACACGAACCAGTGCGATGGGGTTCTTACCCATTTCAATCAGGCACCATCGCTCTGCGCATCTGAAGATCAAGTGCATCAGACCTCGGACGTGCGCCTTGGATTTCGGAGCCAGCTTGAGTGCCCGAAGCCATTGTTCAACCGGCATCGGCTTGATCCGGTCCAAGGGATAATCGGCCCACTTCGGTCGAATATGCGTCTTGATGTTTGACTCATACGACTTGCGAGTTGAATACCTGCCCGGCATCTCTTCTTCGGCGTATTTGTCGAGAAGAGTGCCAAAGCTTGGTACTTCCAACTCGGCCCGTGGGGCCTCTGCATTGAGGTTGAGAAGAAGGGCTTGAACGGCTTTTCGAGCGAGGGCTTCGGTCGGATACCGCATACATGTGCCGATCGTGACGTGCTGACGCTTCCGTCCGCCGTCCAATTGGTCCACGTAATACCGAAACTCCCAGGCTTGGGATCCATTCCGCCTCTGCTTCAGCCGTAAACTTCCGAATTGATATCGTGTCCGCGTTAACAAAAGGTGTTGCTCCTTTCGTCGATACGGGCACGAGTGGCTTTGGGCAGCATAGCTTGAGTTGCGGGTGGAGTCTAGGTTGTTTTGGGACTACCCGGCGAGTCTTGAGGCGAGCCAATCGTTGAGAGTGGACGCACGAAAGCGCCAAAGATCCCCAATTTGGACGCCGGGGACCTCTCCGCTGCGTGCCATTCGTTGCAAAGTCTTTTTGTGGATGCCCAGAAGGGCTGCGGCTTCGTCGCTATCAAGTAGGCGCTCGAACTGTCCTGAAGTGGACAACTGGAGCGTCGCAACACTTTTGTGAGTGGCTGGCTGCTTCCTTGTATTGAACACAATTGCTCCTAAATGGAAATGGCTGGATCTGTAAGTAACCGTAACGTGGAATCGAGGGACAGTCCAAGACTTCGTTGGCGCGAACCGATGCTGCATAGGAATCGCTGAGGTGATTGGACACGATTTCGGGAACGGACAGGAGTGCTGGGCGCTAGGAGGATCAGGTAGACCCGCGCGGGAGTTTCGTTTAGAGACCGCTCGCGCGCGTTGGATCAAGCCTCATGATTCATGCCTATCGCGCATGGATTATCGCGGAAAAGGAATCGCCGTCGTGATCCCGGGACGCATCTAAATTTGCACAAGATGTTGAGCAAGAGCCCTGGTGCCCAAACGCTTGAATAGCTCGGTCGGAGAGGCTTATGTCGATAAATGTTGATCTCGACAGGCTGAAGAGTTTCGTTGCAGTGGGCGAAGAGCTGCACTTTACGAGGGCGGCCCAAAATCGTTTGCATGTTTCGCAACCTTGGTTGAGCAGGTCTGTAAAAAGCCTGGAACAAAAGCTTGGGGTGCAGTTATTCGAGCGGCACAGCCGCCACGTGGAACTCACTCCTCCGGGACGACGTTTGCTCTATGGAGCCCGGAAGATCCTTCACGATTTCGACCGGACCGTTTCGGCGGTGGTACGAGATAGAAAAGGAAACGGGCATCTGACGGTTGGCTATTCGCCCTATGTTGATTTGCGTTTCATGACCGAACTGAAGGAAATGGCTCTCGGCGAGTCACCGACAGTGAACATTAGCTTTGAAAGCTCGTCCTCTGAGGAAACAGTGTTTCACGTTGACCATAGGGACTGGGACTGTGGAATCATCATTCTCCCGGTCGATGCGCCACATTTGGACATCGTTCCGCTGTTCAGAATGCCGCTGGCGGCAGCAATGCAAAAAACACATCGACTGGCAAAAAGGCGAGCGCTAAGACTTGAGGACTTGCAGAACGAGAGATTGATACTTGGCGGAAAGCGTTTTGATCTTCAGTTTCGTGGCTGGCTGCTCAGCCGTTTTTCGGATGCCGGTATTACACCAAGGATCGCGGCGGAGGCCGCGAGTCCTCACGAAGCACAGTATTTGGTCACACGGGGTACCGGAATTGCGCTGGCAAATTCGGGGGCGTTCAGGACCTCCCCAGAAGGAGTCGTTGTCCGGTCGTTTCCTTCCGAGCTTGTGCAAACACAAACGGCGATTGTACTTCGCAAGGAAAGGCATTCGTCTGTGATTGGAGCGTTTGTTAATCGGGTCGTGCAAATGGCAGAGACACGCGGGAGGACGCGCTTACCCATGCACTCCGCGGCATAGCCGCTGCCTGTTTGTCGGACGCGCCGAGAACACAGAACGCAAATTCTTCACAACGGCAGCTGAAGGAGTTCCCAAGATTCCATTGCAGCCGCGAGCAAATGGGAGTTTGTGTTGATTCTAGGTAGATCGGTATAAAGCCAGTTTTGTTCGAATGCTTCGCGTGTGCTCCACATTTGAAAGAGAACAAGCGTATTCTCGTCTTCGGCGCGGCTGAACAATTC
>JBAUXO010000047.1:0-9773 GCA_049584315.1 Candidatus Sulfotelmatobacter sp. | reverse complement strand
CTGCTGACTTGACCACGGCCGGGCAGGTGGCAGAGTCACCGGGATCGCAAAGAAACCCCGAAGCCACCAGGAAAGTGTATTTAGCGGAGCTGATCTGTGCTCTCGCCGAACCAGCAGACAAAAACAGGATTAGACTCGGCAGGGCAACCCAGGCCGTAATTGCCGTAATTAATGTCGAAAATGCGCTTTTGTTTGGCGTCGACTTCCTCCCATGCGAGGAGCGTCGTTGGCAACCTACGTCCTCAGCAGAATCTGCCAACCCACCACCCCGCGTTCGCCCGCCTATAGAGATGGAATCGTCAGGAAGCCGTGGTACACGCCGTTGGCGTCAAGATAATAGCCCGTAATCGAGCCCAAGTCGTTGATCCCGTCCGGAAAAGTAAAGGTTGTCCCGACAGGATCCACTGTCGCAATCTTGCCCTTGGGACTGCGCAGATAGCCGTGGTACACAAAATTCGCGTCAATGTAGATTCCTGCGATTGCCCCCCCGTCGTTGATGCTTACGGGACAGTCCGAGAAACAACCCGTTCCTTCATAGGTGCCAGTGCCCGCGCCGGGGGCGTCGAAGGTCGTGAACGTGCCGTCGGGACTCCGCAGGAAGCCGTGATTCACACTGTTCGCGTCACTATAGATCCCCGCGATCGCCCCCAACTGATTGAGGCCTAGGTCACAACCGGGACAACCTGTGCCTTGGTAGCTGCCGGTGCCCGCGCCGGGAACGTCGAACGGTTTCATCTTGCCCTCGGTATTGCGCACGAAGCTGTGGTGAACAAAGTTGCCGCTGTTGTCTTCGTAGCCTCCTGCGATTGTTCCGAAGACATTGATATTGGATGCTCCCGACCCGAAACACCCTTCATTACCGTTGCCTGTGCACGCATCTGGACCGATCCACGTCGTAAACTTGCCGTCGGGACTGCGCAGGAAAGCGTGGAACGAATAGGTCGAGTCGGTGTAGGTACCGACGACGGCTCCCTCAAGATTAAACCCTCTTGGAGTGGTGCCGAATCCGCCTACGCCTGGAACGTCGAAGGTCGTAAACTTGCCCTCGGGACTACGCACGAATCCGTGGCTGAAGCCGGTGTTGTCGTAGTAGACTCCCGTGATCGCTCCCAGGTCGTTGATGCAGCAAGGAGCGGTGCCGTTGAAGGAACCCAAATCCGCACCGGGGGCCTCGAACGTAGTGAAGTTGCCTTCCGGACTCCGCACGAACCCGTGAAACGTACTGTTCGTGTCTTGGTAGGAGCCGGTAATAACTCCCCAGAAGTTTATGCTCCCAGGGTAGGTCCCGTTGAAGTCCCCCGGTTTCGTGTCCGCGCCGGGAGCGTCAAACGTGATGATGTATGGTTCCTGAGCACTGGCGGAAACGCCTAGCCCGAGCGTGCAGAGGGTCAGACAGATTGCAAACATCAGTTTGCCTACGCCCGCTGAACAGAATCGGGCAAAGAGAGTCTTGTTCGTCGTGGTCATAGCTACTCCTTAATTATGGATTTCCAGCCGATGCCGACTTGGATCCTGAGTTTCGCGTCAAAATTGAGCTTTACATTATCGCCTGTTTGTTCTTGAGGCTTGCCAGCATTTGTGCGTCGGAGCTGAACTCCGCATCTGCTCGATTCGAAGCTAAGAAGATCTCATAGTTGATTTTCCACCTGCACTTCGGACACGCCCCCGTTTCGACGTGCCATCCAGGGTTGAGATCCCTCTCCACTTGACAGCCGACATTTCGACCGTCGGTCGTCATGTGGCACCACTTCATGTCCACGCGATCGCTGCAGACATTTTTGAGAATCACGTTCCCAAGAGACCCCAGGGAAATTCTCACGCACTCGTTGTGTCGCTCCGCCGCCGCATGCACGGAAACTGGTCTTTCTTGTAAGGCCAAGACGGTCACAACGAAGAAAACGGCCACCAACCATTTGAGAAGTGGCTTCAATATCTATCCTCCTTCTTAAACATATAACGCGACATTTGCTGAAAAAAAGGGGTCATCACATGGCGAAAATTGACCGATCTGAGTAGAACGGTACAGAATCCATAGCTTGGTTAGCGCTCCGCAGAGAAAAAAGGGTAAAATTACGGCCACTTCGCTGGAGTTTGGACGATGGAGAATGATCGGATGGGTTCGCGCCGGGGAGAGGTTACAGGTTTGTTGTTGGAGTATGCGCAGGGAAGCCAGGAGGCTGCCGACAAGCTGATTCTAGTGGTTTATGAAGAACTCAAGCGACTGGCTCGCCACTACATGCGCCGTGAGAACCCTAGTCATACTCTGCAAACCACAGCCCTTGTTCATGAGGCCTATTTGAAGCTGGTTCGACAAAACGACGTGAATTGGCAGAGCCGGGCTCATTTCATCGGGGTTGCTGCACAATTGATGAGGCGCATCCTCATCGATCACGCGAAAGGTCGCTTGCGCGAGAAACGCGGCGGAGAACAGGTGGTTGTGCCGTTGAACGAAGCACTGACATTTTCTCCCGAGCGCTCCGAGGAGATTTTGAAATTGGATGAGGCCTTGGAACGCCTCTCGAAACTAGATGCCCGACAGAGCCGCATTGTGGAGTTGCGTTTTTTTGGAGGATTGAGTATCGAAGAAACCGCTGAGTTCCTCGGAATCTCTCCAAAAACGGTGAAGAGGGATTGGACCGTGGCAAAAACCTGGTTGCGCAGCGAACTGAGGTGTAGAGATGGGGATATCTCCAAGCCAGTGGGAGCGCGTTAAGCAGCTCTACGAGACGGCGCTGGAGTGTAGTCTCGCAGAGCGCAATGCCTTGCTGCAGCAAAACGACGACGAAGTAGTATGTCAAGAGGTCCGCCGGCTTCTGAATGAAAGCGATACTCTAGTAGATAGTTTTCTTTCGACTCCCGCATTTGTTGACTCTCGCCTTAGTCCTGCGTATTCCCCAGAGCGTTACTCACCAGGCGAAATGCTGGCGGGACGATTCCAGATCGTCAAATTTATTGCGGCTGGAGGCATGGGGGAGGTATATAAGGCAGAGGACACCCGCCTCGACCGAATGGTTGCTCTTAAATTCCTGCCTAAGGAACTTGCCGAAGACCGCCAATCTTTGGACCGGTTTCGCCGCGAAGCCAAAGCTGCTTCTGCCTTAAATCATCCGAACATCTGCACTGTTTACGATTTTGGAGAGGATAGCGGCAGAACCTTCATCGCGATGGAATTTCTAGAGGGTGAGACTCTCTCTTCCCGTATTCAAAGAGGCCCGCTTGCCCTCAGCGAGGCTCTCCAGATCGCCATCGAGATTGCAAGCGCCCTCGACACGGCACATCGCAAAGGGATCATTCATCGCGATCTCAAGCCTGGCAACATCATGGTCACGGGCACCGGGGCGATGTTGCTGGATTTTGGTCTGGCAAAACCCCAACGGGCTGTGGGCCCCGATGAAGAAACTATCTCGATGCTCACTGGGCGGGTTCAAGTGGTTGGGACGCTACCTTATATGTCGCCGGAACAGTTGCATGGAAAAGAAGTGGATTTGCGCAGTGACATCTTTGCCTTTGGCGCTGTTCTCTATGAAATGTTGACAGGAAGACGAGCGTTTGAACGCCAATCGAACATCGATACGATCGCCGCGATCGACCATGAGGAACCCAAACTCCTTCACGAATTTGTCAAGGATGCGCCGGGCGAGCTCGATCGAATTATTCGGCATTGTGTGCGAAAGATCCCTGCGGAACGATATGCGTCTGTGTCGGAGATCGAGCAAGACCTTGAGGACTGCAAAGCAGCCGAAGCTCCCACCGGGATCAAGTTCAGAGTGCTGTTCCGGAAAGGCAAACGGCCCAGTGTGGCCATCCCTGTCCTGCTGGGCTTGCTGATGTTGGTGAGCCTCTTTGCTTGGTGGGTTCACAACAGTTCGAAGGCAGGTTGGGCCAGGAATCAAGCATTACCACAAATCGCTCGCCTGGTCGAGGAAGAGAAACTAGACGAGGCCTATGCCGTTGCCGTTCAGGCGGAGCGGTACATCCCTCATGATCCGATCCTTCTCAAATTGTGGCCCAAGATGTCCTGGTCTGGGTCCATTCGGACGACGCCTCCTGGAGTTTCCGTCTACCGAAAAAACTACAATGCTTCGGATAGTGCCTGGGAATTCGTGGGTCGTTCGCCCATCGAGAACCGCAGATTTCCTTTAGTGGATTCACGGTGGAAGTTCGAACTGAGAGGATTCTCCGCTGTTGAACGAGCCACCTTCCCCGACGAGTCCTTGACCGTGACGATGGATGACGAGAGCATTGTTCCTGCAGGAATGGTACATGTCGAATTAGCTGACTCCCGATCTGAAACCGCACCGGTGCAGCTCTCCGGGTTGGCTGGTTTCGAAACTCTTCCGGCTATTCCGCTTGGGAACTACTGGATCGATAAGTTCGAGGTCACAAACGCTGACTATAAGCGGTTTGTCGATCAGGGAGGCTATCAGCAGCAGCAATACTGGAAGGAGGAATTTCGTAAGGGTGGACACGTACTTCCGTGGGCGGAGGCTATGAAGTTGTTCGAGGACAGGACAGGCAGATCAGGTCCAGCCAATTGGGTGCAGGGGGAGTACCCACGCGGGGAAGATGAGTATCCTGTAACAGGTGTGAGTTGGTTCGAGGCTGCCGCATACGCGGAATTCGCGGGCAAATCGCTACCCACCATTTATCACTGGATAGCTGCAGCCTCGCCCCAAGATGCCCCTAGTCTTATCCCAGTTAGTAACTTTGGGAGAACCGGGCCCGCTCGGGTGGGAACCTATCATGGCATGAGCTGGTCTGGCGCATTCGACATGGCGGGGAATGTCAAAGAATGGGTTTTGAACGAAGCGGATTCTGGTGAACGCTACATATTAGGTGGCGCTTGGAACGAGCCATCGTACACGTTTAACGATCCCGATGCGCGCTCGCCATTCGATCGTTCCGCGAATTTCGGATTCCGATGTGCCAGATATCTCTTAACAGCGGAATCGGCAAAAGCTGCCGAGCATGTTACGTATCAAGCGCGGGACTACAGCTTGGAACGGCCCGTTTCAGATCAACTGTTCCAAGTGTACAAAGGCCTCTATTCCTACGACAAAACACCACTGCATGCGAATGCGGAGTCACTTCAGCAGACCGACGACTGGAGAGAGGAGAAAATAACATTTGATGCTCCCTACGGAAACGAGCGAATGACGGCCTATCTCTATCTGCCCAGGAAGGCGTCCCCGCCGTTCCAAACGGTAGTATTCTTTCCTGGAGCTAACGCTTTCCACACTCGGTCGAGCGACAACTCGCGTTATCTCCAATACTTCGATTTCATACTCAAAAGCGGGCGAGCTGTGATATTCCCAGTGTACAAAGGAACATTTGAACGCTGGGATGATGTCCTTGGGAAGCCTAGGATTTCCAGTTTCTACAGGGATCATGTGATTTCTTGGTCCAAGGATCTCGGTCAATCGATCGATTATCTCGAGACTCGCGGCGATATCAATCACGAGAAGTTGGCATATGAGGGCTACAGTCAAGGAGCAGCTATGGGAGCGTTGCTCCCGGCCGTTGAGGATCGCCTTAAGGTGTTGGTACTTATCGCACCCGGATTTTACTTGAACAAGCGATTGGCGGAGGTAGATCCAATCAATTTTGCGCCCCATGTGAAGGCTCCCGTTTTGATGTTAAATGGCCGTTTCGACTTCATCTTCCCGGTAGGGCCTTCACAGGAGCCAATGTTTCGCCTGCTTGGGACACCCAAAGAAGAAATACACCGCGTCATTTACGAGTCCGGGCACGACATCCCACGAGATCAGATGATCAAGGAGACACTAGACTGGCTAGACAGATATCTGGGGCCAGTGAAGAGATGAGAGCGTGGTTTTCAAGAAAACAAGCTAATCATACCTGGCGAGCTTCTTAAGAAGGGAGGTTCTGATTGCCGAGGCAGCAATGAATGACTATGTGTTCGACGACTGTCAGACTCAACGTTCACCACGTAAATCTGGCAACTCAGTTTCGACTCGGGTCTGATGCCGTCAATCGATGATCTCGGGGAGACCCGCACCCCTCCGCAGGCTAGTGCAGTCGCGAACCTGGCCAGCTTCTCGCTAAGTTGTACACGTTCACACTGCCAATTCCGGTTGGATAGTCGTACCCCGGAGTGGCGACGTACGTTGGCTCGTAGGCGGAGTTTGATCTCGACAGGACTCCGTTGGTACTGCCGTCAAAGTAACAATTGAACGTCCCAACCCCAGTTAGTGGCAGACAATTCACGTCGTTGTCCCCCAATGTGATGTCGTAGAAAACGCATCTTGGGCTGGTCTGATTGCCTAACGTCGAGTTGCAGCTGACATTCTCTCCGAAGTTGTACTCGAAGCCAGCAAGCAAATAGTAGATGAAGTTCGGATTCCCCTGTCGCTCCCCAACCGCCTGATTCACCAAGGACTGAATGCCAGCCATGATCGGGGATGAGAGCGAAGTTCCACCGTCGGGGGTCCAGTTCACCGGAGGACCGACGCAAGGGCTGCCGCCGTTCGCTGTGTCGGAAAAACAGTCGATGTAGAAGTGGCCCCAAGTTCCCCCGCCTGCAAATAGCGACACATCTGGAACGTCGCGCACACCATCCCTCGGGTTACCTGCGACCAGATATTGATACAAGGGCTTCTTGCGGCCCGAACAAGTTCCGCTATCTACGTCGGGAATACTGGGGGTCCCGTACGCGCAGCTGCTCGGTCCGCCGACTCCAGCTGCGATGAATAGGTAATTCTCTTCACCGATGGTGCTGTTGCAAAACCCGCTCGGCCCGTATGGCACTGAGAATCCGAAGAATTGGGAAATCAACCTGCTGGCGCAAGATTCGTTCCACGGAATTTCTGGGATGTAGGATAGAGCCGACTCGAAGTAAGGGCCGTTCTTCAAGCTCCAGTAAGTAGCATTTTGATTTAGGAATGTATCGGCGAAGTCCGTTCCTCCCACGGCAACATTGTGCGGTGTTGAGGCGAATCCATTCACGTGGCCAATGCCGTGTGTGGCTGCCGAAGTAAATGCATCCAGGTTCCCGGCCGCTCCGGCATCACCAGCCGAAACAAACACCGATACACCCTGCAACACCGCGAGCTCGTACAACGCATCAATATATGCATTAAAGGTTTCACCGAGCGACTCCTCATCGCCACCATAACTGATGCTGATGATCGCTGGGGGAGGAGACTGCCGAGTGAGCAGATTTTGCATGGCAATGAACCCTCCGAAATTCGTGTTTGTGTCCGCGCACGACGCTACCACGATTTCAGCACTGGGCGCCGTAGCCGTGGCCCATTCAGCATCGGCGATGGCTTCGCTATCATCTGGATTCACCCGAGGATCGGCACAAGAACCGCCATTATCAGGGGAAAAGTCGGGCTGCGGGTGAATCTGCTTGAATGAGCCTTTGGGGAATTTGGCGTCAAGGCCAAACGTTTTGCGGAATGTGCGCCAATCTGCAACTGTAAAGACATCGCTGTCTTCCAACACCACAATCGTCTGATCCTGCCCAGAGATGCCCGCGGCATATAGAGGATTCATGTTGTAAATTGTCTCCAGATCTCCAGGCACAACCAACTGAAAGGGAGAGCCACCAATACTGACGGAATAATTCGGCCTAGCGCGCACCCGAGACAATGGACGCGGCCGGAAATCGTTCAGCGAGACGATACCATTTATTGCCGGCGCAAGCGCGGACGGAATCTGGGGATCGCTGGTATTCGCAATGTGATGTGTGCCATTCACGTCGAGGTTATGGATTTGTGTGTGAAACGTTGCGGCTACTTGCTGTGCTGAACCCGAGAAATCGATCACTCCATTGGCGCGGTACACCATATTCACTGTGAAGTCATGTGCTGTGAGCCAATCGATAACGGTCTTGATGTCCTTGTCGTTTGGAGCGAAGCGCCCTGCTATCTGCGATGCCGAGAGCCAATCGTGATAATGTGACGAATTCCGATCGTGAAGTTCATTGACAAGTTCATCGATCGCCTGCTTTTGCTCTGGCGGGCGATTCATCAGCAGGTATATGTGTTCGAGCAGCAGATCTTCTGGTGCGGCGCCGAGGTCCCTTGCGGTTCGCACCTCCGGTCGCGTGTTGCCGGAAAGACTAACAACTTTCTTTTCGTCGATACTCGCTGTAACAAGAGGACGGGCGGTGAGGGCACGTTGTGCATACCCAGAACCACTTGCAGCGAAAAACAGCAGCGCGCTACACGATGCGAAAAACAGAACTAATCTCGTTGGCATCGAACTGTCTCCTTTAATGCTCGCTGGAGGGCCAACTCTAAGGCCCTCTGAAATGCGAACAACGATTCGCTATGGACGTAACCCCGGAAACCACTTATGTACCGCGTTCTACGAATCGCCTTCCGGCCCCGCCAAGCGCAGCAGGAACTATACAATATCTGTCCTGCGTCTCAACATGTAACGCGACATTTGCTCGCAAGAGGGGTCATAACAGGGGTCATGTTCGCAAGAATCGCCGACTTGACTCGTAGATCTCCCTAGATCCCCGAATGGTAGGCCCAAAAGCTGCGGCTTAGAACCCCGATTGAGGTAGCGGCACTCCGATCTATGGTTACGAGTCCCACCGACCATAAACCTGCCTCTCTCGGCATCTCTGCGGCAAAGCGGTGTGGTTCTGCGCGGTAGGCGGGACACGCACCGGCAGTCGCCCGGCTCGTCGGGCCGTTTTGCCGTACTATTCCGTACTAAAAATGGCTCGTTTAATGCGTCAGAAAGGGCTGACTTGAGTAACACCGAGACGGATGTGATTGATAACGATGGATTTTTGCCAGTGTTGTGGGTAAAATTGCCAACGCCCGGTATCGTATCCCACTCTCTCCGCTATACTTAAGAATTCCCCTTGTTGAACAGGAGTCCATTCCGCGGCTGGTGATTCGGCTACCCCTTCTGCAAACAAGCTGCCTGGTTTACCGGCTGATGCCATAGTAGTGACCTAGTTCGAAGCCATGCTCCTGCTTTTGCTCGTTACTTGGTTTATCCAGGTCGATGGTCTGCACTGTTTCGGGAGTGGGAGCTTTTCTAAGTGGTCCCCTTTCTTCGAGTACTTTATCGCATACTTGTTCGCGGGAGACCGGAAGTTCGTGGCGTTCACGCTCACGTAGGGACGGCTTAAATCTTTCCTCGTTGAAGGAAGATCCTTGCACCTTGCGCGACAACTCGGACACGGATTGCCGGGCAACTGACTGCGCCATCGTCTCCCGGAGGACCTCTTTATCGCTGGTCACAACCGTGATGCTATCCCGACCCCGCGAAGCAGCTACGTAGAACAGCTCTCTTCGCATCCCATCAGCGGAGATGACAACCGCATCGACAGACTTCCCCTGACTGCGATGAGCGGTGACAGCGTAGCCGTGTGCGAATTGCTTGTAATTCTCTGGCAAAGTGCGCCCGTCCTGTAGATGAATGCGCCCCTGCTCGTCAATTCGGGAAACCGTTACCAGTTCGCTATTGGTAGCGCGAAAGCCAGGCTCTCGCCGATTTGCCATCAGCAGTAACTTGTCATTGGGAGCAATTTCGATGACGCGGCGCACATAGACCCCAAAGGATTTCGCTTCCTTCGCTGTGAATTGGCGCTGTTCGCCGCGTGCGTTGCGAGCAACGACCTTGCCGCTTTCTACTCCGATGACTTCCAGCGATTCATGCCTAGCAGGCTGCTGAAAAAGTACTGCTAATCCACAGCCGAGTATGTTACGAGAAAGCATGCGCGGAACAGATCAGCAGCAGAATCATATGTTCAGTTACTTATCACCCGAAACCCGTGTCCGCGA
>JBAUXO010000046.1:0-19160 GCA_049584315.1 Candidatus Sulfotelmatobacter sp. | reverse complement strand
ACCTAGATAATGCACAGAGATGAGGATTCGAACGGGCTTTCTGAGAAAGTCTGAAGGAAAAACCATTTGGAGACCCTGGAAATGCTGTTGTAGAACAGGGAGGCCGCGGAGTCGGTAGCTTCGCGAGCCCATCTTCAGGAGTCCCCAAAATGGTGATAAGCAGATCGAAGCATACCCTGAAACCGCGCGTCCCACAAGCCTCCTCCGAGAGGCCTTTCCAGCCCAAAATCAATGCGAATACGACCTTTGACTTCGAGGGTAAGAATTTAACCCCCTACGGAGGTCTGTTTCCTGTGGCCACGATGTTAGAGAAACTCAAGTTCCAGGAGTTGATCGAAGAAATTATAACGGTGAAGCGGAGGTTGCGAGCGATGTCGTTCTACCAATTCCTGCTGAGCATGGTGCTGGCGATTTATGTGGGATTCTCGCGCTTGCATCATCTTCGGTATGTGGCCAGGGATCCGATGCTGACGCGCATTCTGAAGGTGTTGACCCTGCCGGTGCAGAGCACGTATTGGCGGTTTCTGGATTGCTTGCATGGGGGCGTGGCACAACAACTGTTGCAAGTGCAACAGAAGATGCGGGAGCGAGTGTGGGCGGCGGCCCAGGTGCGGCTGGATTGCATCACCCTGGACACCGACACCACGGTGCACACCATTTACAGCCAGAACAAGATGGGAGCACGCAAGGGTTATAACCCCAAGAACCGAGGGAAGAAGAGTTACCAGCCGATTCTGACGTTCATCGCCGAGACGCGAGAGTACATCTGGGGGGAGTTGCGCAATGGAGATCGGCCGAGCGGGCCGCAGATTGCCCGCCACCTGAAGGCCGTGTTGGCGGCGGTTCCTGCTGAAGTGAAGCGACGGTTGGCACGAGCAGACTCTGGTTTTTATTGCTGGCAAGCGGTGCAAGCTTACGAAAAGGGGAAGGTGGAATTCATTCTGGTGGCGCGCAAGACGCCACGTTTGCTGGAGAAGCTGCGCACGGCCGACTGGAAGGCCTCGCCCAAGACCGATGCCGACCAGCAGTGCGAGTTTGAGTACCAGCCGGAGGGGTGGGGAAAAGCCTACCGATTTCTGGCCTTGCGCTACCAGAACGAGAAGAAGCCAGAGGAGTCGAAGGAGCAGTATCAACTATTCGACACTCCGGAATACAGCTACCGAGTCTTTGTGACGAACATGAAGGGAGCGCTGGATCTGCTGGTGTGGTTTTACCGGCAGCGGGCGGGGGCGGAGAACTTGATCAAAGAAGCCAACAATGATGGTGGGCTGGCGGCCCATCCCTCCCGGCAGTGGGCGACCAACTGCGTGCATTTTCAACTGGTCATGCTGGCGTACAACTTGAACTGCTGGCTGCTGCTATTCACTCGGGAAGAAGGGGTGAAGGTGGAGGAGATGAAACATACCACGTTGGCCACGGCGCGCTTGCGCTTTCTGTTTCTGGCGGCCAAGTTCTGGACGCACGACGGGCGAGTGGGGATCAGTTACAGCGATCAGTACCCGGAGCGAGGATTGTTTCAACGGCTGATGGATCGGCTGCGCGCCATCGTACCGCGTCCAGGAGGATTCTCGCCGGTTCTGGCCACGGAGTTACGATCCTGAACGGTGCATAAATTTTTATGCGCAGATAGGCCCACAACATCAGCGAGATAGCGGCGGAAAAAGGAGCCACTTAGCGAAAAGCGACGAAGCCATCGGCGATCAAGCAACGAAGGTCAAGAATGGCGCGGGCCGAGATCCGGGGCTCCACCTCAGATCAGGCGGGATTCTGCGCATAATTTAGGGTACATATCGGCCCAAAGAGGGCATCAATCCCTCAAGGTGGTTCAAATTGTCCTGCCGGGAGCTATTTGGGTGGCTGCATTCATCCACATCGTTTTGGAGGTAGGGAATTCCGCTTCGAAAGTCCGGCGGTTGGGCACGTGCATGCAACTGGAATCGTTGACATGCGAACGCGAAGAGTTCCCTGCTCCTACCTGGGGCCGGCCGTCACTGACTTCACCGAAATAGTGTCTCCGTTGGCAGTGCCCGTAACTTTGGCTTCCTGCCAAGCCAGATTGCTCAGTTCGGCCAACATCGCTTGATCCTTTGTGTCAAGGGTGTAGACCTTGTCGCCGACCACCAGCGCATAATTAGCTCCCTTTTGCACGCAGGCACGAACGCAGTCTGCGGGAGCGATATTCCCTTCAGAGTGTTTGGCTCCGCACATGGCATCGCTTATCCTTCCTTCAAAGGTCTGGGGACGGGCTGCGGCCACTCTTGGCACGACTACGAATCCCATACACAGCACCGCCGTCGCCATCCAAAACCGCAACATGGGTAAACGAGACATAAATCCTCCTCACATTGTTCTATGCACCCAGTATAGGACGCTCCGCGTCCGCGGACTGCAGGTAAATACTCAAGCAGCTAGCGCATGTCGGCGGGTAGCGTACGCCAGAACAGCGCTGATCTCTTCGCTCGAAGCAATGTAGAACTCTGCGATTGATCTGGCATGCTTTAGTCTACTCAGGACTGACATGGAAGGATGGAACAGCAGAAACCGGACTTTGTGTTCTCGCGCCCATCGTTGCAGAAACACGAGCATGCCAAGACCGCCGCCTCCGATGGCACGCACCTCGGAAAGTTCAAGGACAACAATCTGGGCATCTGCCTGCGAAGTCACGGCTTCGCGTAACTTATAAGCGGCCTCTCTCTGTACAATTCTGCCCTCGCAACTAACGACCGCCAATTCACCCATCTTTGCAACGGTCACGTTCAGCATGACTTCCTCCGAGCGTTGTTCTATTAAGCACTGTCTATGCCATAGCACGGGCCGTACCATTCCTTTATTTTGTGTAAGTTTGAGTCATTGCTTTCCGGGCAGCATTGGAATTGGGAGAAGAAACGAGCACATTTAGCCCACAGCAATGGCAAAATCTCCCTCTACGGCAGCAATACCTCCTCCCCAACCAACGACTGATGTAGCTCTGGGTGTGGACCTCGCCCCAGAAATGCCGGGTCGTCGGACTTTGTGGCGGCAGCCAAATCCCTTGGCCAGGTAAATGGACGCTCTCGCAGGCACGACATGCACTCCCGGTCTGTTTGACTATTAATAGGCTCATGTTGGATATCGAGACGGAATGGACGCTGATCAGACGATTGCCGAAATCGCGTACCTTGAGCGCATCTTCGAGGTGCCGGACACCAGGCCACTGAGCCCGAGCGACCTCGCGGCTGCGAATCGAAGACATGACGAAATGCTCGCGCAGAGCCCATGGTTTAGGCTCTGGCAATACTACGGGGTTTGCTGTAGATCTGAAGCCGAAGGCGGCCTACGGGTACAGAATTAATGCCGCCTGGCGATCGAGCGTTAGATCTCAATCGCCTTCTCAACTAGAGTCTGCTGCACTCAGGATCATCGCTTAAACACCAATGGTCCAACGAAACCTCCTCCGTGACCTAGAAAACTGAGCCGACGCCTGATGGCTACCACGTCGCACGCGATGGTCGAAGACATGCCGTACTGTTTTGAGTTCGGGACGCTTTGCTTTCTTGCGCCTGACCACCCTTGTTACGAATTACGAACGGAAACACGAAGGACCACTGCCCATGGACGAAAAACCGTCCCGGACTTCGCCTGATGCGGCTCACGTCCGGCTCACAGAACGACCGACCAGTCGCCAGGCCTTGGAGATACAAGGCAACTCGCCACGATCAGCACACCAGTGAGCCTGGCAAGGGTTTTCGGTTTAGCCGAAAAAGCCGGAAGAAATTTCCTTGGGCCCTGCCTAAACATTCGTCGCTGCCATCCGCTTAGGGCGCTCTTTTCCGGGGTTCCCTGGTGGATGTTCGGTAGGGCATCGCCTTGCCTAAGTCCGTGACGTTGAAGCCGAGTTCCCATATCATTGCATCAACGACCGCCACGGAGGTTGTGGACAGAGCGACGCCTGCCGGCCAACTCGATCAGGTTGTCCCATGCAGGACGTAATGTACGCCTATCGGATTCGTTCAGGCATGGGGACATAGGCAGCTCGGAAGTTGAGACGCGTTCTTTTGGTTCTTTTCGCTATCGGGCAACCCATGCTTGATGGCGGTCACGTCTACCAGAACGAGGCTGGATGAACTGCGAAATGTAATTTCCTCCGAATAAGGGCATGTTTGCGCTGCAACTCCGGACGTCTCGCAGAGGCCAAGTAAGAGTAGTGGCAACGCGAATGCCGCGACTGTTAGTGATTTCGTAATCATTCAAAGGTAATTCTACGCACCCAAGTCCATCCTGTCGGTCAGCTTTGATGCGTGAGTTATAATCTCTCCTATGATTGGCGCCGCGGCGCTCGGAGCTGCGATCGCAGTTGGAGCCGGAACTGGATACTATCAGGCGATGTGGCCGACGGCTCGATTGTTTGGTCGAGCCTTCATGGGGCTGCCACGTGGTACGAAGCAACTCGCCCTAAGCTACGACGATGGACCAAATGATCCTCACACCCTTCATCTGCTCGAAGTGCTGGCAAAGCACCAGGTGCACGCTACGTTTTTCTTGATGGGGAGTTTCGTGCGGCGTCGGCCCGATATCGTGCGTGATCTCGCGAAAGCCGGACATGTGATCGGGAACCACACATTCAATCACCCCCTGTTGATTTTTCAAAGCGAAGCCGAGGTTCGCAAAGAGTTGTCGGATTGCCGCAGTGCGATACACGATGCTGTCGGCGAGCACTCGCATCTATTCCGACCACCCTTTGGAGGACGACGGCCCGGAGTGCTGCGTCTTACCCGCGAACTAGGGATGGAGCCCATCATGTGGCGCGTAACCGGTTTTGATTGGAATGCTCCACCGGCAGAGGTCATCGAAAGAAGAGTCAGCCGCCAGATACATGGTGGCGACGTCATCCTGCTGCATGACGGCGGTCATAAGGAGATGGGCGCAGACCGGTCGCAGACCGTGAAGGCCACCGATCACCTGCTTAAGCGCTATCGAGACGAAGGGTATGAGTTTGTTACGATTCCACAGATGATGGGGAGTAGCTAAGGGTTTTCATCCATCAGTCGTCAGCTAGGCGATCTCACTTTTTCATCCGACGAGTCTGACTTACAGATTTGAGTCCCGCTGAATCATTGAAGCTCACTGGCAGCCCGGGACACGCCCCGCTACAGCGCGGAAGATTTTGAAATTCCTTCTTCATGTCGAGCGCTGGTTTTCATCAGCTAGCGAGCTAATAATCTCAGCCCACTCTTTATCGAGCGACATGCGAGGTACGGGCTTTCCTGCCCGTTGGTACCAGTACCCAGCATTCGACAAATCCCCTTCCTTGCGATGAAGGTAGGCGTGCACCCACGCGCCTGCCGGACCTTCATGCTGTTGCGCAGATTCGTGTGCCTTCGTCCAATCGCCTTTCGCATCCCACCACAAGGCGGCTACGGAAGGCTCAGCTCTTCAGGAGGACGGTCCATAATAAGTGAATCACGAAATTCTTCGAAGCGCATACGGAGTAGATGACCGAGAACACGCGAGGTCGCAGAGTTAGCACGTTCGGGGCTTGCTGGCTGCCCGACCTCATTTCACATTGGCTGATCGGGTTATAAAACGGAGAAACTGGACATCTCATACCTGTCGCTCGAGCGCTCAAGGGAGAGCTCCCATGCCTCGGGTCCTCATGGAGGCGGCCGAGCGACTCCGCCGTCTGCAGCAATCGGTCGTTGCCGCGCTCGCCAGCGCCATGGAGAGCAAGAATCACTTTCGCTGAGGCGTCCGATCTTCCGGAAAGGATACCTGGTATTTGTGATTAATGCCTGGATGGTAGTGGTGCGGTCGATGAACCCTGTCTTATGCTTTTTCGAGTGGGCCGGGGTCGGGATCAGTAAGCATAGAAACAAAACCGCGGGTAACGCTCTTAAGAAAACGACCGCTGAGCTCCTCAGACGCTAGACCATGTAATCTTACGTAAAGTCGCGTGAGGTTTTGTATTCGGACGCGGAATTCGTGTGACGGTCGGCTGTCGGATGGCGTCTAAGGAATGTGAGCACCGGACGCCGATTGGAACTCGATGCGATACGGGGAGTGATGCTTGTGTGGATCGCTCTCACGCATTTGCCCACTGCTGCGAGTTCGTGGGTCAATCAACCTTTTGGTTTTGTGGGAGCGGCGGAGGGGTTCATTTTTCTCTCGGCGCTGTTCACGGGCCGGATTTACTTCCGTATCGTCGAGCGCGACGGTTATCCAGCGATGACGCGAAAGTTGTGGGCGCGCACGCTGCGCTTGTATGCCTACCACGTGCTCTTGCTGGCTTTTGCCTTCTTAGTTGCGGTGCCCATTGCCTCCCATGGCGATCGGCCAGGGCTTCACAACCTCTTGGATTTTTACTTCATGGCTGGGGCCAAGCAAGCGGTGACGGAAGCCGCTCTGCTGATTTACCGGCCACCGTTGCTCGATATCCTACCGATGTACATCATTTTTTTGCTGTTCACGTCAATTGCAATTCCGCTGGCTAGAAGCATTGGATGGAAAGCGATCTTGTGGACATCTTTCTCTTTCTGGGTGCTCGCTCAGTTCGGTTTTCGCAGCGCCGAGCACACATTCATGATGCGATACATTCCTACGCGGATTCCCTTGAACGAGATGGGTTCATTCGACCTCTGGGCCTGGCAATTTCTCTGGTTTGTGGGGGTATGGCTGGGCGTGCGTTGGGCGCAGGAAAACCTGGCGATTGAAACGTGGGCCAGGCGAGCGCTTGTTCCGGCCGTGGTGATTGCTGTTTTTTGCTTTATCATGCGGCGAAAACTCGCGCACGGGTTAGAACTGGGAGCATTGGAGTTTCTCTTTGACAAGTGGCACCTCGGACCCATCAGGATGCTCGATTTCGGGGCAGTGGCCGGGTTGCTAATCCTTTCGCAACCGATCACGAAAACGGCAGCCATAAAGCCTCTGGTGCTGTTGGGACAATCTTCGCTGCAAGTGTTTTGCGTACATCTTCTGTTTTGCTTCGCGGGACTCACGCTGATGGGCAATGCGTCAATGCTGAATGGGTGGCGACAATTCGCACTTTTGAGCATCACAATTACGGGAATGTTAATCACAGCGAGAATTTTCTCAAAGAGCGAGGCCAAGAACGAAGGGCCAGCCAGAACACAAATGTCTTGCGGATTGAATTCAGCACGTGTAACAAACCTGGCAGTGGAGAGCGAGGCAGCGGGGGCTGGTTTGGCAGCCTCTGCCAGAGCAGCTCGCGGCTCGAAGGGTGCGGACCCGCAGGGTTTTTCTCCCGCGCCGGAAGGAAGGGCAAAC
Source organism: Candidatus Sulfotelmatobacter sp. (assembly GCA_049584315.1). Classification (GTDB taxonomy): domain Bacteria; phylum Acidobacteriota; class Terriglobia; order Terriglobales; family Acidobacteriaceae; genus Sulfotelmatobacter. The sequence continues at coordinate 11,900 of JBAUXO010000046.1, read as the reverse complement.
CCGACGTGATGCCAGACGGATCCCGAAGAGCAATGGTTCGTCGCAGGGTCGACGCTCAGCCGGCACCGCAAGAAGATCTTTTACTTCGACGTCAAAGTCCCCGAGGGAACGAACACAAAGGATGAGATGGCGCGATACGTCGACGCTGACTTCCCGCGTCGCCCTCCCAAGGCGTTTCTCTGAGCTAGCCGTTTTCGACGCGCTCCTTTATGTCCCCGTATGCCGCATCGATGAGGCTGCTCAACTCTCTAGCGTTTGTGGCCGTTCCCGGTCTCAACTTCACATGGCGCATGAACTTGCCGGTGCCTTGCAGCAAGCGCGCCGGATCCGGCAGCGCTGCGCCGTGAAAAAACCCCACGTTTACGTGCGAAGGGAATACATTGACGTAGCCGAAGGGCGCATTTCCCAAACATGCAACCGGACAGCCGTCATGCAAAAGCTCCCGGACTTCGTCCCCGCATCTTCGCATAACCTCAAACCACTGGTGCGCGATGGCTCCCAATCCACCTGCGTGCTTTTTCATCCACGCATCGATAGCTGGATCCCTCTCGACAGCACCGTTGAATCGCAGCAATTCCGTTCTCATCGTCGCTCCATCTTCTGCTTTCGAGATCTGTGGTCACGTAGCACCCTTACCTTCCCTCCAGCAAGGTCCCGCGTCTGGAACAGTCGTTGTTGTCGAGGGAGTGTCGCTCTCGGCTAACGCCGCAGTCTCTTATAACCCAGATCGTCCGTGGCCGGGGTGTCGGCAAACGAGGAGTAATTCAGTTCCTTCATGTTTGTCGGTGACTCGCCCAGGAGTCATCCGTTACGATCCTGTGTGGGATCTCTCGGTGAGCGACCCGGCGGTTTTGCGCCAACTGACAGAGCCTCAAGGGACATCGCGAAATATCTGCCTATTCGGCTCTCAATGCTTGCATCGGATCGACGCGTGATGCACGCCACGCAGGAACGATACATGCGACCGCGGCCACCGCGAGCAGGGTTGCGGCAACTGCGGCATAAACCGCCGGATCAAGCGGCTTGATCTCATAGAGCAAGTCGCGCATCAGTTGGCCGGCTTCGAGGCTTGCTGCGAGTCCTACGAGAAGACCGAAGACCGCGGGCCACATTCCATCCAGCAACATCTTCCGCATCACCTGTTCGCGCTTTGCGCCCAGCGCGACGCGGATGCCGATTTCGGTCGTCCGCTGCGCTGCGATGTACGACATCACGCCGAACAGGCCCACCGCGGCAAGAACCAGCGACACCGTGGCAAAAGCGACGAGCAGCGCCGTGTTGAAGCTCTGGTCCAGGGTCGATTTGCCGAGCAACTGGTTCATGGTGAGCACATCGGAGACGGGCAGATCGGGATCCATCTGCGAGACGATGCGTTGTACCGGAAGAGCGAACTGCTCCAGGTCGTGGCTGGAGCGAACCACAAGCGTGCCGACATTCTCGACGCCGGCATCGAGCGGGTAATATTGCACCGGCCGCGGTGCTTCGCCGATGGCGTAGCGGGTGTCGCCCACAATTCCCACAATGACAGCATTTTGCCCGCGTATGCGTAGGTGCCGGCCCAGCGGATCTTCGCCGGGAAAGTACTGGCCAGCGAAGGATTGGCTGATGATCGCTTCGTTGGCTGCATCCAAACGCTTCCCGGCGTCAAATGTACGTCCGCGTAAAATGGGAATGCCCATCGCGCCGAAGTACTTCGGATCAGCCCAGCGGCTTAGGGCAGACAGACCATTGCCTTGCGGCAAGGGCGGATGCTCCACGATGCTGAAGGACCAATCCATCCCATGGCCCTGCCCAGGGACAGACGTCACAAAGCCTGCCGCGTCCACTCCGGGCAGGGCGCGCACTCGCTCGAGCAGCGAGTCGTAGAAATTAGTGCGCAGGGCGGGGGTCGCATAGTGGGCATCTGGGAGGCCCAGGTGCATGGTGATCACGTCTTGCGTGATGCAACCCATGTCGGAGGAGCGCAGCCGTTCATAGCTCTTGAGCAGCAGTCCGGCGCCAATGAGCAGCATCACAGTCAGTCCGACTTCGAGCGTAAGCAGCACCTTGCGCAGCGTCGCCCGCGCTCTGCCCCCGCCCACGGAACGCGATGCCTCATGCAGCGAACCGAGAATACGCTTGTCGCTGATGCTGAACGCGGCGATGAGTCCGGAAAATAGTGCGCACATCGCGACAACGCCGATCGTAAACGCCGCCACCACGCCGTCAATGTGGATGGATTCGACGCGGCTCATGTCGTGGCGAGTTTTTGTAAGCCACTGAAGCGCGGCGAAGGCGAGCAAAAGTCCCAGTGCGCCGCCGGCGGCTGAAAGCAGCAGGCACTCCATGAGCCGCTCGCCTATCAGACGTAGCCAGCCCCCGCCCAGCGCGGTGCGGATAGCCAGTTCTTTCTGTCGTGCCGCCGCGCGCGCCACCAGCAGATTGGCAACATTGAGGCAGGCGATCAGCAGAAGGCAGCAGGTTGCCTCCAGCAGTACGTAGAGCGGCTTCTTGATTTCGCCTACGATGTCCTCCAGCAGAGGACGGCTCTTGGCGCTTCGAAATACGAATGGGTCGTTAAGGTGCTCGTTGTGGATGCGCTGGGAAATGATGCTCAAATCGGCCACGCCCTGCGACGCGCTGACTCCCGGCCTCAGCCGCCCCACAACGCGAAACATATGATTGCTGAACGAGAGCATCGTGTCTTCGGGCTTGTCGTGGTAAACCGCTGTCCATAGCTGCGTGGATGGGTCCGGAAAATCGAACCAGGCGGGCATAACGCCAATAACGGTATACGGCTGGGCGTCCAGATCGATCGTCTGGTTCAGGATGGCAGGGTCACCGCCGAAACGCCGCTTCCAAAGGCCCCAGCTCAGCAACACCATGCCGTTGGCCCCGGGGCTGTCGTCCGCCTGCGCAAAATCGCGGCCCAGCGCGGGCTGCACCCCCAGCGTGCGGAGCATATCCCACGAAAACAACGCACTGTTCAGCTTCTCCGGCAATTGCCCGCCGGAACCGGAAAGTCCGACCCGGATGCCCTGCGCGAGCGCGAGACTGCTGTAGCTGCGGTTCTGGTTCTTCCACTCGGCGTACATGCCGCCCGAGACCACGTTGGAATTGGGCTTGTCGTCTTCATGAAGACCCGCCTCATAAAGCATCACGAGGCGATCGGGATCATGGAAGGGCAAGGGCTTGAGCAAAACGCCACGCACTACCGTGAACAAGGCGACGTTGGCGCCAATGCCCAGCGCCATCACCAAGATGGCGATGACGGTAAAACCGGGGGTGCGACGAAGCGTGCGCAGACTAAAGCGCAGGTCGCGTAAGAGGGATTCAAGCGGGTTCCCGGACCAGATGGCGCTAGTCTGTTCACGAATAAGAGTAGGATTGCCAAAGGCGCGCAAGGCCGCGTAGCGAGCCTCTTCTTCCGAAATGCCAGCTTGGCGTTGCTCCTCCTCCTCTAATTCCAGGTCGGAACGCACCTCCCGCTCCAGGTCTGCATCTCTCTTCTTGATCCGCCACCAGTACATATCAGTGCTCCTCGACCGCCGGCCACATCACGCGCGCTACAGCTTCGGCCATCCGCTTCCAATGCGATTCTTCGGCCACGAGCTGCTTCCTGCCTTTCGCAGTTAACCGGTAGTATTTGAATTCCCGATTTCGGTCCGGCGCAGTCTCCCACTGGGAGATGATCCACCCTCTTCGCTCCAGACGATGCAACGCGGGGTAAAGCGAGCCGTGCTGCAGCTGCAAGAATTCATCCGTAGTCCTCTGAATGTGCTTCCCGATCTGGTGACCGTGAGCGGGTCCATAGAGAAGCGTCCTCAAGATAAGCATGTCAAGCGTTCCCTGGAGGAGCCCGACCCGTTGCTGCGCTTGTTTCGCCATAGAAGACATTCTACCCTCAATCTGGCAGCGATAGTAGACATTCGACTATCGATTGTCAACCGACGAAGCAGACCGTGGGTTCTCGAATGATGACTTCATGTCAACGCACTCATTGACCGGCGAAATCGAGCTTAATTTCCGAGTTCCTCGTGGATTATCGGCAAACGAGAAGTAATTCGGTTCCTTCCTGTTTGCTCAATCCGCCCACGATCAGCAAACACTATGCGACGTGTGGTTACCAGTCTGGCGGTTCACATCCGCGGCGGCATCCCGAGGCGTTTCTCTGAGCTAGCCGTTTTCGACGCGCGCCTTTATCCCCTATGCCGCATCGATGAGCCTGCTCAGGTCTGCGGGGCGTTTTAGCCGTTCCCGGAATTCAATGGCGCCAGGTAAGAACCCGCGGCCTTAAGCGTCGGGCGGGAGAGGGAGACTTCTCGGGGGGACAGGCGACGATTGCACGATAGATGTTGTGGTTTGCCCGTGGGCCAGAAGTTTGTCCAGTACGCGATCCAAGTTTGAAATTTCTTTCAAAAAGACCTTGAGAATGAAGCAGTCTTCGCCCGTGACACGATGGCACTCGGTTATTTCGGGAATCGCCTGTGCTAGTTCGGCGATTTTATTGAGGTGACCGGGAAGGGGCCGAACCCGCACGAAGGCTGTCACATGGTAGCCCAGTTCTCTAGGGTTCAGCTCCAGTCGATAACCGGCCAGGATACCGGATTCTTCCAAGCGGAGAATTCGCTCCTTCACCGCAGGATTTGACATTCCGACACGACGCGCCAGCTGCGAGATGGGGGCGCGCGGATTCTTTTCCAAAAGACGGAGCAAGGTCAAATTTTTGTCATCAGCCAGTAATCCCTTACTATTCATAGAATTCGACTCGTAATCCTTTAAATATTTAGGAAACATATTCCTCTTTCATTAACTATATCATTCTGCGAATCCTCTCAAATTGGCAGTATGAAGAAGAACAGGGGAATTCATGCAACCGCATCTGCATTCGGTTCTCACAGTTGTAATGCTGTTCTTCTTTGGGCTCGTCACACCTGGCCCCAACTTCCTGGTTGTAGTGCAGACCACGTTGAATTTCGGCAGAGCTGCCGGCCTTGTCACGGGGCTTGGCGCCGCATTGGGCGACGCTGTTTACGCGAGCATCGGGCTTTTCGGAGTCACTCAGCTAACGCGGGTTGGTCCTCTAATGACAGGCATCGAGTTCGTGGGCGGTTTATATCTCGCGTGGCTGGGAGCACGAATGCTCTCGCATCGTCGAGTTGGCGCCCAATTGCACAGTTCGCTTTCAGTCGAGACCGTATCCGCGCGAGCACACTTTTGGCGTGGTCTGACAACAGATCTCGCTAATCCGAAAACAGTGGTTTTCTTCGCCGGTATTTTCGCGATCGCCGTCACTCCAGCAACGACGGAAACCGTTCGGGGAACAATGCTGCTGGGCATTGTGCTCACATCGGTGTTGTGGCGCTTTTTTGTTTCCGTTATTTTCTCCACCACCTTCATTCGCAAGGTTTATGAACGAACGCAACGGATCGTAGCGCGTGTGTTTGGCGCCGCCCTGTGCTTCTTTGGAGTGCTTCTCGTGAAACGAGCTATTTCGTAAGGTGTGCCGAGCCGCTAATCACGGCCGGGGGGCAAATGGTTCCGCAAACGGCATGGCTGGACCTCAAATTCACTTTCGATCTGCCCATCGGGACATTTCCGGCGCTACTCGAGCAACTGCGCGTCAAGCGCGGAGGGCGATTACAAGACTTTAGAGCTAAAGATTTCTCTCAGGAGATAAGTGCCATTCATACCTCATGGAAGGAGTAAGTGCCCGATGCTAATTGAGAATGCCCGAGATCTATTTGAAATCCCCGAAGACGTCACATATCTGAACTGCGCCAACATGGCGCCACAACTTAAATCTGTGACCGAGGCAGGACTCGGCGCAGTGCGCGCGAAGGAGAGCCCCTGGAAGCTCACGGCTCCCGAGTGGTTTTCCGGAGCTGAAACATTGCGGGGATTAGCGGCGCGTCTCTTGGATGTCGAGACCGATGGAATTGCGCTGGTTCCGGCAGTCAGCTACGGAATTGCGGTGGCTGCTCGGAACTTACCCGTTTCACCGACCCAAACCATCGTTCTACTTGATCAGGAATTCCCCTCGAACGTGTATACGTGGCGTGAGTTGGCGCGCAAAACGGGATGCCGTATCAGAACCGTGAAGCGGTCCGTTAACACCTCCTGGACCGGAGCCTTGCAAGATGCGATCGATGAAACGACCGCGATTGTTGCCGCGCCGCAGTGTCACTGGACCGACGGCAGTAAGGTCGACCTGGAAAGGATTGGAGAGCGAGCCCGGGAAGTCGGGGCGGCCTTGGTGATCGATGCCAGTCAGTCTGTGGGAGCCTGCCCTTTGGATCTAGCCAAAGTGCAACCGGATTTCTTGGTCGCAGTTGGTTACAAGTGGCTACTCGGGCCATATGGACTTGGGTATCTGTACGTCGCTCCGAAATGGCGGGAATTTGGAATGCCGCTTGAGCAGTCGTGGCTGACACGGGCGGGAAGCGAAGACTTCGCTCGGCTGGTTGATTACAGAGATGAATACCGGCTGGGAGCTCGCCGATTCGACATGGGCGAGTTCCCCCAATTTGTGTTGGTCCCAATGGCGACGGCAGCCCTACGGCAGATCCTCGCCTGGGGAGTGAACCGCATCCAACCAGCAATTTCTGCGCTCACCGGGAGGATCGCCGAGTATGCGCGAGGTGAAGGCTATGCCGTACTCCCACCAGACGAAAGGTGCGGGCACATGATTGGCATCCGCCATCCCGAAGGCATTCCCGGCGAATTGCCCGGGCTATTCAGGGAGGCTAGGGTTTTTGTCAGCATCCGGGGAGATTCCATACGAATAGCTCCCCATCTTTATAACGATGGAAATGACATCGAACGCCTGTTCGAAGTTCTGCGAGCGGCAAATGTCAGCGCTTGATTTTGCGAGTGCAACAATGATCTGCGCCCTGGCGCTATTTGGATCAGCCGCGCTGAGCGCGAACCTCGGGCAAAATCCGACGGGCACGGAGAATAAGAATACAACCTTAATTATGACCGCGACTCAGAGGGACGCCGATGCCATACGCGAGGTGGCGCGCAACTCCACTTATGGCTACGAGCAGGTCAGATTCCTGTCCAATAACATTGGTCCGAGGCTGAGCGGATCACCGCAAGCGGCTGCCGCCGTGACATATATCGCGCAGCAAATGCGCGAACTCGGCCTCGAGGTGCGCCTTGAACCGGTGACCGTGCCCCATTGGGTGCGGGGGAGAGAAGAAGCTGAGCTGGTTCGTTATCCAGGGCAAGTTGAGGGGACAAGCCAGAATATTCTGGTCACGACTCTCGGAAACGCTGTGGCCACCCCCGAGCAAGGACTCACAGCTCCGGTCCTCGTCATAGACAGCTTCGAGCAGCTTGACGAGCTGCCGGCAGATCAGGTGAAAGGCAAGATTGTCTTATTTAATCACCATTTTGATGAGTTTGCGGCCAAGGCAGGGCGTTGGGAGCAGGTTTATGCAGCCGCAGTTCAGTACCGCAGCAAGGGGCCTGCCCGAGCAGCAAAGGAAGGTGCAGTAGCAGCGCTGGTTCGCTCCGTGGGCTCAGGCAGGTTTCGTCTGGCTCATACTGGATTGACAAAGCCTGAGGAAGGTACTCCCCAAATTCCGGCGGGAGCGGTGCCCCCAGAGGATGCGGACCTGATCTCCGCGCTGGCCAAACCGGGGCCGGTCGAGATTCACCTTGTGCTTACACCACGCGACCTTGCTCCTGAACAAAGCTATAACGTGATCGCCGATCTGACAGGTGATGAGGCACCCAAGGAGGTCGTGGTTGTCTCCGGACACCTGGATTCCTGGGATTTGGGAACCGGAGCTCTCGACGACGCCATCGGCATAGGGGTCGCGATGGATGCCGTTCGGATTATTAAGTCCGTCTGTCCGCATCCGAAACGGACGATTCGATTTGTCGCGTGGATGAACGAGGAAAATGGCGTTGCTGGGGGCCGCGCGTATGCTCAGGCTCATGCGTCAGAGTTGGAAAACCACATCGCCGCCATCGAAATTGACTATGGAGATGGTCGCCCGCTCGCGCTCAATGTCGCCGGGACAGACGAGAAAGTCGCACCGATTTCCAAAATTCTGAACACGATTGCTGATCCAATCGGCGGTGTCGTCAGGGTGCATGAGAGTCCAGGGACCGACATTAAACCAATCAACGAGAAAGGGGTAACTGCCATCTCGCCGCTGCAGGAGGCACGTCAATACTTCGATTATCATCACACGGCGGCGGACACATTTGACAAAGTCCGCATTGATGAAATGCACAGAGTCATTGAGGTAATCGCACCGTTGGTTTACGCGCTTGCCCAGCATGAATGAGCCCTCTCAACTACAACGAAAGATAGCAACAGGCACGTTAGAATTCTAGAAACCGGCGGAATTGGCGGATATTATGGCAGCTTGCCCACCCGCGCAGTCCTCAAAGTACGTCTACTCGCACGAGGAGACAATCTTGTCGTCTAGCAACAGCGCACAGCGCGATACAGCAACGGAAATGTCCAGTTGCGTTTCTTCGGAGGCTTGTATGACATCTGGGCCAGTCTGACGACAAGCGTCCTCAAGTCGTCCGGACTCCCCTGTCCCCCTCCCCCCGGATATTTCTTGGCATACAGGTAGGCGCTGGCCATCTCCCGTGCCGCCTCAGTCCAGCGAAAAACGCGGCGCTTTCCCGACTCACTGCTCTTCACATGCGAAATCACTGGCCGGGAGGCCCAGACCGCACAAGTCCCTTCTATCTATATATGACCGCGAAAGGCGAATGTATCTCACTCGAAGGGTACTTCATTCAGAAGATCCACTTCGTGCCCACGCAAGTCACCCGTATCCGGATTGCCGAGTTGCATGCGCACAGGTGGGGCATCGTCGACGCCTACTCGCATTGTTCGCTCTGCCATAGCCTTGCCGTTGCTTGCCTTGTATGATTCACGTTCCCGGCTAAGCTGCTGGCTGGTCTATTCGAATCTTGATCGTAGGCGCCCGGGTGTAACCCCGAATAGAGAAGCAAAAACTTTTGTGAAGTGAGCTTGATCGTAAAATCCAGACCGTTGAGCGATGTCTGCCAATGAATGATCTGTGTTTAGAACCTGATCGAGTGCACGAAGGGCGCGGCGTCTTAGAACGTACGCATTCATGGAACAACCTTCGATTTGGCAGAAAAGTCGCCGCACCGACTGCCTCTCGCCCACAGTCAAATATTTTTGACTGAGGTCCTCGACGGCTGCTCCAGCGTCCAACATGGCTCGCATATCTTCCACTTGAGCGTGCTGTTTTCGGTTCTTTCTCCCTAGCCGCAGTGTCGATACGACGCTGCGCAACGCGATGCCTTCAACCATGACCGACGAGAGCGCATCGGCGGCTTGCATCTCTTCCTGCAGCTCCAGTCCGAGCCGGGCTAACTGATGCGTGTGCACCGGACCACTCAGTTCGGGTTGCTCCAAGTGGGTTGAGTCTGAGAGAAACTCGTCAGAGATTTCCAAGAGCAGGCACACCGCGCCTTGCTGGCCGAATCGGTTCAGATGCCGAACACCGGCTGTCTTGACCACGACATCACCCGTCCTGCACGTGAACGTTCGATCACGCACGGTTTCCTCGTAGTCGCCTTTCATCACGAAACAGAAACTCAGGTTGTGGTGTTCATGCCAATCCAGTACTTCTAGTGAGTCGCGGTCGTACCAACTCGCCCGCACATGGCTTGATGCAATTCTTCGCGTCAGCATTTGGTTTCACGGGGCATACAAAAATGGACTGTCTGTACAATACATTTTCTACGCTTTCTTGCCATAGTCACTTTGTGATCCGAATCGAAGCTGCTGAAAGTATTCGTTTGCGAATGATGTCCGCCCTCCCTCGCGAAGAACGCACCCGGCAGATGGTGTGACGCACGGTTTCACTTGCTGCGTTGTATCACTCGTCGCAACTCTCTCTGAAGGTTAACGGAGATCAACATAAAATGATTGTTTTCTTATTGTCAACACGCGAAGGGAGCTCCTGAATGCCTGGCCGCACTTGCTCTTTCTGCTCTTTATTGGCACTGGTAATGCTTCTTGCTGTCATTCTAGCGATCCGCACAGCCAACGCTTCCACTGACGATGATCGCAAAACGGTCGCGGCATTGGACACGGAATACCAGGCGGCCGTAAAGCGAAATGACGCTGTCGCCATGGTGCGCATTCTCGCGGATGATTTCGTTTTGGTCACCGGATCCGGCAAGACTTACACAAAGGCCGACATGCTCGAAGATACGCGGCGGGGCGATGTGTACGAACAGAACGATGAGGAGTTTCAAACGGTTCGGGTGTGGGGCAACACGGCGGTGGTCACAGCGAGACTCTGGGAAAAATATTCGAGCAACGGAAAGTCATACGATCACAAGTTCTGGTTCAGTGACACATACGTGCGCACGCCGGAAGGCTGGAAGTACGTCTTCGGCCAATCGTCGATACCGCTATGCCAGAATCCTTGAAGTGACCGGGAGCACTGTTGGCTTGGGGGAAATAGCTAGTGGGGACACCGACACTCTGCGGTGTCGTGGGACCTCAGCCGGCAGCGGTTACTCGATGGTCGACGATCTTCTGAATTTCGCCGATGCACTGCAAACAATCCGCTGAACGCGGAGGACACCGAACTGCCGACCACCAGCAAAGTTGAGGCGCCGGCAGGCCTCTACGGCTATGGGTTCGGGGATCAATCCTTTAAGGGGCACCCGCTGCTTCGGCCACAACGGCGGCGCCCCGGAATGAATAGTGATCTTGAAATGTTGCCCCGCACTCGGTTTCGTGACTGCCGTATTGGCCAATCCGGATTCCCCGTCTGCCAGTCTGCCTCGCTGATTTCTTCGCCAACCGATTGCCCAATGATGAAGTGGCATTGGAAGTCTGAAACGGGCTCCGCGTGATGCGATGCCGACAGTCGTACAAAAGCGAAGAGTTCGTACAATACGGCTGCAAGGGGTATCTGCCATGGTTAACTGTGCCCGGAACCTCGCGACTCCTGGTGGGAATGCTGGCTCTGATTGCGATTGTCGGTATCGCATCCGCTCAAACTGATCCATCCGCGTCAGAATCGCTGATGGACCACAATCCTCGGCTGAGCGATTTTCAGATCATCGAGTTTCGCCGATATGTAATCAAAGATGGCAAGCGCCCAGGGTTCATCCAGTACTTCGATACTTACTTTCCAGAAGCGTTTCAGCAGCTCGGAACCATCGTCGCCGGATCGCTCTCCGAGCGGCAGAACGCGTCGGGCTTCGTCTGGATCCGCGGCTATCACACTATCGACGATCGCGCGCGGTTGAACGGGATTTTCTATTACGGATCGGTGTGGGATGAGCATCGCAAGACCATGAACGGTCTCATCGATAATGCCGACAACGTGATGCTGCTCCGCCCGCTCAGCCCGGAACGAGAGATTGCGATTCTGCCGGCCGTGGACCCAGTTGCGGAACCAAACGGGGCTCAAGGTGTTGTGGTTGCGGAGATATTTGCGGTGAAGCCGAATAGCGTCGAGGATTTTGCCAAACAGGCGGAAACTACCTTCGCCAGGTATCGATCCGCGGGTGCTCGCGAAGCCGGTGTCCTGGTGACGCTGGATGTGAAAAACAACTTTCCCCAGCTTCCCTATCGCACCGATGGGCCGTTCTTAATTTGGCTTGGAATTCTAAGAGACGACGAAATGCTTAACTCCGCTTTCAACCTGATAACGAAGGAATCTGAGAAGACTCTTACTGCCAGCGGCCTGTTGAGGAACCCGCCTGAGCTGGTGGTTCTTGATCCGACACCTCGCTCGCGATTGCGGTGGTTGCCTTGATCGGCGCCTAGCAGGCTGCTGAAAAAGTACTGCTAATCCACAGCCGAGTATGTTACGAGAAAGCATGCGCGGAACAGATCAGCAGCAGAATCATATGTTCAGTTACTTATCACCCGAAACCCGTGTCCGCGA
>JBAUXO010000045.1:0-6166 GCA_049584315.1 Candidatus Sulfotelmatobacter sp. | reverse complement strand
GGCCCCGAACATCTGCAGCGAATCATCGAAGCCACCAGGCAGTATCAGGCAGCTCATCCCAAGCAGACAAAGCAACGGAAAGACCGCCAGCGTAATGTAAATAACTAACTGTACGATGTACTAGCAGAAAATTGGCGCGAATTTCATTGTTGCCATGCCACTCCTGGATACAGGCTTGGTAAGCGGAAGCCCCGATACGCGCCGATGCCCAAACCACCCCCGATGTTCATTTGCCAGACAACCTGGGGGCTGTCAGTTTGGGACACCTCTATGATTATCGACCCCCCAAAATCGGACGGCGCGCTACTATCAAACTCGACATCACCGTTACTCAAAACACCGATACTCCCGCCCCACCAGGAAAAAAAACCTGGGAGATACTGCCACTCCAAGCTGGCAACATTTGTGCTCTCGTCTATTTGGAATATCGTGGCGCGGGTATAGCAATTCGGCGACGGTGGTATGGGTGGTCCGCAGGGCAGTCCATTGGAGAGGATCCGAAAGTTTCCGTCGTCGTAGACCGCCATAGTCGTCTGGGAACCATTGACGCTCAAAATGTTCGGATAATGTTGTGCATAGAACCAATCGCTCGGATCACCACCCAACAGAGTGAAGTCTCCTTCTGGTCCTAGCTTCCACAAAACATTCCCGGAGCCGGTCCCGTTTGCGTAATCAAGCTTCAGAATCCAGCTTTGGTTACGCATTGAGACGAGCAGATTGCCGTCAGCGGTGTAAACGACAGCATTACTGTGTGTCCAATCGGGCAATCCAAAATAAGGGTAACGATTAACGTCCAGGTGATCGAAGGACGACCACGCCCACACCACGTTCCCGTTCAGATCGATGTCAACCAGAGCGTCACCAACGACCTGGGTGGTTCCAGGGTAACCGGGCAAATCAGTGAAGCTTTTCGCTATCTCACAAAGCGCGATCCAGTGGCCATTGGGCAAAACCAATACGTCATGGTGGAATGGGTTCCCGCCGGTCAGTCCTAGCGGCGGTGGGATAGTAAAGTCATAGAGATTGGCTTGAAGCGATTGATTCACTTGAGTATACGAAACATCGCGAATAACGTTGCATGCCAGGTCGACTTCCTGCAAATCCAGAGGACGAACGATGATGAAGTGCCCGTTTGGCAAGGGTTTGACCGGTTCCGCGTTACCGGGGCAATACCAGATGACGTGACCCTGAAGATCGACACCAACACTTTGCGGGCCATCAGTGGTGAGGCTAAGCAAGTCCACACCCGGGGAGGGCGTAAGCCCTGGGGTAGGCAACGTGACACTGATCGGGGGAAACTGCGGGGACGAGGACCCGGCTAGCGGACCAGGCAGTGGCCCAGTTGTGAAAGTCAGGTCCGCGCTGCTGAAGGTGTTAGTGCTGCCCGGGCATTGGGCTTGTGCCACCGCTTGCATGTGGTAGGTAGTTGCCGCTCTCATGCCCGCAACCAGGACGGTGGTGGTCTGAGACGCAGCAGTGGCAGGATACCAGGCCGTATTTCTTCCGTATGACGTATCGGGACCGAACTGCACCATCACTTGTCCCGAACAGCCCAACGCCGTCGTCATCTTGTATTGCGCCACCAGGGGATTCAGAGTGGCAGCGACCGATGTTGCCCCAAAGCCCGGGGGATCGTTAAAACTTCCACCTCCGCAAGCAAACGTAAAAGCACATACAGTGCAAATGGCAAACACAAGGCATGGCTGTAGCGGAGCCGGGGGTCTCATTGTTCTGGTTGTCTCCTCTGGGGGCGAAAAAGCGTGCCAGTACATCTACTGCACCCGCACCAATCCGGCAAGCTTTCTCTGTGCGGGGAATGATATCTCCAGAAATGGAAAACGCCAAGCAATAATTTGTAAAACCTACACACTCGTCGTTTACGAACTTGGCGCCACCAACGCGAAGAGACTGAAGCGACATCGACTTGCTGTCCATACAAGAACGACGTGGAGACTTCCGTTCCTTCGGCGCAAGACCCTGCCAGATGGCAGGAAGGCTGGCAGTGTCTGCCAGGAACAAGGTTTTAACCAAACCCCGCCCACGCGTTCGCAAGCCTTGACGGATTTCCGCACACCCCTTGCCGGGAAAGTAAAGGTTGCGTAACCTTATGACGGTCGAGTCCCAATTTTTCAAGAGCACCCGGCTCCGTCAGTTATCGGCAGCCGGGCGGTCGCTAGAATCACGACCTGGGAGCCTACACTTTCGGAACTATAGGACTGCTGAATTGATCATGCAAAAGTCGCAACTGCTCGTGCTGTTCATCGTTCTCACCTCTGGGGTGTGTTTCTCGCAGTCCGCTAGTGATCCTTTCTCGCAGGGCACATCGTCTCAGGGCACATCGGGTCAGGGCACGTCGTCTCAGGGAGGATCCCTGGATTGTTCCGATCCGACGATCGCCAACACTCCGCTATGCAGTTCCGCGACGCAGCAGAGATCCAATAGTATTCAAGAAGGCGGCGGCTCGTCTCTCCCCATGCGCGTGCCGACGTTGACGACACCTTACGGTTTTAGTCCGGACCAGTACACTCCGACCAGGGCTCCGCTCAATCCCTCGCAAATTTGGCACCGCCCGGTGCCGACTCGGCCGGAAACCGAATTCGAACAGATGGTGGCCGACTCGGTTGGGCGGCCGCTGCCCTTGTTCGGCCAGTCGTTGTTCGTCCAGGCGCCCAGTACGTTCTCTCCGGTCGATTTTATGCAGGTTCCGAGTGACTACATCATCGGTCCGGGCGACGAACTACAGATCAGGGTTTGGGGCCAAGTCGAAGCCAACTTGCGAGTCCTGGTGGATCGGTCGGGCCAAATTTACATCCCCCAAGTGGGACAAGTATCGGTGGCTGGCATCCACTACGGGGATCTCGAACAACACCTGAAAGGTGAGATTTCGAAGATATTCAAGAACTTCAATGTCACCGCAAGCATCGGCCGGCTCCGATCCATCCAGATCATTGTCGTTGGCAATGCTCGTTATCCCGGCACCTACACGATCAGCTCGCTGAGCACGCTGGTCAATGCGATTTTCGCCTCTGGCGGACCCACCCCGCAGGGCTCGTTGCGGCACATCCAGGTCCGCCGCGATGGCGCTACCATCACCGATTTCGATTTCTATGACCTTCTGATCAAAGGCGACAAGTCAAAGGATGTCCGTCTGCTGCCCGGCGATCTCCTCTACATTCCTCACGTTGGCCCCTTAGTCGCCATCTCGGGTTCGGTAAATTCGCCGGCCATCTACGAAATGAAGGACAGTTCCACTCTGAACGATTTGATTGAGATAGCCGGCGACCTGAGCACCGTTGCCGACACCAATAAGATCACCGTCGATCGCTTCGTGGAGCACCAGGCGCGCAAGACTCTGGAGTTTCCCTACGACGCGCAGTCCCGTGCCCTTCCACTCCAAGATGGTGATATTGTCCGCGTTTTTTCCATCGTTCCGCGTTTCGAAGATACCGTAACCTTACGGGGAAATGTTGCCAACCCGGGACGCTATCCCTGGAAGCCGGGCATGCGCATCAGCGATCTGATTCCTGACGCCCAGGCATTGCTCACACGACGCTACTGGCGCAATCGCGCCGCCATCGTCAATGGCCGCGCGACCGAGTATCCGGTTCAGGCGCCACCTCCGCCGACGAAGAACCGCTCCACACTGAATCGACAGCCGTCCGAAGGAACCGCGCCCAACGGCACCGAGACACCAAGCCTTCCGGACTCCACTCAGAATCCCAACTTGCCGCAAACCTTGCCCGATGCCGCGGGTTCCTCAAATCTGGCGGATGCCATCTACGCCCAGAACGAGCAAAACCCATCCGAAGGCGACGCTTCAAACGGTAATCCTCCCTCGGGGAGTCAACCGCCCTCTCAGGCGGCCAGCAGCAATCCCAACAATCCCAACCCGAACACCGTCAGGGACATTGCCGAGGATGTCCGCCGCTATGCCCCCGAGATCAACTGGGATTACGCCATTATCCAGCGCGTCAATCCTATCGATCTCTCCTCGAAGCTGGTATGGATGAGCCCGCGCAAGGCGATCCTGGAGCATGACGAAGCCAGTAATTTGGAATTGCAGCCCGGCGATATCATAACCATATTCTCTCAGCGAGATATCACCGTTCCGCAAACTGAACGCTCTCAGTACGTGATCGTCGAAGGCGAGGTGCGGCGTCCGGGCGTATATAAACTCGAAATCAATGAAACTCTGCGCTCGGTTTTGCAACGCGCGGGCGGACTGACTCCCAACGCCTATGTTTACGGTTCTCAATTAACTCGCGAAAGCGCACGGGTCGACCAACAAAAGAGTCTGGACCAATTGGCCAACACCATGGAGGTACAAATCCGGCAGTCGGCCGTTTCGGTGGCAGCTTCCGCCAGTCCCGGGGAACTGCCGCAATTGCTGGCGGCACAACAAGCCATTATTGACCAACTCCGGGGTACGCGGGCCAGCGGACGCGTTGCACTCCCCGTCAAGCCCAAGGACGATAGCCTTACCGATTTTCCCGATATGGTGATGGAAGACAGCGACCGGCTTACCGTTCCTCATACTCCCTCCACCGTCTCGGTGGTGGGAGATGTGTACAACCCAGGATCGTTCATTTACGAACCCCGCAGTACGGCGGGGGCGTATCTCGAAATCGCCGGCAAGGGAAAACCTCAGTCGGACATGCACCACGCCTTCGTGCTGCGTGCAAACGGCGTGGTGGTGGCGGCCAATAATGTCAATGGTCTTTTCACGGGCACAAAATTCGATCGTATCCGAGTCTATCCCGGCGATCAGATCGTTGTTCCTTACAAACTCCCCACCGGAGCCTTCATCCGCGGACTGCGGGACTGGACGCAGATCACTTCGCAACTGGCAATCACGGGCGCAGCCTTGGCTATCGTTGCGCCATGATTTATGCCGACCAGCGTTGGATCGGAGATCATGGCATCGGTCGTTTTGCGCGAAACGTGCTCGCTGGTCTCGAGTATCGTCCGGTTGCGCTGGATGGGCATCCCGCCGCGCCGCTGGATGCGTGGCGTCTAACGCTCGCGCTCCGCGGGCTGACGCGCGACGACCTATTCTTCTCGCCAGGATATAACTCGCCCCTTTCCTGTCCCTCACAATTCGTCTTTACCATCCACGACCTCAGCCACATTTACTGTCCGGAGAACAGCAATCCACTGATTCGGCTGTACTACGCAACCATCATGAAAAGAGCCTGTCAACGCGCCCTCAGGATCCTTACGGTCTCGGAATTTACGCGTAAGCAGATTGTCGACTGGTCGGGCGTGACGGCAGAAAAGGTCTTCAAGGTTGGTTGCGGGCTTGATCCTTCGTATCAGCCCGGGGAGAGCTGCTACGATCTGCAATTCCCCTACCTTCTGTGTGTGAGTAATCGCAAACGACATAAAAACGAGTTCCGAGTGGTGGAGGCTTTTGCTAGAGCGAAGCTCCTTACCGGGATGCATCTCGTGTTCACGGGCGGCCCGACGGCGGAACTTACCGATTGCATCGCACGCTTCCATATAAGCCCACGGGTGTATTTTGCTGGTGTGGTTCCCGAAAAAAAGTTGCCTTCGCTTTATCGCGGTGCCGCGGCACTGGTATTCCCTTCTCTTTATGAGGGATTTGGGCTGCCGATCCTGGAAGCAATGGGGTGCGGCACGCCCGTAGTCACGGCAAACGTCACTGCCATGCCCGAGGTTGCGGGAGGGGCCGCTCTACTTGTGGACCCAACTTCGGTGGAGCAAATCGCGAGGGCGATGGAGCAAATCGTGAGCGACACGACGTTACGCCAGCAGTTACGCAGGCAGGGCCTGACGCGGTCTGCTGAATTCTCATGGGCAAGCACGGCCGCCAGAGTACACGACCTGTTAAAGAAGGGTGAGCGCAGATACGCGGTCTGACAGAAAAGAACGAACGGGCTCCTATAATAATTTCCTGAAATCATGAAAATAGCATGCCGATTGCACCCAATACTCTCATCGAACCTTTGACATAGAGGAAAAATGTTTCTAACTTAAGAGCGCCCAACAAAACCTCCACCAGGGCAGCTCGACCCTCACTGCAGTCGGGTCGGAGGAGGCGCGCTTACGCGCTGGCCTCCGTCCGCCGCTCAAACTGCACGTGCAGGTTTCCCGCATGCAGCTTTCGCGAAGACTCAGCGACGCTGGGATGCCAAAGGAGGAATTA
>JBAUXO010000044.1:0-5677 GCA_049584315.1 Candidatus Sulfotelmatobacter sp. | reverse complement strand
GTTAGACCGCACCCAGCCACTGTTGCCGATGCGGCCGGGACAAGTGGAGCGCGGCACGCATGACTACAAACGCCATGGCACGACTTCGCTGTTTGCCGCGCTGGAATTGAAGACCAGCCGCGTGATTTGCCAACTGCACCGCCGCCACCGCTCGCGAGGCTGACCCACACAATGCTAACATCATAGAAATTCCGGACTTTCTTGTGGGGAGCATTCAGGTTTTCTCCCGTAAGGCAAAACCAGTTGATCACCGATAAGTGTGAGGAACCGTCACTGGTCGGTTGTCGCAGGATGGTCGAGAGGTTGTCATTTGTTTGTCATGGAGAGTCAGGCAGTCACATTGCTCAAAAGTGCTCATATTGTTGGCCGCAACCTTTTGCGGATTTGGCCCGGCATGTGAAGCCGAAGGGGGCGCTGATGGCGGATCGCCCGGCACATCCTCGCTGAATTCTTGCTCACGGCCCTCGTGCTGCCCGCTGAGTTACAGAGATGCTGTCCTCACAGCTTGGGCGGATGCAAATCTATAATCGCCGCGGAAGGGCGGGTCGCCATGTAAATCCCATCTCTGTGGAGCAGTTCTGATAACTCAGACGGGCCATGTGTCTTTGGGCTTAAGAGTTGTGGCAAAGGCAAACCGACTTCAGGACAAGTTGGGATTCTGCAGAATGCTGCAACCTTCCGAGCAAACATCGCACCCGCACGGAGACAACATCATTTCAGATCAATGCTTACAACCTGGATGATGTCGGTTTTCGGATCCAGAATTCCCCGCAGTTTCACTTTCTCTCCGACGAAACCGCGCGGTAATTCCTGATTATCCAGGTGATAAACGTGGTCCCTCGACGCCAGCACGAATCTCCCGCCCAAGTGCTGAATGCAATAGAGAGAACAAGAGGAACGAGTCGACCCCATAACTCCCGACTTTGACTTCAGCATCTCTTCGTGCGATCTGGTAAGTGAGTGGACATTAAATGCACACTGGCTATCGGAAATTTCACCATGGAACGTCGCTGGCTGTTGCGCCTCGGTGTAAACCGACAAGGACATAGCCAAATACACAAGCACGCCCAGCACTGTGTTGCCTTTCATAGAATCGACCTCCAACATTACTGCGTCACTACAAACCTCATGAACATGCCTTCATGGTCTTCGCTACAAATTACGGTACAAACCACCACATATTCGCCCAGCTCATCGGGCGCGATCATCGGAAACTCTTGCGTGCCAGGTCTAAGCAACAAATCCCAACCGGCTACTTTTGACCTGTCCTTCGCGCGCAACAGCGAAAACCCATGAATCGACCCGTCCCGGTTCCAGGACTTTGCTTTCCGTGCTGTGATCCTCAGGACAATCGGCTCGCCCGCTTTGACAGAGATTTCCGGTATTTTCTCGCCAGCAATCTTGTAACGGCTATCCCTGTCGGCCAGGACCTCGATGACTCGTGCTCGACTGCCAACCGGGATCTGAGCGAAACACCAGCATGCGGCAAGAACGATCCCGCATGTTGCCACCGATCTTCTGTGCTCCACCGTTTCTCCCCTTGCTACTGCGTCATGTAATAGAGGATGTAACGCATGTCCTCGTCTGTGATGGTCGCTCGGACTCGCATATGGCGCACAATGGTAGCCATCATGCGTGGAGGAAATTTGTGAGGCGCGGCGTGGCAACGATTACAGTTTGCCCGAAATCTTTTTTCCCCCTCCAAGCGCATGGCATCAGCCTCTGCCGAGCTATAAACAGCAGGTTCGGTCGCCTTGCGGGTCCGCGGTGCCGAGGAGGCCACGCCAATCGCCGAGATCAGCCCCAACAGCCAAATGATTGCCAGACATTTGTACTTCATCGCGACCCCACCCGTCCCAGCGGCACGGCAAAACGATAAGCGATACCCACCGTCCACAGATTGAGATTCCCAGCCGAACTGAATTGTCGCCCGCAGCTGGCGACGGCCTTGAGCCCGTCGTGTAGGTAATAGTTCAATCCAAATTCACCTTCGCGGGTGTTCGCGGTGGACAATCCAAGTGCCTGGGCCTCGACTGAGCTGATCTGACCGTTGAAGAATTGCTCCGCCCTTCCCGCTAATTCGAGCCGTCGCAGTGCCTTCTGCCAGAAAGGGACCTGGCTCAACCGGTAGGCTCCATCGATCCAGTAACCGCTTCCCTGATTGGACCGGGCGTACTCGGAGTGTATGTTGAGCGGAAGCCGCGTAGTCTGCCACGCGAAATGAAATCCAAAAGAATGGGTACGCTCGTCCTGCAACAGCTTCTGCCACGAGGCCCCTACTTCAACCCGCGGCCCGGGTAAGAAAATACCTATACGCCCGCCGACGTTGCGATCCGATTCCAGGTTGTTGTGTCCGCTGCTCACCGCCGATACATAGGCCGCATAGTTCAGGTTGACCTTGGCGTTGACCGGAAATCCACCGCGCAGCATCAGGCCGTCACTCGATTCGGCGGAGAGCGGCAGAATCAAAGGATCCTGTTGCAGGCTGCGAATCCAGATTGGGTACAGACGTTCATTGAAGATTCCAAACGGCGTGAGAAATCGTCCCATGGTGACGGTAAGGTATGGGTTAGCGATGTAGTCCGCCTGCAGATAATCGAGATTCTTACTCACCATACCGCCGTACGAGCCGCCATCGGGAGGTCGCTGAAATGCTCCTTCGAACTCTGCCCTCGACTCCACCAGCCAGCGGTCTCCGAGGGGCACAAGAAGAACAGGATTGATTTGGGCATCAACCTGATTTTGTCCCGCCGTAACGAAGTTGAAATAGCCGGCCGTACCGGTAAGAATGGGGACCGCCTTCTCCCCATCAGACGACTGGCCGGCCGCTAGACCCGGCGTGAAACATAAAAGAAGGAATAGCCCGGCCGACGCGGGCAGAACAACCCTCTGCCAGCGCCGCGAACTCGCCTTTTTCCGGAAATACGACAAGACAGAACTCCGCTCACACGTTGGTCTGATTGTCCTTCGGCGAGGTAATGATAGGAACAGTACGGAGGTAACTTTCGGATAGACAGGCCCCCGTGATCCGGAGCCGCCCCCGTAGGTCCCGTTTTGGAACTGCACCTGCGAACTTCACCGTGCTTTTGACCGCCGCAATATTTGCGATCCGGAAGCGAACTGCACTATCGATGCGACATTTATGCCCAGTGGCAGAAGTTACAATTCCGGCCGGAAGACTAGAATCTGAACTTATAGACGAGACGAGGTACCGTTTTGAAGTGGGTCGGACAGCTTGGATCGTTCTCCAAATTGTGCCGCAGTTTCATAATGTGATTGGCGATGCTGCGGCTGCTCGTATGGCCATCTTCGTAACCACAAACTTCTTTCAACAACTCGACGCCTGTAATGACGCGATCGGGATGTTCAACGAAAAACTGCATTGTAATGAAGTCATGTGCCGTCAATGCGACCGGGATTCCGTTGCGAGTCACCTCCACTTTCCCGTAGTCCACGACGATGTCGCCAAAACCGACTTGACTCACTATGGCAGGCGGGTAGCTGTGACGCAAAGCCACCTTCAGCCGCGCCAGAGCTCCCGCGGACTAAGAGGTTTGGTAATGTAGTCGTCTGCACCCATCTCCGACAGAGTTACTTTGTCATCAAGCTCACAAGAAGCAGTAAGAATAACGATGGGGATCGAAGGCTCCGCGGCTTTCATCTCTTTGCAGAGATGTTTTCCAGGTAGATGCAAGTCTAGGATGGCTGCGGAATGTACGTCTGCATGAAAACTATCGAAACCCGCTCGGCCGTACCATGTGTCCCTCGACGGCGAAACCTTCAGCCTCAAATAGTCGCTTAATCCAGGAGCAAACCATTCGGCGTCTCGGTAGTGATATGTTCACCCAAGTATTTGGCGAAACGCCTCAATCGTTCTCGTCGCGTTGCGAGTTGGCTCAGCCAAGGCACTGTCTCCAACGCGGTTCGTGGCGAGCTCACCGCGCCACATGGGCTAATGTCGTCGGGCGAGATCGCGGATCTGATTGAGGTAGCCGACATAAATTGGAATCGGAATATCGGGGGAGTCGCCATCGTTGAGGAAATGCTCAAGGCGGATCTCGATGGGAATGGAGCTGATGAGTTCGCGGAAGCGCGGCATGTGGAGGTATTTCACGTGCCAGATTTCGAGCATGAGGGAGCGGAAGTCTTGGCTGATGAAGGGCATCTTGCGACTGCCTAAATATATTCCGTCAAAGTGCGAACGGTCGAGGGTAGCGCGGAGCGGGTCATCCGGAAGGGAGAAGGTGTAGACCAGGTGGAAGACGTCGGCGAGGTCTCCCCAGATGATCTTTTCTTCGTAGGGGGTGAAGCGGAAGGGCGCGGCGGTGCGTTGCTGCGCGGCACGAGCGTGCTCGGTGGATTGAAGATTGTGCGTGGTGAGTTGGTCGCGAAACCAGCGAAAGCGGTCGCGCGTGAGGTTGGAGCGCAGGAACTCGATTGCGTAAGCGTTCGGGAGGTAGAGGCTAGGATTAGCATCGAGACGGGCGAGCCAAGGCGTCCAATTCTGGCGCTCAAACACGGTGAGGAGGGCGTTAAGGTCGGCCACGGTAGTGTCGCTGTGATATTTGATAGCTTGCCAAAAGTGCTCGGTGGAGTCATAGGTGGCGCCATAGAGCGGGATGCCCTCGGCGATCGGGTACCAATTGGAGAGGACACGTGCGGGAATGGAGGGAGCGGCGCTCCAGCAATTGATCGCGTGTTTCCATTTTTGCTGGACGGCGACGAAAGCCTCGGCGTATCCAACCGGAGTGGGTTCGGTGACTTGGGCGAGTGCTCGTCGGAGTTCGTCTTCGGTATGCGTGATGAGCGTTTCGAACGGACGCTCGTCGGTCATGGCAACGACGCGACTCTCGATGCCGCGGCGAAGCAGTTTGCGGGCGAGTTGTTGCCGCTTGGCGTCGTCGAAGGCGGGGTTGCCCGGCCAGCGATGAGTTTGCAAGTCGATGTAGAGAAACAGTTCGGATAGCGATCTGAATTCGATGAATCCGTGGAGCGCGAAATTGACGAGGCGGCCGTCCTTGGTGATGACGGTGGAAGGTGTGACGAGAGCTTGAATGGAGATCTCTTGGGCGTGAAGAGTGGCGCAGAAAAATGAGATCAAAAGTGCACGACGAAGGAGTCGCCCCAGTGATTTCATGCAAGGGGATGATGCCATTAATGACGAGAAGGTTCAAGTTGTGGTCGAGCCTGGCCGGAAAGAGCGGAAACTCCCAACCCGACACCTGAGTTCTGCTATGCCGTAATTGCGAAGTGAGCTTCAACTCCAATCGGCAGAGATCGAGTGCCCGCGGAGAATACTGCACTCTACTCCTGGCAGTTGATCACAAAGGACTTGGAAGAAAGAGAGGTATCAGCGTGCCGGCATCAGACGCCGACCGTCTACCGATTCCATGGGCTCCGAGCCTTGGGATGGGCTTCCTCACCCTTTTTCGTTTGTAACCGGTCGCTCGGATGGGCTGCTTCGTGCGAGAGCAGGTATTATGGATTGCAAAATAACCGAAGCTCCCAATCGCCGTCACGCGTGGACGCACGGATCATGCCACGAATGGTCGATTTGTACGAAGCCGCTGACGCGGCGGACGCTACCGCGTGCTCTAGAGTCGGCAGTTGGTGAGGGATTGAAGTAAGAAGTAAGTTGGGTCACAGAAAAAGGAGGTCCCTGTGACCCAACTACGCC
>JBAUXO010000043.1:0-3248 GCA_049584315.1 Candidatus Sulfotelmatobacter sp. | reverse complement strand
CAAACAGTCCGGTATGTTTTGGACCGTGCGCGGAGCCAATGCCATCATTGCACTTCGGTGCTGTCAGCTTAGTGGGAAATTCGAGGACTACTGGGAGGCCCGGAGGGCGTAATCCTCACTTTAAAGTCGCGCACCCTATAGAGATGTTACATCAATCGACCTTGTCTCCCTGCCTTGGGGCTCTGTAATGTAGTAACGATGGGTGAATGGGAGCAGCGAAATCGAAAACTCGCCGGCCTTCGTGAAGCGCTGCAACGGAGCCCCGCGGACCTTGATTTAGCTAACCGCTATTGGCGTGCTCTTGCTGGAGACAGGGCGAAGAATGAGGCGGATTATCGGAGCGGCAGAGATGTCATAGAGGCTTACCGCGAGGCCGCGCTGCTGTCGAAAAAGGGCGTTGAAGCGTTCGCATGTGCCTTCCAAGAGCTGTTCCACATCAGCGGTGAGATTCCCCGTATGGCCTTCTTCGACGAGCCTTTAGTTCTGTCGCTCAAGGCAAAGCTCCCAGAAATGGGGGAGACCGACCGCAGAAACGTCGAATGGATTCTCCATTCAATTGGAAGTCAGATTTCGGAAGGTCATTGAGTGACGCGATATTACAACAGCTACGACCTTGCCTATTACAATCGAGCAATGCGAATGCTGTGTCGGGCGTGGCTACGGCCGATACATCCTTTTCGCGTCTTATAATCTCTAACCTGAAGTTACGCGCTTGGGAACCCTCGATCGAACATCCCGCGAGGTGCGCATGCGGCACTTGTTGGTGGCAACTGCGGTCATTGTGTCCAGTCTGACTGCGCCCGCTCAAACTTCCGCTCCCACGGAGACTCCCTCTCCCGCGCAAAGTCAGCCCAGCGAGCACTCGTCTACTGTTTGTGTCGTCTCGGGCCGCGTTGTTGCCGCAGCGGAAGGCAGCCCTTTGAAATCGGCCCGCGTTGGGCTCATACCTGACCATTCCCGTACTCATCAGGAGATTTATGGAGCGACAACCGACTCGGACGGTCAATTCGTTCTCAAAGACGTTCCTCCTGGGCGTTATCGATTTCTAGCGACGCACAACGGATTCGTCGACGAAGAATACACGGGCAAAAGTTCCGATGCTCCAGTGCTCCTGTCGCTTTCGGCAGGACAAAAGGTCAGCGATGTACTTTTTCGCATGACCATCGCTGCAGTAATTACGGGCCGCGTGACCAATGACGACGGCGAAGCGATGGTCCGCCTCGAAGTGATAGCCCTGCGCCAACCCAGTGAGGATGACATGGAAGATGAGGGCCCATTTTCCCGGCGAACGCAAAAACTGCAGACCGCCGCCTCGGCCCATACTGATGACCGGGGGCTTTACCGCATTTTTGGCCTCGAGCCTGGCGACTACTACATTCGCGTGACTGATTCTCAGGCACCAGAAAGGGACACTCCCGTCGGCGAGAGCTTTTGGCTTCAGCGGGAACTTGGCAGCGAATATACGCCTGTGTACTACCCAGGCGTGGCTCAGGTGCATCAGGCGCAGACCATTTCCGTGAAAGCTGGCGAGGAAGCACAGGCGGATGTGCTGATCCGCCACGTTAAGACGGTCGATGTTGCCGGGCATGTAGTCGGCCCGAAAGGCATGACGCTAGATGCGTTTGTTAACTTAGATCCGACGGATGCGGAGGACTTCTCCTCCGCCCACCACGCCACCACGGATGACAAAGGTAGCTTCCGTTTTCGAAATATATCTGAGGGCAGTTACTGGATCAACGTCTACAGCCGGGGCGAGAAAGACTTTGTGTACGAAACTCGGGCCCGCCAGAAGATCGAAGTTGGCAGCGAGAATATCGACTCGTTAACCATTTCTCTCACCGGCGGTACGACCATTCCCGGGCGAATCATCGTCGATGGCACAACTATAACCGACATAAACCGTGCGACCGTCGCCTTGAGTCCAGTCGAGGGAGACGACCAATTCGGCGGAATGGGTCGCGTACAGAAAGATGGAACCTTTGAGATACCGTCGGTTCACGATGGCAGCTACGCGGTCCAAGTGTGGATGCCTGGGGAAGGGCATTACACCAAATCAATACGATATGGTGCAGATGACGAACTGGAAAAAGGGTTGCAAGTCGAAGGAGGCGGTACGGGAGGGAAACTTGAGATCGTCATGGGCTCAGACTGCGCGCAATTAGAAGGGGTTGTCACCGACGATGATGGTCCGGTGATCGGAGCTCGCGTCCGGATCGTGCCCGATGCAGAAACTCCGTACAATGGATTTCGCCGCCACAGCACAACGACCGACCAAGTGGGCAAATTTTCGCTGATCGGTCTCGCCCCAGGAAAGTATCGTGTGGTCGCAAAGTCTAAGCTACCATCCCACAAAAGCTCAATTCAATCGGAGCCGCAAACCGTGACGCTCGCGGGAAACGACCACCAGACCGTCCAGTTGACACTCGCCAAGCCGCAGCAATAAACTCGACGCCACTGCGTGGCGATGGCATTCCTGAAGAGCACTCATTCTGGAGCGGCCGTCAGAAACAATTTGGAAATCATTTTTTGCTTCATCTCTGGAAACAGTTAGTGTACTTCCTGATTCTTTTCTACATCCAGCCTCAGGCCGCCCGTGCAGGCAGTCCACAATCCGCGCGGCCTCAACTGTTGCAACCAGGCGATAGCGCTCACCGAGAATCGCCCGCTCTGCGGTCAAGGGTCAAAACGCGTTAAGGCGATGTTACACTAGCGAACTAGGCGAGGTTATCTTCGCCTGCTACTCTCCACGTAGAAGGCAATTGATGCAACCACGAACGCAGTCAGGGCGGCGGTGTTCGTTGGCATCAGATGATAGCGATAGCGCAAGAAGAGGTTGAAGGGGAAATAGTCGTAAGTGTTGAATCGGAATTCGAGGAAGCCAAAGGTAAACGTACCCAGAAAGAGGAGTACGTTGGGCCGCGTGAGTCTTTCTCGAAAGGACTTCGACCTTATTGGGTGGCCCACCTCGGCGTATCTCGCGTTATAGCACCCTTTGCAGAGCGTTTGAGAGTCGGGGAGATGACATCCGCAATCTGGGCACCGAGACATTGAGCACTCGCAGGTTCCTGCCTGAAATTAGAGCATTTCAGCATTGAACTTGCGGCTTACGACGGTAACTGTCGTAACCGCATTATAAAAGGGCGCCCCTCTTGGAGTAGGTTGTGATTATTCGCATCATCACCTACGAAAAGGAGCACCCTTATGAACACTGAAAAGTATATTGGGCTCGATGTTCATCAAGCAACCAT
>JBAUXO010000042.1:0-7425 GCA_049584315.1 Candidatus Sulfotelmatobacter sp. | reverse complement strand
CATAGGTGCACAATCTAATGGTTAAAGGGTTGCAAGCGATCAGATCCCCGGGAGTAGCGGCCAGCCAAGCCCCTTGATTATGATTGCTATCCGACTATCAGCGACTAGTTGTTGTTGCGTCGACCCTAAGGCGTCTCAACTTTGGCGGTGTTGCATCCCCGAATAACAAACAGTCTGAATCGTCGCCGTCCACACGTCTTAGATTGCTCACAGGAAACTGATTCGAGTGCTAGCACGCCGTCGGTCTGCGACTGTTCTCTGGCTCCCGCTAATCTCGATCGCCCAGGGCCCAAGCACTCGTCACGCTCAAAACGCTCGGGTATTAGGGTGTCGAGGGATTGGAATATCGCGTGCCCCTTGTTGTCGTGACAGGAGGAACAACACATGGGGAGCGCACAGGCCGGTATTGGTAGTGGGGAACACGATGGTGTTCGAAGAAGTCAGCTCGCAAGCGAAGCATTCGGGCACATTTTGTCCAGCGCCCTACCGTCTCTTTACAGAGGAGCCTACCGGCTTCTGGGCAACGCGGCCGACGCCGAAGACGCGCTTCAGGATGCTCTTCTTGCAGCTTATACGCACCTTGACCAATTCAGGGGTCAATCAAAGATGTCTACTTGGCTCGGGTCCATTGTGCACAACTCCGCCCGAATGCAGCTGCGCAGGCGGCTGCGCCACGTCTATGTTTCTCTCCATGAGCCAAGCGGAGAAGCAGAGGAACATTCCGCTTTGCAGCGATTAACGGATCGTGGGCCCAGTCCGGAGGACGAGTGTCGAAATGGCGAACTAAGCAGGCACTTAACTCATTTCCAAGCTCAGCTAACGCCCACATTGCGTCTGACATTTCAGTTGCGCGATGTCGCTGGTCTTTCGATCCGCGAAACAGCACGGATGCTGGGAGTACCACATGGAACTGTAAAGGCTCAAACGGCACGTGCCCGCAAGAAGTTAAGGGACCTAATGTCGCCAGCGTTCAGACCGCGAACCGGGAATCTAACGAACCGCAATGCACGGCATACCTCGGCAAGAATATGCCAATGAAGTGGACCAAATACATTATGGCTTATGTGTTTGGCTGCGCCCACCGTCACACCACGTGGCCCCACTGCGATCCTCGAGGATTCGACTACGTTTGCTGTCTTGCTTGCGGGAGGGAATTGCCATATTCGACGCGTCGGATGGGCATCGTAACCGAAGAAGAACAGCTCCAAGACCGCCTCTTTGGATGGGCGGAGCTCAGTAACCGCGGTTCACATTTAATGTCAGCTTTTCCGGAGATGGGTGCGCGCGTCGTAGTTGTATTGGAGAGGAATATGGCTAAAGTCATCTGCGCTCGAGAACCTCGCACGGCCAGCCCTCAATCGTCTGTGGACGACATTCAATCGCATAATGAGCCCTCCGCAGTGTCGGCTCTCGGAACGGATTTCCACAGAAATGATATGGTCTGCGCGTATGAGCCGGCTCACCATTTGGTATCGATCGGGACCAAATGGCTCCAGGTTGGACCGTCATGTGCTCTGACGTCTCGGGTTGAGCCTTGCGAAGATGCGCGGCTCTCCTGGGGTCGAGGTGATGTCACGAATGATTTTGTCCATGCCTCAATGCAACAATATGCGGTGATATCGGTTGGCACGCAACCTCGTTGCGAGAGATTAGTAATCGCGTATTCCGACGAAAACAGCTTGCGAGATCTTATCGCCGCGCCCTGCATCTTGGCCCTAGGCTACCGCTGTCGCCAGGAAGCTGTCGCAAGCATGGACGGTTGCATTCCGACAAGCCCCACTTCAATGCAGCAGTTAAGAGGAGTGTCAGCCAAAACGACCGCTCACTCTCTTGAGGAATTCGGCACGAGTAAGCCGCGAGCCAAAGACGGGCTTGACTCGTCGACGACTCGAAAGATTATCGGCGACCTCGTGCGACATGCCTTGGCCGCCGCGGTTGTTCTTTTTTATTCGCGAAGTATGTTGTCCGCGGTGGTTCGGGCCGTAATTTCGCTTTAATCGAAGTGAAACAGCGAACTGACAACTTTTTGACAGAGACCAAGTGGTTGGGGCAAATGAGCTTACGAAGTGTACCAATCACTTCGTGAATAATTCGATGTCGTCTGACAGAACGCGGATCTAATCGTGGTTCTTACGTTACGGGAGAGATTCACAAATGGAGCCGGAAACGACGTATTTCGTATCGGTGGTTACCCTGGGCGCCATCATTGTGCAGGACGCGTGCAGGAAACAAATGGCACCAACTCTGCCTCCACTTCGTCCTCCGCCACCGTCTCCCACGGCTTCGATTTCCGGTAATCAAGCAGAATCCAGGATGGCGGGTCCTTCGCGTTAAACCAAGCAGACCACCAACGCGACAGACGTTTCGGTTGACAGCATTGGGCTCGTTCAAGCGAATGGCTCACAAACTGGATCCCCTACCCAATTCAAAACCTATCACTTGACTGCCAAAAAAGTCCGGGCAACGTGGGAGGCGACAACGCCACTGATTGTTACGCAACCTTCGACGCCACCACCGGCCGCACCATCGATCTCCAACGAAGTTCTGTTCAAGCAGAACATCAAAGACATTCACTTCGCTTTCAACAAATCCAATACTCTTGCAGACCGGCAGGCATCCATGTCGGCTGACGCGACATTCCTCGCACTACATCCAAACTTCAACATCACGATCGAAGGCCACTGTAACGAGCGCGGCTCGACAGAATACAAGATTGCACTGGGCGACAGGCGTGCGAATACAGGGAAAACGCCTGGGGGGCTTGTTGGCAGCAAACTCGGCGCAGCCATTTTGTGTTTTAGAAGCAGTGGCCCACTTCATTGTTGTGGACGAGAATAACGCCAACCGACGAGACCACACCACGAGCACCATCCCACTCTTAAAGCGAATGACCTCCATAGCTGCGTTGTCAGAAACTGGAGACCACGACGTTGGAGACTTATCTGCGCTAGCTACCACTATCTGTCGATTATCAGCTGACCTGGTAAATGAAAGTCTGCCGCGAACCGCCAGATATCTGCCTTAACCACCCAAGACTGCGGACTTCTCCCTCCGCAAGATCCAAACCGGCAAATGTTGCTAGTTGCGGTGCATTGAGTAACCCCAATAACGCTGCGCCATATCGGATCCTTGATGAGTAGCCCGTAATAGAAGTATTGGGTATTCAGTACTATGCCTGACGTTTGATAAAGCTCCTCGGACAAATGGACACCGACACATTCGGCGAGAGTGCGAAGTTGTGATCGTTTAGCGATTTCATTTCAAGTCTTCTCTTTGGCATGTCGGATGCTCTAGTGAAAACGACGGCAGCCGTAAAGAGCTTAAGAGACCTGCCAACGTAGAAATTGAGAGGAGATAGATTTTCAATGGCATACCAAACCATCAATCCGTTCACCGAAAAGTTGGTCAAGTCGTTTAACGAGCACACGGACGCACAACTCGAAGCCATCATTGCGGCCGCCGAAGATACCTATGAAAACAAGTGGAGTCGTAGATCTTTTGCCGAGCGCAAGGCGATAGTCAAGAAAGCAGCCTCGATTATGCGTGAAAAGCTTGACGAATTTGCAACGCCCATTACGCTTGAGATGGGCAAGCTAATCCAGGAGTCGCAGGCCGAGGTTAAGCTTACCGCCGATATCCTGGACTACTATGCCGACAACGCGGAGAAGTTTCTAGCGCCCCAGAAGTTGAATGCAAAAGAGGGCGATGCTGTTGTGGAGAGCGAGCCACTGGGTGTGCTTTTCTGCATTGAACCCTGGAATTTCCCCTACTACCAGTTGGTGCGGGTCGCGGCACCGAACCTGATGACGGGCAATACCCTGATCGTGAAGCATGCGCCGAATGTGCCGCAGTGCGCACTGGCGTTTGAGAAGCTTTTCCTCGATGCAGGCGCTCCAGTGGGAGCGTACACCAATGTTTTTCTTTCCGATGAGCAGGCTGACAAGGCGATCGCAGATGCGCGAATCAGGGGAGTCGCCCTGACGGGCAGCGTTAGGGCTGGTACCGCCGTTGCGGCCGAAGCCGGGAAGGCCCTTAAGAAGAGCACGATGGAGCTCGGTGCCAACGATGCCTATGTTGTGCTGGACGATGCCGATATGGATACGGCCGTTCAGTGGGGCGTATGGGGAAAAATGAACACCACGGGAGAGTGCTGTATCGCCGCAAAGCGGTACATCCTCGACGAGAAAATAGCCGACACGTTCCTGGATCGCTTTAAGAAGGAACTGGAGAAGCTGGTTCCCGGCGACCCCATGGATCCGAAGACGACGCTTGGGCCCCTATGCACCGCCGGAGCGTTGGATCTTATCCAGAAGCAGATCAAGAGTGCGGTAGATGCCGGCGCCAAAGTATTGCTGGGAGGAAAGAGGCTGAACCGGCCGGGATACTTTCTGGAGCCAACTATTCTCACCAACGTAACGCCGGACAACCCTGCATACCGTCAGGAGCTCTTCGCCCCGGTTGCACTCATCTTCCGCGTCAAGGACGAGAAAGAAGCGGTCAAGCTGGCCAATGACTCTCCGTATGGGCTTGGTGGATCGGTGATCACCAAGAATATCGAGCGAGGTAAGCGGATTGCACGTCAGATCGTCACGGGCATGGTGTTTATCAATAGAGCAACGTGGACCTGGCCTGACCTTCCCTTCGGCGGAGTAAAGAACTCCGGTTATGGCCGGGAACTCGGGCCTCTTGGCATCGGCGAATTTGTGAATAAGAAGCTGATCGTGGTCGTGGCGTGATCGAGGCGGTGCGATGATTGCGTTATCCTCTGCTGCAGAACTGGCGGCTGAACAATTAGCCGCCAGTATCAGTGGGAGAAGCGAGTTCCACCTGTAACTGCAATCTAAGAATCATTCGTTTTGCAAAGAAATCTTCCATCCGATTTCGGTTCAAACGAACGCTTAACACTAGGGAGCAGATATCCACATGACGTCGCGATCCGAGGGCTCCAGGCGTAGCGCTGGCACGGATGGTAAGCCAAACAGACTGCGCCAAACGACACACATCGCAGTCCGAGCTCATCAGCGCCGCGTTCGCCGGCCTGACTGCCGCGCGCAGCCTCGCCACGCTGCCATGCAGATCACGCTGTCGATGGCGGTAGAATTGTTGCTGAACGACTTTGGTTTGTTTTGCACTGACATCGTCTCGGCATTTGGCGCCGGGCTCGCCGTTCTGGTAGCTATCCTCTAGAAACATCAAACTTCCAGCTAGCTTGTGGGGCAGATGTATGAACAAACTTAGAGAGATTTCTGCTGCAGAAAAACACGTGGTGATTGTCGGCGGTGGCTTTGCCGGACTCAACTGCGCGCGGAGGCTCGCCTCCGATTCCCGCTTTCGAATCACTCTGGTCGACAAAAACAACTATCAGCAGTTCCAGCCGTTGCTCTATCAGGTTGCCACTGGCATTCTGTCGCCCGAGAATGCCGCTTTTAACCTCCGCGATGTTTTTGTTCACCACAAGAATGTTGAAGTCAAGATGTCAGAGATCGTATCTGTCGATCTCACCACGCGAACCATCATAGGCAAGGGCGGGGACATCTACCGGGGGGACTTTCTCGTACTCGCCGCCGGAACTGTGGCGAATTTCTTCGGGATTCCCGGCGCTGACCGATACGCATTTCCAATGTATTCTCTCGAAGACGCGGAACGCCTTCGCTCCCGCATTCTCGAGCTCTTCGAGGCCGCCGAGGTGAAGAGCGGTGCGCAAGGAAGCGATTTGCACTTCTTGGTCGTGGGCGCGGGCCCTACCGGGGTGGAAACCGCCGGCGCGATTGCAGACATCCTGCGGCGGACGCCCAAACACCTTTATGCAAATGTCGATTTCAGTAAGGCAGTGGTTACCCTCGTCGATATGGGTCCCAGGGTCCTTCCCCCTTTCACAGAGAAATCGCAGGAGTATGCCGCACATATCCTTGAGGACCGTGGGGTTCGGTTACGCCTTGGTTTAGCTGTCAAAGAAGTTACGGCGTCGGACGTCTTACTTTCTGATGGGTCGCGCATACCGGCGAAGCTGGTCATCTGGGCGGGCGGGCTGAAAGCCTCGTGTTTATCCGGGTCTCTGGGGATCAAGCTAGGTCATGGTGGTCGTGTCGATGTGCAACCGGACCTCACGGTTGCAGGCTATCCTGGCGTCTATGCGCTGGGAGATTTCGCCAGCATGAATGGCGAGGACGGCAGGCCTCTGCCCCAACTGGCATCCGTGGCTGAGCAAGCTGGGCGACAGTGTGGGGACAACATTGTTGCTGACGCCTCTGGCAAGGAGAAGAGATCGTTTGCTTATTTCGACAAGGGTATCATGGCAATGGTCGGCCGCGACGCGGCTGTGGCGGAGATCGGCTCCAGCCACCATCCCATAACGGGAGCCTTCGCTTTTGCCGCCTGGCTGGGCGTGCACGCTGTCTTGCTCACAAACCTACGCGCGAAGATGGAAGCCTTTTTCGAATGGGCATGGGATTACTTCGGAAGCGTTCACGTTAACCCGGTTCTTGATCGTCCGAGTGTGGACTGGACAGCTGACAAGAGGGATGTACGTTAAGCCGACTAGATCTCGCAACGAGAGTGTGGTGTCTGGCAGCAGCGGGTGTTCGGCTTCATCCCGAATTTCTACGTCACCTATGAAGACGATCCTGCACCTCTTACTGCCAAGCGTATTGGTGTCAGTTTCGCTCAGGAGTTCATTGCGGGCCGACTGACAAAAGAGACGGTCATGTCAGATAATTTGGGCGCTACCGAAGCCGTCTGAAGCCCCTCGGTTAGTCGACACCACGTAAATGGCTGAATCTATATGGATGCAGCGTGTGCACGTTGCTGGGGCCTCTGTCGCGACAACCAGAGGCATCTTCACTGCTCAGAGGTTGACCCAGCGAGGATCGCATGGCTGCGGCAGGGGCAATGCCGACGGCGATTTTCAGCTACGCCGCAGACAGAAGCGGACTGAAAGCGGACCGAGCGAGGGCGATTCGAGTTTAAGTCCTTCACCATCATCGTAGCCAGGAACGGAACCGAATCTCGCCAAACAACAGCGGACTGAGAGCGGACTGGGAGGGCAAGACGCGATTCCGCTAAGCTCTTTAGAATGATGGCCAGGGACGGAGTTGAACCGCCGACGCCAGCCTTTTCAGTTCCGAAGGGACGTAATCCCAGGCAAGGCGGGCAATCACGGCGCTATCCGGAAACGGTAGCTCATCTTCCCGATACGCCTTGATCGCCAGGTCATTGCCCAGAACGGCGCGAATATCCTTTTCCGATCAGACGTCGATGACCCTAAAGGCCTTTCTCGGAAGGAAGATTTCGAATCCAGGCCTAGCAGCCCGTGGTACAAGGATCTGAATTTCGGAAGCGCGAGCGCCGCCGCTTGATCGAGTGGTTTGCGTCAAAAGACATCGAGAAGATCGGAAGATCGAAGATGCGAGTTCTGGGCGATTCGGC
>JBAUXO010000041.1:0-5234 GCA_049584315.1 Candidatus Sulfotelmatobacter sp. | reverse complement strand
CCATAGCGCCAGCGGCATCGAGGCGGTTTAGTCCAATCCATTTTTAGCTCACCGGCGCGGCTTCCACGATTTCTTGCCGACGACGCCCATTTGTAGCCGCGCCGCCGAGCTAAAAATGCTCTGCATTATGCCGCTCTCGGTATAACGGCATGATGCCGAAGAGCGCGATGCCGGAAATCCGGGAGGTAGGCTTTGGACTCATCAAACCAGTTATGCACCCCCAGGTAGTCCTCGGCCTTGCCGCCGAATTTGCTGGCGCTGCTTTCTGCGTGCTTGAATGGGTGGGCCATGGCTAAACCTCGTAGTTCGAGGTTGTGTAGTCTTCGAAGCGATCGCTGCGTTCGACCGTGATCTTGCGGGTTTTCACGTTCAATATCACGTCGCCGAAGCCTCCACATCCGTTCTCATATCCGTAGGGGACGAGCGTCTCAAAGTGTTCCTGCAGGCACGAGAAGTTGGCTTCCTGGATTTCACTTTCTTCGTAAGCGTAATCCTCAGTGGCGTAGCACTTGAGGTCTTCGTTCAAGCCTTCATCGCCTGAACCGTCGAAGTGTACAGCCACAAACGTGATTCCCGCTTCGGCTAGTCGGTCGCATTCGGCGAGGAGAGCCGCCTTTGCCGCGGCCTGCTCGGGCGGAAGGGCTTGCTCTGCGTTTGATGGTTCGTTTTCCATGGTATTTTCCTTTCAACATCGGAAACCACGCCGCGACCCAGCACCGTCCCGGGTTCGCCGATGAAAGCGGTAAATCGAGGTGGCCAATGAGGTGCTGTATCCTTCCCAGGAAGGGTCTACTGTTTCACCGCTTTTCCTAGCGCGGCTGCTTCGAGCGCAAGCACGATCTCACGCAAGGTTTGAAGGTTGTCCACTCGGTCGATTGACTGCAACTTCAGAGAGCGGAGTATTTGTGTCAACGCTTCCGGCTCGACACGTTCTAGCGCCGCATCCAGTCGGCGGAAGCCCCGTTCAGCGGCTTGCATGTGTGCCAGCACCTTCTGTTGGATCGCTGGGTCCTGAATATCCTTCGGATTCCACGCTCTCGCCAGGGTCTTCAACAACCCGCGATACATGCGTTTCCCCAGCGCTTGTTCCATCTGCTCGATCTCGCGAACGAGGCTGGCGACGTGGTCGCTCACACAGGTGCCATTGGAATGACCAACGCCAGTGCCGCTGTTTCCAGCAGTTGTTCGCTCGGCCGGCTTCGAATCCTCCTCCGCGTGGGGCCGAAGACCACGGCGCCATCCTTCAGGCGTTGCCCAGCCGTCCAGTTTCGGAACAGTCTTAGGCCGCTTGCGACCGTCCAGATCAACCCATGTTCCGGAGAAGTAATACAGATACCGCCCGAGTCCAAAACAGGAACAGGCCCTTTTGAAAGATTGCGCTTCCGCAGCCGTGGCAGCGTTATCATCGTCGGCCCACTCTTCTCCCGTTGCGGAATGCGAGCCCAAACCGAAGATGGTCAGCTCACAGGTGACCACCACCTTCGCGACGATCTTCTGATCTTTACTCCGCTCAAAATTCGCGCTGGTATGAATTGTGTACCGGCGCGTCCAGCCCGCCGGAGTAACCAGCGCATTGAGTCGATCTGTGTAAGCTCTCTGGTCGGCGTAGGGCATAACCTGGCCACGCGGCGACCCACCTTTGCTGGTGTTGGTGACGCGCCATTCGATCACTGACGGATGGAAGGGTACCTCCAGATTAGCGATCAACTCCTTGATTTTTGTCGCGGTCAGTGTCAGCGCAGTGGGTATGTTTGTATCGCTAGTCGGCGGTGCAATCTGCTGCACTGCCGTGCTGGGGATGTTTGCGGAGTCATTGGCGTGTCCGTTGGCTGGGCTCATGACAGCTCTCCCTTCGTAAGAATGTGCAGGAATCTCCCAAACGTTTCAGAATGGAATATCCTGGTCCACAATTTCGCCGGAGCCAGCGTGGGAAGGCTGGTCCTCATTTTTGTTGTGCGTCGGACGTTGATGGTCGCCGCCGCTGTTTTCCCGCGGGCCCAGCAGCAGCAGGTCGCGGGCGACGATTTCAGTGCGGTATTTCCTTTCGCCGCTCTGCCGATCCTCCCAGCTTGTGGTCTGAAGTTTGCCCTCGACGTAGACTTTGGAACCTTTGGCAACGTACTCCCCAACGATCTCCGCCAGGCGCTGCCAGGCCACGATGCTGTGCCACTCGGTCCGCTCTTGCCATTCGTCGTTGCGGTCTTTGAACCTTTCGTTGGTGGCGAGGCTGAAGTTGGCGACCGGAGTGCCGCTCTGTGAATACCGGACCTCAGGGTCCTTGCCAACATTCCCAACGAGGATGACCTTATTTACGCTCTTTGGCATTGCAGTCCTCCTATAACTAGAAAGTGGGCAGAAAGCGGTCTTGCAGCGGAATCGGAAGCCATGGAAAGCGTGGGATGTATTAGAAACGTCTTCCAGATAAGATCGCGAGGGGACCGCTCAGGAAAGTTCCAGGACGGAGAAACCGGCCGCTATTGCAGCCCTGGATAGTCGTTGATCTGCACACACAAAGTTTCTCTTTGCGAGACGCTGTTGACACCAGGTCATCGCTGCCGCCGAGGTCTTGCGAGTTTTATGATACGGCGAGGGGATGAAAAAGTGATCTCGCATCCGTATTTGGGTGTAAAGATCGTCTGCCGACGACTGTGAGCCCTGCTAGCGATTGCTCAGGCGGTTAGGGAGTGCGAGCCAGAATCGGAAGAGGGCTTATCGCAGCCTATTTTTCTGGGTTCGTTGCATTCGAATTCCGCTTAAGGTCTGTCAGATCGCTGTCGCGACCTAAAGCACGCTTGTTGGTCAAGAGGTCATCCAGGGAAATGAAGTGCACGGGAATACCGAAGAAGGTGCTTGCAACCTTTCTTTGCCACGCATCGGAGAACTCGACGGCCGTGATTTCGGTGAGAATATCAACGCGCACGGGAGCGACCCCGATTTGGTAGACCACCTGCTTTCCGGTGAATGTTTCTGCAGTTATCCCATCATGATCCAGAGGAGCCCCGAACTTTTTGAGCGCTGCGACTACTCGGATTGAATTCTGCGCAGAATTGCGTACCCACACATCGAGATCTTTCGTATAACGCGGCTCCCCGTATTTCATGACTGCGTAGCCGCCGACAATCAAATATTCAACTTCGAATTGGTTTAAGAGTTGTAGCAGTTCTTTGTAGTGTGGGCTTTCTGCCATGGTTGATTTCCTCAGCTAATTCGACCATTTCCCATGCAGCCGCAAAGATAGCCTCATCTCCCTGCTCCTGCCAAAACTCAATGTCAAATGAACGATCCGGGAACCCACGCTC
This sequence comes from Candidatus Sulfotelmatobacter sp., assembly GCA_049584315.1. GTDB lineage: Bacteria > Acidobacteriota > Terriglobia > Terriglobales > Acidobacteriaceae > Sulfotelmatobacter. The sequence continues at coordinate 1,935 of JBAUXO010000041.1, read as the reverse complement.
CACCAGTCGTGTTTTCCACGAAGAATTTTCAGGAAGGCTCATTTCACCCTCTTCGACTCACACTCTAACAGGATATCAGCATGAAGGCCCCTGACTTTATCTTCCGGCTCGACCGGCATAGGCGATTCCTGTCAGGGCCAAGCCTCGCCCTCGCCCAAGATATTGAGAGGGCAGATCGCTCCGCGAGTGATTGTGCTGATCGACCTTTGTCGGGCCGGGATTTCGCATCTCCAGCGACTTCCAGCGTCAATCACTCGCGCGGCAATCTGACGGCGAGAGTGTTGGGGATCCAGTCAAAGGAAAACAGTCAGATTGAGTCTCTCGCGATGGCGAGAAGGACATAAGCAGTCGGGCATTGGTCGCTCGAACAGCTACAGCGGAATTTCTTGGAGTTGTTCTAATGTTTTGTTATGGAAGAAGATGAACGGCACGGCCGCGTTTAGGAATCGGTCGTTGCGCCCGTGAAAGCTAGATGGGCCTCAACATTTTCACGGCTTCGCTGGTCTCCGAAATAGCAAAGGCCGACCAGTTCCTCGCCGGCCTCGGCGACTAACCGGACTAGCTGCTCGCGGGTGATGGAATGGATCGGACTGGACGGCCCGGCGCGCAGCCCAAAGCGTGCGGCGGAATCGCAGGGATCGCTGGGAAACTCGATCTCAATGTGTTGTCTTCGACGTCCCAGTTCGAGAAGGAAGCAGGGCACGACAACATTTGAGACCTGCACAATTTCCTCCACACGTGCATCTTCAGCTGGAACCCCTCTTAGGCCGGCAAAGAGTTCAGCGATCAGACGGGCCCTGGTCCGCTCGCCCCATGAGTCCGGCTGCACCGCAAGCTCCAGGATCTGCTCGTGCAGTGGGGCTAGGAATCGGGCGAAACCCACCTGCCGCAGGTTCTCAACGAAGAGAGGAGAACTGGCCAGCAGTTGCTCACATTCTGCAAAGACTCGCGCCGCTTCTTCCGGTCCGATGCGGGGGATTTTCTGTCTATTCCGTCCGCGATTTCCGGTTTCGGTATCAGGCATATTGGTCCCTCTTTCCCGGCGACCTGGGTGGTTCCGGGTTGTGCGGCCACGAGAGCTGCCCGAGTTGTGGACGGCACATTATAAAGGACAACAGATTTGTGGATTTTGTGGACTGCGCTACGATCCCGACAATGAAACCATGCGCAGGGGCAGAACAACTCGCGAAGCCGTGACCGGCAACTAGGAAAGACTGGCAGGATGAGCGAAACAGATGTAGTCAACTCCCAGACAGGATTTTGTCGCACCTTTCTTCGAGCAGTCGTGCCAGGATCTCCGAATCGTGGGCGGCATCTACCGGGTCGCGACACAAAGCGGAACGCAGCGCCGTTTTAAGCCAAGAAGAAGCGGCAGGGTCAACAAGAACCTCATCAATGCTGGGCAGGTCGCCTGCTGTAGGGCCGATGCTCATCCAAGACTCGTCACGCCGCTCCGCTCGCAGTTGCATCGACGCTCGCGCTCCGCTCCTCGGTTACATCAAGAGCGTGCGGATTCTCTGTCCGGTCCGGGGCGGTCACCCTAGGTCCGAGCAAATGACAATGACGGCAGCCGAGACAGCACACGGCAGACGTGGTTCGAGTGGCGGCATCTTGGAAGTCGTTTGGCAACACCACACGTTCCCCCGCCCGAGTGTAGAAAACCGGACAGACGGTGCCTCGGAATGCGGCGTCCTTTCCCCACAGCTCCATCTCCAGGCCGCCCCTTCGGCCATAAAAGAGGACCGAGCTTTCGAGCCGCGGCCTCTGGCTATCCCGCGATTTTGTCAGTTGGTGCCGGGTAATAAGAAGATCGTAAGTCCGCTCTATCCGAAGCATTTGCACCCGGATCAGTACTGGCGCCACCACGATCGCGTGCACGCCGTTTACGCCAATGCTGTCCACGCGCTGCAGCCAGGGCAATGCGTTGCCTTGTTC
>JBAUXO010000040.1:0-4822 GCA_049584315.1 Candidatus Sulfotelmatobacter sp. | reverse complement strand
GCCGAATCGCCCAGAACTCGCATCTTCGATCTTCCGATCTTCTCGATGTCTTTTGACGCAAACCACTCGATCAAGCGGCGGCGCTCGCGCTTCCGAAATTCAGATCCTTGTACCACGGGCTGCTAGGTGTGCTCACACCGAATCCAGAGGAAGTGGAAGTTGTAGGCGTCGTCGGCAACATCCGCGATTTCGGACTGGATACCGAACCTCCGCCGACAATCTATTCCGTGGATGTATCCCCACGAATGGACGTTGTTATCAAGACTTCCGGCAATTCCACGTCGCTCGTGCCTTCCATCGCAGCAGCCATACGACAAGTCGCGCCACAGAATGCCATCGGGCAGGTACGCACCCTTGGCGACTGTATCGATTTGTCGCTTGCGCGCCAGCGTTTCATTCTGTCGCTGATAGCGATCTTTGCCGGATTGGCCATGATTCTTTGTGCCGTCGGTATATACGGCGTATTCAGCTACTCAGTCAGCCGCCGACTTCGGGAGTTTGGGATTCGTTCCGCTCTTGGTGCTCAAAAGCGAGATCTCCTTGCGTTGCTTTTTCGGGAGTGCATGGCTGTCGTAGTCCCTGGATTGGTTGCGGGAACGCTGATTTCTCTTGGGTCGTCGCACTTCTTCCGAGCATTGTTGTACAGAGTATCCCCAACAGATGCGTTCTCCTACGCAATCGCAGTACTCTCCATTTTTTTCTTGTGTTCAAGCTCAGCACTGCTTCCCGCGAAAGGAGCATCTGGTGTTGATCTAGTACGACTTCTTAGAGAGCCGTAGTCTCACTCCGGGATGCCATCTCAGGTTAAGGCCAGATTACAAGTTGCCCGGAAAACGGAGCCTTTCGCAATCCAATTCACGGTGCCTGAAGGAAATGCACCGCCCGGCCACGCCCAGGTAAACGTCCCCTCGATATGACTGCCCTTCCGGGTACCGGTGTAGCGGCCTTTCAGCCCCTTCGTTCCGCCATTGTCTTCTCTGCGTATCGAGACCGACTGACTATCGAGATGTTCGATCGTCAAATCAGCCGCCGGACCCGTCAGCCACTTCCCAACACCCTGATTTCCATGAAAGGACCACGTACCGCAACTGTCCGGTTCGCACTGCTGCATCGTCAATGCTTCCGACGGCATCTGTGGAAACGCTGCATTAGCGCGCCCATTGCTGGCCCTAGCAGGGAATGATTGCCAGATAGATCAAGGCGGCGCAAACGAATGTATTTCCTAGTTCGGTGCTTCATGCAGTCCAAACTAAAGCAAAGGATCGGTCGATTCAAGGCAACGACGGTTTATGGGGTTGCGGAAACTGATCGAGCATGCGGCGCGGATTGCTGTTGTAATCTCCCGATTGCATTGACCCACCCTCCGAAACTCCGGCCGGCTCCGCCAGCGCTTGTCAGTGCGATGGGAGTGCGGCAATGTGCTGTCCGCTCCGCACCTATCATCACGGGTTGACCGCGAAGTTGAGGACGTTGGAGCTTCCTCCTGCGCAATCCACTTTCACTGAAGACGTCGCCGAGGATGTTGCATTAGTCTCGAACGTGACCGGCTGCGATTGCGGAGGACTGAAAACCGTGATCTCCACTGCCGCCGGCGCAGCAAGATCTTCCGCAGTGATGGTTGTCTGCAGTTGATGACCGTTCACAAAAATAGTCGCGCGAGCTGTGCCATTCCAGTTAACGATTGAGTCGCGCTGGAAGTGGTTCCCGTTGACGACGAGCGCAAGCTCCGGACTCCCGGCTGTCGTGCTACTGGGCGTGATTGAGGCAATCGATGGTGCCTCGACACAATCCCCGCAGGAGAAGCAACCCAAACTACATGCGATCGCCAGGGTACACGAGCAACCCTGAATCGCCTTGCTTGAGAACGACATGGTGCACCTCGCGTTCCTTTGCCACTTTCCTTTAGCTGGACAGGTTTTGGATCGTGTTTTGGGGGCTCACGGCAGGGTGCGGTCCGCGGCAAACCGGCTTCTTGGGAAGGCACGGCCACGACAACTGACCCGGATGGGAGAACCCCATCGCACTCAGCTTTCTGCAAAGTATAAACCTGTTTCTAGGCTTCAGGTTCGCCTGTTCTCCGCAGACAGCGTCGCGCTCGGTCTTGCAGGCATCACTTCGATCTGCAGGCCAGCGAAACGCGAGCCCCCGATTATTGCTGACGAGCGCCCATCACAGCCGCGACCCTCTGAAGCGGGGCGCTCTTTCACAATGTATTGACACCACCTGAGTGACATTGCCGGTTAGCTGACGTAAGCAGAAGACGGGCGGACCTTCGTTGACTGTTACTCTTAAACTCTCAAACCTTATTAATGAGGAGGCGTTACTGCGGGTGGCGAGCCTTCAGGGTGTTCGTGCAGATACTGCTCGAATGGTTCGTTCCTTAGCATGAAGCGGAATCCTCTCCGCGTGTTCGCATCAACGGTCGTTTGCAAATCCAATGCTTCGAAAGGAATCACGTGTTCCGCTGCTTTCGTGCCAACCTCATCAATCATCGCGAAATGAAGCTGATCGTCGATGAGCCAGTAATCGGTCACGTTGAGAACCGTGCCATCTTTCAAGAAGAGTTGCGGTAGGTCCGGTCTCTCTTCGCCGTAGACATATATGGGAGTCTCGTACACCTGCGAAATATAGTTGGTGGGGCCGGGGGAGGAGACAGTGGTGTAATCGAGCGTCCAGGGCCAGAAGAGGTCACAGGTCGCCCACCAACAGGAGTTCAATCCCCAGAATGGTCCACCGACAAGAAAGGGGGATTCGTAAACGACCAACACCGGCGGAAATGGGCGAATCGGACGCCGAGGAGGGCGAAAACCAGCGATGCCGAGTGCGCCCGCAGACGAGGTCACCGAGATTCGAGGAGCAGAAATCGGTGCGTGGATAATCGGTGCATGGATAATCGGCGCCAGAGAAATCGAAATGTGGGGAATCGGTGAGGCGGATATATGAACTTCTCCTCCAGCGGTGTGGCCGGCGGCATACTGTGCCGAAGCCGGCGGAGTGAGGACGCAAACGGGGAGGGTCCAGGAAACGACGATGAGGAATTTCTTGAGGATCGAGCGGCGAACCAAGGGCGCCATATTCTCACCCCCTACGGTCCGCGCGGATTCCGCTGACTCGTTACTGACAAGTCTAATCACTTAAGCACCCACTTTCTATTTCCTGGCGAGGGGCGGACAAATGGAAAACGCCCAGATTTTGTCAACTGTTGCAATATCCCAATTTAACTCGTAACCAAACGGTTACAAATATAAATGATTTCACAACCGTGCCGGCTCCCAGACCCGAGTAAGCTTGGTGGCGCTGAGCAACCAAAAGCTCGAGTGGAAAGGAGCAAGCTGACAATGCTGATTATAGATGCGATCATCACCCTGGCTTCCAGCAAATAGCGTTTGTGGACACCGAGACGGGAGATTACGGAGAGCAACGATTAAAGCACAGTGCGGGAGCAGAAAAGTCTTATCGTGACCTCGCTGCCCAAGCGAAGCAGGTACGAGTGGGAATAGAAGCTAGTGGCATGCACGCTGGTAACTAACAGGGTCGCTCCTGCGGTCGAGGGCAGGTCACTTCAGCATTGCAGACCACATTTAGTAATAAGCGAGCAAGAATGTTTTTACGGCGATGGATGCGGCTGTGGGATCGCCATTCGCCTTCAGAATCCCGAATTCAGCCTGCGCTGGTTTGACAGACAGCAGTTCGGGCTGATCGAGCAGTTCGTATATATATGCTTCGGCGATATCGTATTTGCGAGAATCCCGAGCGATTTCGCTTAAAGCAGTCTCGAGGGCTTCCCCCTGTTCAACCGCGTTCGGACCGGCGCCATCGTGCGCTGCTTTGTCGAATTCCGTAATCCAAATGGGTTTATGGAATTCCTGGTGCAGAATCTCCAAGGCATTTTCCCCATTCTCTGCGATCCGGAACTGACCGGTTTGGGTGTAATAGTGATAGCTCGTAATATCGAACTTGATACCGTTGCGAATCAACCTCTCTAAAAATCCACTATCCGGATTCTTACCGTTCTGGCTCGTCTCCACGATGTGCAACGCAGTAGGACTTCCTTCTTGAAGGCCGTCCGACATTCCCCTTATCAGGGCCCTGACTATGTTGTACTTTTCCGTGTCGTAGCTGGCGGGATCCATGCCATTGGCGCCAGGTTCTACACAATACAAATCGTATTCGTTGCCAAGTTCCCACACGTGAAGGGTCTTATCGAATCTCTTAGCAAGTTGATAGGTCATCGATTTAGCCGCACTATAGGCCTGATCTTCGATGGTAGATGGATCTGCCTTGATCACGATGGTGGGCAGGATCCGAACATCCTGCCGGCGCGCAAGGTCGATGAGCTGAGTCAGTCGATCCATTTTCTCCGGAGTCATCATATTGGTGGGGTTGATGTTGATGCGATAAGCTCTCAGCCCAAGTGCTTTGAGTTGCGAAATCTGCCTTTCAAGTGGTTCACTGTAAGACCCCGCAACCAGCGGGTGACCATTTACGCCAAAGACGACTTGTTCATTTCGCTCCGGTCCGTTCTGAGCCTGGATTGAAATGGGTGAAGAGAAGAACAGCAAACTTAGAATCGTTAACGCCTGGAATGCAGACATACTGAACAACATCGTCTTAGCCGTCATCAATAACCTCCTTCGGCTTGACAAGATGTTTGGCCGAGTGGCCTGCCCCGGGTGGCGCCAATCAAAACAGGTCGCTAACAGCCCGTGGTACAAGGATCTGAATTTCGGAAGCGCGAGCGCCGCCGCTTGATCGAGTGGTTTGCGTCAAAAGACATCGAGAAGATCGGAAGATCGAAGATGCGAGTTCTGGGCGATTCGGC
>JBAUXO010000039.1:0-57830 GCA_049584315.1 Candidatus Sulfotelmatobacter sp. | reverse complement strand
GCCGAATCGCCCAGAACTCGCATCTTCGATCTTCCGATCTTCTCGATGTCTTTTGACGCAAACCACTCGATCAAGCGGCGGCGCTCGCGCTTCCGAAATTCAGATCCTTGTACCACGGGCTGTTAGCTGGATGCCGGAACAATTTTCTGGAATCGGAGGAGTAGATTCACGCCATGCACGAACAAGAATCGCACCCCAAGCCGTGCCTAAGCTGTGGTCAAACGATGTATGCAGAAGCCCGCAACATTCATGTCTTTGGATGAAGCACAAGTGCTGCTATCACTGTGGAGTGACGCACGGGAAAGAGCACTCGCACTATTGCAGCCTAGCAAACGGATTGAGAGACCGTGGGGAACACCAAGTCTACATGCCTGGTCACGGTTTCATCCCGCTTGAAGTTGCCTGTGCTGGAGGGAAACGTCCAGCCCAGAACGTCGGACTTTTCTTAGTGTAAGAATGTCTGCAATGATTGCGGGAACAAAGTCGGAACAGGCGGCTCCCCGTGGCGGCGGCATTCAGCCGAATTACAGCGGAGAGGCGATCAACGACCGGGCGAGGACCAGCCCTAGCAACCCTGCCTTCTCGCCAGCCCTCATGACTAAAGTGACCTTCTTCTCATGTCTGCAATGCGTGAGACTGAAAGACGAAGGCGCTTCAAAATGCGAATCCACAAATTTCGATACGCCCTGCTCATCCTGTTCGCCTTGCCGCTGACAGCGCAGACCCCAACGAGTCTCTGTCTCGACGGCCTTTGCATCGGCGAAAGCATCAATGATCCGCGCTTCTCCGAAATCAACTGGATCGTCCCGAACAAGGAATTTGCAAAGGAATCTTGCATTCGCATTGCCTGCCGACCGGAAGTGGCCTTCCGTGGCTACCCGAGCGGGACGCAGAAGCAACTTGCCGATTCTTTGAGTTGGGTCTATGGAAGCATTTATTTTTACAACGTCGTCACGAAAGCAAACGTCGAAGTGCTCCGGCACTACCAATACGAGTGCAGCAACAGAGAGCGGCACTTCATGGGTGCATATTACAGCAATCCAAGCCATTATCTGACCATCGTCGGACTGCGGCTCATCGGAGGGGAACTCCGAATCTATAGGATCGTGCGCCAGTACCCGTATCACAATCAGGACGAACTCATGTCCCTTGCTCGGAAGTTGCACGGCGAGTACGGTGACCGGATTCTGTTCTATGACGGAATCGCTTCCAACGCCTATTCCGCAGTCGCCCCTCAAAGGAAGGATGGATGGTTCGCACACAGCACCCTGTTCAATCCACGAGACCCGTCTGACAATGCCGCTGAGTTAGCACTGATTGATCCGCGCACACGTCCATTCCTTCAACCGATGGAGATGCCGGAAAGCGGTGACATTTCCCGGCTGTCGGTCACCATGCCGGAGCAGTGCAGCAGATCGCTGCCACTGCAATAGCGCCGTGGTATGATCCTGCGGCGAGGCCGACGATATCCCCAACGTGAGCGTATTGCTTGCGGGGGTCTTCCGCGATTGAGGAGATACTGAAGCAAAATCAGTCAACGCGAGTTCGTGTCCTTGTTGTATGGGAGCCAATGCTTCCGACAGACTGGTCAAGACCAAGCGGATGGGTTCAATCGAGAATTCCAGATTCACGGGTTGTGCAGTTCTGGGATAGGGAACATCTTGTGGCGAAGGAACTTCGCCAGCAATTTCCAAGTTCGCAGGCGATTTGTTGCCAGCGAGGCGGCATTCTCTGGGACTTTGCCGCGCTGTACCCTAGCAGCGTTCAATGGGGAAACGCTGTCCCTGTCTATTTCGGCGGTGCAGTCGTGGATGTGGCACTTGAAGTTCACCAGAAACTCTTGGCGATCAGATAGGGTCGCGTTGCCTTCCGCTGCTGTGCCCAGCGCGGGCAAGTTCTACGAAGGAAGATCGAAATGGACAATCGCGACGATTCGAAGGAATGTTCTGCCAATGACCTCACTGGGCGAAAGACTGCGTGGTTCATTTGGTACGTGCCTATTCTCCTTGTAATCGTAGGCTCTAGTTGGAGTCGCGGGAGAGTCTGGTTATGGGTGCCAGCTTTCGCGGTGATGGGCGTGGGCTGCCTAGCAAACGCAGCCCGGTGCGGGCGAATGCACTGCTATTTTACCGGGCCGCTCTTCATCCTCGCAGCGATCTTCGTCGCCCTCTCAGGGTTGGGGGTAGTGTCGCTGCATCCCGGTCTGTTCCTCCTGATCGTCTTGAGTGCGTGTTGCCTCGCGGGATGTGCCGAGATTCCGTTGGGCAAATACCGAAGACGAAGTGGCTGATTTCATTGAGGCGATACAGATCGTTGCATTCGCAGTGAGAAAGCGTGAGGCTGATATGACGAATGAACGCGTCTTGCAGATTTCCAGAGTATTTTTGCGATTAGCATTAGGTATTACCTTCCTTGTTTCTATTGCCGACCGCTTTGGGTGGTTGGGTCGTCCGGCCAGCAAGAATGTCTCGTGGGGCGATTGGAAACACTTTGTATTCAGCTTCCGTACCAATCCGAGTGCGGCGACCATCGGCTAGACGGATTAGCAGAGGAGATCGGAATGGGCTATATGAGATCACCCCCGTTTGCCGTATACGAGATTGATCCGAGTATTGAAGCTCGTGCGTCAGGCAGCCACTGCATTAAGACGGCGCTGCATTTCTTCGACCGAGACGTTTTCCTTGTGCGTCGAAATCGTCCATGTGCTGCCGAATGGATCGAGGACACGCCCTTCCCGTGAGCCAAAAAACATATCGGTCATGGGACTCAACACTTCGGCACCCGCCTTCACCGCCTGCGCGAAAACTGCATCCGAATCTGCGACAAAAATCTGGGAAGCAGGCTGTGTTCCGGCCACCCATCCATTGATTCGCCCACATTCACGCGAGAATCGCCAAACTTCAATTCGCAGTGCGTAACTTTTCCATCGGGCATGGTTAGACGCAGGATTTCTTCAGCGCCAAACGCTCGTTTGTAGAAAGATACAGCTTCGTCGACGCTTTTAACGATGATGTTGGGAGCGATAGTGTGAAACCCTTCTGGTATCGGATTGACGCTCATGAAAACTCTCCTTTAGGCGGTGCAATTATAGTTGCAGCTAGCGTTGAGAGGACACTCGGCGCAGCGCGGCTTTGACCGTTTGCACAGTTCTTGACCGTGGTGCCGGAGCAACTGGTGTGCCCGGATCAGCGAATCGTGGTCCTTGGGTAGTTGCCCTCTTATAGCATCCTGAACCAAGCGGTACGTCGCTGAATAATTCTTCTGCTCCTCGGCGAAACCCACTCGACACAGCACACGTAAGCCATTCGAGTCGAGCGCCATCACCGGGTAAGAACGGGTGAACAGGAGTATTTTTTCCGCACCGGGATCACCGATGCTGGGGAATCTCTTCAAAGCCTTTTTTGCTTGTGGAAGGCGGCTTCTTGAGAGCTGCACTTAGGTCGCTGTCGAACTCCTCATACGCGATCTTGGCAATGGTGAGAAGTTTTTCCGCGCTGACGTCCGGGAGTATGCCAGCCTTGCCGATTGCCGCTAAAGCGGAGTGCTGAGCAGCAAGAATCTGTTCGGGGTCTGTGCCGATGGTTTCTTTTAGGGTGCGGTCCGTGATCGGGGATCGACCTTCTCCCATCTAACTTACGCAGATTCCTTCCGGGTTGCCCCGTACTTCGGTAGTTAATAGTGGCGCGCAAGAAAAACAAGGCTATAATGTTCAAAACAACCTCATCGCACTAAATGTCGGGCGGACATTTGAGGGGTAGTAAGGAGGCATTTCTTATGCAGTTGCCTCTGCCCGAAAACGAAGCCAGCAGGTTAGGAGCGCTCTACAGTTATCGGATCCTCGACACCTGTTCCGAGGGGCGTTTTGACGACCTTGCCCGTTTGGCCATCTACGTCTGTGGTACTCCGATCGGGCTGGTTGGCTTCATCGACGCCAACCGACAATGGTTCAAGTCAAGGATCGGGTGGGATTCGAGCGAGATCCCGCGGGAAGTCTCCTTCTGCAACCACACCATCCTGCAAACCGATCTAGTCATCGTTTCTGACACCCTGAGCGACAAACGTTTCGCTAGGAACCAACTGGTCACGCGGGAGGGAGTCCGTTTTTACGCCGGGGTCCCCCTGCTGACGCCCGAGGGATACGCACTGGGAGCGCTGTCAGTGATGGATCATGTTCCGCGCGCGCTGACCCAAGAGCAGACGCGTATCCTGTGGGCCTTGGCGCGGCAGGTGATGGCACATCTGGAAGACCAGCACGACTTGCGATCGAATCCCGGAAGAGAGTCGTATGAGCGCTATCAGCGATTCTTCGAATCGAGCGTAGTGGGATTTTACCGTACTACCCTGGACGGCCAAGTGCTCGACTGCAATCCGGCGTTTGTGCGGATCATGGGTTATGCGTCGCGGGAGGAGCTGCTCGCCTGCCATGCCTTGGAGTTCTATTTTTCCCCCAGCGGACGGCAAGACTTCCTGGAACAATGCCGGAGTCTCGGCTCCCTGACCAATTTCGTTTCGCGATTGCGTCGCAAGGACGGCAGTTCGGTGTGGGTACTGGAGAACGTCGAGCCCGTGCTGGCGCAGGACGGGGCCCCGGCGATGATCGAAGGCACGCTGGTAGACATCTCGCAGCAGAAGTTCGCCGAGGCAGCACACAATCAAGCGCAACAGGCGCTGGAAGACTCGGAGACTCGCTATCGGCGGCTCTTTGAAACCGCTAAAGATGGAATATTGATTCTTGATTTCAAGACTGGGCAGATCGCCGACGTAAACCCATTCCTGATTGAGATGTTGGGCTATACGCACGCTGAGTTCGTGGGCAAGAAACTCTGGGAAATCGGCCCGTTTAAGGACACTTCCGCCTCCCGGTCCGCTTTCAATGAGCTCCAAACGAAGGGAGTTATCCGCTACGAGGATTTGCCGCTTGAAACCAAAGACGGGCGGCGAATTAACGTAGAGTTTGTCAGCAACGTCTACCCGGTTGATGGAACCCAGGTGGTTCAGTGCAATATTCGTGACATCACTGAGCGCGTCCGGGCCGAAGCTTCGCTAAAGATATCGGAAACTCACCACCGGTCGGTCTTCGAAGGCGCGGTCCACGGCATCTACCGCGGCACTCTGGACGGCCGCTTCCTAGATGTGAATCCTGCCCTGGTGGCCATGTTGGGTTACGGCTCGGCGGAAGAGGTTCTGAAATTGAGCGTGTCCCAGGATGTTTTCGCCGAACCGGAAGAAGGGCTGCGGCTATTGCACAAGTGGCAGCTGACCGCGGAGATTGAAGAAGAAGTACAGTGGAAGCGGCGGGATCAGCGTCGGATAGCGGTACGGCTGAGCGGCCGCGTCTTACGCGCCGAGAACCAGAGGGCCGCTGGGGTCGAGGTGATCGCCGAGGACGTTACCGAACGTCGGGCATTGGAAGAGCAGTTGCGCCAAGCGCAGAAGATCGAAGCGGTGGGGCAATTGGCTGGCGGAATGGCCCATGAGTTCAACAATTATCTTGGAATCGTCCTGGGATACAGCGAATTGTTGTTGGAAGAAGCCGGCGCAACTGAAGGCTTGCGCCGGAACGTGGCGGAGATCAAGGCGGCTACTCAGAGGGCCGCTTCAGTGACGCGACAACTGCTGGCCCTCAGCCGGCGGCAGGTGCTTGAGCCAAAAGTTCTGGACGTCACTGCCGTGGTGTGGGAGACACACAAGCTCCTGCGCCGTCTGATCCCAGGAAACATCGACCTGGTTCCGGTTCTGGAGCCGAACCTGCAACCGGTCAAAGTGGACCCTGCACAGATCCAGCAGATCCTCATCAACTTGGTGGTGAACGCTCGCGACGCCATGCCGCAGGGCGGCAAAGTGGTGATTGAAACGGCCAACGTGGAGCTGGATGAGGAATACGCCGGTCGCCACATCGAGGTGCAACCCGGACCCTACGTGATGCTGGCGGTGAGTGATGACGGCCCTGGCATCGATGCACAAACTCAGGCCCGGATCTTCGAGCCGTTCTTCACCACCAAAGCGGAAGGCAAGGGTACGGGGCTGGGGCTGTCGACGGTTTACGGGATCGTACGGCAGAGTGGGGGGCACATCACCGTTGAGAGCGCCTTGCGAAAGGGCACCAGGTTCCGCATTTACTTGCCTCCGACGGCAGTGACCGAACTGAAGCTAGTAGATGAGACGCCCCCGACACAAACCGAAGTCCTCGCTGGCACCGAAACAGTGCTGGTGGTCGAGGACGAACCAGCTCTGTGCAGATTGATTTCCGTGTCACTGGAGAAACGCGGCTACACTGTACTTGCGGCCGAGGACGGCACTGAGGCGATCCGGATATTGGAGAACAATCGCGACGAGATTGATCTGGTGGTCAGCGATATCATGATGCCTAAGCTGAACGGACTGGAGTTGAGGGAAAAAGCAATCTTGGTGCGGCCAGATCTGCGTTTTTTGTTTATCTCGGGCTACGCGGAAGACACAATCGGCCGGACAGCGCAGCTTCCGCAAGACGCTGGTTACCTGGAAAAGCCATTTCTTCCGATTGAATTGGCGCGCAAGGTTCGCGCGCTTTTGAACGAGAGTGACGCGGGAAGGTGTAGTACCAAGACCGCATAGAGAACTCGGCTCCTGAACTTGAGGATTTCCTGAACTACCCAGTATCCCTGAAAGCAGCGTGATCTTCCCTCCATGTGAGAGACCTTTTGCGGGAGCAATTCGCTCGGAGAAGCTAAGCTCGACGCTTTGCGCTTCCACGAACTTGAACAGGCGTTCCCGGTATCCGCCCACGTCGCCATTGACTTCGGTCAGTGTTGGGAGTTCCTTGCCTTCGGTCTGACTGATGTCTTATCTGGTGATTTGCGGCCGGGCCTCTGCACGCTCGATGGAATCCGCCAGTAGATGTACTTCTCGGTAGCGGTCAGGTGAAGATGGCTGATATGTCGATTTACAAGGTCCTAGAAAAGCCGAACTTTTCGGCGCCTCATTCCGCGTTTGCGACTCAAAGGGTGCCTGCCCCGCCGGGAAGCTCCAAGCTGAGGCGATACGAGCTATTCATGCGAACAGTTCGAGGACAAGTTCCCTGTCGGATTGTGGCTGGACATCTGTACAACCATCGAGGTGAGGTCGATTGCGAATGACCAGATAAGGCTGGCCTAAGATAAAACACATTCAGCCTAGAAATCAACTTTCTCCGCTCGACCAATGCCCACCCCGTGGTTTCCCACAAATTGGACACGAATCTGTTGCCTGATTGACGTTGCCGGTGGCTCCGTCCTATTCTCCCGCTCATGAATCGCCGCAAATGGATGACAGTATCTGCTGGATGCTTCGCCGCGTTAGTTTGCGAGCACGTTGAGGCTTCTTCATTGAGTAATGTCTCCTCTTAGCTTGGCCATTCCGCGCCTTTAGCGAGGAGGCTGGAACGTACAACTCAGTCTGGAGACATCAATGCGTCTATACGTGTTCACGCTCGCTGGAGCGTGCCTGTTTCTGTTTTTGTGTCCGCCTGCTCACCGGCAGACTTCCTCTAAGGCGCCCTGTGGCGATCCTCAAAAGGCCGTTCAGGACAAAGACCCCATAGCCATTGTTGAGCTTGGCGCAGCAACTAGCTGGAACCTCAGCGGAGGCGCAGCAACGTTCGCTCCGAATCTTGCAGTGGAGGTGACACCCATAGAGAACTGGCTGGAGCTTGAGGCAGGCGTTCGCCCTTCTACACTCGTAAGTCAACGGAATGGGACATCGACCTGCTTTTCAAGAAGCCGTGGACCATATCGCGGAAGGCAGAGTTCATGGTGGGCGTCGGCCCCGAATGGGTCCACCTCAGACAGAACGGGAAAGTGACCAACTCCATCGCAGGCGAGATCGCGGGAGACTTCATGTTCTGGCCGACCGGCAAACACCGTTTCGGCTGGTTCCTCGAACCCGCTTACGACTACAGTTTTGCCGGAGGCCATCAGCAGTCGATCGGTATGAGCGGTGGTCTCCTAATCGCAATTCCGTGATAGTTACGGGCATGGAAACGCGCGCGTTATCGCCAGGATCAGCCGCAAGCCAATTGTCACCTGACGACAACAGGTCGAAGCGCGCGTTTCCAACCCCTAAGCGGGCTAGTCTTGCGGATTCCGGTTCAGCGTTTACACTTGTTTTTGATGAGACTGGCGTCTATTCTCCTTTGGCTTCCGTTGATCGTAGGCTGGTGTGCGTCTGGCTCAGTTCACGCCCGCACTTTCCAGTCCGATCCTCTCGCGCGTTCCACGCAGACGATCGTGGTCACAACGTCGAACTGGAACGCGGTGGAAGGTCAGTTGCAGCGATATGAGCGCGCCACCACGCATGAAAAGTGGCGTCCCGTGGGAGAGCCGGTCTCCATTGTCGTCGGCAAGAATGGCTTAGGATGGGGCATCGGCGCCATGGCGACCAATGATTCCAATGTCCGCGTTGCATCCGACCCAGTCAAAAGAGAAGGAGACCGCAAATCTCCCGCAGGCGCCTTCGCGTTAGGCACTGCATTCGGCTACGCTTCTCAGCCACTGCCGGGATTAAAGATGCCCTACCTGAACCTGACTCCATCGATCGAGTGCGTCGACGACACTGGCTCGAAGTACTACAACCGCATCGTGGACCGCTCTGTCGTCGCTCCCGACTGGAACAGCTCAGAGCACATGCGGGATGCTGGTGAGTCGTACCGCCGGGGAGTTGTCGTTGATCAGAACGGCACCGTTACGGGCGATGCTAACCGACCTAAGCCGGGCGGCGGTTCGTGCGTCTTTCTCCACATTTGGCATAGCCATGACCAAGGCACGGCGGGATGTACTGCCATGTCACAAACCAAACTGGAAACCTTGCTTACCTGGCTCGATCCGGCGCGCAAGCCGGTGCTGGTACAACTACCGGAGTCGACATACGAGCGGCTGATCAATCTCTGGATGCTGCCGAAATTGACTAATGATCCTCAGCGTTGAGCTGTCGCAACATCTTTACTGTCCTAGATCTTCGAACTTCACATTCAGGACTTGGTACTGTTTCCAATCCTTATAGTCGAAGTGCCACCACTCCTGCGGGTAAACCGTAAAGCCCTGTTTTTCCATGGCTTCGCGCAGGAGAGCACGTCGAGCGCGCTCCTCGGGCGTGCCGCCGGCGTAGTCGGCAAAAGCGCGATCGCTCATTTCGTCGTAGCCACTGGGCATCTTCACTTCCATGCCCGTTTTCAAATCATATAAGGACAGATCCACGGCGCATCCGCGGTTATGCTTGGAGCCATCTGCCGGATTAGCGACAAAAATCTTCTTGTCGTCGGGCGTGGCGTCCCAGAAGATTTTCGTGACGTACCACGGTCGGTAGCCATCATGGATGATCAAACCGTATCCCTGAGCCTTGAGTTCGAGATGGGCGCGAAGCAACGCTTCCGCTGCCGGCCGCTGCAGAAAGGCCCGAGGTTGGGTGTATACAGGCGTACCCAGAAAGTTGTTCGTGGTCGCGTAGCGGATGTCGAGCTTGATGGTGGGATCGAGCTTGACCAACTCCGCCAGATCAGGTTTGAGAAAAGTTCCCTGCTCGTGTGGTGGCTGCGCCTTGAGCGCTTCGGCGCGCAACTCCTCCACTGGACGCAGGGGCGTGATACGGAAGCTGACCTCTTGCGCGAAGCCAAGTTGCAGCAGAACAAGAAGGAGACCACAACGCCGAAGCTGGAGGTTGTTCAAGAAATTTATACTCCTAAATCTCATTGCGACTTTAACCTTCGCGGTAAATGTACCATGCTTGGTCTAGCCTCTTCATTTCCGGGTTCTGGGGCTAATTCGTGTCCGGTTCCTGGGGGATAGCTGCTCCGTCGGAACGTGGGTCTCCTGCAGCGAAGTTGACGTCACGGCTGCTGTCGCGGACGACAGCCGCCCCCTGGCCTACCGAAAAGGAGAAGGGTTCGAGCAGTCGGATCTGGTGGCCCCGTTGCGCTAGGCCAGCGCGGATGTCGCCAGGGATGGTCTCCTCCATGTGGACATCGCAGCCCTCAAACGTTTCTTTGGTGAAGCGGGGTTGTTCGAGTGCAGACTGGACGTTCATGCCATAGTCGACGACGTTGGCGACGAACTGTGCGTGGGCTTGAGCCTGGTTCCAGCCGCCCATAATACCGAAACCGATGTGGATGTCGCCCTTCTCCATGAAGGCCGGGATGATGGTGTGGAGAGGACGCTTGTGTCCGGCGAGTGAGTTGGGCAGACCGGGAGTGAGCTGAAAGAGGGCTCCGCGATTCTGGAAAGAGAAGCCGAGTCCCGGCGCGACAAATCCGGTGCCATAGCCGGCGTAGTTGCTCTGGATGAGCGAGACAATGTTGCCGTCCTTGTCGATCGTGGAAAGATAGATGGTCGAGTTGCCGTGCTTGTCCAGTTCCGCCGAGATGTCCGAAGGAACCACCTGGCAGGCGGCCTTCGTCATGTCGATTAGCTTCGCGCGCTTGTCGGCAAGATCTTTGGAGACGAGTTCCTTGACCGGAATCGGCGTGAAGCGCGGATCGCCGACATACTTGTACATGTCGGCGTAGGCGAGTTTTTTGGCCTCGATCATGACGTGCAGGGCGTCGACGGAGTTATGGCCGTACTGGGCCATCGGGAAGTGCTCCATGATATTGAGCATGGAGAGCGCGGCGATGCCCTGGCCGTTGGGCGGAAGTTCATAGACGGTCCAGCCACGGTAGGTACTGGAGACGGGCTCTACCCACTCAGGCTGGAAGTCGAGGAAGTCTTCGAGGGTGTGAGTCCCACCGTGGGCATCGAGGAACTTGACCATCGTCTCAGTCATGGGACCGCTGTAGAAAGCATCGCGGCCATGCTCGGCGATTTGGTGAAGCGAGTTGGCGAGAGCGGGGTTCTTGAACAGGTCGCCAGGTTTCGGAGCATTGGGCCAAACGTCGTAGGTCTCTTTATAGCCGGGCTGCTCCAGAAGACTCTTGGCGATCCAGTAGCGGGCGTTGCGCTCGGCCAGGGGAAATCCGTTCTGTGCGTAGTAGATGGCCGGGGCGAGCAGTCGCCTGAAGGGCAGAGTTCCGAAGCGGTTGTGCATGGCGTCCCATCCCGCGACGGCCCCGGGAACGTCGATGGTCTCGACGCCGATGAAGTTCATTTCGGTGACGCCTTTGGATTTGAGGTAATCGATGGTCAATGCCTTGGGGGCCCAGCCGCTGGAGTTGAGGCCGTAGAGTTTGCCGGTTTTGGCCTCATAGTAGAGCATGAAGAGATCGCCACCTATGCCATTGACGTAAGGCTGGACGACGCCCATTACAGCGTTGGCCGCGATCGCGGCATCGATGGCGTTACCGCCTTGTTCCAGGATGTGAGCTCCGGCCTGGGAGGCGAGAAACTGGGGTGTAGACACGATGCCGAACTTCGTGACAACCATGGAGCGGCCCTGTCCGGGGACCGAGGAGAACTGCTGCGCAAGGAGAATCACCGAGTTAAGCAGCAGTACGGCCAGACATACGAAACGGTACATATAACTCCCTTGATTGGCGGTGACATCGGGATTCGAGGAAATTCGGCAATCTAGCCGCCGCGTATCTGTAGGGAACATTATTCCACAACGACACAGGGCACCCGGCAACCACAGCTGGCACCCAGACGGATTTTCCTTATTCGTAAAGTCTATCCGGCCGTTTTGGGCGTCGCTGGATGAGCCTCCAAGAGACGCGCTGTTCGATTGACCGTTTAGAATCGCTGGATGTCATTGCTTGATGTCTTCGTCCTTGCAATCCTGCAAGGATTGGCTGAATTGCTCCCGGTGTCGAGTTCCGCTCACGTTATCGTCGCGGAGAAACTCATGGGCGTTGATCCATCGTCGCCGCCCATGACTCTGCTCTTAGTTATGCTCCATACGGGTACGATGTTTGCCGTGATCGTCTACTTCTGGCGCACGTGGCGCGACACATACTTCCAGAGTTCTGCTGCGTTCAAGAAGTTTGCTGGACTCCTGATCTGGGCGACGGTATTTACAGGAGTTGTCGGCGAAACAATCATCAAGATCATCGAAAAGACGCTTCTTCAAGGTGCGCCCCACGCTGAGATTGAGGAGCTTTTTAGCCACCTCGAATTCATTGCTCCAGCACTTGCCGCAGCCGGGCTGCTGATATTGATCGCGGGCAGTCTTGACAAGCAGAAGCTCACAAGAAGTCTGTCCGAAACAAACGATCTGAACATGGGGCGGGCTGGTTTGATCGGAGCCGTGCAGGGACTTTGTCTGCCCTTTCGTGGCTTTTCCCGATCAGGTGCAACCATCTCTGCTGGAATGCTGGCCGGGGTAGTAAAGTCGCGTGCAGAGGCTTTCAGCTTCGCTCTGGCAGTGGTTCTAACTCCTCCCGTCGTCTTGCGTGAAGCGATGCGGCTTATCCACGCACAACAGCTCAGCGGGGCCGCGAGCTTAGCTTCTGCAGTGTTTCCGAGCGTGGTGGGCGCAGTTCTTGCATTTTTCGTTGGCCTTCTTGCGTTGAAGTGGCTCAGCCGATGGCTTGAAGGCGGACGCTGGTATCTCTTCGGCGTCTACTGCCTGATTGCCGCAGCCGTAGTGGCAGTGTTGCATCGGATAGGTTATTGATTCACGACAGTACCTGGTGTGTTGCCGCCATCGTATACGTAGCGACCCGAAAAACTCGGCACCAATTCATGCAAAGCGCCTGGAAGAAAATGGACTGATCCTGCATTCAAGAAACTCGCGCGGTAGAGCCAACATTTCGCCTGCATCCCGACACTGGACGGCCCACTCAAGCAAAGTCTGGTACTGCTCGAACTTAACGATGTTCCCCAGCCACTCAGTGCCTGAGGAGCTTGTGATCACGACCACATTCGGCACGTCACATGGCCCGACACAACCGCTAATAGTCAATTGAACTCGTTTCAGCAGTCCCCGCTTACGCCATTCGCTCTTGAGCCATTCCACCGGAACCTCCGGCAGACCACGGTCGACGTTGCCGCAACAACAGCCTCGGCAGATCGTGATTTGCCCGACCACGAGGCGTTTCGTTTTCAGCGGACAATCTCGATCATCGTTCACAGTGCCTATCCCTTCCCATGTCGGGAAGTCGCTTTAGTCCAACACGCCATACAGGTCGTCCACTTGAAACGGTTTTGGCGATCTGCCTGACAACAAAACGAACGCGGCGATCAAAATTCCTAAGATTGCTAGAGCGATCAGGATGGCCCGCGCCCGCCGTTTCCGACTTTGGATCACATTAGCGAAGCGCATGCCCGTGCGTCTTTGCTGCGACTCCTGAATCTCACTGCCCGGCTTCAGAACTTCGCGGCAACAATCTCGTGGAATTGAGGATGAAGGCCAACTCTGAGGTCACGTGAATGAACGCAGCCAGGAGTGGATTGAGGAACCCGAAAGCTGCCATTCCCACTCCCACGCTGTCCACCAGGAGCGTCCCTACAAAGTTCTGCATGATGATCCTGCGACACCGGCGAGCAACCCGCAGAGTCTCGACTAACTTCGAGAGATCGCTTCCGATTAAAATCACATCTGCGCTCTCCCGAGCCACATCTGTTCCCGATCCCATGGCGATGCCGACATTGGCCTCCACGAGAGCCGGAGCGTCGTTGATTCCGTCACCGACCATGGCGACATTCCGCCCTTTGCTGCGCAGCTCAGTCACCCACTTTGCTTTCTGCTCCGGCAGCAGTCCTCCCACCGCTTCGTCCACTCCGAGATCGCGGCCAACCGATGAAGTCGCGGTTTGCGTGTCTCCGCTCAACAGGACAGTTCTCAAACCCATCTGTCGCATTGCCGCAACCGCATTCTTGGCTTCTGGCCGCAAGACATCAGCAATTCGGATGCTTCCAAGAACCTGCCCCGCGCGAGCGACGTAGACTTCCGACGTGCCACCCGCAGCGTTACCATCCATGGGCAAACCTCTGGTCATGCCGTGCTCCACGAAGAGCGCCAGACTACCCACAAGGATCTCCTCGCCTTTATAACTCACCCTGACTCCCCGTCCGGGCGTGTACGAGAATTGATCCGGATCCACAAGCGGAATGGCAAGTTCCGTTGCCCGTGCCATAACTGCCTTGGCCAGGGGATGTTCGGATTTGCGCTCCGCAATACTGGCAGCGGCTATGATCTGTTGCTCCGCGAAGCCATTGGCCGAAACCACTTCCCGGATGTGCGGAGTACCGAAAGTTAGCGTGCCCGTCTTGTCCAAAAGCACCGTGTCCACGACAGCCAACGCTTCCAGATAGAGGCCCCCTTTAATGATGGCTCCCTGATGCGCCGCTCGGCCGATGGCTCCGAGGATTGCAAGAGGCGTTCCAGCGGCAATGCCGCACGCTCCCGCGACGATCACGACCGAAATGGTTGACCTGACATTATGAGTAATGATGAATGTCAGAACTGCCGCCCCCAGGGCAAAATACACAAGGTAACCCGCCAGGCGATCGGCAGTTTTCTGAATGGGAGCCCGCGACTTCTCCGCATGCTCCACCGCTTCAATGATTCTTCCGAACGTCGTGTCGCGCCCGAGTTTTTGGGCGGCGATTTCCAAAGCCCCCGATTGATTGATGGTTCCGGCATAGACGCCGTCTCCCGGTGCTTTTTCAACCGGCATGGCTTCGCCCGTGATGGCCGCCTGTTCCACAAACGATCGGCCGCCGATCACGATGCCATCCACCGGGATGCGCCCACCCGGTTTCACGATGACCGTGTCACCGACTTGAACCTCTTCGGACGCTACTTCCACCACCTGATCATTGCGGCGGACTTCGACGGTTCTGGGAAGAAAATCGAGAAGACTCTGGATAGCCCGTCGGCCTCTGCCAACCGTGAGGCCCTCTAACACCTCGGCGGCAAGGACGAAGGCCGTGATGACTAGAGCGGTGAAGAACTCTCCAATGGCCAAAGCCGAAAGGAGCGCGATGGTCATCGAGAGTTCCATCGTCATCTTGCGCTCGACGATGTTCTCGAAGGCTTCTTTGAAAATGGGATATCCGCCGATGAGAGCAGCCGAGATGCCGATTACACTGACGTGCGGAAATGGCTCCCACAGTCGAAGCCAGACCGCCGCCGCCGCCAATGTCACAAAAGCAATGCGGACGAGTTCAGCCCACTCTACCCCGTGCCCCAGTTCTTCATGCTCAGCAACGAGATCCGGTTCCTTCAGGTCAGGAGAATCCCGCTTCTGCCCGAGTTCGGATGGCTTGGACGGAGGCTTTTCGATCGTAGACGAAGAACTCATAAACAGGCACTCCTCACGTACCAGCCAAGGCGACTATTTCAAGTACGACTTGACCATGTCGATCACTTCATCGGCGGCCACAGCCTGCGGTGAAGTTGGTTTCTGTTTTCCACCGAGAACGTGACTCCGGATATGGCCTTCTAGAAGCTCAGCCATCAAGCTGTTCATAGCTCCTCTGGCTGCGCTCATCACTTGCAGAACTTCGGAGCAATCACGCTCTTCGTCCAGGGCTCGGACCAGAGCTTCTACTTGCCCTCGGATGCGCTTGGCCCTGAGGAGGAGATTTTGTTTTTCTTTGACTGTGTGGCTCATGGATTAAACGCCTTTCAATATACCATACGGGGTATGGTAGTGTGATTTAATAGATATGCGATGATCAGTAGGTCGAGGTCAACCACTTCGAACTCATTTTGTATTTCTTCTTTCGGATAGCCGGTTTCCACATAGAAAAGATGTTCCCAGTATTCCGCGATGTCGCCCGAGATGCCATCTCCAAGCCTTTCCGCACTGATGCCGTGGTCCAGTGCCTCGGCGAACTGAACGAGTGAAGCGCTAATTTGACCTGCGTCCTCTTCTCCACGGTTTTCCGTCTCGGCAATAATCCTTCCAGCAATGGAGTGGACAAAGTCATCCTCAACCGAGTCGTGCAGGGCGGCACGTACTACGAATTCGACACTTGCAACGACATTGGTCTTCGATTCGATCTCCTTGATCCTAGCGGCGGCTCTTTTTCCAGTCTGCATAGAGCACCTCATGCCGCTATTTACCCCCAGTCTTCGCAATCCGTCAAACGGGATAAAACCCTTCGGAAAACCCGTCTCGCCCTCTAAATTGGTAATTTTCATTGCGTTTTCCCCGAAAATCATGCTCGTTTGACTGAAATTCAGTCTGCATTTATAGAACATTCCCAGAAGCAGCCAAATCAGGTCGATTTTGGGGATTTGGCTCAGGAGTTCATTATTTCAGCATCCCAGCCTTCGAGGTTCGCTCCTTCTCCAAGCCAGTCCCGGCCTAGCACCGAATTTGTCTTTGAGCCGCTATTAGACAGCGACGAAGCAGCGCAGTTGCTCCGCATACACCCAAAAACGCTGCAGCGAATGGCCGGCAACCGTCAGATTCACGGAATTCAAGTTGGGAAACTATGGCGGTTTCGAGCTTCTGATCTCGAAGGGTGGTTGAAAACGAAAAGAGCAGGCTGATTCGCAGAGTTTTCAACAGACGTTTTGTC
Organism: Candidatus Sulfotelmatobacter sp.; assembly: GCA_049584315.1. Taxonomy (GTDB): domain Bacteria; phylum Acidobacteriota; class Terriglobia; order Terriglobales; family Acidobacteriaceae; genus Sulfotelmatobacter. The sequence continues at coordinate 41,415 of JBAUXO010000039.1, read as the reverse complement.
GACCCGCCACTCAACTTGCGCTAAGCTGAGGCAGCCATCCGTGTCGCCTCAACCGAAATGGAGGAAATGAATGAGGCGCACGAGTTATCAAAAGGGCAGTCTGAGATTGGGGGACCGCAAGAAGGGAAAAGTATGGGAATTCCTATGGAGAGAGGTTCAGCTGGACGGCACGATCCGGCGAAAACACATCGTCATTGGAACGCAGGAAGACTTGCCGACCGAGTCGTCCGCCCAGGCTGTCGTAGATGCAATCCGCTTGGAAATCAACCAACAAACCCCTCAAAGGCTCATCAAGAGCATCAGTTTCGAGACGCTTGTGAATCACTATCGCCAACACGAGTTGCCGGACATTTTCAACAAAACAAAACCGGGACTCGATACGGCAGACGAAGATCGCAAATCGTACTCGACGCAGGTGACCTACGAGGGCTATCTGAAGAAGTGGATTCTTCCGCGTTCGCGTGCGTGCAGGCTGACGGACGTCGAGGCAACCGAAGTCGAAAAATGGCTCAAGAGTCTCTGTTTTCCGAAGACCGGCGTTCCGCTAGCGCGGGGCAGCAGGGCCAAGATCAGAAACATAATGAGCGCGATCTATTCTCATGCAATCAGATGGGAATGGACCGAGAAGAATCCAATCACGAGCGTTCGTCAGAGCGCGAAACGGCAGAAAGCACCCGATGTTCTGACGCCGGAAGAGATCATGGCATTTCTCAAGGAACTGCCCGATCCACTCCGCACGATGATCGAGTTGGATGCATTCACCGGGTTGCGCCGAGGAGAACTGATCGGGCTTCGGTGGCAGGATGTGGATTTCGAAAACCTCATCTTGCACATACGTCGATCGGTAGTGGCGATGGTGGAAGGTGCACCGAAAACGGAAGCTTCTCTGAAAGATGTTCCGCTGGATGCACAAACGGCCGAGTCGCTGTGGGCATGGAGACATCTTTCTCCGTACGCTGGTCCAAGCGATTGGGTATTCGCCTCGCCGCACATGAAAGGCCGACAGCCGTATTGGCCCGGAACGTTGTGGCGATATTACGGCAAGCCGGCTTTGCAGCGTGCCAAGGTGACGAAGCAAGTTTCGTATCACACCTTTCGGCACACCTTTGGGACGCTGCTGAATGCAAACGGGGAGAATCCCAAGGTCGTACAGGAACTGCTCCGCCACGCGAGTCTGAAAGTCACGACCGATGTTTACATGCAGGCAGTCGGTCCACAGAAGCGCGAGGCGCAGAGCAATTTGGTCAAATTGGTACGGAAGGGCGCGGTTTTGGAGATCAAGCCGGCCTAAGTGGATCAAATTGGATCATGAAAAAAAGCGGTGGTATTGCGGAAGCCTTTTATTTTGTTGGCGTCCCCGACGGGATTTGAACCCGTGTTACCGCCGTGAAAGGGCGATGTCCTAGGCCAGGCTAGACGACGGGGACAGCTGTGAGGTGGGTTGCGTAGGTTAACATTTGATCGTAGCAAGTCCTTCATGGCCCTGTCAAAAGCTAGGGTCGTTGCAGTTGTTGGCCAATCGGTGCGCTGTTGCAATCGCGCGGTCGGCGACGATTCCGCAACCATTTCGCAGCAATCGATCGACCGGCTACCGTCCAAATTTTCGCACGCACTAGTCTGCGCTATTCTTTCCCTTCCAGCATCAAAGACAATTTAGAATTGTGAAGGCCGCTCTCCGAACGCGGCCTAAGAAACTTCGAGGTCAATGTGTCCGATCCCGTCTATCTTAGTCTTTGGTTTCGCGACTTTTCCGGACCGGAGATGTTGCCGCACGCCTTCGCTGTGCTGCAGCAGTTCCCTTTCTCGGAGCAGCGTCCGGGCGTGAGTTACTTCGCTGTGCATCCAGTTTCGTGGAGTGAGGCCACTGTATTAGAGAGGCGCTTCCCTTCCGGAATCGATCCGGGGCAGGCCACACTGATCGCCGCCGAATTGATTCACGATGACTACGCTTATGTCTTCGAAGCGCACTGGGATTTGTGGATGCCAGACGAGTCGAGCGGGAACTGGTTGCTCGAGCCCGCCGCTGTAAAGTTCATCGTCCAGGGAGAAGAATTTGGCGACCGCGCCTACCAGCAGACGGGTCACATCGAAATCGACTTCGGTTTGGATTCGTATTTTCTGCATCCGGAGACTGGGATCAGCGATCAGACTCGCGGCAAGATTCGCGATAATGTGGCGAAGCTGGTCGAATTCTCGGTGAACGTGGAGAAAAACAGTGGGACTAGCTCGCGCCTGCTCTGGTCGGAATCGGAAGAAAGTCTGGCTCAAAAGCTGATCGCGCGATTGCAGAAAGTACAATAAAGTGAAAAAGAGCACCAAGTCGTACGTGACTCGGTGCCCTGTGCGCTTGAAAACTATTTCGTCCTTCCGCCCTGGACTTTCAGAGCGTCCGCCGCCGATGCCTGCGCCCCTGCCAGCCGTGCCGTCAGCACGCGGAACGGAGAGCAGGAGACGTAATCCATTCCTACCTTGTGGCAGAACTCCACTGACGAAGGCTCGCCACCATGCTCGCCGCAGATTCCGACCTCGAGCTTTGGCCGCGTCTTGCGCCCACGCTCGATCCCGATTTTCACCAGCTCGCCGACACCAACCTGATCGATTGCGGCAAACGGATCCTGCTTCAGAATCCCTTCTGCCAGATAGGTGGGCAGCACTTTGTTCACGTCGTCGCGTGAGAAGCCGAACGTCGTCTGGGTCAGGTCGTTCGTGCCGAAGGAAAAGAACTCCGCCTCCTTGGCGATCTCATCGGCGACCAGACAAGCACGAGGCAGTTCGATCATCGTCCCTACCAGGTAATGCACATGCCTTCCCTTTTCCTTGAACACTTCTTCCGCGACGCGCCGGACAATCGCACCCTGGTTCTCCATCTCTTTCACGGTACTAATCAGCGGGATCATCACTTCGGCGTGAGTCTTGATGCCTTCCTTATCTACCGCGACAACCGCTTCAATGATGGCCCGCGCCTGCATTTCGGTAATCTCCGGATACGTGATTCCCAAGCGGCATCCGCGGTGTCCGAGCATCGGATTAAACTCGTGCAACTCTTCCACCCGCGCCAAAAGCATGCGCAATTCCTTCAGCTTCGGCGACTTTGGTTTGGTGGCTTCGAGGACTGCGATCTCCACCATCAACTCTTCGCGCTTGGGCAGGAACTCGTGCAGTGGCGGATCCAGCAAGCGGATGGTCACAGGCAAACCCGCCATCGCCTTGAACAGTCCGATGAAATCAGCACGCTGCATGGGCAGCAACTTCTTCAGTGCGATGCGCCGGTCTTTTTCGTTGTTGGCCAGAATCATCGTCCGCATGTGAGGAATGCGGTCTTCGGCAAAGAACATATGCTCGGTGCGGCACAGACCGATGCCCTCAGCACCAAACGCCCGCGCTTGAATCGCATCACGAGGAATGTCAGCATTAGCCCGCACGCCGATCTTGCGATACGGCTCTGCCCAGCCCATCAACTTGAGAAGCTCGGGGTCGTCCGCCGTGGGAGGGATCGTGCTCAACTTGCCTTTAATAACGCGGCCGGTTGTGCCGTCGAGCGAAATCCAGTCGCCTTCTTTAAAGGTTTGCCCTTTCACCCGCATCTCGCGTCGGCTCTCATCAACTCCGATGTCGCCGGCGCCGGCGACGCAACATTTCCCCATGCCGCGCGTGACCACGGCTGCGTGGCTGGTCATACCGCCGCGCGAGGTCAAAATGCCGGCCGCTACTTCCATCCCCTGGATATCTTCCGGGGTAGTTTCTGCACGGACCAGGATTATAGGATGTTTCGTAGCCCCGTGCCCAGCCTTCTTCACCGCTTCTTCAGCAGTGAAAACAATCTGTCCGACCGCCGCGCCCGGCGACGCCGGAAGACCCGTGGCCAGCACTTCGACCTTCGTGCTCTTCTCGTCCAACCGCGGCACCAGGAAGTCATACAGCTGGTTCGGCTCAACGCGGAAGATCGCTTCTTCTTTCGTGATCAATCCTTCATCGACCATTTGGATGGCGACGCGCACTGCCGCTAGGCCTGTGCGTTTACCGTTGCGCGTTTGCAGCATATAGAGTTTGCCGTCCTGAATGGTGAACTCGAAATCCTGCATGTCACGGTAGTGCTTCTCCAGCCGCGTAGTGATTTCGCGGAGCTGGTTATAAACATCAGGCATGATCCTCTGCAGTTCCAGGATTGGCACCGGAGTACGAACCCCCGAAACCACGTCCTCACCCTGCGCGTTCATCAGGAACTCGCCGTAAAATTCCTTGGCGCCTGTCGCTGGATTCCGCGTAAAGCCAACGCCGGTGCCGCTGGTGTCTCCGAGGTTGCCATACACCATGGCTTGCACGTTGACTGCGGTGCCGAGCATGTCATCGATATTGTTGATACGGCGGTAATGCTTGGCGCGCTCGTTCTGCCAGGAGCGGAAAACGGCGTCCCGCGCCATCACCAGCTGCTCATGCGGGTCCTCGGGAAAATCTCGCTTCGCGTGTTTCTTGACGACCTTCTTGTATTCCTCGATAACTTCCTTCAACGCCTTGGCATCGAGATCGGTATCGAGCTTAGTTTTTTTCTGTTTCTTTTTGGCGTCAAACACTTCATCGAACGCGGACTTCGGAATTTCGAGCACGACATTGCCGAACATCTGAATGAGTCGACGGTAGGAATCCGCAGCGAAACGAGGATTGTTGCTGCGCTTGGCCAGAGCCTCAACACTCTTGTCGTTTAATCCGAGGTTAAGAATCGTGTCCATCATGCCCGGCATAGAAAACTTTGCGCCCGAGCGCACGCTCACGAGCAACGGATTTTCGCCGACGCCGAGCTTCTGCCCCTGCAAAGCTTCCAGTTTCGCCAGCGCCTCATCCATTTGCCGGTCGACTTCCTTCGACACCGTGTTGTGCCGCATGTACTCGCGGCAGGCTTCGGTCTGGATGGTAAATCCCGGAGGGACCGGAAGACCGGCGTTGGTCATTTCGGCGAGGCCGGCGCCCTTGCCGCCGAGGTCGTCTTTCATCTTGCCATTGCCATCGGCATTACCGCCGCCGAAGAAGTAGACGTACTTGGCGGGCTTGTTCTTGGATTCGTGAACTTCGTTTTCGGGGAGGGTCAATGTCGCCATGTCTATTAGTCCTTTGCTTCCAGATTTGCAGACTTAGTTCAGAGTTCCCATTTCCATTTTCGACGGCGCAGTCCTCAGTGACGGATGAGAAGTGATTTTTTCCAGTCCAACGGCTCTAATTCTTCCCTTCCGTTACGATCTCGGAAAAATCAGCAATGGTGGAAAACTCTTTCAGTAAGGTCCGGAGCAAGGCCAACCGGTTCGCCCGGACTCTCTTATCTTCCACCATTACCATCACTTTGTCGAAAAATCTGTCGACTGGTTCTCGAGCCGTCGATAGCAGCAGCAGGGCATCGAGATATTCTTTCTTGCTGCGGTGTTCTTCGACTCTCGAGCCGGTCTCCTGCATATACGCCATCAAAGTTTTTTCTTCTTCGGCGCTTTCCGGCAGGTATTCAAACTTGGCGGCAGGAACAATATTTTTCTCTGCGGCTTGTCGCAGAATATTCCGCATGCGCTTGCAGGCAGCGCCAATCGCTAGAAATTCTGGCATGTGCATTACTTTTGTGACCGCCTCGGCTCGAGCAACAGCATCTACCACATCGTCAGAATCCGCCGCAAGAACAGCTTTAACTATGTCGTAGGCATACCCGCGCGCATCCTTTAGGTAAAACTCAAGGCGCTCGTCGAAGAATGTAGTTAACGACTCCTGAAACTTCGCGTCGTCGACGAACTTCTTCGCGGCTTCCGATCTCTTATAGCCGGCACGCGCATCCCGCATCAGATCCGACAAGAGCAGCGGTAGCTTCTTTTCCGCAATCACTTTTACAATTCCATTCGCTTGCCGCCGCAACGCGAACGGATCCTTCGATCCGCTGGGAACCAGTCCTAACGAGAACATGCCGGCGATCGTGTCGGCTTTGTCGCCAATGGAAAGCACTGCACTCTCGATCGAGCGCGGCACGCTGTCTTCCGTGGACTCAGGCTTGTAGTGATCGTAGATTGTGTCGGCGATGGCGAGCCGCGTCGCCTCCGGCAGGGTGGAATCAAGCTCCTGCACTTGCGCATAGAGTCCACCTACAATGCCCTGCAGTTCGGTGAACTCTTTTACCAGCTCGGTGGTGAGATCAGTCTTCGCTAGACATGCGGCTTTGTGGACCACACCGGCGCGCACGGATATGCCGTTCTGCTTGATGATTTCGCTCAGCCAACTGCACAGGCGCTGGACGCGCCGTGTTTTCTCGTAGTAGGTGCCCAGGTCCTTCTGAAAAGTAACAGTTCGGAGCGAGTCCAGACGCTCCAGCAGCGATCGCTTCTGATCCGTCTCCCAGAAAAAATGTGCGTCGTTGAAGCGGGCGCGGAGTACGCGCTCGTTGCCATGCTGGATAAGGCCTTGCGGATCCCCGTCGGTATTCAGCACCGCGAGAAAATGCGGTAGCAACTTGCCATTCGCATCTTCCAGGGCAAAATATTTTTGATGGTCGCGCATTACCGTGACCAATATCTCTTCCGGCAAAACCAGAAACTGCGGATCGAATCCGCCAAGAATCACCGAGGGAAATTCGGTGAGATTCACTACGCTGTCGAGCAGCGACTTGTCTTCCCGCCAGCGCGCTCTCGCAATTGTCCGTGTCGCCGCATCGAGCGCTTTGCGAATCTGTTGCTCACGTTCACTGCGTCCCAGAACCTTCGCCGTTCGTAGCGCGTCGGCATAGGCAGAACCGGCCCGCGGAATTGCTACGTCCTTGCCGGACAGAATTCGGTGTCCACGCGAAGCATTTCCTGCCTTGATTCCGTCAAACTGCAGTGAAATCGTCTCCGCATCGAGCATCGCCACCAGCCAACGCACCGGACGCACAAATCGTTCATTCGGTTTGCGCCAGTACATATTCTTGGGCCAGTAAATCGAAGAAAGCTCTTTGGGAAGATTCTCCGCCAGAATCTCGGACGCGCTCCGGCCTTTCTTCGTTACCTTCGCGGCCAGGTACTCGCCCTTGGCTGTGGCGATCTTTTCCAGTCGCGAGACATCCACGCCAGCTTTTCTGGCAAAGGCGTGCGCTGCCGGCGTTGGCTCGCCATTCGTATATGCGATGCTTACCGAGGGTCCGGTGATCTGTTCCGTCGCGTCCGGCTGCGCGGCTGGAACTCCGGGAGCCAGGATCGCTAACCGCCGCGGCGTATCGAACGAAAAAATCTCGTCAACGGCAAGTCGCTCCCGGCTCAGCAGAGCGCTGACACGTTCGCGCAACTCCTTCGAAGCCGCGTCGATCATCCGCGCGGGAATTTCTTCGCAACCGATCTCCAGCAGAAGGTCTGGCATGACTTCAAACCTACAAGGTTCTCAAATCTGGAGCGCACCCGATGTGATGCTCCTCACACTTGCCCTGTGCAAAATCCCGAACCGGTGTCCTGAGATAGGAATTTGCAACTCACAAACCCACCGGCGACAATTTTTCTTTGCGAGTCTTCGATTCCCGCGCCGGTTCAGGCTCGTCTGACTTCTCCGGCGCGGCGGCTTCGCTTTTCTGCTGATCGACCCAAGCCTTCGCGATGCCCACCGCCAGGGCTCGCACGCGGGCGATCACCCCGACACGCTCCGTCACCGAGATGGCTCCCCGGGCGTCGAGGATATTGAACAGCTGCGAACACTTTAGACAGAGATCGTACGCCCCGAGCAACGGAAAGCGCACCTTTTCTTGCGCGGGGTGCCGCCTCTTTGTCTCTCCGTTGTCTGGAGAGACAGGGCGGGGATTTTGATCCTTTTCCAATACGGCATACTGCTCGAGCAACGCCTTGCACTCTGCCTCGCAGAGTTCGAAATGTTTCCAGGCCTTATCCACATCTGCCAACTCGAAGTTGTATACCGAAAACTGCAGCTCATCCGCCAGGCGCACATCACCGTACCTCACTGCGTGCCCCGTTTCCGGATCGCGCGCCCACACGATATCGTAAACCGAATCCACATCCTGAAGAAACGCTCCAATGCGCTCGAGCCCATACGTCAGCTCGACGGAAATCGGAAACAAATCCACGCCGCCGCACTGCTGGAAGTAGGTGAACTGCGTGATCTCGAGTCCATCGAGCATCACCTGCCAGCCCACGCCCCATGCACTCAGCGTTGGAGCTTCCCAGTTGTCTTCCTCAAACTTGATATCGTGCTGGCGGAGGTCGATTCCAATCGCTCCAAGCGACTCTAGATACAACTCCTGAACGTTTTCCGGAGGAGGCTTCAGGATCACCTGCAGCTGCATGTGTTTGAACAGCCGGTTGGGATTCTCCCCATACCGCCCGTCCGCCGGACGCCGCGAAGGCTGCACATACGCCACCTTATAAGGCTTCGGGCCCAGCACGCGTAGAAAGGTCTCCGGCGCCATCGTCCCCGCGCCCACTTCCAGGTCATACGGCTGCTGCAGCACGCATCCGCGTTCCGCCCAAAATGCCTGCAGGCGCAGGATGAGTTCCTGGAACGTCAACGAGCTGGGCTTACTTTGATTCACAGGATAGTTCGGAGCGAGTCAACTTTTGATTGTAAAGGAAGAGCAGAGGAGCCGTCAGCTAGCCGCTAGAAGGCAGTTTTCTCCAGCATCCCCGCCGTGACCAGCTTCTTTTCAATATGCCTCTGCAGAATCTGGATCAGAAACTTGCGCAAGTCAGCTCCCAGCGCCCGCGGCCACGGCATTTCTGCAAAACTCTCCACCGGAGCCCGGAACATTTGCGCGGCCAGTATGCGGGATTCATTTGAAATTTCAGACGACGCCAGGCGCTTATCATCTGGACACATCAAGCCATCAGCCAACGCGTGGAAGTAGGCTCGGCTGGCGTTCAAACTGCGGCCGCAGACGATGCACGCCGTCAGCTCCGGCAGGAAGCCGACCAACCGCGTCAACCACAGTTCAAAATAAGTAATCGGCATCCACACGTCGGAACCGCGCATGGCGTGCAGCACAGAAAGAGTCAGGCGGAAGATTGCATCGTTCGCCTCGCGGTCAGGGAGCAGTTCGTCCAGCAACTCGGCCACGTGTCCCAACGCCGCGGCCCGCGCATAGGTGACTTCCATAGCCATCGGAGACTCCAGCACTTCGCAGGCATCGAGACGCACCAATTCCTGCCGCTCACGAACATCGTAAAACGCGCGAACGTAGGTCATCGGCTCAAGCGCTCCGCCAAACCTGCGCTTCGACTTCTTTGCCGACCGCGCTACGCCACGCACCTTTCCCTCCGCGCGCGTGAACAGCGTGACCAGCAAATCGGCTTCGCGCAGCGGATACGTACGCAGAACGATCGCCTCAGACTCTATCAGCGCCATGGAAAACTCAGCCGGTGGACGGTTGATTGTAAATGTACCGAAAAACAGGTGGAAAGATCAGAAACGTCGACACATGCACAATCTCAGGTAGCCTGCAAGACGTTTGCGGCGCTGCAAAATGCCGTGGTCCGAAGGGCCACTGCCTTTCGCTTTCGTGGTTGTAAGTCCATGCCCTGCAACAAATCAGGCCGTAGGTCTCCTTTTCCCTTCGCGTGTATTAATAAGGATGCAAGGGGCGGCGCGAAAGAGGCGCCGCGCCACCAAGCGGTGGACTCGAAGCGAGAGGAGGGTCTATGTCAATCCTGTTTGTTTTGCTGATGTTCTTGCTGGTCCTCAGTGTCATATATTTCATCGAGCCGCATTCTGAAGCCCTGCCAGAAACGGAAGTCACGACCGAGCCGTAATCGCCGCGGGTAAAGCGCGAATACGGTTTCGAGATCCCGCAGGATTATGGCTTCCCTCTCGGACATATGTGGGTGATGAAGGAAGCTCCGACGATGCGCGAGTTGGCGTGGACAACTTCGTGACCAACCTGTTGCGAGACGCTCCTAGGGTTGACCAGCCCTCCCAAACTTGTAGGTAAGGCTCACGCTGGCATAGGAAGGAATCCGAACCCCGACGACCTCCTGGATCTCAGAGGGATTGCACGAGGACGGAAGTTGGGTGTCCTGACAGAAGTTCTCCGTTGTCTGGCCTGAGTATCCACGGGCGATCAGAAAATTCACGCCAGCGGTCAGGCGCCCATTCATGAAGGGGCGAATCACCGCACCACGAAACTCCTTCACCGGAGTTCCGGTACATTCGGCATTCAGGTTCGCGGGGTTGCATTCCGTGCCCAAAGGCTTAGTGCCAACATATTCGAATTCCCCTCGCGCTTGCAGACGAAACGGGAGCTTCTGAATCGTGCCCAGCAAATCAAAGATTGTCCTGGGCGCCTCTGGTGTGGGTTGTCCCGAATCAAGGTCGCGCGCATCTGCCTTGGAAAATGTCGCCAACAACGAGCCTTGGCTGAAGTTCCGGCGCACCGCGACCGTCATAAATCGTAGCCGGCTCGGTCCCTCGTTAAATTGCAACCCCGTGTCCGGATCAATTTTCGCCAATTCTGCGCTACTCGTTACATGGCTGAGAGTAAGCTTCACGTCGGTTTTGCGGATGGTCTTGCTGGCGACGATCTGATATGAATGTGCGGTGGCTACCGGACTGCCGACAGTAGTTCCAGCGCCGATTCGGGGATCCTCCGTAAAGAAAGACTGGCCAAAGCTGAGAGAGATGAGCGGAAGATACCAAGAGTCCCTAGGAAGAAACGACACGGTCGCTTTCGGCGAATTCACTCCTACCCACTTTTGAAACGAATTCTGCGAGAACAGCAAGTCATCGTTATCGATGTCAATCTCATCGCGGCGCCAGCCGAGATAATAGCGGAAGTAACGGGCCAGGGCGCCTTCGGCGGCTAGGTACGGTGTGTAGGGTGTGATGGTCACATTATTTCCGTCCACCGGAGTGAACGAGCCGTAGTAATTGGGAGCGTTGGGATTGAAGAAACCATAATGATCTAAGTCGTCGCGCCGTGGCGCTTCGCGCTCGTAGTCAAAACCCGCTAGTAACGACAAATATTCAGCAATCTTGTCCACATAATTCGCACTCCCGCCGGCAACCGTGCGGAACTCGCTTTGCCGGATCAGCCCCTGTCCAAAATCCGAAAACAGAGACAGATTGTAAGTACGAAGAAATCCGGAAAGCTGCAGTTGCTGGCTTCCGCTAAGTTGCCAGACGTCGTTCGCAGCTACAAGCGCGGTATGGGTCTGATCTTTCTGGCGCGGGTCGATGGTGTCGCCGTAATTCGAAAAGTTGCTGTCATATTGATTTTCGGCGAATATCGGAACCAGGCCCGGAACATAAGAGAATCCGTAATAGGCAATACCAAACAGACTGATCCGGTGCTGGCCGACGCGAAGCAATCGCTCTCCATTGAATTTGTACTGTTGACGGTGCTCCAGACGATCCAGGAATCCATTCCCATACGAGCCCTCGAACGCCATCCACGATTCCGGCAGGGGGCTCAATCCCGCTACAACGTCGAGGTCGCGTTCGTCCCCGGTCAGAGTGATGAAAGGATCAAGGCGAGAGCGCAGTCCATAGGTCGCCGCCAGATTCACGGAATGATTTCCTTCGCGAACGTTGAAGGCTCCCCCATCGATCTGAACACTTTCCAGAACTTCCGCAATAAATAGGTTGGGGTCGGAATAGCCATTCCCGTGGGCGTTGGCCGACAGATTATTGGGCACAAGGTAGGTGCCTACCGCGATGTACTGGGCAATGGGCTCGCCATGATCCCCCGCCACGCCGGGGGCAAAATATTGTGGCGCTTTGATGCCGCTGGACGCGGTTTCGATAGGATATCCGGGGATGGAGACCGGCGCACCCGGTCGACCAGGATTTGCGTCCAGCAGATCCTGATGCACGAAAACTTTCTCCCCCGGATCGGGCGAGAGAACGTCCGACTCGTTGACATCCGCGGTGACCGTAACATTCTCGTTCCGGGATGCAACCTGGCTCACTGTGATCGTGATTTCAGGATTGCTGCCTGGGCGGAGGGTAAGGGGACGGGCCACCGAGCGAAATCCCTGAACATCGATCTTGATCGTAAAATCCCCGGACGAACTGACCTTCAACAGGAACTGCCCATCACCTCCCGACTTCGTCTGTGAAATAACTCGATCGTGGCCGAGGAGTTGGACCGACGCGTTCGGTATGGCATTTCCCTGGAGATCGGTGACATGGCCCTTCAGTATGATTTCTTGTGCGGACAAAGCAACGGGCGCGAACAGGAATAGCCAGACGCCAATCTTGAGGGTTGCACCCATCTCAAGAAATGTAGCACCGCGTCAGGGATGAGCGCCGGATTAACTGTCCCCACGAACTTCCCGCTTCCCTTGATCAATGACCGTCAACATCGATGACAGCCTTGTCGAAGTCCTGCGGTGACTAAGGCGTTGAAGCGCATCCCATCTTTTGCATACTCGATCGCGAGACTCCAGATCACGGCATTCAGGCCACCTTCGTAATCATTGAGACGGAGGAGTTTACGCCGGCGATTGGCGGATCGGCAAGCGACGCGGTGATGCTCACAACGTTCTCCGATTTCTGTTTCGGCATTAGTTTCACTGTGAGCTGAACAATGTGAATGAATCCCAGCGGTTGATCGAGACCAGGGCATTGAAGTCTTCGGTAGTAAACTCCGTAAAGGCCTTGGTGCGAAAGATTTCCGCATTAGTCAGCAAAACATCGATGGTTCCGAGGTGCTTGATCGCTGCTTCTACAATCTTGGCAGCGGTCTCCTGTTTAGCGATGTCGCCATCGACGAGAACCAAGCTGGGTACGGCAGTCAACGTTGGGCCGACAGTACGAGACGTTGCGACGACGTTATAACCCTCGTCCCGGAAGGCCTCGACGAAACCAGCACCAATACCCTGCGACGCTCCGCGACGATTGCTGTTTTCTTGCCTGACATGTGAACCTCTTTGCGGGCAAGTTCGGGTCCAATAGACGTATCCGATGCCCCACAGCGGCCTCAGCCAACGCGCCGCTCTAGCGAGGCTCGACGTGAAGAACCAACGAAGTCTCGAACCAATGCTGCGATTTCATCGGCAGCCGTGTCCAAGGCGAAGTGACCGGCGTCGAGGACGTGAACTTGAGCGTTCGGCACATCGTTGCGATAGCGCTCCGGCTCGCCGGGATCAAACGAGAGATCATACTTACCCCAGATCACCAGCAGGCGGGCCTGCTTCTCGCGCATCCATGCCTGCCATTTCGGATAATCTTCCACATTGGTTCGATAGTCGTAGAACAGGTCGCTCTGAATCTCAGCCTGGCCAGGCTGATTGAGAAAGTAAAATTCGTCGGTCCACAAATCAGGGTCGTATCGATCTACGTTCGGATCGTTTCCGAGATGGCGCGTACGCGTCGTCGCCAGCGACAGGAGATTTGTTCGAAGCGCGTTCTCGTTCGGAGCCCGATCGGCCCAAAAGGCTCGCCGGGTTGCCCAGTTCGCGCCCAGGCCTTCGTTGTGCGCGACAGCGTCCTGAATAATGAGAGCCTCTACGCGCTCCGGGTGCGCAAGCACCATGCGAAACCCCACGGGCCCCCCGTAGTCCTGCATGTACAGCGTGTAGCGCGAGAGCCCGAGCTCTTCGGTGAAATGATTCATGATTTCGGCACAGTGATCGAACGTATACGCGAATTTTCTTGGGTCCGGCCAGTCGCTGTGTCCGAAGCCCGGGTAATCGGGCGCGATCAGGTGATAGCGATCGGAAAGCCGGTCGAAGAGCGGCTCGAACATTCGCGAGGAAGAAGGTAGTCCGTGGAGCAAGAGAATCGCTGGTCCGTCCTTCGGTCCCGCCTCGCGATAGAAAATCGAGAGTCCATCAACTTTCACCGTGCGATAAAAGACAGATTGCGACATGGGTATCTGGATCCTTTCTTGACATTCGAGATGGCCGGCGACAAGGCCGATTAAGCAGAGCAGCCGAGGTTCCTTGCGCCTCTTACGAGCTTCATGCTTTCCTAAACCCTGGAGGGCGGGGCGCAAAACCACCTTGGCCACGAATCGCAGCAATGGAATTGATCCACACTCCCGAAGCGGCCGGCGATTTTGCCGGGCGTTCGGCGCATCACTTATGCCGACCTCGCTAGACATGTAAGAGACTGTGGCCCTTCCGATTTCGCGGCTCCTGAGGCTCAGGCTGCCTCAGCGATCGGGTTCTCCTGGAACAGTTGAGCCACCAGAGCAGAATCGAGATACGCCCGAACCTCAACGATCTTGTCGCCGCTGAACCGGCAAAGCCAACAATACCGGTTATCGAACCTAAGGCCATTTTTCGCGGTCGCGAAGGAATGCAGTTCGACTACCGCCCATTCCCCGCTCACCAGCGCATGCTCCACGTGAAGTTGCGTGCCTTGCGGCAAAACCTCGTCTAGCTTTTCGAAAGTGTGAGCTAGAAAATCCTTTTTGCTGTGGTAATGACCCGCCAGTGGATGAGTTCCCTCGACAGTCCAATCGACATCATCTGCAACGTGGGTGAAGAACGCGCCACCGTCGCCAGTCTCAAGATTCTTGAAAACTTCGCGAACCCGCGTAAGCTTTACTGACATTTTGATCTCCTTGACATTCGGCCACCTTTACATCGTCAGAACGACGCGGAATTCTGCCTTGCCGCTCAGCATGCGTGCGTAGGCGTCGGCCGCTTTTTCCAGCGGATAGGTTTCAATCATCGGACGCACACCGCTAAGTTCGGCGAAGCGCAATGTATCCTCGGAATCGGCCGGTGTTCCCGCGGCCCAGCCTTGAATGGTTTTACTTCCACTGATGAGCTGGACCGGAGTGACCTCAATGGGATCGAAGGTCGCACCGATCACCATGAGTTCGCCGTTCGGCCCGAGACCGTCGATCAGGTCCGACATCGCTTTCGAACTTGGAGCGGTAGCCAGAATCACCTGTGCGCCGCCCAGTTTTTGTAATTCTTCCGCTGCGTTGGTGGCTTGACTGTCGATGTAAACGCTGGCTCCGAGTTTCTTGGCGAGGGCCGCGTTTTCAGAACCGCGCCCGATCGCCGCGACCCTATAACCGAACTTGTTCGCGAATTGAATTCCCAGGTGACCCAACCCGCCGACACCCAGGACGGCAACCAGATCACCAGGAAGCGCACCACTGTGCCGCAAGGCGTTGTAGGTGGTGATTCCCGCGCAGAGCAGCGGTGCGGCGTCGACATCACTTAGAGTCTCCGGGATCGACACCAGCGCCTCCACGGGGGCAACCATGTATTGCTGATATCCGCCGTCGTAGCTGATGCCACAAATTTTCACGTTCCGGCAATTGCGAAAATCTCCGCGCCGGCATTCGCGACACGTGTTGTCCTGCCCGCCGTGCCAGCCGACACCGACACGCTGTCCCTTCTGCCACGCAGAAACCCCAGCACCCACCTCATCGATGACGCCCGCGATCTCATGTCCGGGAACGCGGGGATACTGGATTCCGGGCCATCCCCCCTCTTTGGTGAGCACGTCACTGTGGCAAACACCACAGGCTTGCACCTTGATGCGCACGTGCCCGGCATCCGGATCAGGAATCTCGCGCTCGACGATCTCGAAATTTCCTCCGGGCTTGGAGATTTGCACCGACTTCATCTGTGTCATCTTCATTGGTACCACCGTGGCTCGGCTCGTCGCCATAAATCCTCCTATGAATTGTCTCCCTTTGGTATTGGTAATCTATCTCGCCAGGATTTTCTTGCGCTTCATCTCTAATTGCCGCCTTAGCTCATGTCTTCTTAGTCCCTCACCTCGAAAATGACTTCCAGTTCAACGGGAGTACCGAGCGGAAGGCTTGCGACGCCGTACACCAAGCGGCAAGGGTTTTTGTCTTTTCCGAAGACGTCCTGCAGCAACTCCGAAGCGGCGTCGGCGATTTTCGGTTGATCACGGACGTCTCCCGAAGTGGCCACCGACACTCCGAGCCGGACGACCCGCGTGACCCTGTCGAGTGATCCCAAATGTTGCCGCGCGACGGCGAGGACGTTGAGCGCAGCCAGATGAGCCGCTTGGCGCCCCGCTTCTACATCGAGTTCCGCGCCGATGCGCCCGATGAACTTAGACCCACGACCTTCCGTGGGCAACATCCCGGTCAGAAAAAGCAGGTTGCCCGTCTGCACCGCTTCCGCGTAGACGCCGAACGGTTCAGGCGGTACCGGGAGCTTGATGCCAAGCTCTTTCAACCGCTGCTCGGCGCTGGCCGGTAAAGGGCTTTCGGGAGCTTCTAGCTGCGCTGTCGAATTTGCATTCATTGATCTCTCTCCAGTCCGATTGAAAACGATGTTGTCGGCGCGAGCCCTTCCGAGAGGATGGGGAGTTTTTCAACAAGCACGATCACGCCACATGGGCGATGGGTGCGGTTTCGACGTTCGTCACAACATTGATGTTGCCGTGCGTGGCTTTGGAATATGGACACTCCAGGTGCGCGCCGTCCACCAATGCCTGGACGACTTCGCGTTCCATGCCTGGCATGGTGACATTGAGGCGAGCTTGAAGGAGGTAACCCCCACCGGTTGTGCCCAAGTCCACTTCGGCATCAACGGCGAGCTCAGCCGGTAGCTTCGTTTTTTTTCTGGCAGCCACGATCTTCAGCGCCGACAGGAAGCAAGCCGACCAACCAACGGCGAACAACTGCTCGGGGTTGGTACCGGTGCCGGGAGCGCCTGGAACGGACAACTTGACCTCCAGGCGGCCATCGGAAGTGCGGGATGCTCCTCCGTCCCGGCCGCCCGTGGTGTGCGCCTTGGCGGTGTAGATCACTTTCTCAATTTGGGTTATGGCGTGCTCTTTTTCGAGTGGGTTCATGGAGTGTTCTCCTTTGTGACCATTGGTTGTTTCCCATTGCATTCAGAGGCGATTCACCGTTGCGAGTGGGTCAGAATTCTTGAGACAAATCTATTGGACGATGGTATCGACCGAAACCTTCACGCCAGTCGGCACGAGGGGCGCGTTCATATTATCTTAATTCTTCGGTCCGCGTGATGCGAAGTGTCGCACCTGGGCCGCGAGAACACATCACGAGATGCAGTGCTTTCTTGCTACCACGGAAGGCTTGCAGATCCATACCACGTTTGAGGTAGGACGACTCTGACGGACCCAGATTGAACTCGGTCCGTCTTCCAGTGCCGCGTCCCAGACCCGAAGATACGGGCATCATGAGGACAGCGGATCGCCGCCGCTTGATGCATTAGGGTTGCAAGTGCTTGAAAGGAATGGCGGGGATGACGGGACTCGAAGCCATCAGACTACAAAACGGCGCCCCGGTTCTAAAGCACCTAGGCCAGGTCAACACGGATCTAAGGCCCTGGTATCGGGATTGTTTTGCAGCGCAGTTGCGGCGGTCTTTTCTTGAGCAGTCTCACAATTAAGGAAGGTCTTTCAAATAACGCGGATCGAAGTAGGGGACCCGTCTGCCCTAATGGAAACGCGGTCGGCCCCCCACGCTCATAATCGAAGAGACAGAGGCCTACCCGGGTCCGCTGTTTTCGACCGATGATCCGCAGATCGCTGGGTTCCGCTCTGACCTAGGCCAACAGAAACCATTAGTGAAAGTACTGAAGTGTGCGCGCTGTCTCATGTGGCGGATAATGAGTAAATGTCACCCACCCCACAAGGTAGACCAGCGCATTCGTAGTGTGTACTCTTCCAATATCTACTGCCCAGCAGGTAAATCGTCTGTCATGGCTTAAAAACTAACTTTCACGGCCAATTGGCATTCCCGAGGGCTGCCCGCTCGATAGAAAATCTCTCCGAAGCAGGGAGCGCCCACGGTGGAGTCGGGCGTGCCCACAACCGGATGATTGAAAGCATTTTCGGCTTCAAGGCGCAACTCCGGCCGTGCTCCTTCATGCACGTTGGAGAGCAAGAATTCCTTAATCATGGACAAATCGCTGGTGAAGGAAGGATGGCGGCGTCCGGATTCCGATGGTCCATGGCGCCTTGCCCAGGGTAAACGGGGCCGGGTATTGCAGAACATCGGGATTCGCGAAGTACTGGTTTACACACGTGGTATCGCTGCCGCGAGCGCGTTCGGGGTTCCCCACAAGATCTGGGCGCTGAAAACCATAAGTAGGCAGCGGGGCGCCGCCATTATTGCTGAAGAAGCTGATCGGCCGTCCGTAGGCAATCTGCCAGATGCCGTTGATCTTCCTCTTCGGCGCGTGAGGGTTTGACGGCCCGAACAAAGGCGCTCAGGAACGTGCCATCCACCTGCAGCGCAATGGTGTCCACATCGACCCCGGCCGCGGCCAGAAAGTCGCGAGCATCTTCTGCGCGATAGACCCGTGTCGGTTGGATATCAATTTGCTCAAACTCGGCCGCGGAGAGTTTGCGGCGATATTCGTCATCTCCGAGCGCCCCCCAATTCGAGATAATCACATCGACCGAATTGTCCGGCAGCGGAATATGCTCGATCTCGCCTTTCAGAAACTCGACATTCTCAGCGCCGGCTTTGCGCTTGTTCTCATTGGCCAGCGCGAGCATCTCGTCCGTCATGTCGAGACCGTATGCCCTGCCGGTAGGCCCAACCCGCTTCGCCGAAAGCAGGACATCCACGCCGCCGCCCGAGCCGAGATCGAGAACGACTTCTCCTGGATTCAACTTCGCCAATGCGGTTGGATTTCCACATCCTAACGAGCCGAGCATGGCCTCTTCCGGCACCTGTCCCGCTTGGGAAGAGTCATACAGCTTGGAAGTGATTGGGTCGCAGCCCAAGCCGCTTGCCGCAGTCGCTCCGCAGCAACTACTGCCGCCAGACTTCACGCGCAAGGCTGCTTGGCCATACTTTTCTTTGACTACTTCCTTGATGTCGGTGGCGCCCATGATGGCTTCTCCTATTTACAGAGCTGGACGATATCTTGGGGTTTAACTGCCTTATTTCGAGTGCAGCATTCGGCGTAGAGAAATTGCAGAAGTTCCTGGAGCGCTTCCGTCTTGGCCGTGTACCGCAAGAAAGCGCTTTCGCGGCGTAGGTTCACGAGCTCTTCGTTCTTCAGTTTCTCCAGCTATCCGCGCATTTGGACGGTTTGGTGGTAGGGGATATCCAGGTGGTGCGAAAGCGTGGAATTCGGAATGTCCAACTCAGGCGGTCAAGTCAAATTCGAGATCCGTGCCAAGTTAAATTGAGCCCGAGCCGCATTTTCAGTTCCTAGGGTGGAGTGCATGGAAGCGGTCTGGCTTAGCTATTTAGAAGGGACTAGCAGCTAGGTATCGACACCGACAGCCGGTCGTTTTGGCGAGCTGCATATCAGTCCGCTGTACGGTGGTTATTCCGCGCCAACAGGTAGTTCAAATATCCCGGCACCGAGTGGGTTTTCGAAATGTAAGAGAACGGCATCATCACCAAGGCCAGAAACAGCATCGCCGGGATGACGCCGATCCAATACCAGTGCGTGGCGAGAATCCCATACTGATAGGCGGAGCCCGCCCAACCCATTAACTCGAGTGCCGCGAGATTAGCTGAAAGGAAACTGAGACCCGCGACCCATGCCGTCATCTCGCGGCCGGCCATAAAAAAATCTTTACCGGTGTTGGCTCGGCCCTTTAGATACCAGCCGATGGAAAGCACCAGAGCAAAATGAAAAACTACAATGACCACATCGATAGGAGCAAGATGCACCAGATGGTGGGCACGGCCGCTGCCGGCATTTGGGTCATTCGCTTATCTCATGCCCAGCAGCAAGTCCACCGTGAGTTGATCAAGGCGCTCGTAGGGCAGACGCTTTTTTAGTATTGTGTCTTTGTCAAGGACACTGGCCAGCAACTCGGAACCGGTCTGTTTCGAGTAATGACCCAGGGAGGCAGTACCGTCGCCGTTCCCCGAAATCTCGGCCAGGATCGCCTGTATGTTTTTGTCGGCGTTCCAGCACTTAGCCTTCTCTTTCAGGATCAAATAGGTGCGCATGCAACCGCGAGCGAAGTCTTTGACCCCTTCATAGTCCTCGGTGCGGTAAGCGTGCGCGTCGAAGTGACGGGAGCCGCCATAGCCAACATCTTCGAGAAATTTGACCAGCCAAAATGCCGACTTTAGGTTGGAAGATCCGAAACGTAGATCCTGGTCAAATCGACCCGGCATTTGGTCGTTCAGATCGATGTGAAAGAGCTTGCCTGCTTCCCAAGCCTGCGCTACCGCATGCATGAAGTTAAGTCCCGCCATATGCTCATGCGCCATCTCGGGATTCACCCCAACCATTTCCGGATGGTCAAGGGTAGGAATGAAGCCCAGGTATTGGCCAGTGGTGGCCATGTAGATATCGGCTCGGGGCTCGTTGGGCTTGGCTTCTAAGGCGAACTTCATGCCGTATCCGCGGTCGAGGTTGTATTCGCAAAGGTAGTTGACCGCTTCGCGCAGTCGTTTGATCGCGTCATCGGCCCGACGACAGGCGTCGGTCTCAACGCCTTCGCGGCCGCCCCACAAAACGAAAACTTTCGCACCTAGTTCTGCTCCAACATCCATCGCTCGCATTGTCTTCTGCAGAGCGTAGGCGCGCACTTCAGGATCGTTGGCGGTAAAAGCTCCGTCACGAAATATGGGATGGAAGAACAGCGAAACAGTCGCCATCGGAACAACAATCCCATTGGCGTCGCAGGCCCTCTTGAAGCAACGGACAAGACAGTCGCGTTCAGCAGGAGTTGCATCAATGGGAATCAGGTCGTTGTCATGCAAGTTGACCCCCCAGGCCCCCACCTCGGCCAGCAGGGAGACAATCTCGGTGGGGGAAATTTGCGGCCGTACAAAATCGCCAAACGCATCGCGTCCGCGGTTACCGACCGTCCATAGCCCAAAGGAAAACTTGTGTTCCGCGCGGGGTTGGTAATCGTTCGTATCAGAATGATGATCGCTCATGAAAGTAGTCTCCATCTCGCAAGCATTATCAAGTTAATTCACTATGGACTTCATTGCAGGATACATGCGCCGATACGCAGCGTATGCCCTATCCAAAAGCAGAAAATGTTCAGAGTCGGGAGTAAGTTTCTCGACGCGCACTACAGATAGGCAGGCTTCGTCAACGCAAGACCACGTCTTCACTCCCACTCCCGCCAGGATTGCGGCGCCGTAGGCAGCGCCTTCTTCTGCGTCGACAGTTTCGACTGGCTGTCCATAAATATCAGCCTGAATCTGTCGCCAAAGAGCGGATCTGGCACCGCCGCCGCCGAGACGAATCTTCGTTGCCGGCACTTCCATCTCTTGAAAAATGGTAAAGGTGTCGCGCAGACTGAAGGCAACGCCTTCGAGAATCGCCCGAATGACGTGGCCTCGCGTGTGTGAAGCGGTCAAGCCAACTAGCATTCCACGCGCTGCAGGATCAAGGTAGGGAGTGCGCTCGCCCATCAGGTATGGAGCCCATAGCAGGCCATCGCATCCGGGAGGAGCGCTGGCGGCTTCGGCGGTGAGACTTTCATACGACTGACGCGGCTCGCCCGAGCCAAACTGATCGCGGAACCATCGCAACGAAAGTCCTGCAGCCTGGGTCACGCCCATCGCAATCCAGCGTCCCGGAACCGCATGGCAGAAGGTATGTACACGGCCTCTGGAATCCAGCGCGGGACGATCCGTGGCTGCCAGGACCACCCCCGAAGTTCCGATGGTTGCACTCACGGTTCCAGGAGAAACCACTCCCATGCCGATCGCGCCGGCGGCCTGATCTCCCGCGCCAGCCACGACCGGGGTTCCTTTTTGCAGGCCGGTGGCGGCCGCGCCGGCATCGGCGATTCGTCCGCAGATTTCCGGGGACTCATAGAGATTGGGCAGAAGAGACTCGTCCATTTGCACCAAATTCAACATTTCCTTCGACCAGCGGCGGTGGGCAACGTCGAGCAGCAGAGTGCCGGAGGCGTCCGCCACATCGGTGGCGCGTTCGCCGGTTAACTGAAAGCGAACATAATCTTTGGGAAGCATCAGAGATCGAACGCGGCGCCAGTTTTCCGGTTCATTCTCCCGGACCCACAAGCATTTAGTGAGAGTGAAATTGGTGAGTGCGGGATTGCACGTGAGTTGAATCAAATGGGCGGCGCCGATTTGAGCCGTGATATCCCGGCATTGCTTTTCCGTCCTCACATCGCACCAGATCAGTGCAGGCCGTACAACCCGGTCTTGCTCGTCGAGCAGAACGGCCCCGTGCATTTGGCCGGACAGCCCCACGCAAGCAATTTGGTCACTCCGCAGGTTGCCTTGTGCGAGTGCATGGCGCACAGCCACGCCGCAGGCGCGCCACCAGTCACAGGGGTCTTGCTCGGCCCAACCGATTTGAGGAGATACAAAAGCTCGATGTTCCTCAGTAGCGGATGAGATGACGCCTCCGCTCTCGTCGAGGATGAGAGCGCGCGTGCCTCCGGTTCCGACGTCAATTCCAAGAAGATAAATTCCCACCGCTTGCCTGCCGACTGCCATCAGAAGAACATCATTTCCTTACCGTGTACGTTAACGACAGTGTATAGTACCACGCACTTCCCGGATTACAAGTATGGAAATCCTGGAAATTCATAGGGCATAGGTAGCTTTCTCCATGCCTACTCGCGCCGAAAGTCGGGGATGTAGAGATTAAGATCGCGACCGGACCATTTCTACCGCTTCCTTCTTTGTTTGACGGATCTAGTGAATTACTCGTGCAGCAATTGTGCGGTCGCCGGTGAAGGTGCAACGGTAGAAGTGAGCACCAAGAAAAGCTTCCGCTGGTTTACCTTCAGTGCGGTAGGAGTTTTTCATCCGCCCAAGTTACCGAATTAATGCATGGGAGATGACCGAGCATAGTTAACAGATGCTCTGGGTCGCAGGGTTTCCGTTTAGGATGCAACAGCGTTACTCCCTTTCGCTTTCCTGTCGTTCGAATCGCCGAATTTCGGTAAAGTTGGGAGCGTAGTGCAGTTGGTTAGAACGCTGTCCTAGCATCCCATCTAAATAATATCTTCATTTACTTCAGTCAGTTACGCGGATATTGCTTCCGTCGCACTGTCACCAAGCCGCGATTTCTTTGTTCGCAAGAGCGACGGCGTCGCAAAGCGCTTCAGGAGAGAAGGACGAGTTCGAATCTCTTCGCATCCGGCAGCGAAAGATCGCTCCTATGGGTCAATTTCCAGTCGCGAGCGCTGCCAGCACGACTTGCGGCCGGATTGGAAGATGACGGACGCGCGCGCCGGAGGCAGCGAAGATGGCATTTCCAATCGCAGGCGCAACCGGCGTGGTTGCCGGTTCACCAAGCCCAACTGGTGCTTCCGTACTTGGCAGGAACTCCACCTCGACGTCCGGTACGTCTCCCATGCGCAGCAATGCATACGTGTCCAGATTTGTATCCTGCCGCCTAAAACACCCTCAACCGTTGGATGCGCGTGGCCGGGTTACATCTCAACAACAAGGTAGCTCCTCGCGTGAGAGAACTAGAGGCCCAGGTCACTCAATCCTGGGTGGCCTTCGGGACGTCGCCCGAGTGCCCAGTGGTATTTGCGATCGGTTTCCCAAATAGGGAGGTCGTTGATTGATGCATACCTTGACACCATGAGCCCATCGTCATTGAACTCCCAGTTCTCATTGCCATAGGAGCGATACCAGTGACCCGAGTCATCGTGCCACTCGTAAGCGAAGCGCACGGCAATGCGATTTCCCGTGAATGCCCACATTTCCTTGATGAGTCTGTAGTCGAGTTCTTTGGCCCACTTGCGAGAGAGGAAAGCAATAATTTCGCTTCGCCCGTTGATGAACTCCGAGCGGTTCCTCCATCGTGAATCGATGGCGTAGGCCAGAGCCACTTTTGCCGGATCGCGAGTGTTCCAGCCATCTTCGGCGAGACGCACCTTCTGAATCGCGCTCTCGCGGGTGAATGGAGGCAAAGGGGGACGGGTTGCGATCGTTCCAGTCGCCAAGATTTCTTCTCCTAGGGCCGCTTCAACTCAATCGTTGAATGAAACAATTCCTTCGGCCTTCGATCTTTCAAGTTGCGGCACGCATCATCGCGTGACGGATCAGTGTGAAATGCCTGATCCAGTGCGCCTCGCCTGCAACTCTCCATGTGAAGAACCGACAAAGTCTCGGACCAATGCGGCGATCTCATCAGCAGCCGTGTCCAGTGCGAAATGACCACCATCGACAATATGGACTTCAGCATTGGGCACATCTCGCCGGTAGGACTCCGGCTCCGAGGAGTCAAACGATGCCTCATACTTGCCCCAAATCACCAGCAGGCGCGGCTGCTTCTCACGCATCCAAGCTTGCCACCGGGGATAGTTGTCGACGTTGGTGCGGTAATCGTAGAAGAGGTCACTCTGAATCTCGGCCTGGCCGGGCTGATTGAGAAAAGCAAATTCATCCGTCCACAGATCGGGGTCATAGCGTTCCACGTTGGGATCGCTTCCGACATGGCGCGTCCGCGTCGTCTGCAATGACAGGAGGTTAGTACGGAGCGCGTTTTCGTTGGCGGCGCGGTCGGCCCAAAAGGCCCGACGCGTCTTCCAGATCGCGCCCAGACCCTCGTTGTGCGCTACGGCATCCTGGACGATGAGACCGTCGATCCGGTCCGGATGGGTTAAGGCCATACGAAAACCCACAGGGCCGCCGTAATCTTGCATATAAGGCGTGTAGCGCGAGAGCCCAAGAGCTTCGGTGAAGTGATTCATGGTTTGGGCGATGTGATCGAACGTGTAGGCGAATTTTCTCGGGTCTGGCCAGTCGCTGTGTCCGAAGCCTGGGTAATCGGGCGCGACTAGGTGATAGCGATCGGAAAGCCGAGAGAACAGGGGCTCGAACATCCGGGATGAGGAAGGAAGCCCGTGCAACAGCAAAAGTGTTGGCGCGTCTTTCGGCCCAGCCTCTCTATAAAAGATGGAGAGTCCATCTACCTGCATCGTGCGATAAAAAGTCGGGTGTTTCACGGGAGGTTCCTTTCCCTGGGCGTGGGCCATTGCGAGCATCATAGAGAACACCAGCACTACAACTTTGTCGGTGATATTTGACATTTATATTCTCTTTTTCTCCTCATTTGAGAATTTGCTTTTCACGCAGGGCTGCGCTCCACTGAATGATGGGCCCGGCGATTTCAGAAACCTCCTCGACCGATGAGGTCAAAAAAGCCAATACGTCGGTGCAAGTGGAAAGATTGGCACTTTGCCCGGCCCACATAGGCACAAGATCTGCCCGGCCCGCAGCCTCTGCTGCGATTGCGAGATTTCTGACGAGTTCTCGTTGCAGCGGATACGGCAGGATCTCGGTCCCGTTTCGGTTCAAGTTCTCCATCACGCGGTTGTGGATTCCCCGCGCGAGTCTTCCCGTGAACCCTTTTGTTAAGGCAGTATGTCCGGCATTGCGTCGTCGCAAGGTTTCGCGATGAAGGCGGCTGGCGCCAGATTCTTCGCACGCCAGGAATGCCGTTCCCATTTGAACGGCTTCTGCGCCGAGAGCCAGGGCGGCGATTACACCTCGTGCATCTCCTATTCCCCCCGCGGCAATCACCGGCACATCGACGATGTCGACGACTTGTGGGACTAGCGACAGCGTGCCGGTGAGCGAATCCTCGGCTGGCCGGAGAAATGATCCGCGATGCCCCCCTGCTTCGAAGCCAGAAGCGGCAATTGCATCCACGCCGGCTTCCAGAAGTGCTGCAGCCTCATCGGGCGTTGTCGCCGTGCCAATCGTAACGATGCCTTTCGCTCGGGACTCCTCCAGGATTTCTTTTGCTGGAATTCCGAAGATAAAGCTGAATGCCGGTACGTTTGCGTCCAGTAGCACGCGGGCCTGATCTTCAAATCGCTTCGGCGAATATGGCTTGTACGTTGGACGCGGCGCCCCCATGGCATCAAGATCAACGACTAACGGAGCCAGGCTCCGGTTGAATCCGTTTTCATCTGCTGTTCGCACTCCTTCATCCTCCATAGACACCCACAAGTTCATCGCGAACGGCTTGGACGTAAGGGAGCGAATCTCTGCGATCACGTCTTTGATGGCGTTGGGCGGCAAGCTGTGCGCGCCAAACGATCCGAGTCCGCCAAAGTTGGACACTGCGGCCGTCAATCTTTGCGATGACAATCCGCCAAGCGGACCTTGAATGATGGGATACTCGATTCCGAGCTTGGCGGTGAGCCGGTTCTGGTTCCAGGAAGCAGGCATGATCATCCCTTATAATGAAGGCATTGCACCGAACGTTTAGCTAGCCTCGATGCGCTGGAATCTGACATTCCCTGATTTTGGTTTGATCGCTCTTACCAACTCATTTCTTCTTCCCGTTGAGTGCCGGGAGAAGAAGTTTCAGAAGCGCTTCATCAGAGAACGGATTCTGACCTGAGATCAGCTCGCGATCTTGAAGGACGTAGCTCGTCCACGGAGCGAGCACACTTACGTCAGCGCCCGCCGCACGCAAGGCGAAGTCCGGGTAGAAGAGAACCTTACCCCCAATCTCAAGCGGCTCCCGCTGCTGCTCTTCCGCTGTCGAAAAGATAGTCATCTTATATCCAGAATAGATCCAGCCTTGAGCCTTTGCCCGCGCTCCAGCGGCATCGCCCGCCGCCAGCGCTGCGACCACTTCGGTCGAATTCGGAAGAGCCGAGAGTAGCGAAATCGGGCCATGGCACAGCACTGCCGTAGGCTTGGATGTTTTATGAAAGTGTCTCATCACGGTGCCAGCGTCGGGATCATCGAGAAGATCCATCATTGGGCCATGGCCGCCGGGGACGAAAACAGCGTCATATTGATCCAGACCTGATGCGATGACATCCGAGATACGAGTTGGATTTTTGAGCCCAGTCAGGCTGTCGCGGAATTTTAGATAGTCCTCAAGCTTAGCCTCGTCCCCACCGAAGAACTGGGCTATCGCTGAATTGACATCCATTTGCGGCGTATTGCCTTTGGGGTTGGCGAAAGTGATCTCGTAACCATTCTTCATCAGGGCGCGAACCGGAACCGTCAGCTCGTTGAGGTAGTAGCCAGCGCCCAAATAAACCTTGCCATCTTGCAAGGGCAAGCCGTGACCGCTCGAGACTAGTACCAAGACTCTTCCTTTTGTGTTCATTTTATTCTCCTTCTTGAAATCGAATCTGTATTCCTGAGATCTAAGCTACCTCATCGACGCTGAACGGTCATTGAATACCGGGGTAAGTTCTCGGAAAGGCAGCGGTGCTCCGGACCTGGGCGAGTAAGTCCATAAGATTCGAGATCGGTCGCGTATCGAGTTGCTGCACAACCTGGATGAGCCTGTTTCGAAGATCTTCATCGGCGAAAGGCTCACTCAACCAGTGGAACTTCTCGACAGTACGGTCCCACGACATGGGGTTATTCAGCCCTCCCTCGTAGCCGTGCTGCTCCTTCACAAAGGCACGCTCGTCTTTGGTGCGAATTGTAATAGCGGCACTGAGTTCTTGAGGATAGCGAGCGCTGAAACGCTCGTCGGGATGAACGTCGACGCGTGCGAGCAGCGCCTGAGCATCCGGTGCCTGAATTCGTAACTCTTCCAATTGGGCGGGCCCGACTTGATCGTCGAGCAGCGCGGCAGCGACAAGGTACTTGAGGTTGTAGTCGCCCTGCTCTTTGATCTCTGGATGGTCCTTCGGACCGAAGCTCCCACCCCCGGCGAAATCGAACGCCGGTTTGAAAACATCGCAACGAACGCGTTCTATCTCGTCAGCGGTAAGCCTGTTGCTACGCTTCAGATTCAGAACAGCTTCCAGCACCGGCTGACCGTGAATGAGCGAGCAGTATTTCTTCATGATCGTCTGTCTTACGATATCCAGCGACGGGTCCTGCCAATCGACAGAGATCGATTGGGCGAACATCTGTTCGAGACCGTATGGACCTTCGAAGAGACCTTTTGGACCGGTGAAGCCCCGCTTGGCCAAGGAAGCGGCGTAAACGGCGCGCATCCCTGTGATCCCGGGTGAGAAGCCCTTCCATTGCGAAACCGGTTCGGCGTGTACACAAGTGAGCGAGATGTTGTCGACGGTGGCAATCGCGATGGCATTCGCGAGTTCGTTAACGGAGAGTCCGAAAAGTCTACCCGCGCCTGCCGCCGCAGAGATCGCGAGTTGAGTGGCATGATTGAACCCTTTCGCCATTACGGGAACGCGGGCTGTGAATCTACATTGGATTTCATAAGCTACTGCGAGTGCCAGCATGAATTCCTCGCCGGATGCCCCGACGTATTCGGCCGCAGCAAGAATGGTCCCGAAGTTGTCACTCGGATGGCAAAGGCCACCCTGTGCCATGTAGCTATCGAGAAGGTCCACATAGCGCACAAGCGAGGAGTTGAAGAGTGCGGCCTGATCGGGAGAGGTCTTGCCGCCGCCAATCAACGTGCAACGACCTGGAGCTCGATATTCTTCGATCTGGTCGCGTAGCGTTCGGAGCGACGGACCAGCAACAGCGGCGATCGCGCACCCTATGCTGTCCAGAATGTTGCGCTTGAAAAGCTGCCGACTATCGGTTGTCAGGTGCTCCGGTCGGGCGGCAACTGCAAAGGCGCCGATCCGTTCAACGGCCGAGTGTGTTTCTGCCTGCTGCTTAGGTGCAATGAGTTCAGTCATACTAGCCATCTCAATCTCTCCTTGTCTCTTCGTATCTGAGCGGCCGGCGGCTTGAGGCCTCTCTTATCCAGCTATCTCGAAAATGATTTCCAACTCGACCGAAGTACCGAGTGGAAGGCTTGCGACGCCATACACTAGCCGGCTAGGTTTTTGCTTTTTCCGAAAATACCCTGCAGCAACTCTGAAGCGCCGTCAGCCACCTTCGGCTGTTCACGGATATCGCCCGAAGTGGCGACTGCGACTCCGAGCCGGACGATCCGCTTCACTTTGTCGAGCGATCCCAAATGCTGCCGCGCGACCGCGAGGGCGTTGAGCGCCGCCAGGCGAGCCGCGGCACGCCCTGCTTCCACATCGAGTTCCGCGCCAACGCGCCCAATGAATTTGGCTTCGAGGCCTACAGTGGGAAGCATTCCGGTGAGAAAGAGCAGGTTGCCCGTCTGCACCGCTTCCGCGTAGATGCCGAACGGCTCAGGCGGTGGGGGGAGCTCGATGCCAAATTCCTTCAACCGCTGCTCAGCGCTGGCAGGCCGAGAGCTTTCTCGATTTACCATTTGCCTGCGTGCGCGCCGCCATCCACGTGCAGAATTTCACCCGAGGTGAACGTGGCATCGGTCAGAAACAAAGCTGCATCGACGATTTCTTTGACCTCGCCGATCCTGCCGGCCGGGCTTAACCCTTTCAGAAAGTCATGCGTTTCCGGTTTATGCATGGCAGTATTGATCACTCCCGGCGCGATGGTGTTCACGCGAATACCTTCCTTCGCGTATTCAATGGCGAGGGCGCGTGTCACCGCATTCAACGCGCCCTTCAACATGATTTGAACGGCCGCTCCTACCCCTGCGATCGGTTGGTCAACCAGTGTCGTTGAGATGTTGACGATGCTGCCGGATTTCTGTTGCAACATTTGCTTTAGTGCGAGCTGTGACACGTAGAGAAAGCCCGCAAGCGTCGTGGAGACGAGTGTATCGAGGTCTTCAGTGGTGTATTCGATAAAGGGCTTCGGAATAAAAACACCCGCATTGTTGATCAGCACGTCGATCCTGCCAAACTTCGATACGGCAGTGTCCACGCTCTTCACGGCCGTGCTTCGATCGCCGATGTCTCCATCGACCAGCGCAAGGTTCGCAGACGCAGCGAATGGATTTGCTTTGGTAATGTGTCGGGAGTTTGCGACTACGTTGTAGCCTCGCTTCAAGAATGCTTCGACGAGTCCCGCTCCGATCCCTCGCGACGCACCAGTAACAATTGCTGTTTTCGCCGTTTTGCCATTTGTAAGCTCCCTTTAACGTACTGGCCTCTGACTCCAACCTTCTTGACGGAACTGACCTCGGCTCACAACTGTGAGTAAACGGCACTTTCGAAACGGGCTTGTGCAGATTTCTGCTGGGTTGGTCGGAATCCTGCTAAATTCATGCTCCCTCGAGAGAGAACTCCAACGACTTACGCCTGAGTCTGGGGTTTGTCTTGAGCGAAGTGAGGTCGACGCTGTGTGGCACAACCATTTCCGCGTCCGCTTCAGCTGTGACGCGCGTAGCCGCCAATCTGTATTTCACAGTGATTGCTCCATCACCTACTATTCAATGTGACTGCGCCCTGCGTTCGTTCGATATCACTGAGCTTTTTTTGCTGGTCGGGGCTGAGAAGTTTGTAAATTGAGGATTGCATGCGGGCATTCGCGACGATCAGCCTTGCCAGCAGACTTGCTTCTGTATCGGCCAGAGCTTTGACCTGCTTCTCATTTGCGTGTTCACTGCCGATTGCAAGCAGTTTCTCTCGTGCAGTTCGAAGCGCCGTCATCAAAGGCTCGAGACTACGTTGTTCCCGCATCATTACTTCCTGGATAGCTTCAACTTGGGAGGACGTTAAACTGAGATACGTAGTCAAAGAGGGATTGAGTTGAAGGGATGAGAACGGCAACGCCACCATTACGACTTCGCTTTCTTCTGTTGAGTCCGGTTTTGCTTCAACATCAGGAATTCTCGCCAAGTCCTGTTCTTCGATTCCACGCCACAGACTGAGCAGTTCAAACTGCATGTGGGTGACCTGATATTGCTCAGCACTCATTTCTCTCGCCTGCTCGCTGCTTAGTTCGCCGCGCTTGGTAGCTTCGGCAATCGTCGCGAGTGTGGCAGAGAACTTCTGTGTGAGAGAAATCATCAGTGAGTCATAATCCCGGAGCACTTGCTTCGGATCGTTCGGCATCACGGCCGGACTGTTGGCACTCCTATCCGTCACTGCAGTCGCACAGGAGAACCGGTCAGAAATTAGCGTCCAGGGCACGGGAGTTTTCACGAAGGACACGGCAGGCAGCGGCGTATTCGAACGTGCCAACGACACGGGCGGATTTCTGCTTGGCTATCGTTACAACTTCAATCGCTGGCTCGCAGCCGAGGCGAACTACGACTACGACCGCAACACACACTTCTATTTCGGCGGCGCACCGGCCCGCGTCCAGGCTGACATCCACCAAATCACTGGCTCAGCGGTAGTCAAACTGCCCAGCTTTGCCAGGTTACAACCGTATGCTCTAGCCGGAGCGGGAGCCCTTGTGTTTGATCCAACCGGCAACTTCGGTGGCACTTTCGCTGGTGCAACGTTAGAAACGAAAGCCGCGTTCGTGTACGGCGTAGGCGCACAATACGCGTTCACGAGACACTTCTCATTGCGAGCCGAATATCGAGGATTGGTATATAAGGCGCCGAGCTTCAACCTTGCTGGCCTGAATACAAACAGCTGGACGCAGATTGCCCAACCATCAGCCGGCATCGTCTTCCGCTTTTAATCGTCGCGACCGAAGGCGTGGTACGGGTGTTCAACCAACATCCGTGCCACACAATTCGTCTTGATGATGAGCGCTCATTGCTTATGAGGTAGACCGCGATAATGCCTTTCTTGGCCCTTCCCCTAAGAAGTGCAGGAGGCGTCGCGGTCACCTCACCACATCACACGCCGTCGAGAGCGCTATGACTTGATCCGGGCGATGGAGGAAAGAGCAAGTTCGGCCTTTGCGCGAATCGCATCCGCATTGGCACTCAGAAAGTCGAGAAATGTGCACAATACGACTGAGGGCTCGCCGATTCGCCACGCTGCGATCAGGTCGAGATACAGATCCGGCTCAAGCCGAACGAACTGCACACCATTCGAACGGAGATTGCTCGTGGAGGCAGGTACGATGGCTACGCCTTCCTCCGCCTCAACCAACGACAGGATCGTCTGCATCGAATTCGGCTCGTTCTCAACCCGCGGAGAAAAACCTTGAGATCGGCACTCCCCAACGATGGTGTCGAAAACACCAGGTGCTCCTTTTCGGTGGAAAAGTATGAATCGTTCATTAGCAAGGTCGGCAAGCCGAATCTCTTTGCTCTTCAACTTTCGGGATCGGGGGAGGACCGCAACCAGGGGGTCACGCAGCAATACTCTCGATTGTCGGTTCTTGCTGCGCTCAAGCGAGAGGGTTCGCGTGATGGCGATATCGATCTCGCCTCTGTCACATGCTTGGTCCAGGTCAACAGGATAGAGATCATGGAGTGCAAGCTTCACGTCCGGATATTCCAGTTTGTATCTGCGAATGAGGTCAGGCAGGAAAGAGAGGGTTGCCGAACCGATAAACCCGATCGAAAGTCTCCCAACTTTGCCTTGGGCTGCCCGCTTGGCAGTGACGATGGCAGTCTCCGCCTGTTGAAGGATACGAACGGCGTCCGCATAAAATATCTCGCCTTCCGCCCTCAAACGCGCGTTGCGACCGGTTCGCGAAAAGAGCTTCAGACCAAGTTCATCTTCCAGATCGGACACAGCCTGACTGATCGAGGGCTGAGCAATATGCAGCTGCCGTGATGCCTCCCGATACCCTTTGCACTCTACGACGGCGGTGAAGTAGCGCAAATGTCGTAATTCCATCTGATAGGCGCTCCCTATCAGTCTGATTGGAACATACGACGTATCGCAATGTCACTTCCCAAATCTATTGGTGTGGAGCGATTTGGTTCTCGCAGAATGGCCAGGGAAAAAATCACTGCCTCGTGGCTCATTTCTTGGTTTTCGACAGATGAGTCACGAGACCAAAATATGGAGTCCCGAACATGAAAGTTGAACTCTTTCCCCCCGACCCTGACACAGAGCCGCGTCATTGGGTACGGCATGATCAGGCTTTCGCAATGATGTTGCGCCCCGGCTCAATTGAGTGGGGCTCGAAGCGTTGCGCGCTGGAAAAGTTCGATTACAGGGCGGGCGACTTAGCACTGTGCCATCGTCATGTGGGTGAGTGGGTTGGAGTCATGAACGTACGGCATCTGCAGCTCGGTATTTCCGACGAGGCACTGATGGCCAGCTCGGACGGCGCTTACGGTGAGGTAGAACTGCGCCCTTCGCGCAAGTTTGCGGACCCGCGCCTGAGTGCGATGGTTGCGGCCGTTCATGCGGAGGTGGTTGCTGGCTTTCCGAGCGGACGCCTGTTTCTGGATTCTGTCGAACAGGCCATGGCCATAACGCTGGTCAATGGTCATGCAGTAAGGCACCGTCCTGTGCAGTTATACCGAGGCGGACTCGGCTCGGCGCGATTGCGAAGAATTAGAGAGTTGGTCCACGCAAAGATGGAAGACGACTTGAGTCTCGAAGACATGGCGCAATCGGTAGGATTGAGCACAGCTCATTTCGCGCGGATGTTTCGCAAGTCAACCGGCGAGACGCCTCATCAATTTGTTCTGCGCCAGAGGCTTGAGCGTGCTAAGGCGATGTTGCGTGCTCCCGATGCGCGAGTGTTGGACGTCGCCGTTGCATGCGGCTTTAAGACCCAACAGCACTTTGCTCAGGTCTTTCGTGACCTATGGGGAGTTAGCCCGACAGATTATCGCCAAGATGTTGTGGGCGCCGAAGCAACTTGCACGTGCGAAATCTGCTCCGAAGATTCGTTACGCCTGGTGATTTCCGCTTAACGTGCGCACACATGGAACTCTGGTGAGAAATCTCTCCGTCCGTGCTGAGAAGGCTGCGAAGACAGAACTTCTTCCGATCTGGGCTGGACAGAGCGCGAAACCTGACTCAAAACCGTACGAGGAAAATCAATGACCTTCAAAGCGCTCCTCGCAACCAAAGATGGTGAGAAGATCTCCACGGACCAAGTCGAATTGGAAGAGAGAGACCTCATGCCAGGCAACGTCACGGTCGCCGTCGACTACTCGACCGTGAACTACAAAGATGGAATGGCGATTACAGGTCGGGCGCCGATCATCCAAGCATTTCCGCTGATCCCGGGCATCGATCTTTCGGGCACGGTCCAAGCCTCCTCTTACTCGGGCATCGAAGTGGGGGATAGGGTCGTTGCCAACGGCCGGGGTCTCAGTCAGACACATAACGGCGGCTACGCGCAAAAAGCTAGGCTGAGCGGCGACTGGCTCGTCAAGATTCCGAGGCCGCTCTCAAGCTTGGATGCCATGGCCATCGGAACGGCAGGCTACACCGCGATGCTGTCGGTGCTGGCTCTCGAACACGGCGGCATCATTCCCAACCGGGGGGATATCCTTGTGACAGGGGCCAGTGGCGGCGTCGGATCGATAGCCATCGCGCTGCTGTCCGAACTCGGCTACCGTGTGGTGGCTTCGACGGGCCGCCTCGAAGAGGCGGATTATTTGCGCCAGCTCGGCGCAGCCAATGTCATTGATCGCAGCACGATCTCTGAACCGGGAAAGCCTCTCGCGAGTGAGCGATGGGCCGGGGTGGTGGACTCTGTCGGCAGCCATACGCTGGCGAACGTGCTGGCGCAGACCCAATATCGCGGCGTCGTGGCGGCGTGCGGCCTCGCTCAGGGCTCCGATCTTCCCGCAACCGTGCTGCCTTTCATCTTGCGAAACGTTACGCTTGCCGGCATCGATTCCGTGAACGCGCCGCAAGCGGTCCGGGTCGAAGCCTGGTCGCGTCTGGCTCGCGACCTTGATCTTAAGAAGCTCGCTCGGACGACGCAGGTGATCGGTCTAGCCGAGGTGCCGGATGTTGCTAGACGCATCCTCGAAGCAAAGATTCGGGGCCGCGTCGTCGTCGATGTCAACCTGTAGCTGCTTCGAACTCCGTTATCACCAACACTGCGCCCACCGAATCCATTGCCCACGACCAGGTGGAAATCAACCTCGACCTGGAGTGGGCGCATGCCATCGGCCCGGGCGCCCCGGCGATCGCAGTCGGCTACATGCGGTTTTGCGATCGCATTCGTCCAGGAGACATGCTCGTCATGCTGTGTCCTCCGTCCATAACTCTGGCTCGGCTATGCCGAAGTTCATTCCAACTCTCATCCTCGATTCCTCAAGGGAAACTTGATACTCAGCAATTGGAGCTTCTTGGATGAGCGTGAATTTAGCAAGATTCCGACCATCCCAGCAGAAATCCGCACAAGTCCATTTCCGATGTGCTGTTTACTCACAGTTGTGAACAGAGCCGCAGCATTAACAAACCAGAGAACAGGTCAACTGCTTATTGTTTGCGGTCGGAACTAATTCAACCCAGGAGACTGTCAATGGAAGCAATCGGATTGTTGGTCACGCTCGAAGCGCGCGCAGGTAAAGAGGCGGATGCCGAGGCATTTCTCAAGTCAGCTCAAGCACTTGCGCTGAATGAAAAAGGAACCTCGAAATGGTATTGTTCAAGATCGGCCCGCGGAAGTTCGGCATCTTTGACACCTTTGCAAATGAAGCCGCCCGCAATGCCCACTTGACTGGCGAGATCGCGAAGGCATTGGGAGCTCGGGCTAGCGAATTATTTGCGGTTTCTCCGCAGGTGGAAAAAGTGGAGATCCTTGCAAACACACCCTTAAAAGGTTGAGTGCGAGGTTGCAGGAAACCTTAATGAGCCGCATAGGCTCACGAGACTAAGTCACGAGCAAAGGGAGAATTACATGAGCCAAGCAGTCAGCAGCTTTAAAGAACAGAAGTATGACGCCGGTGTAGCGAAAGTCGACATGAAGTTCGAGGTCTCGCTCATCCCCGTCTCGGACGTCGACCGTGCCAAGGAGTTCTACACAAGGCTCGGATGGCGGCTCGACGATGACATCGTTATGGGGAACGACTTTCGTGTCGTCCAGATCACGCCCCCGGGTTCAGGGAGCTCGATTTCATTCGGCAAAGGAGTTACGTCGGCCGCGCCTGGCTCGTTCCGGGGTGGGCTGATCGTCTCCGACATTGAAGCCGCTCGCAAGGAGCTCGTGTCCAGGGGCGTCAACGCGAGTGAAGTATTCCACGGCTCGCCGTTCTCGCCGGCAGGGCGCATCAGCGGTCCGGACCCTGAGCGCCAGAGCTATCGCTCCTACGTTGCTTTCGAAGATCCCGATGGCAACGCGTGGATCGTCCAGGAGGTCACGGGCCGGGCGCCTGGGCGCATCGATCCCGCGACGACGACCTTCGCTTCCGCAAACGATCTGGCAAGCGCGATGCGGCGTGCGGCAGCCGCCCACGGCCAGCACGAGAAGAGCAAAGGGCAGGGCGACGCGAACTGGCCGGAGTGGTACGCAGCGTATATCGCGGCGGAGCAGGCAGGGACCAAGCTGCCGATGTGAACGACTATCTGTTTGTAACTAGTAGCTGAATGTGCTGGGTTGGGCTCGGTCGTGTTTGCATTGATCCTCGGCCGGGCCCCATACAACTCAAGGAGTTCGCACCATGTTTCACCCAAACCGACGCGATGTCTTGATAACCCTTGGCCCTTAGCCGCAGGCGCAGCAATCGGGGAACAGGTTCCGTATTTGCGTGGGACAACGGCTTCGACAACTTCACACCCAAACACACGAGGGAATGACATGCCAATGATTACGACCAAAGACGGTACACAGATTTTCTACAAGGACTGGGGCCCGAAGGATGCCCAGCCCATTGTGTTTCACCACGGCTGGCCTCTGTCGTCGGACGACTGGGACACTCAGATGCTTTTCTTCCTTGCCAATGGCTATCGCGTCGTTGCGCACGACCGGCGCGGCCACGGCCGCTCCTCGCAGGTGGCCACCGGCCACGACATCGACCATTATGCGACCGACGCCTCAGCGGTGGTCGAGCATCTCGATCTGACAAATGCGATCCATATCGGCCATTCGACAGGTGGTGGCGAGGTGGCGCGCTATGTCGCGAAGTATGGCCAGCCTCAGAACCGCGCCGCCAAGGCCGTGCTTATCGCCGCTATTCCTCCGCTTATGGTCAAGACCGAGAAGAACCCAGGCGGCACTCCGATCGAAGTGTTCGATAGCTTCCGCAAGGCGCTGGCTGCGAACAGGGCGCAGTTCTTTCTTGATGTGCCTTCAGGTCCGTTTTACGGCTTCAACAGGCCCGGCGCGAAGGTCTCGCAGGGAATCATCCAGAATTGGTGGCGTCAGGGGATGATGGGCAGCGCACTCGCCCATTACGAAGGCATCAAGGCTTTTTCCGAGACCGACCAAACGGATGATTTGAAAGCGATCACGGTGCCGACTCTCGTCATGCAGGGTGACGATGACCAAATCGTACCGTACAAAGACGCTTCCATGCTGCAGGCCAAGCTGCTCAAGCATGGCACGCTAAAAATCTACCCGGGCTTGCCGCACGGGATGATGACCACAAATGCTGACGTGATCAATGCGGACATCCTCGCATTCATCCGAAGCTAAACCAAACGAAGAGGAAACAACAATTAAGGAAAACAAAATGCTCATTAAGGAAAAAGAAATGAAAGTCTCGCAAACGTACCGATCTGATTCCGCGCCCCAGAAGCCTAAGTCAGGGCTCCGAGGCCTGATGCAGCGTCTCGGCCTAACTCTTTTCGCGTTTACGCTCGTCGCCGGCGCGGTCGAAGCACAGCAAGCGGCCCCTCCGATTGACGGTGTCATCGGAAAGCTCCAGTCATTTGATGGTAAGTCGCTTGATGTTATGACACCTGCAGGCGCGGTCCACGTTGCTGTCAAGGAGCCCCTCACAACCTACAAGCAGATACCCTCCGATTTGAGTCATATCACCGCGTCGTCTTATGTCGGCGCCGCGTCGACCGAGCAGGCGGACGGGAAGCAAGTCGCGAAGCAGGTCTTCATATTTCCCGCGGAGTTGAGTGGGGCTGTTGAAGGCAGCGTTCTTACAGACCCGCCAGGCGCAACTACTCACAGCAGAATGACCAATGGCTCCGTCTCTGGACCCGCCTCGCACTCACGCATGACCAACGGAACAGTCCAGAAGAGCGGCGGTACCACGCTCGTTCTTAACTACCAGGGCGGCTCCCAAACGATCTCCGTACCGCCCAATGTCCCGGTCACAGAAGTCGCGCCTCAAAACGTCACTTTTAGCCCGGGCGATGTTGTCTACGCGACGACTGAGAAGCTCCCGGACGGAACACTTGTGACCGACAAGATTTTCCAGTTCATTCCAGCGGCGTCAAGCGACACCAAGTAAGGGTTCTGAGCAATGAGCCGTTCAATACTTCCTGATTGTAAAGCGAACTCTACGAGCACGTTGCCGGAACAGCCGGGCGTGCTCGTCTTCAGGAAACACCATTTCTTGGTGCGCTTGAGTCACTGGCTGAATATACCGATCCTTCTTGGCCTCATTCTGAGTGGCATCTCTATTTACTGGGCTTCGCCGATCTATCAACACAAGCCAGATCCGAATACGGGAAACTTCGATCTGGCAGCGGATATTGGAATCTGGATATGCGCCCATGGGCCTGGACTGCATCGTTGCAGCAGTCCACCCGACTGGGTCTACAACCACATGAGCCTCGGGCCGGGCATGTTAGCCCCGGCTCTGCGTCTGCATTGGTTGTGCGCGTATTTATTCATGCTGAATGGCCCGGTGTACGTTACAGGGCTGGTCATGGGAGGAGGCTGGCGTTCCTTGCTTCCGCGCCGGACCGATCTGCTGGACGCCCTCAGGATGTTTCGATACTACCTGGGGTTTCCCTTGGCTAAACTGGCACGCCGCAAATGGCCGCATCCAGTTTTCAACACAAAGTACAACGCGCTCCAACGCGCAGCATACTTCTCTGTTCCAGTCGCCGGTTTGCTTTCTATCGCTACAGGCTGGGCGATTCACAAGCCCATGCAACTCCATTGGCTGGCAGCGCTTTTTGGAAAATACAACGCCGCACGTGTCTGGCACTTCTGGCTGATGTGGGTCTACATCCTCTTCGTCGTTCCGCATGTGATTCTGGTTTTCGCCGATGGGTGGGACACACTGCGCAGCATGATCGTAGGTTGGTCAACAAGAGTGAAGCGGTCGGAGGCCATCGCAAATGAGCAATGAAACAAAGAGCTATTCACCACAAGGGAAAGACATGCCTTCGACCCGTGTGGAACCCGAAGTGAAATCGGTCTCCGTTAAAAAGCCGCAAAGCTTCTTTGGAGAGCGATCTCTCCCGGCAATGGAGATGGCTCCCCGGCGCCTGCGTTATCAGAGTCGACGTGACTTTCTGGTGTTTGGGGCTGGCGCCCTGGCAGTGCTAACAGGCGGTGGATTTCTCCTGCCACAAGATACGCTCAGTCGCTTGGGTGTGCGTCGAAACATGGACTCCCCTGGGAAGGAGTGGTTTCTCAACCAAGCACTGCGTATCGACGATGATGTTGCAGAAGCGCTCTACTCTGTAAATCGCAGGGTGCCCACCTACGCCAAATCGCAGATTACCCCTCTCAAGAACAACTACAACGGATCTGCTCCCGATCCTGGCTATATTCCTGGATGGAAGTTGACTCTGGATGGGCTCGCTTCTGGCTTGCGCATCTCTCTCGATATCCGAAATCTCCTGAATCGCTTTTCGGTGCATGAGCAGATTACGCGGTTGGTTTGCGTTGAAGGCTGGAGTGCGATCGCGTGGTGGGCTGGTCTGAGATTCGATGATCTGCTTCGCGCCCACCCACCGATGTCGCAAGCGAAATGGGCGCGCGTGGAGTCTTCGGTCAATCTCGATGCCTCGGGGAATCCCGACCCTTACTTTATGTCGATCGACCTAGCGACGGCCCGCCATCCACAGACGCTGCTCGCCACACACTTTAACGGTCAGCCCCTCACCGTGGATCATGGAGCACCGCTCCGCCTGTTGGTGCCCGTGAAACTTGGGTTGAAGAATGTGAAGGCTGTTACGAGGATTACGTATGTCGCGGAAGAGCCAAGAGACTATTGGGCCGAGCGTGGATATTCCCGCTACGACGGGATCTAACGCCTTTCCACATGAGAGATTGCAACAGTCCTTCGCCGCCAGCGATGGAGGTCTATTTTGCGAAGTTCAATGAAGTTAAGCGACGTGGAGAACTCATACTCATGAACTCTAGAAACCATGTGGATAAGTCTGCAGCAGAAGCTGGCAAGAGGGCGGCCTTCATCGTGGTAGCCACCCTGGCACTCACGCTACCACTCCAGAGTCAACCATCGCCTATCGGCGATTCCACCGAGGCTGCTGGATCGGTGATCCAAGCGGCGACCGCAGCGAGCAGGCAAGCGCAACAGGTCGACCAGGACCTAACCGTCGTGAAAAAATGGATTGAGCAACCCGCAGAAAAATCAAACCCGAGCTTGGCGCAAACGGCGCGTTCTGCGCCACCGGACAACTACGCTGCACTGCTCCCGAATACGCCGATCGTTAACAACATAAATCGTGAGGTCACGTCCAAGTTTATGTTCGGATTCCGATCAGACCTGGACCGCCAGAAACCAGCTCTTTTTCGGCATGGATGTGATCTACAAATTTTGAATGTGGACGCGTTGATCGCGATCGGCAACTCTTTGATGTGCGAGTGAATAGGACGATGTTATGGCGAAAGTGATCGAATTTTACGTTGGAGGTCTCTTTCCGAAAAAGGTAAATTCGGTATTCCGCGACCAATTCGGTAAAATGATCGAGTTTCCCAAGGACAAGGCAGCCCTAGCGAGTAAAACTTCGAAGATTCCCGAACGCGATGAAGACGATCCTCTAGCTGCCTCTTGGCCTGGATGTTTCTACCGTAATTCAGGATCACGCGGGGGTTACAGCAGTTCGGATTTGTAGAAACGGCGGCATTCCAAAAAAGTTCCCGGTCACGCCTGATGCCTTGATCCGGGATTAGCGGACATCGCCCAGAACCTGACGCGGATTCGGGTCAAAGCCTGACGGATCAATCGATGCTCCGTTACAATTCACCACAGAGCATGGACAGATGCTCGGCGTCGCGATAGCCTGCGGACGGTTTTTGGCGCTGTTTCATACTGTCCATTTACTGTCCATTTCGTGCCGAAAACTGCTTATATTCGGTGGAACGGATTGCAGCAGGCGAAATGGTTGACAGCAAGAATAGACAGTAAGCATGCGGGTTTGGCCCTAACCGTATGAAAAGCAAGAGGGGACGTAGTTCAGTTGGTTAGAACGCTCCTTTCTCACCGTCACAATGATGTAAGTGATTTAAAAATCAGCAACTTAGTACGACCAACCTCTGTTCGCCCTGTCACGGTGTCTGCCATTTCCCTACATTTCCCAAAACTTGTTGTCCGTTCTCTTGAAGTTCCTGACGTCTTCCTCCTCCGAGACGCGCGACCTGCGGGTCAGCTACTCGGAAAACGGTGCATTTGCGACGAGGTCGGCGAAATTCGGTAGCGCGAAACCCTCGACGTAACGAATGCCGAAATCTCGCAGAATGTTGTCAATCGTGGTCATCGGTTTCTGACGAACAACGCTGCAAAGGCATCCCTTGAATTGATCCTTAAAGGTCAACCGGGGAAACTCCGACAGAATCGCACGCTGCTTCTCTTGCGGGACCCGATCTAGACCAGCGCCTAGGACATCGACGGCTATCCCTGAATGGGTCATTACGACCTCAGGTTCCTTGTGGAGAGCGAGTGTGGGAGTAGTGTGAAGTGCGATAGCGTCCCATACGAGTTGAATCTGCCGCGTCGAGATGCCACGATCACTCAGAAACGCGCGAGCCGCGTTTGCGCCATCTACCTCAAAGCGATTCTCAGTGGTATAGCGATCGGTCAAACCCATATCGTGAAGAACTGCAGCAACAGCCAACAGCTCCGAATCTGGAGGGTGTTC
>JBAUXO010000038.1:0-4821 GCA_049584315.1 Candidatus Sulfotelmatobacter sp. | reverse complement strand
GCGCCTTTGTGTTTCTGGAGGATATCTCGGGCGAACTCCCGCCCTACGAGGAAACCTATCTGAGCGTGCCGATGGACGCTCCCATGCAGGAAGCGTACCGCGAACTCGAAGATGACATGCGGAAGGCTTTGAAAGCCCACAGGGGCAACCGGTCGGTCTTGAGCACGATGCTGAACACCCTGTTGCTGTATCCCGATCATCCATACGGGATTGGAACGCTGTACGGTACTGAGTTCGATCCTGAACTCAAGCGCAAGGTCCGATTCGTGATTGCAGAACCTCGCGACCTTCCTGAGGACCGTATCTATTCCAAAGAGCGCAGGCTAATCGAAGAGATCAGGAAAGAGCTGGCGGAAGGACGGCGGTGTCAAGTCTTTGCCGTGTACACGCAGAAGCACGATGTTACCGCCCGACTTCAACGAATCCTCAGTAACGAAGGGCTCCGCACAGCAGTTCTGAGAGCGAGCGTGGACACGTCCAAGCGCGAAGCTTGGTACGCCAGGCAAGTCAAAGACGGTGTGCAGGTCGTGATCTGCCATCCCAAGCTGGTGGAAACAGGTCTTGATCTGCTTGACTTTCCGACCATCATCTTCTACGAGTCTGGATACTCTCTGCACACTTTGCGGCAAGCCAGTCGCCGGTCCTGGAGGATCGGGCAACGCCGACCGGTGCGCGTGAAATTTCTATGCTCGGAAGGGACCATGCAGACATCGTGTTTGCGTCTTATGGGCAAGAAGCTTCTCGTGGCTCTCACCATGGAAGGCAAGTTCGCCGGCGAAGGACTGCAGAGCATCGATGAAGACGATGACATGCTGTCGGCGATGGCACGGGAATTGGTGGAGAGAAACGGCATCGGCGATACTGCCGACTCGGTTTGGAGAGCCCTCACCGCAGAACATCAAAAACTGTTTCCAGGGAGATCTCATAGCGACGATGATGCCTCCTCCATCGAAGTTCCTGGCATTCTGCTGGATACTCAGTCTGACCCCGCGAGTCTTGTTGAAGGCGCCATGGATACGACGTCTATCATCGTGTTCGGACAGCGACCGCAAGTATTGTCCGGTAGGAGGCGGCGCGGACGGCCAGTAGTCCCGGAACAGGCGTCACTCTTCGGCTTCAGTTGAGCTGAAACGGCGAATGTCAATTCCGTCGCAACCCTCGTAAGTGGAGAGCGAAGTCCCCTTTCCTAAGATCTCTCCCCCCCGGCTCGTTTTTTCGCCACCGCCTGTTTTAGCTCACCCTTCCAGAACTTTGTTTCAAATCAACAAGGAGGAAAGAAGTATGTCAGAAACAAGTATGTTAATTGGCTACAGTGGCCGAACCATTGGCCGCGAAGAACTAGCGCTGGTGCCAACACCAGCACCAACGGAAACTCACCGCCCCGTCCCGCACCACGAAATTGTGCAAGCTCTGATTGAGGCGCTCGGCTTTCGGCACATCGGAGTCGTTCACGACGAATACGCGGTATCACCCGACGGCATGAAGGCCTTTGGGGTTCTCGACCTGGCAACCGAGATGGAAGGATGCCGCTTCTCCATCGGTTTACGCAATTCCCACGACAAGAGCATGCGTTTGGCGATGACCTGTGGCTATCGCGTGTTCGTGTGCTCGAACATGGCGTTCGCGGGAGATTTCACTCCCGTCCTCGCCAAACACTCAAAGTCGTTTTCTCTCATCGACTGCATTTCGGTTGGTGTTGATCGAATGCAGCGAAACTTCGAGCCGATGCGCAAGCAAGTAGAGGCTTGGCAGAAAAGCGAACTCACAGATGTCACGGCGAAGGTGGTCATCTACGAGGCGTTTGTTGAGGGAAAACTCGAAGCTCCCAAACACCTCGTCCGCACCGTGCATGACCAGTACTTCGAGCCGAAGTACGAGGAGTTCCGGTCGCGAACGATTTGGAGCCTCTCCAACGCCTTCACCTCAGCATTCAAGGAACTGGAGCCAATCCCACAGTTCAAGGCGACAGCCAAGCTGGGTGAATTCCTGGAAGCTCGGTTCTCACAATCGTTCTAGCATGCAGGGCGGTATAGGGCCCCGCCGCCCCAACTTGTGCGCACGTGTGAGTGGGTGGATTCTTCCTGAATGGCGCAGCCGCGAGCGATAGCCTTACACTGCTGTTAATGAAACCTGTGTCCATTTTCCTTCTTGTTCTGTCGATCGTAGGCTGGTGTATGTCTGCCCCGGCTCAGGCCGGCACTTTGAAGCCCGATGCTCTCGCGCGTTCCACACAGATGATCGTAGTCACTACTTTGGGCTGGAATGCGGTTGAAGGGCGGTTGCAGCGGTATGAGCGCGCGACTACGCATGAAAAGTGGCGTCCCGTGGGCGAGCCGATCTCGATTGTCGTTGGCAAGAATGGATTAGGGTGGGGCATCGGCGTTATGGCGACCGATGATGCCAAAGTCCGCTTAGCAGCCGATCCGGTCAAGCGAGAAGGAGACGGCAAGTCGCCTGCGGGCGTCTTCGCGCTGGGCACCGCATTCGGCTACGATTCTGCGCCACTCCGGGGATTGAAGATGCCGTATCTGAACCTGACCTCATCGATCGAATGCGTCGACGACCCTGGCTCGAAGTACTATAACCGCATCGTAGACCGCTCTATCGTCGCTGCCGACTGGAACAGCTCAGAGCACATGCGGAACGCCGGTGAGTCGTACCGCTGGGGGATCGTCGTAGATCACAACGGCACCGTTACGGGCGACACTAACCCACCCGAGCCGGGCGGCGGTTCGTGTGTCTTTCTCCACATTTGGCATAGCCATGACCAGGGCACGGCCGGATGCACTGCCATGCCACCAACCGACCTGGAAGCCCTGCTCACATGGCTTGATCCGGCGCGCAAGCCTCTGCTGGTACAACTACCGGAGCCGACATATGAACGGCTGAGCAAGCGCTGGATGTTGCCAAAATTGATCAATGTTCTGCCGCGCTGAGCAGCGGCCACATCTCTACTGTCCGAGATCTTCGAACCTGACGTTCAGGATTGGATACTGTTTCCAATCCTTATAGTCGAAGTGCCACCACTCCTTGGGGTTAACCTCGAAATCCTGTTTTTCCATGGCTTGGCGCAGAAGGGCGCGGCGAGCGCGCTCCTCGGGCGTGCCGCCGGCATAGTCGGTAAAGGCGCGATCGCTCATTTCGTCGTAGCCACTGGGCATCTTCACTTCCTTGCCCGTTTTCAAATCGTACAGGGACAGGTCCACGGCGCATCCGCGGTTATGCTTGGAGCCTGCTGCCGGATCAGCGACAAAAATCTTTTTGTCGTCGGGCGTGGCATCCCAGAAGATTTTCGTGACGTACCAGGGGCGATAGCCATCGTGGATGATCAACCCGTATCCCTGTGCCTTGAGTTCGCGATGGGCGCGAAGCAATGCCTCCGCCGCTGGCCGTTGAAGAAAGGCCCGCGGATGTCGAGCTTGATGGTGGGATCGAG
The DNA here is from genome assembly GCA_049584315.1 of Candidatus Sulfotelmatobacter sp. Lineage (GTDB taxonomy): Bacteria > Acidobacteriota > Terriglobia > Terriglobales > Acidobacteriaceae > Sulfotelmatobacter. Next base: position 1,385 of record JBAUXO010000038.1, on the reverse strand, counting down.
CTTGACCAACTCCACCAGATTAGGTTTGAGGAAAGTCCCCTCTCGCTTGGTGGCTGCTGCTTGAGCGCTTCTGCCCGCAACTCCTCCACCGGACGCAGAGGTGTGATACGGAAGCTGACCTCTTGTGCGAAGCCGAGTTGCAGTAGAACAAGAAGGAAACCCCAAAGACGAAACTGGAGTTTTCGCAACACATTCATATGCTTCATTTGCAACTAGAACCATCGTACTGCATGCACCGCGCATAGTCTGGCGTTTCGCAGATATTGTGGGCTGCTGACATTTTCATGTCGGGGGTTCCCACGCTCTTACGTCTCCAGGGTCTTCATGAATTTGCGTACCAATTCAAACCCTTCCTGAAGTTCCGTCGCCAGATCGCACTCCTTCGCCAGCGCATCGAACACCGGCTTCCATTCTGCTGGCGGTGGATCAAGTTCCTTGGGCACGTCGTGGGTCGCGCGTTTTCTGAAGGTTGCACGGACCGCCGCAGCGGTTTTGGTTCTGTCGAGCGTTTCTCCGTTGATCAACAGCACCATGTCGATAAGGTCCTTGGTTCTGGTGTTTACACGTTCACCTCGCGGCAGCGTATAGGCATGGAGCTTTTCCGCAAATTGCTGCTCCGCCGAAATGACGGGGAAAGACGGCGGCGCTACGCCCCCGAAGCCAAGCCAGTCTTCGCCGGTAACGATCTCCAGAGGCTCGAGAACTTCGTCCCCAACGCCGACGTCGACATGAAAGCGCGCAAAGTCTCGTCCATCCATTCGTGCTTGGACGGGATACCGGCTGCCGCCTTCCGGAGCCACGTCCAGATCCTCTCTCGCTTCTCCGACGAGGAATTCGAAATAGTCGTCAAAGCGCGTCGCCGCCGCTTCCTGGAGCATGGCACGCACCTGTTCACCCCGCTCTTTCGGACCTTTGGAGAGACGCGTGCCATCGTGCAGCGTCAAGTCGATGTCCTTGGTCGTCCGCGCGGAATGCATCCGCAACTCCATGGCGTAGCCGCCCTTCAGTACCCATGGATACGTCGCCTTCGGCCCCTTCGAAACCATTCGCGCCAGGAAGCGGTCGAAGCCACTTGCCGGCCGCAGGCGCTGCATATCAGTGCCTTGCTCGCGCGCGCGAGTCTGCAACCGAGTTTCGAGCGCGGCACGAAAGGCGCCGGCTGTCTTGTAGGATTTCGCTCCTTTGCATGCTCTCAGTCTACACGTTAAGGAATAACGATTGCGGCGCTTGAGAACGCATCCAGGAATGTTCGGTTTTCTATCCTCGAACAGCCCTGTAAAGACCCCCTGGCAGAATACTGGCGGGACACGCGGGAGTTCTCTTACAATCATGGCGCACGGGCTTCCAGTCCGGATCCACACCATGCCATTACACACAGGGAAGGG
>JBAUXO010000037.1:0-32964 GCA_049584315.1 Candidatus Sulfotelmatobacter sp. | reverse complement strand
CGAATTCATGGGGCTGACGCATGGCAATCATGACGGACATCGAAACTAGGCTGCGGGAGCGCCTGTCCAGACCGGGACGAGTCCAGATATCCGCAAAGACCTGGTCGACCGCGTAGGCAGCGATCGGGGCACCGAAGGTGTTTGAGTCAGCGGAAGAGTTGAGTTTTGCGGCTGCTTGGTCGCCCATCATTTCGCGGACTACATTGATTCCGGCTTCTCTATTTGTCATGATTGAGTCCTCTTGTAAAGCTCAAGTAACATCTCCACCCCAAGACTACCCGAACGGATCGAGGACACATAGGTACCGTAAAACGCCCTTCTGTTGACCTTCCGATCAACTCCCGGCTGTCGGCAATCCGGAATGTATGGTCCACCGCCTTGTCGCAAGCGAAAAACGAAAGTAACTGGATGGTCTGCGCAAATGTATTCGGCCTCTGTGGCACAAGCTCCGGGCCTTGATGGAATGCGCTGCGCGCTCGTACTTCCAAGCGGGCGCGACCAGTCCTGTCTCGACACAATAAGATAAAACTGGTACAACATAATAGGATAATAACAGTACAGCGCAATAGTATAAATATGGAACAACACAATCGGATAATGGAAACACGAAGCCTGAAGGAACCCGGCCATGGCCAGACCCCCTGAAAAACTCGCGCCGTCCCTCGAAATCCTGCGGAAACTCCAGACCGCGGAAGGGGCTGGGGCGATCCGGGCGCGTGACCTGTCACGCACGCACCGGGAGCGCCTCCTGGGCAACGGCTTCCTGCAGGAAGTCATCAAGGGCTGGTATATCCCGAGCCGCCCGGACGAAGTGAAAGGCGAGAGCACGGCCTGGTACGCATCGTTCTGGCGTTTCTGCGGCGCGTATCTGGAAGCGCGTTTCGGCGTTCGGTGGTGCCTTTCACCGGAACAATCGCTTTCGCTTCATGCCGGCAACTGGACCGTGCCCGGCCAGCTCGCGGCGCGGTCGCCGCGCGCGGGCAACAAGGTCACCAAACTCCCGCATGGCACGTCCCTGCTGGAGCTTCGCATCGCGCTGCCGGGTGTGGCGGACCGGAAGGAAGAGGCCGGACTGCGGCTGTTCTCGGTGGAATCTGCCCTGATTGCGTGCTCCCCCAACTATTTTTCGAACAACGCGACAGATGTCCGCACGGTGTTGCCGATGATCCGGGAAGCCTCCGGCCTTCTCGCCCGGCTCCTTGAGGGCGGTCACACGGTGATCGCCGGACGTTTGGCCGGGGCCTTCCGCAACACCGGACGCGCCCGCATCGCGGACGATATCGTGAAAACGATGACGGCGGCCGGTTATGCCGTGCGGGAAAACGATCCCTTCACGGACAAGCCGTCCCTGGTCATCGGGGCCCGCGAAACCTCTCCTTACGTAAACAGGCTGCGGTTGCTCTGGCAGAAAATGCGCGAGCCGGTCATCGAACGATTCCCAAAAGCGCCGGGCCTGCCCCGCAATATCGACGCATACCTCAAGCGCGTCAACGACGCCTACGTCACGGACGCCTATCATTCGCTTTCGATCGAGGGTTACAGGGTCACGCCCGCTCTTATCGAACGTGTGCGCGGCGGCACATGGAATCCGGAAGCCGACGAAGGCGACCGCGAACAACGGAACGCCATGGCAGCGCGGGGCTACTGGCAGGCCTTTCAGGCTGTGCAGAAAAGCCTCGGAAAAATTCTGAATGGGAAAACTCCGGGAGAGGTCGCGGACGCGGACCACGGCACGTGGTACCGGGAGCTGTTCGCGCCGAGCGTCGCCGTCGGCCTGCTGAAGCCCGCCGATCTGGCGGGCTACCGCAACGGCCAGGTCTACATCCGCAAGTCTATGCATGTGCCGCTGAACCGGGACGCGGTGAGGGACGCGATGCCGGCTTTCTTCGACCTTCTGCGCGAAGAACCGCACCCGGCCGTCCGCGTGGTGCTCGGGCACTTCATCTTCGTCTACATCCATCCTTATATGGATGGCAACGGCCGCGTCGGGCGCTTCCTGATGAACACGATGATGGCGTCGGGCGGATACCCGTGGACGGTCATTCCGGTAACCGACCGCAACGCCTACGTGAACGCTCTCGAAAAAGCAAGTGTCGGCGAGGATATCGCGCCCTTCGTGGACTTCCTCGCCGGGCTGGTGAAAAAACGACTGGCGGGCGAGCCCTTGCCGGCGGTGCCGAAAGCGTCGTCATAGACGAACGCCAAAACAACTCTCGATCTGCGGGAGTGCGCATGTACGAGTTGCCGAAAACGATTCCAGTCGTGAAGATGCTGCTGGCGCCAAGGGTGGCGACCTTTTTCTACGGGTCGTTCATGGACGATAACATTTTGAAACAGCTCGGCGTTGTAGCGGAGCGCAGTGAGGTCGCGGTGTTTGTGTCCAGGATGGCTCGGTCTACTCCACGAGATGTTCGGCCGCATACGCAGTCTACCGGGAGGACCAATGGCGGAGACGTTCGAAGCATACCGAACTCGAGTCCTAAGCTATCTTGGCGATGAGGAGCCCATCGGTGTCCAACAAGCCACCCCATCGCAGCTCGATCGGCGTCTGCGCGATGTCGCGCCCGAGGAGTTGATCCGGCGTCCTGCACCTGAAAAGTGGTCAATCGCCGAGATCGTAGCGCACTTAGCGGACGCGGAGCTGGCGATGGGGTGGCGATTGCGAAACATGCTGGCGAATCCGGGCGTGGCCTTAACGTGGTGGGATCAGGCCGTATGGGCGGAGCGCTTGGGTTACGCGCAGCAAGATGCGAGCCTTTCGGCAGGGGTCTTTCGGGCGCTGCGCGAGAGCAACCTGCGACTGTTGGAGTCGGTCCCGCGCGCACGGTGGGTGGAGTGCTATGGGGTCCACGAGGTACGCGGACGGCAAACGGTCGAGGAGTTCGTCCGCTTGGAAGCGGCACACGACTTGAACCATCTTCGGCAGATCGACCGCATCTTGGGTGGGTGTATGTAGTCGTAGCCGTTTGGCTGCCAACGCCTCGGCGAGCGCACTCAGTCGGTTGTGGCGTTGAAAATGGGAATAAATGAGCGTGAACGACGTGTAGAGGTTTTCTTCTATGGCCTGTTCATGGACGAGGAACTCCTGCGTGGGAAGGGTCTTGAACCGGAAGGCGGTGAAATCGCCGCAATCGACGGCTTCGCCGAACTGGTGAAGAGGCGGCTGGCGGGCGAGCCGTTGCCGGCGGTGCCCAAAGCTTCCCTCGTAGACGAACGCTAAAACAAGTCTCGATCTTCAGGAGTGCGCATGTACAAGTTGCCGAGAGCGATTCCAGACGTGAAAATGCTGCTGGCGCCAGAGAAGCTGGGATCAACGATCCTCTTCCTCTTAAAGAAGTGGATTTCAAAAGCTTCAAGGCTAGTGGTGCGATCGTTCGCTGTCCTTTAACTGTCAAATAACGGTTCTCTAACACATCTTACAAGGTTTTTCGAGGGCCACTCGCGTCTTGTAAGTTGTTGACAACACTAATAGTTCTGGACTCATAACCTAACGCTCCCGCGGATTCCTTGGAGTTTCCTGGGTATCCTTAATGCAGCTTTTGCAATTGGGCGTCCGGCGGAGCAATGTGCCGGAAGATCACTCGTCAAAGTCAGCGGAACCTACGTCGCGTGAGCGATAGGGCAATACCGAACCAAGCCCTGAAACTAGGGGAAGGCGTAGGGACTGGATGGCGAGCATCCCTCGTGGATGAAGGTACTGTCCGACTCTCATCGAAAGGTGAGTCAGATCGCATAACCCAAATGTCGACGGTTCAAATCCGCCCCCCGCAACATGAACGCCACTGCAGAAATGCAGTGGCTTTCGCCTTTACAGAATTGTCAGTTCTGTAGAAAGCCATCCTCAAACTTCCCACAAGCCCGTTTGAACCAAGCCGCTCTGCGGCAGACGCTTTCGCGTGCCAGGTGTCGGCAGCTGTGGTGTGAGGGATAAGGTTGGGTCATAAGGAGCTAACCTATGACCCACCTTCGCAAAATGATGCTCGAGGAACTCGAGCGTCGTAATTACGCTCAGACTACCATAGACTGCTACATCCAGACGGTCGAAGATTTCGCGCGCCATTTCCGGCGCCCGCCTGATCAGCTCACTCCGGAGCACATCCGCGAGTACCAAGCGTATCTGTTCCGCGAGAGGAAGCTAGCCGCGTCCACCGTGACACAACGATTAGCGGCTCTGCGGTTCTTCTACACTCGGACGATTCGGAAAGCCTGGAGCGCGGCCGAGACACCGTATCCGAAGAAAACGCGACACCTGCCCAGCATCTTGAGCCCGGAAGAAGTTGCCCACCTCATCGACTCGTCTCAGACTTGGTTTCATCGCATTGTATTAATGACGCTCTATGGCACGGGGGGTACGGCGTGCTGAGCTAACTCGCTTGCAAATCCCCGATATCAACAGCCGACGCATGGTCATCCACATCCGCGGAGGGAACGTGTTGCAGCGCGAGAGTTTCGCCATTGGCTTGTAACTTGTAGCTATCGGAAAAGGTCTCCTGCGGCAAGGCCTCCGCGGGCGAGGGGTCGAAATGCAAGCCGATGAGCGCACCGTTTGGTGCTCTAAGCAAGACCGGAAGATCATGCGGCTGGGACATGCGCTTCTTGGTATTTTGGTGGGCAAGGACCGTGGCTCCTGCGGCGTGAAGATGCGCGTTGTTATCCGTATGGTCGAAGTGCCAGTGGCTGTCAATGAGGTATTGAACTGGAGCATTGCCCAGGCCATCGAGAGCCTCTTTGAGTCTGGGCCAGGCGGGCGCAACGAAACTATCCACCACGAATTTGCCGTCCGGGCCGTTGAGGACTATCACGGCTCCGCCGGGGCCGTCGAACATAGTGACATTGTCAGCAAGCTTTTGCGTTTCCATGGGAAAGGTGTTGAACCAGTCGCGCATATACGCGAGCAGGTCGCCCTGGGAAGGCGATTGTTGTGCGTAGCCCGCTGCGGAAGCGTGGAGCAACGTCGCAGGAAAAAGGTGCGCCAGAAAGGCGCTGCCGGCTAGCGTGACTGAACCTCGCAAGATGTCGCGGCGTGAGGTTTGCTTCTGCAAGAGAGTGAATTTCATGTGCTTTCGTCCTTTCTTTCGATCTTCAGCGTCATGGACTTTCTTGACTCCGCGGCGCACTCTTACCAATGCAACGGCTGTTCCATTCTCAATTCCGTGAGTACAAGCGACTTAGGATTGCTGCTCGTCCCGAATTTTGAGGAATTACTGTTTGGTGAGGAAAACCCGATTGATTAACAGCTTCCCACGATTGAATCAGGCTTTCTGCATTCAACTCAAAAATTACGTTCTCGCCTTCTGGGCTGATCTTCATTATGTGTTTCATCTCAGCTCGGCGGCCCAAGGCGCAATAGCGACCCTTGTCTAACGGATGATTCGTGAAATTGAAAAAGCGAATCATGGGCAGCGTCGGGTACACCAATAAAAACAGGTGCAGCAGCTTGGGTCCGGCATGATGATTGGGCAGCTTCCGGTTTGTGTTTGTGCAATAATTCTTGTAGCTGTCGATAGGCGGCTTGTTTATGGTGGACGTCAGAACTCCGACATCGCTCCAGGATCAAGCGTCTCGAATAACGCCACCCTCCTCGCAAACTCTGCCTAGTGAGGCGGTCCTCGATGCGCTGAAGATGATGCTTATCGGTGCATCCCTGAACGAGGTTCTGACGAGTGTCACCCGCCTGATCGAAGCTCACAGTGTGGGAATGTTGTGCTCCATTTTCCTACTTGACGATGACGGGCTGCATCTGCGGTATGGCGTGGCTGCAAACGTGAGCGAAGCCTACCGGGCAGCGACCGATGGAGTGTGTATTGGTCCTAATGTCGGATCCTGCGGTGCTGCTGCTTATCTCCGTCAGCCGGTTTTCATCGCTGACATGCTGTCTCATCCGAATTGGGAGGGTTTTAGAGATGCTGTCCTGCAGAGTGGGCTGCGCGCTGCGTGGTCAACCCCCATCCTGTCGCACGATGGCAAAGTGCTGGGTACCTTTTGCATGTACTACCGCGAAGTTCGGCATCCGGGGCCAGACGACATTCAGTTGATCGATTACGCGAGTCGCATTGCGGGGGTCGCTATCGAGCGCGAGCGATCGCAGTCGGCCCTGACGATGGCATTCGAAAAGATCAAGAGGTCGGAAGCTCAACTCAGGCAGACTCTCGATGCCATAGCACAACTGATCGTGGTGCTGCACCCGGACGGCACGCTGCGTTACGCTAACCAGGTGGTACTTGATTACACGGGTTTCAGCCTCGAAGACGCAATGGCGCCAAATTTTCGCACCAGACTCCTTCATCCCGAGGATGTAGCGCGCTTGCAAGACGAGCGTCGGGACGCGTTATCCCGTGGTTTGCCATTTGAAAGTGAACAACGGGCGTTGGGTAAAGACGGGAAATATCGTTGGTTCCTCACCCGTTACAACCCCTTGCACGACGAACATGGAAACATTCTTCGCTGGTATGTGACGGGAACGGACATTGAGGACCGCAAGCAGGCAGAAGAGAGGATACGCAACGAAAACCTGGCGCTGCGAGAGCAAATCGATCGTGACTCGATGTTTGAGGACATAGTAGGCTCATCGGAAGCACTGGCTAAGGTACTCCACCAAGTCGCCAAGGTGGCACAATCCGATTCCACCGTTCTGATACTGGGCGAAACCGGTACGGGAAAGGAGTTGATTGCGCGCGCCATCCACAAGCGATCGAAGCGCGCGCAACAAGCATTCATTGGCCTAAATTGCGCCGCAATCCCGCCATCGTTGATTGCTTCCGAGCTTTTCGGCTACGAGAAGGGCGCTTTCACAGGTGCGACACAACGGCGCCTCGGGCGTTTTGAGTCGGCGAATGGTGGGACGATTTTCCTGGATGAAATCGGCGACTTACCAGCAGAGATCCAAATCGCACTGTTACGAGTGCTGCAAGAGCGTGAAATCGAACGCGTCGGCAGTAACAAGCCAATTCCAGTTGACGTCAGAGTGCTGGGCGCCACCCATCGCGATTTAAATGCGCTCGTGGCCGAAGGCAAGTTTCGCCAAGATCTCCTGTACAGACTAAATGTGGTGCCTGTTGAGATGCCCTCGTTGCGCGAACGCGCGGCTGACATTCCCTTGCTTGTCGAATACTTCATTGATCGCTTTGGAAAAAAGACTGGAAAAAAGTTCAGAGCAATCGATAAGAAAACTCTCAAACTATTCCAAGCGTACGGCTGGCCGGGCAACATTCGCGAGCTACAAAATGTAATTGAGCGAGCCGTCATCCTGAACGACGGTGATATTTTTTCTGTCGATGACACCTGGCTTAAACAGGAACCACCCCACGTCGCTTGTCCAACAGTTCCACTTGGTGGCGCACTGCTCAGCCAGGAAAGGAAATGATTGAAGCCGCGCTGGCAGAAAGCCACGGCCGAGTCTCAGGGCCAGCGGGCGCGGCGGCCAAATTGGCACTCCCGGCGCAGACGCTCGACGCAAAAATCAAGCGCTTGGGAATCAATAAGTTTCGGTTCAAAGTCCCCCGCGCCAGCTGATTCGGCCGCAGAAACCTGCTGATCCACCGCCGTTTTCCTCAGCGAACCGTAATTCCCCAAAATTCGGGACGAGCGGCAATTCTAAGTTGCACCCTTTCAGCGAATTGAGAATGGCCCAGTCGTTGCATTCGCAGGAATGCGCCTCGGAGTCAGAAAGTCCATGACGCTGAAACTTGAACGGATTGCTGGTATGCGCGGAACGCGGATTCGGATGAGCGGTGCGCTTCGATCTGACCATCTGGATCAGGTGAGGGCCGAGATCGAGCGTGGCGGAGCAATAGCTGTGGATTTGGAGGAGGTGGATCTCGTGGATATCGAAGCCGTTCGCTTTCTCAACACATGTGAGGCAGACGGCATCTCGGTGCTGCACTGTTCGCCTTATATCAGGGAGTGGATGTTCCGGGAACGGTCAGCAGCTGCCAACAAAAAGGAGGACATATGAATCTCGCTAAACGAAAACTCGCGGTCGACTTCACTCTTGCGGCTTTTTTCGCTGGCTTTGTGGAGTCGCCGATGTCGACACCCACATCCATTGTTCTCCACCTGGAGGGTGGTCTCGGGTTAAGCCCTGGCGTGTAGCGGGGCTCGGGGAGCCTGCTGCGCAGGCGAGTAGAGCCCGGTCGCTCTGGCGGCGCGCCAAAATGGTGAAGCCGGAAAAGAGAATTGTGGGTGTCAGCGTGTGGAGAACCACAATCTATGTCGAGATCGCATTAACCAAAGCTGTGCCGCGATCTTGTGATGCCGCTTAGTCGTCGCCTTGTCAACGAGGCTTGGGGCCGCTATATGAGGGACACCTTCTCACTTTCCAACCGAGGTTCAAATGAAGATTATCGACGCGGTATTTTGGAAAAGAGCCGCAGCACACAAAAAACGTGTGCGGCAATTCGCTGCCGCCGTCGGTGATAATAAAACCCAACTGGTCCGTCAGATGCTGGCGGAGGGTATGGACCCAAATCAAATCCTTACGCCATCAAATGGCGAGCGAGCGCTTCACCTTGCGGCAGCGTGGGGAGGGCGCGAAATGATCGACTGTCTGCTTGATGCAGGTGCAGATCCGATTGTGTACAGGAAATTGAATTCCTTCACAACGCTACTTCCGTCAGGAATGGCAGACCTCGTCGGATATACGGAAAATGCAAAGTACTTGCGAGATATAGAGCACCGCGCGCAGCTGCTTGCGCCAGAAAGGCCTGCCAAAGTACATTGTCCGGGGGTGCAATCCACATGGCGATTCCACTCACGCCCGACCAAATCATCAAGGGGGCCGAAGCCGCGATAGACGCCGGAGCCACTGTCGCGAAACTTGCCACTAATAGCCGCAAACATGAAAAACTGAGGGCCAATCAGGTCATCGGTCAACTCGCTGTCGATGCTCGCAGGTTGTGCCAGGAGCATCTCGACGAACTGCGAGCCATCAAACAAAAACTCAAGAATGCAGGTGTTCTCGGACTGCCCGCCGACAAGATTGTTGGAGAGGTCGGCTGGTGGAGAGCCCGAAAATACCTCGCGGTGCGCAACTATAACCACAAAATCGAGGGCATTCTCAACAGCCTCGGCGATTTGCAACAGGAAATGATCGCAATTGCTCACTGCATAGAAGCCGAGAGTTGGGTTGCGGAATCGGCCGAGGAGGCACTTGCAGCTGCGCGAGACCGCGGAAAACTTCTGGATTCAGACGAGCCGGTCGGCAAAGTTCTGGATCGACTGATTAAAGAAGCCCAGGATCTGGTGGTGAATGGCTTCAAGCCTAAGAAGAAATCGAAGTAGCAGAATTTCCCGGTCCTATTGGCTCTGGTCTGATTTGATCGTAAAGTCCGCCGCTAAACTATTTTCGAAAGGGGCGCTCGGGACTCTTAGCGCAGCCCAAGCGCGCGCAGCCATTCATCAACCTGACCGAAGGCGTCCTGTTGCCACTGGTCGGCAGTGCGCTCGCCAAGTATCTTGGTATCTGCGACGAAGTTCCGGACACAGGTTGGTCCATAGCCGCCTGCCGTGTCGAATTTCTCGGCGATGTAGCGGTAGCCTTCTTCGCCCTTGGGACGGTCCAGAATCGGTCGGCATGCTTCAGCGAGTGCGCTGATCCCGTCGGGATAGTTCCGGATGCAATAGTAGATATCGTAAGCGTCTTTCTGCTTGTGGCGGCCCCGCAAGGCATGACCTTTCATGGCGAGCAGCGCGGGAATGGAGCAGACCGCGATCTCGACGCGGTTCGTTCCACCCGCGGGCATCGGCCCGTCAATCGCGACCATCTGATAGAAGCGCAGCGCGAGATCCGCACCATCCGCCCTTTGCACGGCGAAATTGTTGAGGAGCGGAGGGTTGTTCTTAAAGATCTCGGCGTCGCGAGGCATCAGGAAATCGACGATGATATCGATTGGGGCTCCGCCGTCCTTCGCGGGAACTTTACGGACAAGCTGGAACCGTCGAAGTTCTTCTCGTTGCTCATAACCATGCCCTCTTAGGGCGTCGATCAATGTGACGTATTCGCCGTCGCCAAGCGCTTCAGCGTCAAGACTGAGATCCACGTCGAGCGAGCCGACGTGCGGCATGTCTTCGTTGTTCAATAAGAGCCAAGGGACGGCGCCGCCGACGACGGCGAATTTTCCTTTGAAGCTGCCCAGAATTTGACCGATCTCGATCAGCACACTCTTGACCGCGGTCGTCGTGCGATCGTCATAGTCGGCTGCCGATTGCGGTTCGCGGGGAGTCAGTTCTGCCATGTTAGCTTCTCTCGTCTTAGATGTTGGGCTGCTTCTTGTCCGCGTTCGCCGGCGACGCAGAGGTCAAGATAGGTCTGGATTGGACCCGTGCACACCGCGCCGGGCGCTGGTTCGACAATATCCAGAAATAGTCCCTGATCGTTGGGCACGGCGACCATGACATTCTCGCCCTTGGGAACCGATGACAGATTCAAAGCGATCTTTAGCTTTTCCAATCCTGCATTGTCCGCATAAAAATACTGTGTGACGGTTCTTCCATAGGGCGCAAGCCACTGCGCCGCCGAAAACGAGGCAAAGACAGCCCGTCCCTTGTCGGCTCCGGCATCAAGAACTCGGCGTGCAGCCTCTTCAAAGGGACTGCCGTGCATGGTCGTATAAAAGCTCATGCGCTTGCCAGCGGGCAGCGCGTATTCGTCCCGCCACGCGTCGAGCAACGCGTCAGGTTGGGATATGAACAGGCCTTTGTCGGACACTTGGCCCCACTCGCGATCAAGCAAGCCAGTGCGCACGTTGCTGACGTGCCCAAGACTGACTCCCGCAGTTTCGGCGAGTTCGGTGACCCGCCAGGGGCGTCGCGGATCACGAAGCATCACACGCAGCACTTGCGCCGATTTCGGTTTGAATAGCGACCTGAGTTCGCGCCGCTCGGTAGATGGCTTGCTTGAGACGAGCCGTTCGATGAACACGCCGTCGAATACAAGCCGGGCATTGCCTTCCAGGTCGAGAAATCCGACTTGGTGCTCGCGGCACAGTGCCTGAGCTTCGGCCGACAGATAGGGTGCGATGAAGATCGGCGTCGCTTCCTTCCCAAAATGCGCGACGTAGTTACGCAATTGGAGCAGGGCCATGCGCACGTGTCGGGGCTGGCCACTGTTCTTTACCTCGCAGACAAGGACGTGGTGGCGGTCGGACACGGTAAGGTGCGCAAGGATGTCCACGCGCTGATCGGTATCCGAAGGCTCGACTTTGATGTCCTCAAGCTTGATGGCGGGGACTTGCTCGATGAGCGCCTTTAGGCTGCTCGCGGCACGGCCTTCCATCTCTTTCACTGATTCAGGCGTTTTCAGCATATGTTGAAAATAGCTGTTTTGGTGAAAATTGTCAAGTAATTTCACTGCAACGATGTGTTTCAGCATCTGCTGAAACACTGGTTTCCACTGAAAATCATAGCCGGGTGCTAGGAGGAGTGCTGCCAGATGGGGGCAATAAATCGATGTACATGGGTGTCGGAGAGGAACAACTGCGACCGGTTTACCGCCGCTTTAGACGTGTCTTATGGCTAGCGCGGGAGAACAGCGGCGCACTCACCGTACAATTGCTCAAAAGCCTTCGCAATACCTTCTCGGTTTGGCACCCAATCTTACTCGAAAAGGATTCGACCATAGGGTGGCGTAAGCTTGAAGCGAATCTGCTAATCGCCACGACTGTGACCGAATTAGGCGGTGGCTTAGTCGCAGCCGATGTGGAACCACTCAATGGCATTCACTTCTTTGCAGGCATCGGAGTCACGAACGTTACCGATATCGGTCATGGAATAGTGCTTGGGCCGAAGGGAACGATGTTCGGTTCGGCGACTGCCACCATACCAACAAACCAGAGCGTCCGTGGAGGAATTAGCTTTGGAGTGTAAGCACTGTATTCAAGTCCTGTTTGCAATAGAGTGCAGCGTTGATATGAAGCGACACCTTCGACCCCAGAAACTCATAGTATGAGTTCAGCGTGGCGCAATCACTGTTCAGCTGTTGGAGCCGCGCCTGAAATGTCTGCGCCGAAAGCGTTGTGCTCAGGTTGTTGAGATCGGTCACCATTTGCTGTGTTTCGGCGCTTCTGCGGTCAAAGGCGCCCTGGTTATCGTCGCTTTTGTTGTTGAGGGCGCGATCCGTATCGATGTCGCCAGAGATCTTCTTCGCCTCAGTATCAATCGCCTGTGCGCTTCCGGTAACGCAGTCATGGTTGGCCGGCTCCGGGTTGCAGTGCACGGTGCCGATATCGTGCTGCAGCCGCTTCGCTGTCTCATAGTAGGACGCAACTGCTCCCGCTAGCTTTTGAGGGTCTATCGGCACTGGCTGTCGATCGGTTTGTTTAACCTGCCCGGCGATCGGCGGTTGCGCGATAACTGGTTCTGGCGGGGTCTTACAAGGATCTGGAGGTGGGGTGTCGGATTTGCGGGAGGCGGCGGTGGGGCATGAGGCGCCACTGGCTGGCCCTGATTCTGGATGCCAACGGTGCCTCGCAGCTCATCGGCGAATTGCTGATTGAACGTGACTATCCCGGAGGTTGGTGTGCCACGCGCCCCAGGGGTAGCGCCAGCGGCAGGCCCACCAGGGCTCGAAGCTGGACCTCCCGCGGACTGCGGCAGTTGAGGCACGGACGCAATCGTCGCGCCGCGGATAAACGGCGTGGCACTATGGAGTGCTTCCCAATCCCTTCTCATCATCACAGGCGAATACGATTCTGCCGATTGCCTCACGAGGCAGATTGCGCGATCGCGAAGCAGCCCTGATTTTACAGACGTTGCGGGCCGCGGGAGGGATGATCGGGGGTCCCAAAGGAGCTGCCTTCAAGCTGGGGCTTAAGCGGACGACATTACTCTCCAAGATGAAGAGGCTTGGGATCTTCCAACCACGACAGCGACCCATGAGTGAGTTCGACGAAAGATCCGAATTGACGATTTGAAGAGTTCTATTCTCAACCAGGTCGAAGTGGCCGCGTGGTCGCGTCAATCATAACGGAATGTCGGCTGTCCTTTAGCTGTCCAATAACGACTCCCACAAGCTCCTTACAAGGCTTTTAGGTAGCCACCCGCGTCTTGTAAGTTATTGAAATTACTAGTAGTTTTGGACTCATAACCCAAAGGTCGGTGGTTCAAATCCACCCCCGCAACCAGTCCTTTCAATTGCTTGCCCACATTCGCCACTCGAGTTTGGCACCATTTGACACCAGAATTATTCGTTTCCCGCCGGCATGATCGCCGCGGTGGGCGAGCATGTAAGCAGTTCTCCGAATCGAGCCGCGATTTTGCGGCCGTCCTCGGAGATCGCGTGGGTATGTCTCATCGTCGTGCGCGCATCGGAGTGACCGAGGCGATTCTGTCGAGTCGCCATCGGGACACCCTCGCCGTCCATCACGGTCTCGCTCCCGTGGGGAAAAGCATGGAACCCGCAACGCTCGATCCCGAGCTTCTCGAGCGAGGGATAGAGTTTCCGCTTCCGAACGAGATCAGCGTCCCATGGCGTTCCGTTGCCCGTGGCGAAGAGCAAACCGAGCCGATTCGATCGCCAGGTGCAAAGGTATCGGCGCAGATGCTCCGCGAGTTGCGGAGAAATTTAGCAGAGACGATTGCCCTTTTTCGACTTCACCGTTTCGATCTTCCCGTGCCAGACTTTCTGCTCGATTTTGATTGCTCCAGCATCGAGCAGTAAGTTCCGCGCTGGCAAGCCGCACGCTTCGCGGGATACCTTCCATGTTGAAGCCAGGAAGGATAGAAGGCTGATGACGATCTTCCCATGATTAGGATTCATGATCGCCGCTTGGCACCACCAAGCTTAATGCGCTTGTGGGGTGGGCGCCTTCATCAAGTCAACAAACATCTTGTTGAACCTCGCAAGATCCAAATCCATCTGGATTTCGACCATCCGCTCCCCAAGCGCTGGCTTGTCTTTATCCGTCCACGTCAGCGTATCTCCGTAGCCCGCACCATGGTCGATATTCACACTCATGTAGAGATTTTCTTTTCTGGTGATCAGCGTGGGATCAATCCAGGCAGCAGCGGCCAGTTCGTCCCACATATAGAAACCGCCCTGGTCCTTCATAAAATACTTCACCACGTATTGCGCGGCTGGACTATTGCTCCTGCCGATCTCTGCCACCATGGCGTCGGTAATTTTAGTTTTGACTGAAATATCGACCGGTGTGCCGACGATCTTCCTCCACGGAGCCGCTAACACGCTCTTCGCTGCCTCGGCATCGAACCAGAAATTGAATTCATGTCGTGGGTCGCTTTTGAACTCCGGATCATTGGTCTGGGGATTCAAGCTGCCGCCCATAAAAACCAAGCCTGCAGCCAGTTCGGCAAAATGGGGATCGATTGCATTGGCCAGCGCAAGATTCGTCATGGGACCACCCTCATATATGGTCACCTCATTCGGATACTTGTGCACCATGCGAATCAGGAAGTGAGCCGCGTCCTCATTGGCCGGCTTTGTCGTGGGCTCGCCTTCGAGGAGTTTGGGAATCACGTCATGCTCGTGCCACCAGCGATCATCCCAGGCGCCGGCAAATGCAACTTTTCCGTACGCCGCCTGCCACAACTGGGCTTCCCTGCGGCGATGCACCAGAGGAAACACGGCTCCGGGCACCACCGGAATATCAGTGCGGCCAATGAGCTCTAGCAGACGAAGAGTATGAGCTACCTCTTCGTCACGCCACTGGTTACCGCTGACCACGGTAATCCCAAGGACTTCGACGTCGGGAGATTGAATCAGGGTCAATAGCGTTTGCATATTGCTGCCGCCCGGTCCCGAACAATCCTGGTTGATGATGACCTTCCGGCGTGCTTGCGCCAACACGAGGCTATTCACAATCAACAGGGAGAAAATGATGAGTGGTATCTTTAAATTCCTCATTAGAATCAGAAACCTTTGCCAGGCATATTCAGTCTCGAGGTCTCGCGCCTCGCTTTTTGTGACCTTAATATGAAGAGGAAACGGAAGCGAGATCCTAAGAAAGAATCTTCGCACAGGTTCCCCTATAAATCGCTCAAAAGTTCAACTTCAGGGCGAACTGCATCACACGCGGATTGTTTAGCGTCGTATTGACCACCCCAAAAGTGGAAATGGGCGCGCTCCCGTAGTGGTATCAAGATCGGAGTTTGGCGCTCCGAACTGCAGATGGTTAAAGGCGTTGAAGAATTCCGCCCGGAAATCAAGCCTCATCCCTTCTCTGTAGGGCAATATAAGGTGTTTGATCAGCGAGAAGTCCGTGTTGATGAAATCAGGACCGTCGTTGAGGTCAATCCGCAACTCACGCAAAATTTCGTGGACTGATTTAAAGTTGAGGGCACTCCCATGTAGCTGTCGCAGGCGGATGCCAAATTTGCTCCCTGAATGCCCAGCTTCGCGGATTCGCAAGTGGCGTTACCATAGGGCAAAATGAAATTTAAAATCCGATTGAAACCGACTTGGAACTGATTGATGTCAGAGAATATGTGGTTTCCGAGATCGCCGCGTTTCGTCCATGATTGGGAAGTATGCCCGTGGTGAAACCATCGCATCCTCGCGTTTCTTCGATCGCAGTATTACATTTTGCATGATGGAGTTCTAACGTTGACAGCACCCCGAATTGCCGTTGTCGGAAGTTACGCCACAGGTCTGACGATGAGAGTCGACCGCCTGCCCAACCCCGGCGAAACCCTCTTGGGGAAAGGATACCGGGTCGACTTTGGAGGAAAAGGGTCCAATCAGGCTGTAGGATGCGCGCGGCTCGGAGCTAAGCTAAACTTCGTCACTAAAATCGGACAAGATCATTTCGGGGACATGGCATTGGGCCTCTATCGTGACGAAGGCATCGACGTGGCCTCCGTGATCCAGGTTCGTAATGAAGCCACCGGCGTGGGCTTCATCATTGTGGATGCCGAGGGCAACAACTGCATCACTGTTGATCCCGGCGCGAATGATTTGTTGACGGCGGAAGAAGTCTCAAAATGTCTGGATTCGTTGACTTTTGAAGCAGTGCTTACGCAGCTTGAAATCCCCGTTGCGGCGGCTGGGGCGGCAATGGCACGGGGCCGCGAAAAGGGCGCGGTGACGATTCTGAACCCGGCCCCGGTTCGGGCTCTGCCGCAATCAGTGTTGCGCCTGATCGACATTCTCACGCCGAATCTAAGCGAAGCCAAGGTTCTGATGGGACGAAGGCCGGACGTCTCTATTCGGCCCGAGACTGTGGCTCGGGAAATCATTCAGAGCGGTGTAAAAAATATCCTGATGACATTGGGGGAACAGGGAGCACTGCTCGCGACAGCAACCTCAGCGGTGCACATTCCCGCGATTCGAGTTTCCGCCACCGATACGACCGGCGCAGGCGATGCCTTCAATGCCGGATTAGCAGTAGCGTTGGCATCGGGTGCGACCCTGGAAGACGCTGCGCGTTTTGCGGTGGTGACCGGAGGCCTTGCAGTCACCCGTGAAGGCGTAATTCCTTCACTTCCACGGCGCGAGGAAGTCTCGCAGTTTTATCGGCAGCAAAATCAACCCGCGCCGAAGTGGCTGCAATAGGAAGTCATAGGGAATTGGGCAGATAAATATGCAGCTATTTCTCGGCTTTCTGCTGGTGCTCCTGGCAGCCCTTCTGCAAGGAACTTTCGTTCTTCCCATGACGATGGTGAAAGAGTGGTCGTGGGAGCACACCTGGGCCACCTTCTCTGTGCTGGGCATGTTTTTTCTGAACTGGATCATCGTTCTTCTGCTGGTTCCAAATATCTTCTTGGTGTATGTGGCTTCACCCACACATGATCTTGCAGTGCTGGCCTTGTTTGGGATGGGTTGGGGCGTAGGCGCAGTCCTGTTTGGTCTGGGAATGGAGAAACTCGGGATGGCTCTAGGGTATCCCATCATTATGGGGTTGATCGCCGGTCTTGGCGCACTGATTCCCTTGCTGGTTTTCTCTCCACCAATTCCGTTCGCCGCAAAAGCATTGCTATTGCTGGGAACGGCCCTGGTGATCTTCGGCATTGTCGTGTGTTCGATCGGAGGCTCACACAAAACTCTTTCCCGCGACAAAGATTCAGAAATCAATTCAAGTTCTTTCAAGAGCGGGCTGGTCATATCAATTCTCGCTGGCATGCTTTCGTGCCTGCCCAATGTTGGGGTAGCTTATGCCGGAAATATAATCAGCACCGCAGCGAAACTGGGAATTTCGTCATCGTCTTCGGCAAATACTGTCTGGGCGCTGCTTTTTGCCTTCGGATGTATTGTGAATTTGACGTATTGCCTGTATTTAATGATTAGCCGAAAGACCTTGGGCCGGTATTTTGGAGGAGCTACGCCCCGAAATCTGGGACTGACTGCACTCATGGCAGCGATGTGGATTGGCAGCTTCTATTTCTATGGCGCAGGGGCCGCGAGACTCGGCCGTTTAGGTATTGTGGTGGGCTGGCCGCTCTTTATTTCTCTTTCCACCGCGGTGGGCAACGTTTGGGGGTTGTGGAGAGGAGAATGGAAAGGATCGTCACGAAAAGCGCGCAGATTCTTGAATCAGGGCCTCGCTATCTTAATGCTCGCCATCGTGATCTTGGCCGTCAGTAATTCGTTTCAGTAGGCACGTGCACCACGGGACGCTCGGCCTTAGAATTGTTATTGGATCGATTCGAGTCGCAGGGCGGATTGATCTGTAATAGGGAAAACATGTCGCACGCATCCGAGTTCCTATTCACAGCACAGCCGCGGTCACGCTGGATGCGATTCGACACAGCCCAGCTACTCAAACGCTTTTTTTTCTGCGAGCGCTCCCTTTTGGTAAGCGAGGCCGCATGGATTCCGGAAATTGCCTCCTTGGAAATCAAGAGCAGCCTGGCTCGCTATATTTGGCAAAGCGTGGAAAACGCACATGCTTTGCGCCAGCGTGTTTTCGAACTTCGTTTTCCCAGTCGCCTGCTGGAGGAAGAAGGCACTGATCATGCTCTGATCTATCTCTTCAACGCAGTCAAGGATTCGCCTTCTGTGCCGGCCTTCCTGCTAAGCGTCGGAAAGGTTTTATTGCCGGCTTTGCGTGACGCGTATCGATCGTATCTGGATGCCTCCGATCTGATCGCGGACGGCCCCACTCACCGATTTCTGTCTTTAGCGCTTGTCGAGAAGACGGAGCAGATCAGCGCTTTCGAACTGTGGATTCGATCGGCTCTATCGCAGAATTCTGAAACCGATGCGGTCGCCTGGGCTGATGAAGTGGCACAGCGGCTTTCGGCAACGGGGGGAGTAGGGGTTGAACCCTCGGGTTCTACGTTGGCCATCCATCCCTTGCCGGGAGCCAAGGCGTATTCCATTCCTGTACATCCTGCGCGAGATCAGCGGTTTTGGCCATGCCGGTTCTATTGGCCGGACATTGTCGATCCGTCTTACGCTTATGGCACGGGAATGCAATTGCAGTTGCGTTCCGCCATTAGCCATGTAAACGAGGTTTGGGCGATCGAGGCGGGCGGTGTAATACTAAGCGCTTTTGCTGACTCGCTTCCGTGGGAATGGATCTACAACTCCGCGCGGTGGACCTATGACGAGTCGAGGCATTGCCGCATGGGTTACGAGCGGCTGATAGGGTGGGGGTTCGATCTGGCTGAGATTCCCCTGGGCACTTACATTTATGAGAGTGCTACAAGCGGGAACGCAACTGACGTTCCTACCAATCTGCTTGGAATGCTCTTCTTTTTCGAAACCAAGAATATCCGACACAAACCCGAGCGCATCCGTCTGTTTCATTCCTATGGCGACAGGATGAGTGAACATGACATGGATTTCGATTGGGCCGACGAAACCCTCCACGCCAGCTATGGCAAGCGTTGGCTGAAGGAATTGCTGGCAGTTCGCGGACGACATCCATCGGCTTATGATGAAGTCCGCCAGAACTGTGAAAAACGGGTGAATGATTATGTGGGCACCGCGACATTGGCGGAGATCTCCGATCTCAAGCGAATCGCCGACCAACTTCTGCATAAAGCTTCAACAGCGTGTCGCGAGCGGATTTAGACTCTGCCCCCTCGCTGGAGGCAGCGAAGATTGCGAAATTCCTCCGCCAAAGCAATTGTAAGCCGGCCACCTTCATTTCTTCAGCGAGTCTTGCCGGCCGGCTAATGCCGGCGCGTCACGGAAGGAAGGGTTGCCCATCAGCGGACCAGAGACGCTGTTTTGGTTAGCTGACTTGCTGGTAAACGTTCACGACTGCACAGTTGTTTGCTAAGCTTGTGCGCACTCAGAGCGTAGAACTTTCTTCGACTCTGCGGGAACAAAACACCTTTAGCAAGGAATACCAATGAATCTCAGCCGCCGTCAGGTGTTGCAGGGAATCACTACGTTAGCCCCAGTTGCAGCGGGAAAGGCCTCCGCGTTCGCGGCCCACTCCATGAATTCCGGCAAGGCCGATTCGCTTCACTGGCCCCAGCCACTGGGCAGCCCCGTCACCGAGAGCCTGCGGCCGGTCATCGAGAAGTCCCGCGACGTCCACACCCATTACGAAAAGATCGTAAAGATCGCGGGCTGGATGGCCTACGAGGAACTGCCCATGCCGAATCTGGCGGTGCCTTATGGACTGGAAAAGGCCCCCGACATCGCGATGGATTTCGTCATGGTGGGCAATACCATTGACACGGCGTTCACTGACTTCAAGACCCATGTAAAATTCCAGGCTGACTACGCGGGTACTCACCTGTCGGATTCCGATGCTATGTTCGCCTGCCTGAAACGCGCCATGGATAGCGGTATTCCCATTCTCGATGGCAAGTTTCTGGCGAAGATCACGCGCCGTGACATGGAGAAGATTTTTGCCGGCAACATGGAAATCCCCATGCTGGAGGAAAAGATGGCACTCTTCCGCCAGACCGGCGAGGTGCTGACGGCGAAATATGGTGGGCGTTATTACAATTTCATCCGGTCGTGTCCTCCGCGTCTCTATGACGACGGCAAGGGCCTCGTCGAGCGCTTGGCCCTGGAGTTCCCGCGCTACAACGACGTCAGCCTCTACGACGGGCACGAAGTGAAGTTCTACAAACTGACGCAACTGGGCTTCTGGCAGATCTATTCAGGGTTGGGTGCTGCGGGAGGCTTCAGCCTCGAAGATCCGCAGAAAATGACCGCCTTTGCCGACTACATCGTGCCGGTGGCGCTTCGGCTAATGGGCATGACCAGCTACTCGCCCGCGCTGGAGCACGCAATCAATACTTACCAACTGATTCCGCGTGACAGCCGCGAGGAGATCGAAATTCGCGCCCATTGCCTGTATGCGACCGCGCTACTGGCGGATGAGATCAACAAGCTGCGTCCGCCAGGCCAGCAGGTGATCATCCCGCAAATTGACGCGCGCCTGTGGACGCACTACCACACCACGTCCTGGCCGCATCATCTGACCCGGACCATTATGTACTGACGGCGGTCCAATGGCCCTTCAAAGTGACACAGGCTGTGCCATTCGAAGATCACTTTGCCGCAAGAAACTGTCCCTCCCTCACTTTTTCGGGTGGTCGCTCAACGCTGCGCAAGAAAGCATCCCTATCTAACGGCACGACGCCGCCGGGCATGGTTTCGATCAGATACTTCTGATGAGTAGCGGAATTCTGCAGTGTGAATCCAGGCCATGCGGCCAGATGATTTCGTCGGCTGAAGCAAAGAGTGCGGAGTTCGGCTTCAGCCCTCCCGCGTGTGCTCAGGATCGCGCAGCCTAGTCGCTCTACGTTTCGGATTCTTGCGTGCTGCCAACATACCAACCAGTATGTATCCTAACTCACCAAAATCAAGCTCGCAAGGAATCTCTGGAGATCGGGATTGTTGGAAATTCATCTCCTGTTTGGTGTAGTCCTACAGGACGCAGTGACAGTCTTAAGACACGCAACTTCAAGCAAACGATATACGCTGTGAGGACTGTCTAGTTGGTATCCCGCATTTCATAACCGCAGATCTGCTCATTGATGTAAGCAATTGAAAAGTCGACGACTCCGGTCTGGTTCGCTGATTGCAAACAGTCAGCGTGGTGGGAGTGGTTAGCGACTCGTGTGGTTTCCTCGGTCAGTCGCGACACTCAATCTCGGGTCGGAGGAGACAATGTACATCCGCAGCGTAAAGTTGGCTCTGGTTCTGCTTTCGGTGGTTTATGCCGGCAGTGCCCTGGCCGCGTGGGCGCAATCAACTTCGACGGGCACGGTTGCCGGCTCGGTGACCGATCCGTCGGGTGCGGTTGTGGCGGATGCATCCGTTACGTTAACCGACTCCGCGACGAACATTGCACGAGCCACAACCACGAACGCAACCGGACGCTACATCTACGTGGACGTAAACCCGGGCATCTATAACATTGCGGTGAGCAAGGCGGGATTTGAGACCACGAAGACTGAGAACCAGGAGGTAAAAGTCGGAGCCAGCCTCACGGTGAACTTAGCTCTGCAAGTAGGCGGAGCCAATGTGGTGGTGGAGGTTTCGGCTATCGGCAATGAGTTGCAGACCATGAATGCCACGGTCGGGAACACCATCACGAACCTCACCATAGACAACCTGCCGAGCCTGGGCCGCGACGTCAGCACTTTCATCGCATTGCAGCCCGGCGTAAGCCCCGATGGTTCCGTTGCGGGGACGGTTGTGGATCAAAGCGCTTTCACGCTCGATGGCGGCGACAACACCAACGACATGGACGGCAGTACGAACGTTTACACGAAGAGCTTCGCCGGCGACCCGAGCGGGGGTGTGGCTAATCAGAATAGCGTAGGGCCATCCGAGTCCGGCAAGGGCGTGGGCGGCGCCACGGGAGTGCTCCCCACTCCCCAGGATAGCGTCGAGGAGTTCAAAGTAAGTACCGCCGGCCAGACCGCCGATTTCAATAGTTCTTCCGGCTCGGAGGTGAAAGTGGTCACCAAGCGCGGAACCGATGCCTGGCACGGCACGGCCTACGAATACTATAAAGACAACAACTGGTCGTCGAATAGCTGGCAGAACAACCACAACCTTCCGATCACTCCGATTCCCAGCTTTCATTACAGCCGTTACGGCGGAGCGATTGGCGGACCACTTATCCCGAAAGCAATTCTCGGCGGTAAAACCTATTTCTTTTTCAATTATGAGGGCTTCAATTTCCCCAACTCCGAAACCATTGTTAGAAATGTTCCTTCGCCGACCTTGCGACTGGGGCTGTTGACGGACGACGTGACTGGTGCCCTTTACAACCTGAACCCGGCTGCCGTGACCTACAACGGCATTACTTACCCGGGTACTGCCAACGACCCGCGTGGAATTGGAATCAATCCCCTTGTGCAGACGATATGGAACAAGTACGAACCAGCTTCAAATGCTAACTGCACTCAGACGCTATGCGACCACCCTGAATCCGGGACCACTTCGAACGTTCAAGGATTCTCGGCTAACCTTGCCCAACCCACGACCAGCAAGTTTGCAGTCGGGAGGCTGGATCACGATTTTTCGTCCAAATGGCACTTGATGTCCAGCTATCGTTGGTTCGAGCTGAAAGCTGCCGCGGATGCTCAGGTTGATATCGGTGGCTTCTTCTCCGGAGACACGCTTGGCACACCGGCTTCGCAGTCCAGTCTTCCGCAACAGGCTTTTTTGTGGACGGCAGGGTTGACCACGAATATCAGCACCAATACCACCAACGATCTGCACTATAGTTTCCTGCGCAACTTCTGGCAATGGAAGCGAACTGGAGATACACCGCAGACGGCCACGCTGGGCGGGGCGCTTGAAATCTTTAGCGGCCAGTCAGCCGGGTTCGGGCAGGTTAATGATCTCGGGCCCTACAATGTGGACACGCAGAACACGCGTAACCGTTTCTGGGATGGGCACGATCAGATGCTGCGCGATGATATCTCCACGTTGAAAGGCAACCACCTCTTCACGTTTGGCGGCACCTACGAACACAATTGGGATTACCACCAGCGCACCGACAACGGCGGAGGCATCAACAACCAGGTCGTCTACGAATTGGGCAACGGGACCTCGGGATCGGGTCTGGCGCAAGACATACCGCTTTGCACGCAGCCCGGCGTCACTATCTCAGCTTGCAGCTCCCTTAGCGCGGCGGCTCTGGGCATCGTTTCCATCGCGCAGGTTGCGTATACTCGCTCCGGCTCGAATCTAACATTGAATCCCATCGGGACCCCGGCATTCGACCAAAGCACCATCCCTTACTACAACGTCTACTTCAGCGACACCTGGCACATGAAGCCAACCTTCACCCTGACTTACGGACTGGGCTGGACGCTGGAGATGCCGCCGGTTGAAGCCAATGGCAAGCAAGTGGAACTGGTGGACTCGTCAGACGAGCCAATTTCGGGTGCAGCATACCTGGATGCTCGCAAGCGCGCGGCGCTGCAGGGCCAAAACTACAATCCCGAAATCGGTTTTGCTCTGCTGGGCAACACCGCCAATGGGCCGAAGTATCCGTATAACCCGTTCTACGGTTCATTCAGCCCGCGTCTGGCTGCGGCCTGGAGCCCGCACTTCGACAGTAACTCGGCAATGGGTCACCTTTTCGGCCATGAAGATACGGTGGTTCGTGTCGGCTACGGCCGCATCTTTGGCCGCCTGAACGGTGTGGATTTAGTATTGGTGCCCTTACTCGGACCTGGCCTCCTCCAGCCCACGCAGTGCCTCACCGGCCTCAGTAACGGCACCTGCGGCGGCGCAGGCTCCAATACTGCTGCGACTGCGTTTCGCATTGGCGTGGATGGCTTGAGCGCGCCGCTCCAACAAGCGTCAGCGACGCTGCCCCAACCGTATTATCCCGGCGTGAATGGCATTTCAGCCGCGACCTCCTCGACCCTGGATCCGAATTTCCGACCCAACGAGGTTGATTCGCTCAACCTGACCATTCAGCGCCAGTTGTCCCGCAAGGTCATATTGGAAGTTGGCTACATCGGGCGCAGGATCACGCACGAGTACCAGCCCGTCAACCTGAACGCAGTGCCCTACATGATGACGCGGGGCGGCCAGCAGTTCGCTCAAGCCTATAAGAATGTGGTACTGCAATTGTGCGGCGGCGTTCAGGGTCTCGCAGGCGGCGGTTGCAATGGCAATGGGGCGGGCAAGCCCCTCGCGGCCAGCAGCATCACGCCGCAACCGTTCTTCGAGAACGCGATGAACCCGGCATACTGCAAGGGGTTTTCCAGTTGCACCGCCGCCGTGGTGAACAACGAACTCGCAGACCTCACTACGGCGCAGGTCTGGAGCATGTGGAGTGGCATGGATGCTGGCGTCGGTTGCACCGCTTGCAACGGACAGGGTTTCGTTTTCGGCACCACCATGATGAACAACATCAACCCGGCCATCGGGGGTACGTCGCCCCAGATGTCGTCAGGACCTGCGGATAACGCCAGCACCGGCTACGGAAACTACAATGCTGGTTTCGCCTCCCTCAAGATGGCCGACTGGAAGGGATTGACCTTGCAGTCGAACTTCACATATTCCAAGGCGCTGGGAACTGGAGCGCTAGTCCAGGCAACCGGCGGATACACTCCAGACGATCCCTTCAATTTGGGGACGATGTACGGGTATCAGACCTTTAACCGCAAATTCGTGTACAACTTCTTCTTTGTGTACCAGCCGCCCTTCTTTAAGGGGCAGTCAGCACTGCTGGGACGTGCCTTGGGCGGCTGGACGTTCTCGACAGTTTTCTCGGCGGGCAGCGGCGCACCGGTCGAGATTTTTACCTCGACCGGAGATGGTCAGGAGTATGGCGCTGGGGACAACGTCAACTACTTTGGCAACGAAAATGCTGTGCCCGTTGCACCCGCCAAGAGCGGTCACGCCTATTCTCAACCCGGCCAGTTTCCCAATCTTTTCCAGGCCGGGCCAGCGGCGATTAACGACTTCCGCAACCCGATTTTGGGCTTGGATAACAAGGACTGCGGCTTCGGCTGTATCCCTGGACTGCCCTATTGGAATATGGACCTCAGCGTCCGGAAGAATTTCCGAGTGGCGGAGGGCATTAGCATGGAAGTTCAAGGCGTCTTTGCTAACGTTTTCAACCATAATCAGTTCCTGGATCCGGACGGCATTTACGGAAGCTATCTGGCTCCAATTGACAGTTCGGCAGCAGGCGGTTTCGGAACCCTGTCCGGGGGGTCAGCGCAGGAGGAACCAGGAGGCAACCGGCAAATCGAGGTGGGCCTTCGCGTCCGCTTCTAACCTAGCTATAGCTAGAGAAATTCGAAGCGCCACGCGGCGTTGTGCCTCGAACTAACACAATCCGTAACGCTTCCCTCCGGCTGCACCGAAGAGGTGCGGCCGTTATTCTGCATGAACCCGGCGCGAATTGGGTGCAGTATCCAGCCTGAGGGCCCGGACATTCCCAACCACGCGGATCTGCCTCACTGGCCGGCCTGCGAAACTAACACACGACGCCCACCATGATCGTCAAAGACGAATGTAAGGTCGTGACCGATCCAGGCAACGGTGAACGCTTGGTGTTAGCCAACATGCCGCAGACCTAAGTCGGGAACCTGTCGAGTGCGCACCGTTCCCGTCAGATCACGGGCGATCTGGAACTCATTGCGGGCCAGAAGTCCTAGCGTTAAGTCGGCTTGTTGGAAGTTTTCTAGCGACTGCGGCCGCATCACTGCAAGTCGGTGGGTATGCGCCACGAGGGACTCTTTCAATCGCTGGCGAGAAGCCGCTTCGAGGGGACCGCGCAGATCAGCGCCGGACAGATCCGATCTCTGCCAAACCTGTTCCGCATCCGAATAACCCAAAGGTCGGTGGTTCAAATCCACCCCCGGCAAACCACTAACCAACTTCTCGGTACCCATTGGCTCCCATTCGTTCCCGCATTGGGGACCACTGACGCACCACAGTCTCACAGGGCAATACGCTCCGAACTACCACGCCGTTTGCGGCTCTGAAACGGGAGCTTCACGAGTTGATGCACGAAGCAAAGGAGATCGCCGGCAGGATCAAGCAGCCGTCGGACCTGTGGGACCTGCAGGAATACCTGACCCAACGACGTAAGGAGATCGACCACAAGTACAACTATCGGTACTCGCACCTCACGCAAGTGTTTGGGAGACTCTTGCACGAGACCCGAGTCGGTGAAGAAGAGCTACGCGGTTTCAGTGAGCATAAGCTAAGCACGATCCGCTTTTTGGCTAAATTCTTAGCGGAGGACGCCGCCTGACCTGCATTCTGAGCGCTATGGCCGGTTGATTACGTCAGTCACCACAACTTTGTCATTGCCTCGTCGATAATGTTGGCGATGCAACAGAAGGACGAAACGATGGTGCGTGGCTGTACGTGGAGTGGTTTACGGCGTGACGGGCGCTTATGTCGGAGCTATTCTTTTCTTGGTCTCAGTTGGAATAATCGACAGTTTGTTTCACCTGCAAAGAACGGAGATGTTGTGGACGAGAGAAAGCCTATCCCACCTTTTCTTATTTTCATTGGCGGGAATCTTTGTCCTTAGCTGGTGGATCGTTCCCCTCGGCGTCTTCTTCGGAGTCTACTTTTGCCCAAGACTGTCACAGTGGCCTTGAAAAGCAGCCGCATCAGGGGGAGCCTGCTTGGGGCGTGCTCGGGCTGCTCACAGCAGGTTTCTTCACTCTGGTATCTCGGCATACCACGCCGAGACTGACGAAAACAGGCGTTACGTTTTGGCCGCTGGTCGGCGAGCGACGTGGCGATTTGTCGTCAATCCACGCAACGGGCCGTTACGCAATCGCGTGGTTCTCGTCCCGGAGTCTCAGTCGCTCCCGCGCAGATCGATCTCTCCGGCCATCACGTGCGCGTGCAGACGGTACTTCCCTGGACCTTGCTGCTCGAATGACCGGAACAGACCCCCTTTGGAGACATCGAAGGCAGAGGACTCGATGCTGCCGGTCGTAACCGAAGCTTCGCGGTGACCGTACAGCTCAGGGTGTGGAATATCGATCTGGATGCGTCCAGCACGAAGTTCGAGATTCTTATCGCCTTCCAGATCTTCGACGTCCAGTTCCCCCGCTGACAGTCTGGCCCAAAGATTGGAATGACGAGGGACCTCGATGGTGGCCTGGAAGTCATTGTGCGGGGTTTCGGAAACGTAAACATCAGCGCTTGACGCAGTTGGTCTGATCTCCACCTTGACGCGCTTGATTTGTTCTTCCGTATGAGCGTGGCAGGTCACAATGATGTTCTCGGAATCGCTAGCGGTGATAGTGTAGCCGCCGGCTTCTAGGTGCAAACGAATCGTGCCTCCAGAAATGAACTTCTGCTCTATCGAGGTCTCGAGAGCATGCTGAGCGTGAAGCAAGCCAGGAACTAGCAATACCAGACAGAAAGCCTTCATATACTCCTCTCCCTTGAACTCTTTACGAGGAGTGGCG
Organism: Candidatus Sulfotelmatobacter sp.; assembly: GCA_049584315.1. Taxonomy (GTDB): domain Bacteria; phylum Acidobacteriota; class Terriglobia; order Terriglobales; family Acidobacteriaceae; genus Sulfotelmatobacter. The sequence continues at coordinate 5,679 of JBAUXO010000037.1, read as the reverse complement.
AATCAAAGTTCCTGGAAAATTTAGAAGAGACCTAGTGAAGTAGCCATAGACCCTCGATTCTCAAAGCACTCTTGAGAATTGGGCGGCCGGGTCAGTGAGTGACATCGCGATGTTACGCTACTTAGGCCGATTGGCTGACACACTGGCCGATGATCTGGGAGATAAAGTGGCAGATTACGCACCCGCAGGCAGAGGTTTTACGGCTGATCTGAGCATTCGGACTATTGCTCCGCCAAGAACGACCGCGCACGGATCAGCACACTGCCATAGCATCCACGCAACACCCATAAACCCATGCGTGGATGCCCACACCCAAGCAGCGCCAATCAACGCGAACGGGAAGAGAACTAGCGTCATCGTGGCAACCATCTCCCTTCCCTTGGCCACCAACGCGACCATACATCCGACGAACATCCCCAAGATGAGGTTTGCGGGCAACATTCCTTTCAGCATCCACAAGTAAGCTTGAAAATGGGCCGACCAGTAGAAGAGGTACTTGTCTGTCAATGCTGACAGCAACTTGTCGGGCAGCCCAGAGGCAAACCTGTACAGCAACAACCCTCCGAGCACGGCGGCAGTAGTTGACCACGGAGCGACACGGAATGCGGTGCTGAAGAGATGTACGATGGTTTTTACCGCCTGCCGCCGATACCAGCGTCGGGCGAAGGCAACTCCCGATTTCGACGCGAGAAGGGAAAACTCCTCAAGCAGGTCCCCCATAATAGACTCTTCTTCATCGGGAGGGGTGAAGAGATTCAAGAGCCAGCTTGCGAAGCGCGGCGGCTGAACGAAATCTGCTGCGGAGGTCATGGGCAACTCCGAATGAGGTCTAGTCCTTCCGCCATGCTCTGGAGGACGCGCTGTGTGCGGTTCACAGCCGCCACGCCTCTCGCCGTGACACGAAAGAAACGTTTCGAACGTCCACCGCGTTCAGGCGTAGGATCGCCGTGGTGGGACTTGACATACCCTTTCGTCTCTAGACGATCAAGCGTGGCGTAGACAGCACCGATTGATACTTCACGCTGAGTGCGAAACTCGATCTCCTGCCGCACCGTGACTCCGTAGGCTCGATCCTCTAGCCGCAGGAGTGCCAAGACGACGATGTGCTCAAATTCGCCGAGATAATCGCGGCCAGACATTATCTATACAATATAGATTAAATCGCCGTTATTCAAGAACATTTGGCTGTAGCGATAGCAGCCCATGCATGCCTCTAGCCACCGAGTATAGCTGCCAAAGTCGTTTTCGAGCTCACCGACCGTCAGTTTCGGAGATTGCTCCCCGCGGACAATCCAGAAGTAAGTCGCCTCGGACGAAAACCGGTTCTATCAGCAACGGATGGGATGGTTGGTGCTATTAAGCATAGAAGCGCTCACTGGGCTGCTGATGAGAGAAATGGGGGGGTCGCCAACCGTCCAAATTTCATCCCTAGATTGGCGGCTGAGCAGAGACGAGCAAACCCTGATGCAGTAGGATTGCAAGACAGTGAAGTGAAGAGAGGGATGTAGAAGTCGTCTCAGGGAGAGACAGCGCTCAAAACCCAGTTCGTCACCGTTCAGCCGTTAACCGCGCTTGGGGTGGGTTCAATAAATGCAACAGGATTTTTCTCGCGAATTATCAGCACCACCGATTTGGATTGAATTAAGATTTGGCAGTATCGATGCCGAACGCGAACACTTCGTCAATCGATGTACTTGATTTCCAGTACTCCTGACGCGGGGTCAAACGACTTCGATATCTGGCCTCCAAATAGGAGCGCTTGCATACGGTTTCAACTTTTGACAAATACATGAAAGGGCCCGGCGATGCATCGCACAAACTCTAAGAACGCGAGAGTTCGAACATTGGGTATGGCGTTCTCTATTTTGACTGCAATTGCGATCTTGGTTGCACCCCCCTACTTGCACTCTCAGGGCAGAGATCAGGCCGAGCGCGTCTTCTTCAACGCCAAGGTATTCACCGGCATTCCGGAACATCCGTACGCCGAAGCGGTGGCGATCCGCGGCGACAAGATCGTTGCAGTCGGGAATCTCCCCGAGGTGTTGCACGCTGCATCGCCGGTGACGGAGAAGATCGATTTGCAGGGCAAGTCGCTTCTCCCTGGTTTGATTGACAGCCACGTCCATCCGATCATGGCTGGACTCACCTTGGTCGGTGCAGATGTCGGCGATCATGTGCATTCGATTGACGACCTCGTCAGCTTTGCCGCTGATGCGAAGAAGTCCGGAAAAGGAATGCGCGGGGAGGTCCTCTATATCAGCGGCATGCCTCTCGAGTTCTGGTCGCACACGGACGAACTGAATGCTCGTTTCAACACCGGCGATTTCGCAGGCTTACCGGTGTTTCTCGCGGGATCGGACGGGCACACGGGCTGGGCCAATCGCGATCTCTTAAAGCGCGCTGCAGTCACAAAGGATTTTCTGGCGCATCTGTCTGCGGCTGAGCGCGCTTACTACGGAATCGGCAAAGACGGTGAACCCAATGGCTTCGCCGTCGATGCCGGCCGGGAAAAGCTCGATGCGGCGATCCCCCCACCAACCGAAGAACAATGGCTTGCCGCCGGGCGCGCGGCCGTTCAATACCTGCACAGCCTCGGCATCACCTCGTGGCTCGATGCCTGGGCCGACGAGTCGGTCCTGTCGACCTACAAAGCTTTAGCTCAACACAAAGAATTGACGGCGCACGTGGCTGCATTTTGGGTCGTGAATCCACGCAATGATCCGGTAAAGGAATTGGAGACGGCTCAAGAAATTCGTGAAAAATATGCCGGCATACCGAACTTGACGATCCCTGGAATCAAAGTGTTCGCCGACGGCGTGCTGGAGTATCCTTCGCAGACGGCATCATTGACCAAGCCATATAAGAACACCGGTAGACCTGGAGACCTGCTGTTTGACCCGGCACGATTCGCGCAATTAGTAACGGCCGCCGATAAGCAAGGTCTCATCATTCACGTGCATGCCTTGGGTGACCGCGCAGTAAAGGAATCACTCAATGGAATCGAGGCGGCGAGAAAGGCAAATGGAAACAGTGGCCTTCCCGATACACTTACTCATGTCCAACTGGCAGATCCGGAAGATTTTCCGCGCTTCAAAGAACTCGGTGTGATTGCCGCGTTGCAGCTTCTGTGGGCCACGGCCGAGCCCGACACGATCGAACTGGTGAAGCCTTACATAGATTCGGAATTGTATCGTTGGCAATATCCAGCGCGCTCGCTGCTGGATGCAGGTGCCACAATCTCGGGCGCCAGCGATTGGTTTGTCTCCAGCCCCAATGTCTTTTGGGCGATTTATCAGGCGGAAACGCGCAAGGGAGTTGAAGGCGTTCTCGATCCCAGCCAGTGCATGCCCCGGGAGGCGATGCTTTTCGCATACACAAGAAATTCCGCGCGAGCCATGAACGAGCAGGATAAGATTGGTTCCTTGGCACCAGGCATGCAAGCGGATCTCGTGTTGCTCGATCGTGACATCCTCACGGTTTCTCCCGAAGAAATGCGGGACACCAGAGTTCTGTGGACCATGGTCGGGGGCAACACGGTTTACCGCTCGCAGCCGTGACGTGCCCTAGCGTCCTGATTTTGGGCCCTCCAATGGCGGCTTTCCCAACTTGCTGCAAATTCAGGGGGGCGACGGTACAGCCGAGGAGGTTTTTGGGCAACCCCCTTTGCCTGTCCTTTTCTGAATTGCCATTCACCCGTCCAGGCCCCACTCAGAACCCACTGAAAGGTCACGATGGCTGTCCCTACCGCGATCGTCAATTGCCGATCAGGGCCGTGGTTCTTGGGGCGGGAAAGTAGAGTGTGTCTCGGGCAGCCGAGCGGATTAGTACCGGTATGTCCTAGTGTTGTATCAGAAGCGACCGCAGAGGAGAGATTGGTAGCCTCATGAGAATCTGCGGCGGTCGCTTCTGATACAACGACTTGAAGGAAGCCGCCCCGCGGTGCGGTCGGGCGCGGTGGCTATGCGTTTTCAATAGGGTCGATGAGGGCATGAGGTAGGCGATGGACCAGTGTGCTTGGTGGGAGAAGAGCAGGGGTAGCTTGCAGAGGGTGATTGAGGTAGAAAATGATCGCGGTTGGAACAGATTCTGGGTCAGGGACAAGAAGGTTTTTCGGCGGCAAGGCGCACGAAGACGGATCGATCCGAAAGAGGGATCGAGATTTGCGGTTTTGGGAAATTGGTTTCATGCGGCACGGGAGAACGAAGGGGGAGAACGGAGTAGGAGCTGAGCGGCAGTGAGGGTTTCGATGGTGACCATTGTCCCGCCGCATTTGCGACAGCGATAAAGAGGACGGGATTGCGTGGCGGATGCTGTTGGTTCTATCTGCGGTTGTGGTGTGGGGCCGAGTAATTGAAAGCAGAGAGGCAGGAGAGTGGCCCGCCGCCGGTTGGCGAGGAAGCCGAAGTGGCGGATGCGAACGAAGCCTCGGGGGAGTAGGTGCAGCAGGAAACGGCGGAGGAACTCATCGAGGGATAGGGGCAGCAGTTTTTCTTGATTGTTAGGAGCGCGGTCACGCCAGCGAAAGGTAACTTGGTCGTCGACGAAAGCAACGAGTCGATGATTGGAGATGGCGACGCGATGGGTGTAACGGCCTAAATAGCGCAGTGCTTGTTCGGCTCCTCCGAAGGGGGGTTTGGAGTAGACGTGCCAGTGGTGTCGGTATAGGGTTCGCAAGCAGGCGGAGAAAGCTTTGGGGTGAGCGAGGGGCTTCAGAGTGCCATGGAAGCCAAGCTTGCCCTGACGGAAGTTGTGTTTTAGAGCGCTGACAAACTTGCGGCGAAAAACCTTTCGGAGCACGGGGATGGGAAGAAAGAAGCGATAGTGCGCTGGAACCCAATGAGAGTGATCGAGCGACAATCCGCCGGCGGGCACCACACAATGGGCATGGGGGTGATGTTCGAGCCTCTGATTCCAGGTGTGGAGCACACTGAAGAAGCCGATTTCGGCGCCCAGATGCTGGGGATCGCGAGCGACTTCGAGGAGAGTTTCGGCACTGGTTTGCAGCAACAGATGGTACAGGATTTTCTTGTTCTGCAAGGCGAGCGGCGCCAGTTCATGAGGTAGGGTGAAGACAACATGGACGTAGCGCGTGGGGAGAAGTTCCTTACGACGCGCTTCGAGCCAACGATCGCGAGCGTTGGCTTGACACTTCGGGCAGTGCCGATCACGGCAGCTGTTGTAGGAGATGGGCGGACGGTACGCGCAGACGGTGCACTCATCAAGATGTCCGCCCAAGGCGGCGGTGCGACAGCGCGCGATGGCCCGCAACACCTTGAGGTGTTGCCAGGTGATCCATTTACGGCTGCGTTCGAGGAAAGCGCGCCCCGCGGCGCGAACCAGATCGGCCACCTGGAGGGGTGGCCGGTTCATCATTCGCTCTGCGCTACCTTACCTTTCAGCTGGAGCGAGTCCAGAGGACTCGCGGTGGCGTTGAGGTGCCGTTGGGAGAGATGGAGATAGATGGTCGTCTCTTCCAAATCACGATGGCCTAGCAGGACCTGAATAGTGCGCAAATCCGCACCCGCCTCCAGCAGTTGAGTTGCGAAGCAGTGGCGTAAGGTGTCTTGGTACTGCTCATAGTTTGTATTTCGCCAAGATCTGCTACCGCTATCACCCATGTCACGGAGTAGAAGTTGAACAGATTCGGTATCTGCGACGAGGCGGCGATGCTCCGATTGT
>JBAUXO010000036.1:0-8950 GCA_049584315.1 Candidatus Sulfotelmatobacter sp. | reverse complement strand
CAACCGTACTTCGTGATGGAGTACGTTTCGGGGATACCGATCACGGATTACTGCGACCAGAAGAAACTGAAGATTCGTGACCGCCTGGAGCTATTTATAAAGGTCTGCGAAGGGGTGCAGCACGCGCATCAGAAGGCCATCATCCACCGCGACCTCAAGCCGGCAAACATCCTGGTCGTAGAAATCGATGGTAAACCAGTTCCTCGGATCATCGACTTCGGGCTGGCAAAAGCAACCGACGCGGGGATTGCAGGGTGGTCACTTCACACCCGGCTGGGAAGCTTTGTGGGGACGCCAGGCTACATGAGCCCTGAACAATCTGACTCGACGACCCAGGATGTGGATACACGTACTGATGTGTACTCCTTGGGTGCAGTTCTGTACGTATTACTCACTGGGAGTCTGCCCTTCGACTCGAAGGAATGGAAGAACAAACCACTGGACGAAATGCTGCACCGCTTGCGGGAGGAAGATCCGCCGCGGCCCAGCACCAAGGTCAGCACAGACCGCGATACATCGTCCACCACAGCCGAATCGCGGGGAACCGAGCCGAAACAATTGGTGACCGTGCTGCGGGGTGATCTTGACTGGATCACGATGAAGGCGGTCGAGAAAGACCGGGCGCGCAGATATGTCACACCATCCGAATTGGCGGCCGATATCAGACGATATCTGAAGAATGAGCCAGTGACCGCGCGACCGGCTAGCGTTTCCTACCGAATTCAAAAGTACGTCCGGCGGCACCGATATTCTGTTGCTGGCGCTGCAATGCTGCTGCTCCTGCTTGTGGCTTTCTCAGTGGTGCAGAGCGTGCAACTCCGTAACACCCGGCGCGAGCGCGACCGCGCAGACCGCATCGCGGAATTCATGACCGGAATCTTCAAGGCTTCCGACCCAAATGAAAAATTGGGTACAATCACTGCCCAGGAGCTCCTCGATAAGGCGGCAAAGGATATTGATACCGGGCTATCGAAAGACCCCGAACTCCAGGCGAGCATGATGCACGTCATAGGAAGGGCCTATATGTATCAGGGACTCTATTCTCGTGCGCAATCAGTGTTCGAGCGTGCGATCAAAGCCGGTACATCGGCTGGCCTTCAGGAAAGCCGCGAGATCATGAACACCATGCACGATTTGGCATGGGCCTTACAAGAGCAAGGCGAGGTCGGGCAGGCAGAAGCTCTTGAGCGCAAAACGATGAAGATGCAACTGCGTGTGCTTAGGGCTGACCATCCGGACACAATCGCAACCGAAAGTGAGCTAGGTTTCACACTTTGCCAGGAAGGCAATTGTGCAGAAGGCGTGAGACTGAATCAGGACGTCTTAGAGAAACAAAAACGAAGACTCGGACCAGAGGCGCACTACACCCTGGTCACCATGGACAACCTTGCCATCATGCTCGCGGGAGATCATCGCCTGGGGGAGGCTGAAAAGCTGCAAAGGGAGGCATTGGAGATTCATCTGCGCGTGTTTGGTCCTGAGAATTTGTCGGCCATTAACGCGATGATCAATTTGGGGGAGTTCCAACGGGACCTGGGCCGATTCGAAGATGCGAAGAAGCAGCTAGGCCAGGCGCTGGAGATCGAAGGACGTGTCTTCGGACCCGATCAACCGGAAACAGCGGCGACGAAATACGATCTTGCGACAGTGGCCGCACACGACGGGCAGGTTGAACAGGCGCTTTCGCTATTACGCCAGGCCGTTGACCACGGTCTCCCGCCGCTCAACGCTTTGAATATGGAAAAAGATCCCTTGCTTAATTCGCTTCAAGGCGATCCACGTTTTGCGGCCTTAGTTGCTCACGCCAAAGAACGGGCCGCTGCGCAAAAGGCAAATTAGCCCTATTGCCTCGATCGAGACGGACAAGCGTCTGACCCTCCCACCTGGTGCGGCGTTGATGCCGGATTCGCTCTCGCCAGTCTGAGTGCTTCAATTGCAGTAAGGGCCTTCGACAACCCTCCGCGCCGCGCAAGTTTTTGTTTCACCCTACCCACAAAAGCGAGCCACGCGAGTGACCCCAGCGGGCGTTCCTCCCACTGTGTTCGTCATTGATGACGAGGATGATAAGCTCGCGTCCGCTCTAGCGAAGCTTGCCGAATCGGTAGGACCCCTTGGTCCTCCGGTGCGTCCGCCCACGGCCACCATCTCATGGCTGCGCTCCTTCCTGGATGGGGTCGGAAAAAGACCTGCCGCCATGGGATATTCTCAATCGAAGCGCTGAGCTGACCAGTTTTCCACAATTTCCACTGAACGACCCCAGAAAAGTAGGGTTAGAATACCCGGAATCTAGCATTGTCTGATGTCAAGAAAACAAGAGAGAGCGAAACGCCCAACGAAGGTGGTGGCCGCGGCGAGTGGCGGGAGTCCGGCAGAGACGGAAATCCACCGGATTCGCGAGCTGATTGCCAGTCGTCATTCCAAGGCTGCCGTGGAGCTCGCTAAAGATCTGCACAAACGCGCCGGCACGGCGGAAACCGAAACCTTGCTGCTCGATGCCTATCAATGCCGGATTGAGGATATGTTGAGGCTAGGGATGGCCGTCGAAGCCAAGACATTACTGGAAATGGTCGGCCGGCGATTTCCCTCGTCACCCTCGCGAATGATGGACTTGCAGCGGGAAATCGCTGTGGTGGACGGCAGGCTTGACGAGGTCGTAGCGCCCCTCGCTGACGACAATCTCTCTCCGGATGTTCGCGACCGCATCGAGACTTTCGTCCGCCAGCGCGTGTACGATCTGGCCGCCTTGGCCGGCGTGTCGTCCTTGCCTCGAGAGCATTCTCTTCGCGAGGGGGCGTCAGCACTCGCTGCGGCGTTTCAGGCGGTGACGACGGGGCCGGTGGACGATCGAGTCGCGGCCCTGTCCCAGGTGTCCCGGCGCAGCGCACTAGCACCGTGGAAGGCCCTGATTCGAGCGATCGCCAGCTTCTACCGGCGAGAGGATGATGACTGCAGAAAATGGCTGGGCTTGGTGCCGGATGATTCCGCTCCCGCCCGCCTGACTCGGCCCCTGATGGCGATGTTGGGGATCGATCTCACATCCGAGTTCAGCGCCGCCGAGCAACGGCTCGTGAGCGTAGTCGGAGCAGGGAGCGGCTCCTTGCGACCCGCACTGGCGGTGCTGGAAAAAACGTTGACGGCGAAAAAACGCAAGCCCTTGCTGGAGGCGGCACGGACGGCAGTCACCATCTGTGGCCAATGCTGCCCCGAGATTCGCGAACGGCTGCGCCAGCACATTGTGGTTCGGTCTCTGGCCCAGGGCGTCTCGCGTTCTGAGATCTGTTCGGCAATTGGTGAGCCGCGGGAGAACGCCTACTTCTGGAGATTGTTGGCACGCAGCCTCGAGCATCATCTCGATGAGGACAGCTCGGCGGAAGCGCTTTTTCATTGGGAATACTTCCGCCGCGCAGCCATCCGGGAAAAACGGTTCGTCGCGGGAAGCCTGGAGGATGGAGTCCTGTCCTTGCATATGGCGAAGGTCGCCGAGCGATTGCCCTCCGACGATCTCGATGACCTCGATAACCTTGAATATACCCGCCTTCTCCGCCGAGACCGAAGCTCAGGAGGACTCGGAGACGAGGACTTGCGTTCTCCCGAAATGTTGTACGAGCGCGCCTGCCGGGCCGATCCTCATCCCGACGCTTTTCAGGCATGGCTCCAATGGGCGGACAGACATCGGAGTTGGCGCGACGCCGATCGAGTGGCGGAGCTTTGGCGGCAAGCCTTACCGGGAGACACCAGACCGGTGCTCTATCTGATGAAATCGGCCGAGAAGCGCGGGGCCTATCGGAAGTCGCTCCAACATCTGGAATGTGCAGAAGAACTCGACCGACTCAATCCCGAGGTGCGCCGGGCCAAACTGCGACTGCTGCTTTCCGCCGCCATCCGCCATCTGAGGCAAGGCAAAACGGGCTCGGTCGTAGCGGAAATCGAACACATTGAGGTATTGCCGGAAGTGCGGGCCGGGATTGCTTCTTGGGCAACGGTGCTGCGCCTCCTCTGCGCAGTACTAGACGACGATAGGATTGCGATGCCACAGCAGAACGAGCGGCTCCAGGCAATGCTGGGCAGCTCCGTGGCCGCTTTCGTCTTGACGAACGGTCTGGCGCAAACCGCGAACATGGGGGACAAGGTTGAGTTGCCATCGCTGGAGCTTTCCCGGTTTTCTGCTATGGAGTTGCTCACGGGAACGGCCCGATCTCTTGCCTTGGGCGATTGGGCGGACCTCGCGTTGCCTCTGCCTCTGGGCTGGGAAAGAAATCTGCTTGCCGCCTTGGATCAGCCCGACTGCCCCACGGACGTTACGCAAATCCTGGTCCTTGGAGAATCGGCCTTACGCAGTGGCGCCATGAAGCTGGCGTATGCCCTGTCCGCAGTGGGTCTGGCCCAGGGCATGGCCGATGCCAGGTTTCTTTTCCTTCGTGGTCGAGTGCTGCCTCCCTGGCAAGGCCAGCGGAGGGAGGGCTGTTTCTTGGCGGCGCTCGAACTCGCCAGGCGCGATCGCAATCTGGAATTGACGGGGAAAATCCTCGATCGAGTGCGAGGGAATGATGATGGTCGCTATTGGGGGGCTGATTTCCTAGGCGATCCGGCCACCGTCAACTCTCCAGTGGCTCCGGATTTGCTGAGCGAGATAGTGAAAGAAGAGCGGGCACAGAATGAGTTTCCCGTCCCCGGGCGCAGCCAGCCTCCGAAGTATGTCTCAAAGCTGGGACCCGAAGATTGCGATTGTCCGAACTGTCGCGCAGAGCGCGGGGAAACGGCGAGCGATTGGGGCGGAGCAGACGATGGGGACGATCGGAACCCGACCGATTTTGCCGAAGAACCTCCGGGGACTCTTTCCGAAGCGTTGGACCAGTTTGAAAAGATTTTGGATATGCTTTCCCCCCGGATTGCTCGGGAAGAGGAAGAAGCGATTGTCCCCGGAGCCCCGCCCGAGATCGTAGCGCCCGGAATATTCGGGAGCCGGCGGCCGGGCGGAAAGTCGAAGAAACCGATGAAAAATCTTCCGTCGCCGGAGCAGGGCGAACTGTTCTAGAGGAAAGAAGAAGAGATGAACCGAGGAACGCACCCGATTTCCGATCCATACGCCGTGCTCGAGGTTGATCCGGAAGCCGGGGACGAACAGATTCGCGCCGCTTATCTGCGCAAGCTGAAACAGTATCCGCCGGACCGCTGTCCCGACGAGTTCGAGAACGTGCGTGATGCCTATGATCTGCTGCGCGACCCACGCCGGCGGTCGCAGCACACGTTGTTCTCGTGCGACCCGGACGCCCCTCTAGAATCCCTGCTGGACGGCGCCGACGCGAGGAAGTACGCTGGGTCGGGACCGTGGCTGGCGGTTTTCAAGGAAAAAAAGTAGACAACGAATGGAAATGGATACTTATTCCGCCTCCGAGAAGCCCTCCCCGGATGAACGCGAGCGCCTCGTGCGGAGCTTCGAGACCTGGCTGGATAACGCGCTGGCCGACGAGGCGCCGCCTTCGGGCTTGACTGCCGAGTTGCTGGGCGCGCTACAAACCGGCGATCCGCTTCCGCCCGTCGATGGAGATTGCGATCTCTATTCCCTGTGGTCCGCCATGACCGCTCTCACCCAGGAGGTCAGGTTGCAAGGGCGGACCTTCGCGCAATTGAAAGATACCCTGTCTAGAAATCTGGAGGCATCCGCTGCGGAGCGACGAACTGCGGACTGGTCCGCGGGCGAGTCGTCCGGAGAAAGGCTGCGCTGCACGCAGGCACGAAGGCGGGAGATCGACACTCTGCTCGATCTGCGGGATCGCGTCGAACGCGGACGAAGCGCCGCCCAGAACGCCGTCGAGGAGCTGTCCACCTCACGTCTGCCGCGCTGGGCGCGCTGGCTGGGAGTTGCCGGGAGGCGTGCCCGGCATGCACAGCAGATCCTCACTGCAATCTCCCAGGGTCACAGCCTTACCCTAGACCGTCTCGATCAGGCGCTGCTGGATCTGCATGTCAGCGCAATCGTGTGTGAAGGACAAAAGTTCGATCCGCAGCGCATGACGGCCATTGCAATCGAGGCAACCGAAGCCGTGCCCGAAGGAACGGTGGTGGAAGTCTACCGCAACGGCTACGACTGGGAAAGCGAAGTTTATCGTCCGGCTCAAGTCAAAGTGGCGCGACCGCTGGAAGGGAACTGACGAGGAAGGAACTGAATATGAACGATCCGATCGTGGGCATTGATTTGGGAACGACAAACTCCGAGGTGGCGGCTTTCGCCGACGGCAAAGTTCAGGTGCTGGATATTGGCAAGAGCAAACTACTGCCTTCGGTGGTCGGGCTCTCACCGTCCGGTGAGTTGTTGGTGGGTGAAGCGGCCCGCAACCAGTTGGTCTTGTATCCGGAACGCACCATCCGCAGCATCAAGCGCAAGATGGGCAGCAGCGAGACGGTTTCGCTCGGAGACCGGCATTTTTCGCCGCAGGAAATCTCAGCGCTGATTTTGCGCGAACTCGCTACCTGGGCCGGCCGTTCTCTCCAGCAACCAGTCGAAAAGGCGGTCATCACGGTTCCGGCTTACTTTTCTGACGCGCAACGCCAGGCCACACGGGAAGCGGCCCAACTGGCAGGCCTCGACGCCGTCCGCATTCTGAACGAGCCGACGGCGGCGAGTTTGGCGTATGGAGAAGGCAGCCGGCACAACGCCATGGTCTATGACCTTGGCGGCGGTACGTTCGACGTCTCCATTGTGGCCCGGGAAGGCGATGTTACAGAGGTTCTTTCCAGTCACGGGAACAATCAACTGGGCGGAGACGATTTCAATGATCTGCTGGCCGAGCATTTGCTCTCGACCTTCCAGCGCAACCATGGCATCGATCTGCGCCGGGAACATCCGGTGGCCCGAGCGCGCATCTGGTGGGCGGCCGAAGAAGCGAAGCGCCGGTTGAGCTTCGAGCCCGAAACTACGGTGCGCGAAGAAGCGTTGGTCACGGTCGACGGCAAACCGCTGCACCTCGAGCTGGAGATCACCCGGGAACGCTACGAAAGCATGATCCGCCCGCTGCTGGAACAGACGTTGGAAAGCGTATCCAAAGCGCTCGCGGATGCTGGCAAGAATCCCTCGGACCTGGATGCCATTCTGTTGGTCGGCGGATCCACTCGCACGCCGCTGATCGCCGAGATGCTGACTGAGAGCACCGGCTTAACTCCACGGGAAGACATTCATCCCGACTTGTGTGTCGCTCTGGGCGCCGGCGTGCTGGCCTCGCGACTGGGGGGGCACGAAGTGGACCGAGTGTTGGTCGACGTTTCGCCGTATTCCTTTGGAGTTTCCTACCTCGGAGAACGCGGCGGTATTCCTTATCCCCATTGCTACAAGCCGATCCTCCGGCGCAACAGTCCTTTGCCTATCACCCGTAGCGAGCGCTTTTATACCAGCCATTCGTACCAGGAAGAAGTGCACATTTGCGTGTATGAGGGGGAGGACGAGGATGCCCTGCGCGATATTCTGGTCGGCGACTTCGAGGTGAAAGGCCTCGCTCCGGTACGAGAGGAGAACGAAGTGCTCTGCCGCATGAGTTTGGACCTGGACGGAATTCTGCACGTCACCGCCATCGAAAAGCGCTCCGGCCTGTCCAAGCACATCACCATTGCTCGTGCCCTGGAGACCAAGAGCGAAGCCGAAATTGCCGCCGCCCGGAAACGCCTGGAGGTCCTCTACTTGACCGGGCAGGGCGTGGAAGAAGAAGTTGGCGAGGGCTCGGAAGAGATCTCCGACGAGGATTTGGTAGAAGCCCTCCCCGCTCCCTTTGAAAGTTCCGCGGAGAAGGACGATTGGAATGTGGTTGCCCACGAGGGAAAACAACTGATCGAACGGTCCCGGCAATCGCTCGGGCAGTTGCACGAAGAGGACCGCGAAGAAGCGATCGACTTGAACGCGCAGATCGAATCCGCCATCGACGCCAACGATGCCGTTGCACTCAAGCAAGCGGCACACGAATTACGGGAGTTGCTGTTCTTCGTGGAGGGCCGCAGCGCATGACTGGCGAAAGGGGACTCTGCTGTCCCGTCTGCAAGGCCCGTTTTCGCGGTGCTGCGGAATGTTCGCGCTGCGGTGCTGATCTTACGGCGCTGATGCTTCTGGTGGCACAAGCATACGCCTTGCGCGAAGCGGCCCGGCAAGCGCTGCGGTTGGACGACGTGCGGAACGCGTTGGCTTCCGCCCGCGCGGCCCAAGGCTTGCACTCGACAGCGGAAGGAAATCTTCTTCAGTCCGTCTGTGGTGTGCTTGCCAACTGTCGGGCATAGCTTGTTGATGGATAGCCTGGCGGGAGTTTATTGCGAGTTGAGTGAACGAGGTTGTAGGCAGATATTTGTGTGGGAGTTAGAAACATTGCGACGTCCTACCCACGTTGGGTACAACGAAGCCATCGCAGCAAGGCCAGAGTCTTGACCAAGGCTTGTTGGCGAGAGACTGCTGCGAGAGCCCATAGGCGGTGCGCGGGCTCTTCTGAGTTGTGAATGCGGATGAAATACGGAGCCAGAACCTCAAGACCTTTGTTTCGATGCTCCGCTATGCCATAACTTTTTGACCGTAGGCTTCTGCAATCATTTTTGCGGCCAGCGAAATCGCACCGTCGCCACCCTTAAGGACAGAAGGCAGACCCTCCTCTAGTTCTAGTTGGTCCCGTTCTCGGATTTTATGAAACGACGGTCGGATTCGCACAGTGATATAGGACGGCGGTTCGCTCATAGAATCCCCGAGTGTGCCACGAGTCGTGAAACCCGAACTTCTGAAGGTCAAGATGATGGCAGAATTCATGGCAGAGAGTACTCAGGAATGTTCCGAACGAGGTGGGTCCCTCGCGAACTGCTGTCTGCATCCATCTGAACTGGCATCTCTCGCTGGTGGATTTTGGTTGGCAAAAGACTTCTATCAGGCGGGAAAGCCTTGGGCTAATATGGCAGACCAACAGTATGGAGATGCCTCTCAGCCCGT
>JBAUXO010000035.1:0-5353 GCA_049584315.1 Candidatus Sulfotelmatobacter sp. | reverse complement strand
GCGTTCGACAGTCAGGTCTTGAGTGGACCTGGTTTCCAATCCGGTTGCTCTGAACGCAATTCCCATGGAGAAGAAACGACAGCCAGCCAAGAAGAGTCGTCCCGCAACAAAGCCCAGAGTTCAGAACGAACTGCTCCAGGGTTGGAATGGAATCGCCAGCTTTCTCGCTCAACCGGTTGCGGTGGCGCAACCATGGGTGAGATCAGGCATGCCCGGGACGCGAGAAGGCAGGTCGGTATGCCTCGCGGGAGCAGTTGAGTCGATACCTCGGCCGCGAAGCTGGGCTGGATGCACCTGTTCACATCGCGACCGCAGGCATGGATCTGTCTGCCGATCTGAAACGTGCTCTCGGGTACGCCCGAGCAGTCAAGCAGGAGAGACAAGAAGCGAAGCGATGAAAGAACAGAGTTTTTCTTCTCTGCTGGAAGGAAAGAAACCGTTCGCGCCGAGGGCGGCGAAAACGGGCGTTACGCAAACGGCCCAGCAACCCAATCACTCACATGTTCTGTGGTTACAAAGCTTTCGACACGTCGAGCGCGATCTGGAGCTGGGTATCTCTTCCTTCTCTCAACCCATCTCGTGAGAGTTCAACTGAAAATTTCGGTGTGATGCCATTGTTCTCTAGCATGCGTCCTTGCCAAGTCAGGTAGGCTGCGACCGGCAGGCCAAGAATGTATCCGTGACCAACCTTGTATGCGCTTCCACTCAGTAGGCGCCCAGGGGTTTTTGTTCCTACGATGGTTGCCAGATTGTTTTCCTCCGCGAATGCTGAGACCATCTCGCCCGCGCTCGCGGTGTGCTCATTGACCAAGAGCACGACCCGCCCGTGAAATCGTTGCTGGCCGAGTCCTTCGGTGACGACAAGGATAGACTTTTCAACGAAGGCATATCGGGCCGCTAACCATATGAGAGTCAACTTGTGGGACGGAATCCGTCCGAATCGGGTCAGTTCCTCACGACGATAACCGCGCTCGCGACGCTTCCGCGTGAGACTGTAGCCAACCTCAAGTTTTCCGGGTGTCAAATAGCTCATCAGGCGCAGCCCACCGATTCCCCCGCCAGTATTGCCGCGCAGATCGGCGATGAGTCGACTGCATCCGTCGAGTGCGGCGATGCCGCGGTCGATCTCCTTCGCCACCTCGATTCCGATGGCGCCAGGAAACATCGCGACCCTCAGCAAACCGATCTCAGCGCTGAGCCGTTCGGCGGTGACGGCCTGCGGCGCTGTAACCGGATGCTTCTGGGATTTGGGCATCGGCAATTGAACGTTGACTTTCTGCAACTGGCCATGCAGCTTTTCGATGAGAAGAATCGCGGACTCACCGACGGAGAACGCCAGGTCGTTTGGGGGGCGAACCTCTCGTCCACTGCATTCGAGCAAGAGATCGCCGGGGCGTATGCCGGCTGCAAATGCTGGACCCCCCTGATGCACGTCCTGAAACATCCAGCGTTCACTTCCGTTTACGCAGATTCGCTGAAGAGTCGCGTTTATCGCGTGCCGAGCCGGAATGTTTCGCATCCCTGTATGGCGAAAGCCGGTGTGGCTGGTCTTGAGTTCAGCCACCAACGTGTGGACCTCGTTCTCGAAGGCCTCGGGGTCGGTACACGCCAGGATCCGATCCCGGCGTTCGCGAGCCAAAGCATTCCAATCCACGCCGTTCATTCCGGGATCGAAATGCTTGGTAGCTACAAGACGATAGACCTTGTCGAGTATTTTCGAACGTTCGTCGAGAGTCAGATTCATTGCGGTTTGATTCCAAGCGGGGTTGACGTCTCTCCAACAATGATGAACGCCGCCCAATAGAACGGGCTCAGTTGGTCTCCATATTTCGCCAGCAAATCCAGCTTGGCATTCCTCAGAGCCGAACTGGTGTTTTCGCCCTGGGCCAATCGCTGATAGAAACGCTCCATCAGTGCGCTGGCGGAAGTGTCATCAGCACTCCACAGGCTCGCAACCACGGACTTCGATCCGGCTAGCAGGAATGCTTCCACCAAATTGCTGATGCCTTCTTGCCCTTGCAATTTTCCCACGCCTGAATCGCATGCGGACAGTGTTGTTAGTTCTGCATTCAGACGGAACCTGATGATCTCGCGCACTTGCAGCAACCCGTCATCAGCCGATTTAGCGTCCGTCCCCAGGACCAGCGCTGACCGCTCTGGGTACTGCGTGTCGGCGAAGCCGTGAACCGCCAAGTGCAAAACGCGAAACTGATCGAGGGGTTCTTTCTTGAAGGCGGTCTCGGTCGCATCTTGGGCAAGCAGAATGACCGAATTCGGTCCTACAATCCTTCCGATTTCCTCAACCTCTTCCCGCGTCTGCGGAAGATCACTGAGGGCGATGCCTGACAAGTCCGCGATGCCGCGTTCGATCCGTCCGCGCACGGAAGCCGGAGTCGGTAACCTTTTCCCCACGTCGCCCTGGTTTTCATAGGCGACATCTCCAACCGCCAAGAGTGGTTTCGGCGCGGGTTCGTGTTTGTGGCCGCGGCGGAGTGTGTCCAAAATCGTGCCGGAGGGCACGTAGCTAATGGTGTGTGATTTCACAAGGTATTGGCCGCGGTTATCTTGAAGGGCCTCAAACGGCAGCAGGTGCAAGATGCCGTCTGGCGCGATGAGAATCCGGTCAGCGTTGGAGATTCCGGGGATCGGTTTTAGTAGTTGTTCGTAGAGCTGTTTCGAGACCTCCGCGTCGGATGCCTTGCGACGGATTTGATCGATATACCGCTGCGCCAACTTCTCTATGTCCTTGCGCCCGGTCGGAAGTACGCTCACGAAAGCGCCTTGGCGTGATATCGAAACGCAGTAGGAGTCGGGCTCATCGAGAACGTACTCCAAAAGCACTTCATCTTGCTTCAGATCAGCCTGCACGATTTTCAAAGGTGCCGGCTGTGTGGGCAGTCTGGCGTTCGCTGCATCTCCCCTTGTCCACGCTAGGCCGAGGCGCCGCTCGTACTCGACCAGTTTATCCAGGAGTTGCTCGCGTTCGACGGCGCTGCTGCTCTGCATCAATCGCGCTTGGAGCCCGGCCACATCGGTTTCTAACGATGCCGTCTGTTCTGACTCCGAGGTTGGGAATGCTTTTCGATCTGCGAGAGCCCAGGCGAGGGTTCGTCCTCGGACACGCTCCAAAACGCGGAACGCTTCGCCCACCTCTCCGCTACGGATTAGGAGCTCGAAGTGCTGTAAATAGGTCTGGCTATGGGCGGAGACGACAGAACTGTTCCAATACGGCTCATCTACACCGATGAACATTCCCTCAATCACGTCTTCCGCCTGCTCGTAGAGGACCTTTGCTTCGGCATAGCGACCACGTCGTGCCTTTAGGTTAGCGAGGATCGTCAAGTTGCGAGGGACATAATAACGATCGCCAACCTGCTGGCTTGCGGTCACGCCCTGAGTGGCGCGGGCCTCGGCTGTGGCTAGATCTCCGGCGTCGCGATAGAGCTGCGCGAGTTCGTTCATGACGTCGGCTTCAAGTCTGTAGAACTGCACTCTGGTTGCAAATTGGCCGGCGTCTTCCAAGTAGGTCAAAGCCTGTTGTCGATTTCCTGTTTGTGCCGCCAGCCTTCCCAGACGAATAAGCAATTCCGCCTCATGGCCGGGCTTGTCTTGCGACCGTGCTTTGGCGAGCGCACTCTCAAGCACCGATCTCGCCTCTTCGGTTCTGCCTAGCGAAACCAGGGCCTGCGCTTTTCCCTCGTACCCCATGAACGGAAGCCCACAGTCCGGATCAGCCTCCGCCAGTTTGATGGCCCTCTCGAAGAATTTTAGGGCCTCGGCGTGGCGATTGACTTCTTCGAAGCCTCTTCCGAGTACGTCTAGAAAGCGTACCTGGCCAGCGATGTCTCCATTGGTTATGGTCGACAGGAGAGCGCCACCAAGAAGCCTGGCCGCTCGTCCTGGATTGCCTTCTAGGAATGCAATCAGGCCCAATTCGCCGGACGCCCGGGTGACCCACTGGTTATCGCCCAAGCTTTTTGCGATGTCCTGCGCTTCAAGCCAGTCGCGCTTTGATGCCCGGTAGTCAATTTCAATGTCGGTGTAGCCTTTTGCGACAAGGCACCACAGGCGCAGCCGTGAGTCGTTTTGGACGAGCGGATTCTGGAGTTGCTCATTCAGGATGCTCGAAAGCTCCACAAACGACATTGTTTCGTCTTCTGACCTGAGGCGTCCCACTTTGGCGTAAAGCGCATTTCGACGATCACCCTCGGCAGCCAACAGTTTTTCAGCCCTGGCAAAGAGCGGGCCCGCTTTTGGTCCATTGTTCAACCAATAAAAGTGGGTGGCTTCGGCCAGCAACGCTCTTGCGTCGGTGGAGGTTTTAGGGTCGTTGACGGAGTGGGAAGAATTCAATCTGTTAATCGCGAGGCCACCGGGAAAGCGACGGTAGACATAATAAGAAAACAGGAGAAATGTCGCCAGGATGAGGGCGAGGATCACTCTCATCCGCTTGGAG
Organism: Candidatus Sulfotelmatobacter sp.; assembly: GCA_049584315.1. GTDB lineage: Bacteria > Acidobacteriota > Terriglobia > Terriglobales > Acidobacteriaceae > Sulfotelmatobacter. Next base: position 897 of record JBAUXO010000035.1, on the reverse strand, counting down.
ACAGCAATGGTCGCCCAGTCGAGACTCATCTGCTGACGTACTTTTTGCTGAGGAATGAGACGGAGCGGCATTTGGTTAGAGCCCACAGCCTTGACGAAAGTTGCCCTCTTTAGTACTTGCAATCGGCCAGAACCTAGACTGGGCGACAATTGGTGCTGGTAGCGATGTCACCGAACCTTCGGGCATGGCGGCGGTTACGGTCGGATCGCGACCCTGTGGGGCAAGTAATATCGGGGCGACTTCTCGAACGTTAACATTTGGCAAGAAATCGGGGTAGGGCTACACGATCTATGATCGCTGGAAAGTCGGGACCGAAGACCGTTATGTGCCACTCCAAGCGTGCACCGCCCGGCCACACGCTCGGTTTGGCGTGCACGGCCACAAATTGACCGACGACACAAAATTTCGGTCATGTGCCGAGGCACATAAGCCAGTTCCTCGACCCTCGTTTCATCGCATGGTTTGCGAGGATTAGCGGCGGACTCCAAGAGCACGGTAATGGGAAGGTTGCGATATTCGTGATTGCTGACTGCATTTTGCGTACTTGGCATGGTCGATCTTCTCTCATGTGTTGGCGTTGTCGTGGTGAAACTCCGCAACTAGGCAGCGGCGGTGAGAGCCGCTGGCTCGGAAGCAATGCCCTGGGCAATGCTCCCGAGGATCACGGCAGCGGTTTGCTGGACAGCTTCCAAGCTTTCCCGTAGCAGGTTGGCGTCTCCGTGCCAAAGCTGGATGTAGTCGGTCTTATGTTGTGCCCAACATAACCAGGATCGGACTAAACCGCTTCGCGGTATGACTGGCGCAAACGTCCGTTAGTAGCGGTCTGGACGCAGTTGCTGCTCTTCTGTCCGCCGCTTCCCACGTACGCTCCTTTGCGGAAACATGGAATGGCTGCTT
>JBAUXO010000034.1:0-1990 GCA_049584315.1 Candidatus Sulfotelmatobacter sp. | reverse complement strand
CCACACTGCTCCATCCACTCAGAGATGAGCGCCATTTCGCTGTCGTAGAAATAAGTGCCATACCAACCAAGGCTCGCTCGTAATCAGTTCAGGTCAGAACTCGGTCCGACCCATGCATCTCTTCGGTCAAAACCTCGATCATGATTACTACTTCGAACTCCTCCCTAAAGAGGAGCGGGATACCCAATCAATAGCTCGATGTTCTACTTCACACCATCGCGATTTCCGGGCTGTCCCGCGTGCGAACCGAACTTTCTTAACTGCTCGTAATCCCATCCTTTGCGCCACATCCAGTAGAGAGCGATAGCCAGTCTCCGCGCCATCGCCACCTTGGCGATCTTCCGTCCTCGTCGCATCGCCAGGTGGAAGTACTTATTGCGCCATTCTGGAATGCTGCGGGCTGTAACTTGCGCCGCTTCCACCAGCAAGAAGCGCAATATCGAACTCCCTTGCTTCGTGATATGGCCCAGTCGTCGCCGATTTCCGCTTGAGTCCTCCAAGGGCACTAACCCCAAATACGCCGCGATCTGCTTCCCGCACTCAAATCGCTCCGTCCTTCCGATGATTAATACGAAGGCTAAGGCCGTCAGTGCACCCACTCCAGGATGCGTCTGCAAGCGCCCTGCCTCCGGACATTTCTCTACCTCCTGCTCGATCGCTTGCGTCAGATCGCTAATGGTCGGGTTCAGCCGATCCAGCAGCTGCAGCAGATCTTCCCGTCGCCGGCTCGCCCAAGGGGCTAAGCGAAAGGCTTCTAATTGTTGTCGTCCTTTCTCCCGCCACAATTTCTTCTTGCAGCGTAGCCCCTCGTTCAGAGCCACCGCTTGCAGCTGGTTCATGATGCGCGTGCGCGCCTGCACCATCCGGTGCCGATGCCATAGCAGTTGCCGCAGATCCCGATTCTCCCCACTCGGTACCCAGATCTTGGGAAAACGATTTTCCATCAGCAACTGCAGAATATGCTGCGCATCCTGCCGATCCGTCTTCTGCTTGCGTTCACGCTTCCGGGCGATCTCGGTGGCATCCCCGATCCACAACTCGAAGTTCACCTCCGCCAGGAGTCGCTCAAACCAGCGTGCATGCCCACTCGCTTCCATTCCCACTCGTACATTCTTCCCCTGGGCAGCGAGGTCACGATAAAACTTTTCTGCTCCCTCACTGTGCTCTACTCGTTGCTCTCCGTAATCTCCCGTCTCGGTATCCACAAACGCTATTTGCTGGAAGCCCGGGTGATAATCGCATCCTATAATGATCATTGTCCGGCTCCTTTCTACCCGAGCCTTCATGGTTGGTTTTGGCACCACCAAGTTTACTCGGGCCTTGGAGCCGGCATTGTTATGGAATCAATAGGCTCACAGACGACCTCGCTCTGAGGGGTGACTTCGAGCCGAGGACTCAGCCCGCCAGGTTCCGCATCTCAGCAGAGCATTCGGGCGGAGCAAAGGTAGCCGTAGGCTGGGTCTTGTTGAGCTCGTCTAGATAAAGATCTTCCAGGCGGTTTACTGGCGCGGGTGAGCTTATTGCGCGGGATTCCGGTCCCCCAGTTATCCCCCACCTTCAAGCAATCGCGACGTGAGCTTGTACTACGGGCTGACCCATTTGCCACAGCAACTTTCATGGAACGCGATGCGCCGCAGGCGCATGGAGTTTGTTGCGAAATCCCGATTGCACTCATCGACCGATACGAGTCACTCTTGCCAGGGTCGACAATTCACAACAACCCTCCCCACATGGTGACTCTTTCCAGATGCTCGCAGCACGGATTTCACGAAGGGCAAATGCGCAACGGCGCAAAAGGCAAAGGTGGGACAGGCCCAAAGTGAGGCATGTTTCATCGCTTATACCTCAGGTCGGCAAATTGACCTGCTAGTACATCGTACAGTTAGTTATTTACATTACGCTGGCGGTCTTTCCGTTGCTTTGTCTGCTTGGGATGAGCTGCCTGATACTGCCTGGTGGCTTCGATGATTCGCTGCAGATGTTCGGGGCC
>JBAUXO010000033.1:0-15400 GCA_049584315.1 Candidatus Sulfotelmatobacter sp. | reverse complement strand
GACCGCTTAAAAGACGTGATCATCAGCGGTGGCGAGAATATCTCCTCCGTGGAAGTGGAAAGCATTCTGCTGACCCATCCCGCCGTGCAGGAAGTCGCTGTGGTGGGCATGCCTCACGAAAAGTGGGGTGAAGCGCCTCATGCGTTTTTCGTCCTCCAGGATGGGGCGAGCGTAACAGAAGAGCAACTGAGAGAGTTTGCCAGAAAGAACATGGCGCATTTCAAGGTTCCAGCAGCGTTCACGATGTTGACCGAACTGCCCAAGACGGCAACGGGCAAGATTCAAAAGTACGTCTTGCGCTCCGGTCGACCCGCAATTGCACGACAGTGAAACCGGAAGATTCCTGACGCCTAAATGCCCTCTTTTCGTAAGTGGTTCAAAAGGGGTCTGCCTGAAGAGACGTAACTAGATTCCGGGGCGCGGTAAGGCATCTCACACTCTTGGGAAAAACCATAGCGAAACTACAGTGCGGTTCGGCGGCGGCGTCCACTTCAGTGCTCTACCATTCCGTCCGAGAGTGCCCCTAGTTGCTTTCCCAGAGCGGGCGCCGCATCGACAACAGGACCGTCGGCAAAGCAAGGCATCGCCCATTGTGTTTGCCTCCCATAGTGCACAGCCAAGTTCCAAAGTGTGCCTTTGGGCTGGCAGCGGCTTGGCTCCGAGGAAAGCTGGTGGTGCAATTCTCGTGCGACGAGGTGGTCGTTGCCCAGTACTGGATAACCCGCGTGTCCGAAATTCGACTGGGTCGCGACGAGTCCGTCGGCAGGATTGGCTCCCCCGGCCCCAGCACTCCCAGAAACGTGAGGCGTAAGAAGCGACGCCCCGGCGAGGACGACAGAATCCACCGACGGCTGTTGTGGAAAAGGGGAACACGAAAGATGCGGGCGGGTGCTCATAAGTCAAAGGAACAGGAGTACGACATGGCCGTCTGGGAGTGTCCGCGTGAATAAAACGAAAGGCCGTTAACGGCGAACGTGCCAGCCGATCCACAATTGTCGAGCGTAAAACGCCAGATTTGCGGCGCAAACGCTTACCCCGGCGATGGTGAGCACTTTGGCGGAAATGTCGGGATAGACAAGCTTATCCAGATAGTGGAGCAGGAATCCGGCCTGGTAGGGCTCCAGTCCGACGCGGCCTTCGAGCCAATTTTCCAACAGAGTCAATGGACATGGCCACGGAAGCACTTCCGTAAGCATTCCCCAGACCAGCGATCCGACGTGCAGCCAGCGAAGAACCGGGCGGGAGTGCGTCAGAAGGGCACCGAAAATCACCCACAAAACAAACAGCGCATGCAGCAAGAGGACGGCGGTCGCGAGCGCAGAATAGAAATCGGAGGCAACAAAGTCTGAGGCTGCATGCATACCTTGAATTTACCGCGACGAGGGATCCACATTTTTTGAGATGGTGACTTTCGTCGTCTATTCGCCTATCCTTGTCGGGAATGACCGGTCTGAATTTAGGGCTGCCCACGGCCTGGGTCGTCAAGTGCAAGAAGTGCGGCTGCACGATCAGTTGTCGCGCTATCGACCCTCGGATCGAACATTCTCAGCCAGACAGAGCAGATCCACCGCTTCATGACATCGTCATTGTTACGTGTTCATGCTATTGGGCGGCGTACCGTTACAGCCCGGCTGGAATATTCGAAGGCGCGCCGGGTCCGAGCAGCAATTTTTACGACCGTAGGAAACCCAACAATCAGGAGGAGAGAAAACCGAATCCAGTGCTCCTCATTGCGGCATCACTCATCGCCGCGCTGCGATTGAACCGGGAAGAGATCAAGTCATCGCCAGTCATCTACTCGAAGATCGCAGATAGTATCCGACTGGCGGAAATGATCCAGGCGAGGCTGCGAGGATGATAAAAGACGTCCCTACCGGCCGCAGTTGCCACGTTTCAGCCCTCCGGGAGGAGTTGATTGCCAGAAACAACTCGTATGCCGTCCTAAACCTTTTGCCGCACGTAACCAGCTATGGCGAATTGCCGGTTGTGGTCTATCAGCAATCGGAATGCGGCCGACACCACGGGAATTTCATCGCAGCCAGCTATCGAGCAATCCTCAGAATACCCGAGTGGAGAAAGCGATTAGAGAAAGTGCACAGCCAGGGCAGACGATCGTTGCCCGCGAAGGATGGCTCGTGGCGGGAACTTGATTCTTCTTTAAGTTCAGACGCGCTACTGATGAACATCTTCTGCTACCCCGGCGTAACACGCCGCAGGGAGGCTTGCCGAATCCTGGGCCTCGAACCTGGGAGCGTCCCCGAATTTGGATTCATGCCTCGCGTTCCATTACTCAGCGAAGCGACCGAGAGGACCGAAATTGATATGAAGCTCGGGAATATGCTCTTTGAGGCGAAACTTACAGAGGGACACTTTCAGATTCAGCGCGCCGAACTTGTCGAGCAATACAGAGATCTTCGAGAAGTATTCGAACCTCGCCAACTTCCCAGGACGAAGCGGAAATACGTCTCGTACCAGCTCATTCGCAATGTCCTCGCGGCTCATGCGCTCGACCTCGATTTCTGCACGTTGCTCGACGCTCGCCGGCCTGACTTGCTGAAGGACTGGTATAGCATTGCGCGCTGCATACGATCTGCGGCTCTTCGCTCTAGATGCAAGGTGTTGACCTGGCAGGAACTGAGCTTTTGCTTGCCTGCCTCCCTGCAGAGGTTTCTGAGCGTGAAATACGGAATTGTCAGTGTTAGCTGAGATGCAGCAGGGCAAAGGCAGCATCCGCTTGGAGAGAGCGCGTTTTCCTCACATTGCGTAACCAGACCTGACTCCACCCCAGTTCGCACGCAGGTGCCTCTTACTATCAAACGAAAGGATTACGCCTACTTGGCGTGCCGTCTTGCCCGAAGTTGTGCCAAAGGAAGATCTCCCGGCCGCTTCGGCATTGAATGGAATCAAATTCAACTTTGCGCGCGCTATGGGACCGGGATTTGCCGGTTTCATAGTCGCGGCGGCAGGCGTTGGTACCGCCTTTTTCCTTAGCGCGGTTTCGTTCATCGGCGTTATCGCCGTGATCGCGCGATGGAAACGATCGGTTCCGAGGCGGAGATGACTTCCTGAGACCGTCTGGGGCGGCACCGTCGCGGGAGTGCGGTACATTCGATATTCGCCAGCCATTCGAAGCCTCCTACTTCGAACTGGATTGGTCATATTCTTCGCAACCGCGCTTACGGCCTTGCTGCCTCTCATCGCTCGCGATGTGAAGAACAGTCCAATTACCTTTGGAATCCTGCTCGGTTGTTTCGGTTTCGGCGCGGTGGTCGGTGCTGTGCTCATGCAGCGCGCACGTGCGCGCTGGTCGGCCGGGATCGTGGTCTCGGTGGGTGTTGCCGTCTATGGTCTCGCCACCCTCGCGATGGGCACCGTCCGAGTACTGCCCGCGTTGTGCGTAATGACCTTTGTCGGCGTCTCAGCTTGGATCATGTTTGTTTCTCTCGTTAACGTTCTCAGTCACTCCCCTGATTGGATGCGCGCGCGTGTTTTGTCTATCTCTACGCTCGTGGTACAAGGCTCTGTGGCTGCCGGAAGCGCGGCTTGGGGCACGGTCGCGGCACATTTCGGGCCGCGTGCCGCGCTTTTGTGGGCAGGTGCCGGAACAATTGCGACAACGGCTCTGGCTTTATTTCTGCGGTTGCCGGACGCGACTGTGGACCTCACGGCTTGGAACCATCGGCCCTTGCCGGACGTCGATGGTGACGCCCTTCCAGCAGGCTAACGATTCTGGCCCCGTATTGGTCGCAGTTGAATACGATGTACCTTCCGAGAATGTCCACGAATTCCTGAAGGCAGTTCGTCGCTACGGGCGTCTCCGGCGCCGCGACGGCGTCGAGATGGGGCATTTTCCATGATTTGGAGCACGATGGTCGATATGTCGAGACGTTGATAGTGAGTTCGTGGGCTGAGCACCTGAGACAACCTGAACGCATGACGCGCGCTGATCGCGAACTAGAGGAGCGGTTGCAAAGATACAGCCGTGGCAGCCCCAGAGGCCGGCACCCGGTATCGGTTGCGCCGGACGAGTGAGGATCCGCTGTCGTCGTTAAGAAACAGTCGTTTAGGGCGGCGTTTTTGTGTTCCGACCAGTCCGTCCCCCGAACCGCTGATTTCTCTTGTACCTTGGAACAATCTCGATAAAAAGAATCCGTATATAAGGACAATCATCTCATTCTCTTGTCTGTCCCAACCGGGCAGCAAGCCTGCGATGGAGGGAATTTCTATGTTTCGCAAACTGATGGTTACTGACAACGACGCTGCCATAGCTATTCTTCGAGTGGTGCTAGGGGTGGTATTTTTCGCGCACGGCGCCCAGAAGGTGCTCGGGTGGTTCGGTGGATATGGTTTCACCGGAACGATGGCCTTCTTCACCGGCATGATGCACATTCCGGCCCCATTCGCGGTTCTGGCAATTGCAGCGGAATTCCTCGGCGGATTGGGTCTTATCTTCGGACTGTTCACTCGTGTTGCAGCCTTTGGAATCTTCTGCAACATGGCCGTTGCTGTTGCAATGATCCATCACCACTTCGGCCTGTTTATGAACTGGACGGGAACCCAGAAGGGGGAAGGTTTCGAGTTCCACCTGCTCGCGCTGGCGATTACCGTCTTTCTGATGATTCGCGGAGCAGGCGCAGCTTCTGCCGATCGCCTCTGGTCTTCGTCAGGCAAGAACGGCAGCAGGGCCCAGGTGCGGACGCAAGCTGCCTGATTAGGCACAATGATGCCAAGAAGTAATACCATTACTGCGCCCCGGCTCTGGCTGGTGATTGCAAAGAGTTATCGTGCGCTGAGCCTGCTGGCTGAGCAGAGCATCGCAAACACGGGACTGTGCCTCACGGATTTTGTCGCGCTCGAAGCTCTCCTACATAAGGGGCCGCTCACGATCTCGGAGATCCAAGACAAGGTGCGCTTGGCCAGCGGCTCGATGACAGCCGCTGTTGACCGCCTCGAGAAACTCGGCTTGGTTGTTCGCAAGTCGAGCCCAAGTGATCGACGGGCACGGGTCGTCGAACTTACGGCACAAGGCGAGCGGCTAGCCGGATCGTGCTTCGATCGACATGCAAAAGACCTTGAGGCGCTGATGTCCGCCCTGTCCCAGGAGGAGAAGGAACAACTGTACGAATCGCTTAAGAAGCTCGGGCTGCTGGCAGCGGAGAAACTTAACCCCCAAGAAGCCAAGGTCAACAGCAGTAGAAAACAAGTTAGGAAATGATCATAGAGTTCGAGGCATCACGGATACCTGAGCTCGAAGGCAGAAAGAGAAGATGCTGAAAGTTGGAATCATCGTCGGTAGTACGCGACCGGGACGGAAAACCATGGCCGTCGCAAAATGGCACACGACATTCTGAAAAGCCGCAAGGATGCGGAGTTCGAGATGGTCGATATCGAGGATTACAAGCTGCCGCTCCTCGATGTGCTTATGCCGCCCATAATGCATCAGTACAGCCACCCTCACACGAAGGCTTGGAGCGAGAAAATTGCTTCGTTCGACGCTTACATTTTTGTCACCCCGGAATACAACCATGCCACATCGGCGGCGTTAAAGAACGCGATCGATTTTCTCTACCGCGAATGGAACAACAAGGCCGCAGGATTTATCGGATACGGCGGCGCTGGTGGTGTTCGAGCTGTAGAGAACTTGAGGCTAGTGATGGGCGAAATCAAGATTGCAGACGTAAGAGCGCAGGTGGCGCTCTCGATGTGGACAGACTTCGATAATTTCACGACATTTAAGCCGCACGAACAGCACGACAAAGCTTTGCATTTAATGGCGGACGAAGTGATCGCCTGGGGTGGAGCATTGCAGACGCTAAGAGCAACTCGCTGAAGAAAACCAGCCCCGCTCATCATGGGCAGGCCACGCTTTCGCGCTGGAAAATCTCGGATCCGCGATTGATCCGCTTTCAGCGGCAATCGGACTTCTGGAAGCCGCGCTGGTTCAACCACAACTGCAAACATTTCAAGAGCGGCTCGGGGGAAGAATTGCCCTTGCCACCGCGATCGATATCTCAGGTCTTTCGATCGCCTGTTACAACTTGCATTTGGAGAGCCGCTCGAATGACGAGCTGCGTCGTGCCCAGTTGAACGAGGTCTCAGTCGATTCCGCGAAGTACGACTCGGCCAGCCTCGTCATCCTGCCGGTGACCTTAACCTAAATGCATCGAAGCCTGGCGTAGCAGGGGCATTGGCCCGGGCGGGTTTTCGTGATGCTGTGCCTACCCCTCGCCTGGCTACGACTCCCGCACGTCATCTCCTTGAAGCTGGCCGGCACATCGACTGGGCATTTGTTCGAGGCTCCGGTGAGGCCGACGCTGGCAAAGTTCACAGATCCGTGACCGCTTCTGACCACTATCCGATTTCATTCGAGTTGCGTCTGCCCGGTCAACTTTGCGAAGCAATGGCTCGATCTGCGTCGGGCGGCGCTACTACATGGCGCGCATCAGTCTGCATAGCGTCCGATGGCGCTTTTCCTCTTCCAGAGGTTCTTCGAGCGAACGTGCCAGGACTGAAAAATCGCAGCGGCTACATTTAGATTGAAGAAAAAATACTTGATTCGCAACGATTGGATTGCGGGCAAAGTCGTACTGTTCATACACCATAAACGGCATTCCCTCGATCTTGCGTTAACCAGCGGCGAGCTGATGGCTTGGCTCAACGTTGTTTTCCTCGCATCGAACTTAAGCACCCGCATTGCCAGACCCACTAGCGCCGCGGAATTGCCCCGCTTGCTGCAGTCTTTTCAAGGACTTACAGCGAACTGCCCGCAGGCCGTTGGATTGTCCTCCGGGTTGTCAATGGTTGGCCTGGTCTCGACAGTTTTCGACATTCACAACATTACCCGCCTGGGTCATGAAGAAAAGCCTTCATTTGGTGCTCGAAGTGTCGGAGTAGTTTTCGACAGTGTCGACTTGCGACACCGTTGTCTTCCATCCGGTGCTGACATTTCAACTCTTTAGACACGGTAGGTTTGGCATCCGCATTGCGTTAGCTGCATGTGCAGAAGGTCGCACTGCTCGGCAGGGCTTATGCCATTGAGCGGCCCTCGGAACGAAGAAATTCAGTCGCTAAACAGTCGCCTGATTGAGGATGGAACGATCACATGAGACGGATATCGAAAGATCTTGTTGCCGCGGTTTTGTTGGTTAGTGCCCTGGGTTGCAGCAACGGCAAGGTGCGAGCAGCCGCTCCGCCTCCGCTACCGGTGGTCGAGGTCGCACCGATCATTCAGAAAGATGTGTCCCTTGAGGGCGAGTGGGTAGGAACTCTCGAAGGTTATGTCAATGCGCAAATTCAGCCTCAGGTGAGCGGTTACCTGATTCGCCAGGATTATCACGAAGGGGGCGTCGTCAGAAAAGGTCAGCTCTTGTTCGAGATCGATCCCCGTCCGTTTCAAGCCGTGCTCGATCAAGCCAAAGGACAAATGGCGCAGGCCGAGGCGCAGAAGGCGAACGCCGAGCTGAACGTAAAGCGTGATATCCCCGAAGCGCAAGCTCATGCCATTCCCCAGAGCCAACTGGATACCGACACTCAGGCGCTCCTCGCGGCGAAGGCCTCCGTCGAGGCCGACCAGGCGGCCGTAGAACAAGCCACGATAAACCTTGGCTACACCAAGGTCACTTCCCTCATCGACGGAATCGCTGGTATCAACACCGTGCAGGTGGGCAACCTGGTGGGACCGTCTGCCGTGCTCACCGCGGTGTCGCAGGTAAGTCCGATCAAAGTTTATTTCCCGATCAGCGAACAGGAATATCTGCGCATGGCGGATGGCGGCAGTCCGGGAAATGTGGATTGGCTGACTCACGCTTCACGAATCCCGTTGAAGTTGTCCCTGGCCGATGGAAGTACCTACCCGCATCCCGGCAGAATCATCTTCGCGGATCGGCAGGTAAACACGCAGACTGGAACTATTCAGATCGTGGGTGAGTTTCCCAACTCCAGCAATCTGTTGCGACCCGGCCAGTACGCGCGCATTCAAGCGCCAACCGGAAATCTTGAAGGAGCGCTGCTGGTGCCGCAGGCGGCAGTGTCTCAGCAGCAAGGCGGGTATCAGGTCACCGTCGTCGGCGCTGACAACCGAGCGCAGCTCCGCACCGTGCAAGTCGGTCCGACAGTTGGCACGCTCTGGGTGATCACCTCGGGTCTGAAGCCCGGAGAACGCGTGGTTGCTATTGGAGCAGACAAAGCCAAGGAAGGCGGCCTGGTCCACCCCACTCCATACAAAGAAACCGAGGAGCGTTAAGCCATGGCGAACTTTTTCATTCGAAGACCGATCGTCGCGATCGTGATTGCGATTCTTACCGTAGTAGTCGGCGCGATCAGCATAGCAACCCTGCCGGTAGCGCAGTTCCCGCAGATTGCTCCGCCTGAGATCAGGTTGCAAGCCAACTATCCGGGTGCGGATGCGCAGACTCTTGAGCAATCTGTCGCCGTGCCCATCGAACAGCAAGTCAGCGGCGTGGACAACATGAGTTACATGTACTCGCTCAACGCCACCGCGAACCAGCAAACGCAGTTGCTTGTGGATTTTGATCTCAAGACTGATCCCAACACCGATCTGCTGCTCACGCAGTCGCGAGAGCAGCTAGCAACGGGCCAATTGCCGCCGCAGGTGAACAACTATGGAATCAGCATCAAGAAGTCGCCCACCGCTCCGCTCATGCTGATTTCCCTGTACTCGCCGCATGGCACTCACGATTCGAACTATCTGGCCAACTACGCCTACATCAACCTCAACGATCCTATCGGACGCTTGTACGGCGTTGGCCAGACCAATATCTTCGGCTCGGGCCAATACGCCATGAGGTTATGGGTGAAACCTGACCAGATGGCCAAGCTAGGCATCACCGTCACGGATATATATAACGCGCTTCAGGCACAGAACACGGTGAATCCGGCTGGCCAGGTAGGTGGAGAGCCGGCTCAGAGCAATCAGCAATTCACCTATGCCGTGCTGGCTCAAGGCCGCCTGACCTCTCCGGAACAGTTCGGTAACGTCATCGTGCGCGAAGCACCGAATGGTGGGACGGTTCGAGTCAGAGACGTGGCCCGAGTCGAGCTGGGCACGCAGGACTACAGCCTGATTGGTCGCCTGAATGGCAAGCCCAGCGCCATCATTGCCGTCTACCAGTTGCCCGGAACCAATGCCGTTCAAACGGTCGCGGGCGTCCGGAAGCTTATGGCAAAGATGAAGCAACGCTTCCCGCAGGACATCGGCTACGTCGTCTCGCTCGACCAGACGCTACCGGTCACAGAAGGCATGAAAGAGATCCTCGAGACCCTCGTGATTGCGATTGTGCTGGTCATTCTTGTGGTCTATCTCTTTTTACAAGATTGGCGCGCCACCCTGATTCCCATGTTGGCTGTGCCTGTCTCGCTGGTGGGAACGTTCGTCATCTTTCCGCTGTTCGGCTTCTCGATCAATACGCTTTCGATGTTCGGGCTGGTGCTGGCGATTGGATTAGTTGTAGACGACGCAATCGTGGTCGTTGAAGGCATACAGCACCACATCGAGGAGGGCCTTGCTCCCAAGGATGCGGCCATCAAAGCCATGAACGAGCTTTCCGGCCCGGTCGTCGGTATTGCGCTGGTGCTGGCCTCGGTGTTTGTGCCAACCGCTTTCATTCCCGGCATCACCGGCCGGCTGTATCAGCAATTTGCCGTCACCATCGCGATCTCCGTGACTCTTTCAGCGTTTAACGCTCTCACGCTCAGCCCGGCGCTCGCATCGCTATTGCTCAAGCCTAAAAAGCAGACGCGCGGGCCGCTGGGAAAATTCTTTGGCTGGTTCAACACGTATTGGGATCGCTCTACCGACAGCTTTGTCCGCTGGTCTGGAGACCTGATTCGGAAGGCCGGCGTGGTGATGGTGCTGCTTGTAGTCGCCGGCGGCGCAGCGTGGTTCTTTAGCAAACATCTGCCCAGCAGTTTCTTGCCGGATGAAGACCAGGGCTACCTCTATATCAACATGCAACTGCCTAACTCGGCGTCTATGGAACGCACAAGCACTGCCGCGAAACAGGTAGAGCAGGTTCTCGCAAAGACGCCGGGAGTTCAGTACACCACCAGCGTCGTCGGTTTCAGTTTGCTCAGCTTCGTCCGAACTTCATATAACGCGTTCTTCTGGGTATCGCTGAAACCCTGGAACGAACGCCAAAGCCGGAGCGAACAGTATCAAGCCATTAGGGCACGTTTGAACCAGGAACTTAGGCTGCTGCCGGAAGGGACGGTTTTCAGTTTCTCGCCACCGGCCATACCCGGCGTCGGTACTGCCGGCGGCGTCACGTTTGTTCTTGAGGACCGGGCGGGCAAGGATGTCCAGTTTCTTTCGACCAACCTGGCCAAGTTCATGGCTGCCGCTCGCAAGCGTCCAGAGATCGGCTCAATCTTCACCACGTTTATCCCGAGTGTGCCACAAAAGTTCATCAATGTGGACAAGGACAAGGTGTTGAAGCAGGGGGTCAGTTTAACCGACGTCTACAACACCATTCAAGCGTACATGGGCGGCTTGTTCGTCAACTATTACAACGATTTCGGCCGTACCTGGCAAGTGTATGTAGAGGCCGAGGCGCCTTACCGCTCGACGACCGACGATCTCGGACAATTCTATGTCCGCAACAGCCAAGGCCAGACGGTGCCTCTTACGGCTCTGGCAAACTTTGAGACCCGTTACGGCCCTGAGTTCACAATGCGCTACAACGAGTACCGGTCGGCACAGATCAATGCTAGCGCGGCGCCAGGTTACAGCTCCGATCAGGCAACTGCAGCTCTGGAAGATGTTTTCAACCAAACCATGCCCCGCGAAATGGGCTTCGACTACATCGGCATGTCCTACCAGGAGCAAAAGGCACGCGAAGGAGTGCCGTCTTCGGTCATCTTCGGATTTTCGCTGCTGTTCGTTTTCTTAATTCTGGCAGCTCTCTATGAAAGCTGGACAGTGCCTTTCAGCGTGCTGCTCAGCACGCCAGTCGCAGTATTCGGCGCTCTCGCGGCGCTCTGGCTGCGTCGCTTCGTAGTCGGCCTTTACCTGCCCCAGTACATGGTTCAAATAGAGAACGATGTCTACGCCCAGATCGGGCTGGTAATGCTCATCGGCCTGGCTGCGAAAAACTCAATTTTGATCGTCGCCTTTGCCAAGGAGGACTTCGAACGAGGCATGTCCGTCGTGGACGCAGCGCTCTCGGCAGCGAGGCTTCGCTTCCGGCCTCTCATGATGACCGCGCTCGCCTTTATTCTCGGCTGCGTGCCGCTCTGGACAGCGTCCGGAGCAGGCTCTGTAGCACGCCAAATCATGGGGACGGCGGTAATCGGAGGAATGATTGCCGAGACCTTTATTGGCAGATTCTTTGTTCCCGCGATCTTCTACGTAGTTGAAAAACTCTCCGGCGCTGAGCGGCGAAAAGCATTGCCACTCACGCCCGCCGAGGCGCCCGGTCAAGGTGATTAATATGAAGACAACTGCACTGTTAGGAATTGTTGCTCTGCTGGCCCTGGAAGCCGGTTGCACGATGGGGCCGAAATACCAGCGGCCGGCTGTAGATGTCCCGCAGGAATACCGTGCACCTGCCCCGGAACAGGCTGCCCAGGCCTCGTCCCTGGGCAACGAGCAATGGTGGCACGTGTATCACGATCCGGTGCTCACGCAGCTGATTCACACTGCCATCGCTCAAAACTACGACGTTCGCATCGCAGCCGCCCGCGTGCTCCAAGCCCAGGCGCAAGTCGGCATCACCCGCGCCAATCAGCTGCCTTCTGCAAACGTGGGAGCGAACGTTTTCAGCGAGCAAAATGCGAAGGTCACAAACCTATTTCCCGCTTATGAGGTCAACGCAGGCGAACTGAATCTATCGGTGATCTGGAATCTGGACTTCTGGGGAAAGTATCGTCGGCAAACCGAGGCGGCTCGCGCCCAATTACTCGCGACCGAGTGGGGACGGCGAGCGGTGATTTCCTCACTGGTTGCGAACGTGGCGACGGCCTATTTCCAGCTTCGCGCCCTCGACAGCGAGCTTGAGATCTCGAAGCGCACGCTGGGGTCGCGGCAGCAATCCCTGCAGTTAACTCAGACGCTTGAGAGCCACGGCGGAGCCTCGGGACTGGACGTAAGTCAAGCCTCGCAACTCGTCTACACCGCCTCGGAAACGATTCCCGATCTCGAGCGGCAGATTCAACAGCAGGAAAACGTGCTTAGCGTTCTGCTCGGTGAAAATCCACAATCCATTCCTCGCGGACGCGCCCTTACCGAACAGTCCGTCCCCCAGAACGTTCCGGCCGGCCTTCCATCGGAATTACTGGAGCGCCGACCGGACGTCCGCCAAGTAGAGGAGAACATGGTCGCCGCCAACGCACAAATTGGCGTTGCAAAAGCCTCATTCTTCCCCAGCCTCTCACTCACGGGACTCGGAGGGCTGGAGAGCAACGGCTTGCACAAGTTCATCAGCCAGCCATCTGAGACGTGGTACGGGGCCCTTAACGTGAGTCAGCCCGTCTTCCAGGGTGGGGCGCTCCGCTCGCAACTCAGGCTCGCCCGCGCAAACTGGCAGGAGGCCATGCTTTCTTACCAGCAAACCGTCCAAAACGCTCTTGAACAGGTTTCCAATTCACTCGTCGCTTCTCAAAAAGACCGTGAGTACCGCGAGCAGCAGGAACTGCTCACGCAGGCAGCGCAGCAGACCGATCAACTTTCCGAGGTGCTTTATAAGAACGGTGGCGCGAGCTATCTCCAAGTGTTGACCAGCGAAACAAATTACTTCTCGGCGGAGCTCAATTTGGTCGAAGCCCAGCTTAACGAGCGGTTAGCGCTCGTGCAGCTGTACCAGGCGCTCGGGGGCGGGTGGCAGCAATAGCGAGCCGTCATATGAAACGGATCGGGTTCCGCCGGAGGGGATAGGACGAGTTCTCAAGCTGGCTCAGCAGGAACAAGAGTAGGGATGACGTGACAAACCCATCGGTTTCACCCCGATCCAATCCGACCTGCTCGTCATGCCCCAGGCAATCGCCTCCATGAGCATGAAAGCAATGGTGCCGCAAATCTTGCGTCGTATCGGGTATCGTGGCGTTCTCCTCTCCAACACTTTAATTCTCGGTGCCCTTCTGATGGTGTTTGCAACGATCGGTGTGCGAACGCCCGTTTGGGCCATCGTGCTGGAGGCTTTCCTTTATGGAGGGTTCACATCGCTGCAGTACACGAGCATGAATACGCTCGTATTCGCTGACATCGAGGAAGAAGATGCCAGCAGTGCGAGTTCCATCGCAAGCACAATGCAGCAGATGTCGATCAGCTTTGGTATAGCGGCGGCGGGGTTAGCCACACCACTTTTCGTTCCGAGCACACACTCCGACCCGACCCAAATGATTCAAGGAATCCATAAAGCTCTCATTGCCCTCGGGATATTGACCGTCGTATCGACGATTGTCTTCTGTGGTTTGAAGAGCGGCGATGGCGACGATGTGAGCCTGCATAAGGTTCTGTACCCGGGAGGATGACTCAACGGATTTTGCTAATGCTGTCCGTCGCCGAATTAACGGTTTGCAAAAGCATAGGTGATGCCCGACTCTGTTATGGACATTTTTGTTATCCCGGGTTGACCGAGAAACGAGAGGCAAGTGAATTTGCAGGAACCGGCCCGGAGATCTTCCGGAGCACTGGCTCTTTATCGGTTGTCGCACCACGCGATATTTCCACCGCAGCGCGCTCATGTGACAAAGTTCGAGGCACGCGCTCTGGCGAGCCCTCCCCAACTGTTCCCTCTGGTGGTTTACTCCAAAGCGTCAATTGGTTTTGCCCGCCCCGCGCAACGCGAGCTTCCATTCTGTTAGCCGTTGAACCGTCGGCATCGCTTTCTCGTGTGACTCATCTAAAGGGTCATGGCTAACGGATTGGTTGTTTCAGTACTGGATCTTGTAGGCATGCGAGCCGGGGAGCCCGCGGGTAGTGCAATTGCCCGATCGGTGAACCTCGCGCAGCACGTGGAGCAATGGGGATACAAGCGCTATTGGCTGGCGGAACATCACTCCATTCCCGGACTGGCTTGCTCCGCCACGCCCGTGCTGATTGGGCATGTGGCAGCAGCGACAAAGACGATTCGAGTGGGCAGCGGTGGAGTGATGCTGCCAAACCACGCACCACTCATAGTGGCGGAACAATTCGGGACGCTGGAAGCTCTGTACCCAAGTCGAATTGATTTAGGGCTGGGACGGGCTCCGGGTGGCGACTTTCAAACCATGCGGGCGTTGCGAAGAGATTTGCAGCAGGGCGGCGGAGATTTTCCGACACTCCTCGCTGAACTGCAAACCTATCTGGGGCCGGAGCGGCCGGGGCAAATGGTGAAAGCAATTCCCGGACAGGGGAGCAATGTGCCGATCACCTTGCTGGGGTCGAGCGGCTTCAGCGCACAGCTAGCGGGGATGCTGGGTTTGCCATTTGCATTTGCGGCCCACTTTGCTCCTGAGCACTTACACGCAGCGGCTCAGCTATACCGCAACGAGTTCCGGCCAAGCGAAGTGCTTCGGAGGCCGTACTTGATGGTAGCGGTGCAGGTGATTGCGGCGGAAACGGATGCGGCAGCCAGGCGGCTGTTCACAACTCCCCAGCAGCGCTTTCTGCGACTCATTCGAAACCAGCCGGTCGAGCTGTTGCCTCCAGTCAATTCGATGGAGCCGCTATGGCGGGACGACGAGCGTGCGACGGTGGGGAGCAAACTGCGCGCGGCGATTGTGGGATCGGATGCGACGGTGAAGGCAGGGCTGGAGAAGTTGGTCGAAGATACGGCCGCCGACGAGGTGATTGTTGTAACTGATACCTATGAGCATGCGGACAGGATTGAGTCATATCGGCGAGTAGCCGCGTTTGCCACCGTAGTGGAGGTGCGGCCAAGCGTAACCGTGGAAGCCTAAAGCAGAGCGACAACCGCGATCGGCTTCCTGCTCAGCATTCCACACGGGCGAGCGCGAATTGGAGTCGCGAAACAGCGTGCTGCTCCTCGAAACAAGACTTGGGATTCTTGACGTCCACGGGCACGCGGGCCTGGCCTCCTCCTGGACCCGTTTTAAGATATTGAACAGGCCACAATATGGCCTGTCCTAGCTCCCCCGCCGCGATGCGGCGGCTCCCGCGAACAACTCCGCAGGCGAGCACCGCATCGAATTCTGCAATCTGGCGTATGGTTGACATACTGAGCAGGCAGAACTGGGGACTGCTCAACCCCCAGTCTGCCCGTGTTATGACTAGCACCTTTTCTAAAGAGCTAGGCGACCTGTAAGACGATCTTGCCCCTAGCCCACATTATTCGCGAAGTGATCACGCACGACAGGCAGTGGTGCAAGGCGCGTACGAATCCCGGTAGTTGGGGTTGGTCGAGCGAAAAAATCGCAAAATGTCGGTATCGGGAGTCCAATTGCA
>JBAUXO010000032.1:0-43467 GCA_049584315.1 Candidatus Sulfotelmatobacter sp. | reverse complement strand
GTTCCGGACCAATGTGGTTTACCCGTTTCGAGGGTTTTGAATTGCGGATGCCGACCGCTTCGCATATGCTGGAGCCGTCTCCCCAAAGGTAAAGAAGTTATCGAAGCCGCTACATTGAGCCCAGTATTGGAAGCCGAGCAACCAGCCGCGCCCCCGACACCCCCGGACGCCTCGGGGCCCGAACCGGTTTGGCAAGCCGTCGTACTCGGTGGCCTGGTGTTGTGGCTGTACGAACCGACGCTGAAGCACCTCTTTGCCCAGTGGTGGCATGACCCGAACTTTTCCCACGGTTTCTTTGTTCCTCTTTTTTCCGGCTACGTGATCTGGCAGGGGCGGTCCCGACTGGCCAGAGTCAAGCGGCATCCTTCCTGGTCGGGCCTTCTCATTCTGGGATTTGGACTTTGCGTGCTCGTGCTAGGTCAGATGGGGGCCGAGATTTTCCTTTCGCGTTTCTCGCTGCTCATCGTGCTGGCAGGCCTGACCATCCTGTTCCTCGGCTGGAGTTTTTTCCGCGCCGTTCTCTTTCCGTGGGCTTTCCTGCTGCTGATGATCCCCATTCCCACCATCGTATTCAATCAAGTTACACTTCCTCTACAACTGCTGGCGTCGAGGATGGCCAGCACGACCCTGCCCTGGTTGGGCGTACCCGTTTTTCGAGAGGGCAACATAATTAATCTTTCGGCCATGCCTTTGGAGGTAGCCGACGCCTGCAGCGGCATTCGCTCGCTGATGACACTCGCGACGCTCGCCGTGATTTACGGTTATGTTGCGGATTCCAGAGCTTCGGTCCGCCTTCTTTTGACTCTGGCCTCACTCCCCATCGCCGTCGCCGCAAACAGCCTGCGCATCGTGGTCACGGGATTGCTCGTCCAATATTGGGACCCCGACAAAGCAAAGGGGTTTTTCCACGAATTCCAGGGCTGGCTCTTGTTTGTGGCTTCCCTGATCATGCTTTACCTTCTTCACCGAGTTGTGTGCCTGATCTGGCCGGGTAAAGGGAACCGGTTATGAAGCCATTTCTCGGGTTAAGATTTGTTTTAGCCGCCAGTTTCATTGGGCTGACGGGGATTCTGCTGCAGGCGCGCGGTAGCGTTGAGACCGTTCCCTCCCACCTGCCACTCTCTTCTTTTCCTCTACAGCTGGGCACTTGGACGGGTACAGACGTTCCCCTCGACAAAGAAACTCGCGAGGTTTTGGGGCCGGGCGATTTCCTGGTGCGAAGCTACGTCGACCCGCCCGGCGATCTGCCCGACGTGGATCTGTTCGTGGCCTACTTTCCCAGCCAAAGCACAGGCGACACCATCCATTCCCCGAAAAACTGTCTGCCCGGCGCCGGATGGTACCCCGAGCGAAATGACGTGGTCACACTCTCTCTGCCCGGGCACGCTCCTTTCCCGGCGAACCGCTATGTCATCTCCCGCGCTGGCAGGCGCAAACTGGTGTTGTATTGGTACTGGGCCCACGGCCGGGGAGTCGCCAGCGAATATTGGGCCAAATTTTACCTGGTAAAAGACTCGATCCGTCTGAACCGCAGCGACGGCGCGCTGGTTCGCATCATGGCGGACATGTTGCCGGATGAGACGCCAGATGTCGAGGAACAGAGGCTGGTTCCATTTACTTCCAAGGTGTTTCCCTTGCTCGACGCTTACATTCCGCGATGATTCTTGTGCGTTGTGCCGCCACTCCGCGCAAGATTTTCGCATGTTTCCATATACATTCCAGAGGCTGAAAGACTTTCATGCTGTGGGGTTCCCGGATTTCGCTGCAAACTAACCACGTTTTTCTTTATAGTGTCTGCGAGGACTCCGATTTGCATCCTTACGATTTCAGTTCAGCAGGCATCCGGCCATTTGCGAGGGTGGCATGACTTTACTCGAGGGTGTACTCGAGCGCAGCTCTGTGTATCGGCTGTGGCAAGCGCCGTTTGCGGAACAGAAGTTCGCCCCGGTTCGCGCCTACAATGATCTGCGCCGAGTGCGTCGGGTGCTTGACGTGGGATGCGGTCCAGGCACAAACGCTCGACACTTCGGTGAGGCTGATTATCTCGGTATCGATTTCAACAAACGCTATATCGAAAGTGCGCGTCGAAGGCACAAAAGAGATTTCTTGGTCGCGGATGTTCGCTATTATCGTCCCGCTCCAGGCGTCGGATTCGATTTCATATTGGCGAATAGTTTCCTCCACCACCTGAACACGGAGGATATGCTGGGAATCCTCTCCCACTTGCGATCTCTCTTAACCGGCGACGGCCATGTGCACGCCCTGGAGTTGGTGATGCCGGAGGATCGATCGATCGCACGTCGGCTGGCGCGATGGGATCGCGGCCATTTCGCCCGTCCGCCTGAGGAGTGGCGCACAATATTCAGCCAGCATTTTGAACCAGTGCTGTTTGAATTCTATCCCGTGACCATGATGGGGACGACTCTGTGGAATATGGTGTATTTCAAAGGAAAACCCCGGACGTGACTGACCGAGTAAACCGCGCCGAACCCGATGGCAGTCATTTATTCGAATCCGAAGATCGAACGGGCTCGATCCGGCGGGAAACCACTGCGCTTACGGCGGAGGCTCGGATAACGTATTTGTCTCCCTCGACGCCGGTAAATATGGGCGATTGGTGGTTCGATATAGCCACCAGCGATCATTTCTGGATTCGGCGGCGGTTCGACGTGATGAGGCGGCTTGCGGATTCGTTGATTCGGAATGCTCGGCGCGTCGCCGAAATTGGCTGCGGGAATGGCTTGCTGCAAAGGGACCTCGAGGATGGCTACGGGATATCGGTCGCGGGATTCGAACTCAACCAGGTCGCCTTACAGAAGAACGTGAGCCGCCGGAGCCCCCTCTACTATTACAACATCCATCAGCGCAACCCTGAATTCCGCCGTCATTTCGATCTCCTGTTGTTGTTTGATGTTCTAGAGCATATTGAGGATGAAGCCACGTTTCTCGAATCCGTTAAGTTTCATTTGGCAGAGTCTGGCACTCTTCTGATCAATGTTCCTGCACATCAGTTTCTTCATTCCGATTATGACCTGGCTCAGGGGCATTTTCGACGTTACTCGATCGCTAGGTTGATGGGGGTCTGCGAAGTGAACGGTTTTAGGGTGAGGGCTTCCACCTATTGGGGCCTGCCCATGGTTCCTCTCCTCGTACTGCGCAAAGCGATAAAGCTGCAGCGCAGCAATGGCAAAGCCGGCTTCGATTCTCGGGGACGTAGCGTGAACGCTCTCCTCTCGCTGCTGGCGAGATGTGAGCCCCTTCCGCAGAGTTTCCTGGGTACGTCGGTTATGGCCGTTTTGGAAAATCAGGCCTAGAACGAAATGGCTGAGGCACCGAGCGTCTCCGTCGCCATCCCGGTTTACAACGAAGAAGCAGTCCTACCCGAATTGCTTCGTCGCACCCGCGGCGTCCTCGATGAACTTCCGGGCGGCCCGCATCAGTTGGTGTTGGTGGATGACGGAAGTTCCGACCACACTTGGGAACTGCTGCAAGCGGCGACCGAAAAGGACTCTCGACTGACCGCGGTTGCGCTTTCCCGCAATTTCGGTCATCAGACTGCGCTTGGGGCGGCCTTAGATTATGTTTCGGGCGACGTAACGATACTCATGGACGGGGATTTGCAGGACCCACCCGAAGCCATCCCCGTTTTGGTCGACGCCTACAAGCAGGGCTATGACGTGGTGTATGTGCTGCGGGTGAACCGCAAGGAGTCCTGGTGGCTGCGCATCTGCTACCACCTTTTCTACCGGCTGCTGGCTGTTCTCTCTTCGATTCAGTTGCCACTGGATGCTGGTGATTTTGGGCTGATGTCGCGCCGCGTGGTCGCACAGATCAAGGGGATGCCGGAACACCATCGCTACCTCCGCGGAATGAGGACCTGGGTCGGATTTCGCCAGATTGGTATTCCCATTGAACGGGCAGCCCGGCGCGAAGGCCATTCGAAATATAGCCCGGTGAGGTTGCTCACGTTGGCGGCAGATGGAATTTTTGCTTTCTCGATCGTTCCCCTTCGCGCGGCGGCAATATTTGGAGCGATGGCTACCGGTTTGTCAGCGCTATTTTCTCTTTATTCATTGTATGCGAAGCTTTGGTTACACTCGCCGCAGGGTTTCACGGCGTTGATTTTGGTCATTACATTCCTCTCTGGTGTAAATCTTTTTTTCCTCGGAATTATTGGAGAGTATGTAGGGCGGGTGTACGAAGAAGCGAAACGACGCCCGCACTACGTAGTCAGCAAGGTAGTTACGCAACGGATTCTCGGCAGCAATCCAACTGGCCCCGTGTAGATGGCCCGCAAATGGGCAGGGCTTTCTCCTCACGACGCCGGTCGGATTGCCGGTTTCCAGCCGAAACGCTAACTAAGGCCGCCACCGGTGGCCGCGCCCGCCGGAGCTGCACCGCACGAAAAGCCCGCCGGTAGTGGAGGACCATTCAACAGGCCACGACAATCTGTTCGTTGCTGTTGGGATTCAAATTGCAGGGGAACTGCTCAGGCTGAAATGATCCGTGCTGATTGCCCAGGCTGAGAAACCTGTTCGGGTGAGCCCTGGCCCGGATTGCTGAGGTTGATCGGTATCGGCTCTGGAGGCGTAGGGTCGCTGCGGCGCGGGTTTGCTTGCAATTACTACGGAATCGAAGTGGATCAGCGCGTCAGAATCAGCGCCGGCCAACATTTGGTGTGGAGGATAACACCGCCTCATCTGGTTCCCAACACGTGCTCGAAATCGGCCTCTTTGTCTTTCATCTTCAGTTGGTGCTCCAACTCCTGGAACCGGCGAGTGATGGTATGCATCACCAACCCGACAACCACCAGCAACATGCCGGAAAGCACCAACCCAACTGCCAGAATCGCTGCAGGCAGCCTGGGCACCAGCCCGGTCCTAATAAATTCCAGGATGACAACAACTCCGGGAACGAAACCAAGGACGGTGAGGAACAGGCCCATCCCCCCAAAAAAGGTAAGGGGCTTATAGTCGCGGAACAGCGTGAGAATCGTGTTCAGGATCACCAACCCGTCTTGAACAACGCGGATTTTTGAAAAGCTGCCCTCCGGACGCGATGTCAACCGCACCGGCAATTCGGTGATACGGTAACCGCGGGCAAGTGCCTTGATGGTTAATTCAACCTCCGTCTCAAAGCCGCCCCCGAAAACCGGGATGCTTTTCACAAACTCCCGATTGAACGCCCGATAGCCGGAAAGGACATCGGAAAGCTTCACCTTGAAAATAAAATTGATAACTTCAAGAAAAAACCCGTTCCCTAATCTGTTAAGAAGCCGGAATTCGCTCTCCGAAGTCTGCAGCAAACGCGAGCCCACCACCATCTCAGCTTCGCCGAGAAGGATCGGCTGAATCAGCTTATGGACTTCGCCCGCGGGATAGGTCCCGTCGCCGTCCACCATAATGTAGACATCGGCTTCCACCTGGCAAAACATCGATTGCACTACGAATCCCTTACCCTGGCGTCGTTCATAGGCAACGCGCGCCCCCGCCTCGCGTGCCTGCTCCACGGTTCGATCTGTGGAATTGTTATCGAAGACATAGATATCGGCTCCGGGGATCTCGGCTCGGAATTCGCGCACGACCTGCCCAATCGTCGGTTCTTCGTTGTAGCAGGGGATCAGAATGGCGATTCTCGGGTGCGGCATGGCCTCAGTGACAGGTTAAGAATCGATTGATGGTTCGGTCGGGACGAAGGTCGAGCCACTGGCGCAACGTTCCTTGCTCAGAATACACCAAAAGGGTTGGGGGGGCCGCGTCGGCATCCTGAAAGACGGTGGCCTTATTTTTCTTGGTGCCAGAAATGCGCGCTGCTGCGGAGGCCGCAGAGCACGTAGGGCGGGTGTAGGAAGATGAAAGGACGTCCGCACTACGGAATCAGCAAGGGGGGTCAATCGCATTCTCCGTCGCAATCCGGAGCCCCCCAGAGATGGGAAGCCAAGGGAAGGGCCTTGTTCTGACGGCACCCATCCGCTTGCCGTTTTTCAAGGCGGAACACTAAGGCCTCTACCTGCGGCCGCGCTCGTCGACGATATGCCGCTCGAGGAGCCAGAACTGGAGGAATCGACCAGGTTCAACACAATTTATTCGTTGTTGTTCGGATTCAAATTGAAGGTGAGCTCAGGAGGATCCTTGTTGATTGCCCCCCCGCTGAGAGAAGCTGGTTCCGGTGAGCCGTTGCCTGGATTATTAATGTTGATCGTAATCCGCTCTGGAGTCCTACTGTTGCCGCCATTGCTCAGCAGCGATCCCGAGATTGTGCTCAACCTGAGACCACCGGGAGGGATGCCGGGCCCAGCCGTCCACTGTGGTGAAAACTGCTTTCCAGCGTGGCGAACCCTTGTTGCGCGCCCGCCAGATCTTCCGATTGCAGAACCTTTCCCAAGGCATTGAAATCCTGCTCGTAGGCAGTTTGAGCGTTCGCTAAAGTTGCCCAAACTGAGCGCCTCTCCTAGCTGCGGCATATCGCTTTTCCTGGTTTGGAAATACGACTGCCATGGTTGGCTCAACGAATTGCTGGAAACGGCTGAGGTGGACATTGAGATGCTCCTCAGAATTCGCTTGATCTGGCGCGCAACGCAAATTAGGTCCTGCCATTCCATGGCCACCTCGGCTGCAGGAGAATCAAACATGAGCCTTGCGAGCTAAATTCCAGCGTTTCCGCCCGGTGCTCACCTTACGAGAGGCCGTGGCCCATTTGCATCTGGAGCACTGGGTGCACTCACGCCGAAAACGGACTACGTAGTCGCCACCAATCCTGCAGGCAACCCGAGGTCGAGCGAATACCATCGAACAGCAACTTTGAATTCCTAAGGAGTGGTTCATGTCGGGAAAAAATACAGCAGCATTTGGGATCTTTCAGACGCAAGCGGATGTGGAATATGCTGTCGATGCCCTCCGTGCGGAAGGCTTTCGCAATACGGACGTGTCCGTCTTGTTTTCGGATAACCGGGGCACAAAGGATTTTGCTGTCGAAAAGAATACAAAAGCCCCCGAAGGAACTGCCGCAGGCGCCACCACGGGCGTGGTAATCGGTGGAGTTCTGGGATGGCTAGCGGGGATTGGTGCCCTCGCCATTCCCGGCGTTGGACCACTCATTGCAGCGGGTCCCATTGTAGCCGCGTTAGCGGGCGTAGGTGTGGGCGGCGCCGTTGGGGGCATCGCTGGGGCCCTGATTGGAATGGGCATTCCAGAGTACGAAGCGAAACGCTACGAAGGCCGAGTGAAAGATGGTGGGATCCTGCTATCGGTTCACTGCGATGATCGAAATTGGACCGCCAAAGCGAAGCAGATCCTAGAACGCACTGGGGCACAGGACGTCTCCTCGACCGGCGAATCTTCAGCAGATTGGCAGAAAAGCGATAAGCCGTTGCCCAGAGCCAGCTAATTCATAAGAAAGCGATCGCGCTTGCGGGGAGGTGGTCCAGACGGAGCCTAGGGTGCGATCGTATTTCCTGAAACCCTCCGGCTTTGCCGCTGATCAATCGCCGCCGCCGGCTGCAACGACAGGTTCGGGCCGCGGCCCAATCAACCATCTAAAGCACGATTGGCACTTCATCTTTCCATTCCTCAATCGTTTCGCTGGGTGATACCATATCCGACTGTTTCCGAGTTTATTAGTCCTGAGACCGCAAAATGACGATCTCCTCTCGTTCGGTCGCGTCTCCTCGCGTGGTTTCGATCGAGGACTTCCGCCCGATCGCCCGGCAAAGAGTTCCGAAACCGGTATTTGATTACCTCGACGGCGGTGCCGAAGGCGAGGTTACCCTCAGGGAAAATTGCCGAGTCTTCAACGACGTCACGTTCCGGCCGCGCCATGCGGTCGCGATCGAGCAGTGCAACCTGTGTACGCGTGTGTTGGGCTTCGATCTTTCTCTTCCATTCTTGCTGGCGCCAGTCGGATACAGCCGCCTGATGCATCCCGGGGGCGAGGTGGTGGCCGCGCGAGCCGCGGGCAGGGCGGGTACTGCTTATATTCTGTCCACAATTTCGGGGCATAAGCTGGAGGACGTAAAGGCTGGTTCCACGGGGCCCGTTTTTTATCAGCTCTACCTCATGGGTGGCCGCGGCGCTGCTGAGGCTGTTATTGAGAGAGCGCGCGTAGCTGGTTTTTCTGGCCTGGTCGTCACCATTGATACTCCAGTCTCTGGAATCCGCGAGCGCGACTATCGCAATGGCATGAAGGAGCTCATTAGCGGTGGACCGCTCGAGAAACTTCCCTATCTTCCGCAAATACTCTCGCGTCCAGGATGGCTCGTCAGCTTCCTGCTGGACGGTGGCGTGCCTCCGCTTCCGAATGTCGTGGTGCCGGGCAAGGGTCCAATGCCGCTGATCGATGTCGCCGCGGCGCTGGCGGAGTCCGCCGTCACCTGGGCCGATCTGAAATGGATCAGAGAACTGTGGAAGGGACCGATAGTCGTCAAGGGTGTGCTGACCGGGGATGACGCGCGGCGATCGATCGATGAGGGAGCTGCGGCGATTTCGGTTTCAAACCACGGTGGCCGGCAACTAGATGGAGTTCCGCCTTCCTTGCGGGCATTGCCTGAGGTGGTAAAAGCGGTGAACGGCCGCATCGAAGTGCTGATGGATGGAGGCATTCGCCGCGGCACCGATATCGCCAAGGCCATCTCCATGGGAGCGCGGGCCGTGCTGTGCGGCCGCGCTTACGCTTACGGTTTGGCCGCCGCAGGCGAAGCCGGAGTCGACCGCGCGATCGAAATTCTGCGGGCGGATCTAGACCGCACCCTTCGCTTGCTCGGCTGCCGGTCAATCGCGGAGTTGGATCACTCCTATGTGAACGTGCCACAAAGCTGGGAATCAAACTGAGTTGCGATTAAGGAGGTTGCATCTCTGACCTAGATTCGACAGCCGCTCTTTGTTGGGCAGCAGACTCCCTTCGCCAGAGGATGATTATGCAATGGACCCAGATCTACGATCCGTTCGGCCATTGGTGGCTCTCCACCCTGGTTGCGGCCCTGCCCATCATCGTTCTTTTCGGGCTGCTAGCCGGTCTGAAGGTGAAGCCTCACTGGTGCGCCATTGCGGGCGCGTCAACCGCCGTGGCGGTTGCAATGATCTTCTTTAGGATGCCGCCCACGCTGGCTGCCGTCAGCTTTGGATACGGGGTTGCTTTCGGAGTACTAAAAATCGCCTGGATCGTTTTGGCAGCGGTTTACCTGTATGACATTTCTGTGGAGACCGGTCAATTCGAAATCATGAAAGAGTCGGTCGCCGGAATCACCACCGACCGGCGTCTGCAAGTGCTGCTCGTGGCGTTTTGTTTCGGCGCCTTCATCGAGGGAGCGGCGGGATTCGGTGCGCCGGTAGCGATTGCTGGCGCATTCATGATCGGACTGGGTTTCAAGCCCTTCCATGCTGCCGCATTGAATCTGATTGCCAATACGGCACCCGTAGCATGGGGAGCCATCGGCACACCGGTTCATACCCTCGCCGCGGTGACCGCTTTGCCGGAATCCGATCTAAATGCGATGATCGGCCGTATTCTTCCCTTCACTGCCGTTATCGTTCCTTTCTGGCTGGTAAGAACCATGGTGAGTTGGAGGGAGACGTTCGAAGTGCTTCCCGCCATTCTGGTGGTCGGCATTTCGTTCGCCCTGACCCAGTTCTTCTGGTCGAATTATGTGGACGGCAATCTCGTGGACATTATGGGAGGCGTGGTTTCGATTATTGCGGCCCTTATTTTCCTCCGGTTCTGGAAGCCAAGAAAGATCTGGCGATTCGACTATGACGACCGGGCGCCCGTTCCTCATAAAACAACCGCCGCGATCACAGATGACGTGGGCGGAGATTGGGCAGCCGAGAAGTTCGATGGACTCGTCCAGGTGCACAGCTATACTGCCGGACAAGTTCTAAAGGCCTGGATGCCCTTCGCGATCCTGTCATTGTTCGTGTTCCTCTGGGGACTGCCCTCGATCAAACTGGCCATGAACCAAGCCACTACCCCCGCCTTTCGCGTAATCCTTCCGAATGGCAAGCTTCGCCCTGGTCCGCCGGGATGGGATGTGCCTTACCTTCACAACTCCGTCTTTCGTGCCGCTCCGGTGGTTACAAAACCGACGCCAGAGGCGGCTCGCTATGACTTCAACTGGCTCTCCGCCACCGGGACTGGCTGTTTCTTCGCCGCGATTGTCTCTGGACTCCTGCTCAGCCAGGGTCCCCTGCAGTTGCTGAAAATCTTTTGGCGAACGCTGGTGCGGATGAGGCTCGCCATGGTTGCGATTTCCTTTATGTTGGGTCTTGGCTACGTGACGCGCTATTCAGGTCTCGACGCCGTGCTGGGCCTCGCCTTCACACGCACCGGATGGATGTACCCATTCTTCGGCACGTTCCTCGGGTGGCTTGGAGTTGCGCTTACCGGCAGCGATACCTCCTCGAATGCCCTCTTCGGCAGCCTGCAGAGAATCACTTCTCAACAACTTGGCATTGACCCGATCCTTATGTGCGCGGCCAACAGCTGCGGAGGAGTCATGGGAAAAATGGTGGACGCTCAATCCATCACGATTGCCACCGCTGCCACCGAGCAGGTCGGTAACGAGGGAATCATTTTCCGTTTTGTGGCGTGGCATTCCGTGGCTCTCTGCTCCATCGTCGGAATCATCGTGCTGCTCTACGCCTATGTTTTCAAGTCAGCCGTGCCGCACGGGCTACTCTTCGTGAAATAGCGGGGCAATCGATAGCGGCTGACAAAAAGGAAAACGTCGGATGCGATTCATCGATCGCGAAGAAGTCGCGAAACGGCTCACCTACGAGATGTGTATTCCGATCGTGCGCAAGGCGATGATTGCGTTCTCACGGGGCGAGACCAAACAGCTCTTGCGCTCCATGATTTTCCTCACCGAGGGCCGGCTATTCGGCGTCATGCCCGGCGCACTGGGCGCGAATGCTCCATTCGGCGCGAAGTTGATCAGCGTCTTTGCGGAGAACTTCGCTTTGGGAAAACCTTCGCATCAGGGCCTCGTTATTCTCTTCGATCCGGGAAGCGGCGCGCCCGTTTGCGCTGTCGATGCGGGCGCGATCACCGCGGTCCGCACCGCAGCCGCGAGTGCCGTTGCCACCGAGGCATTGGCACGCAAAAACGCCCGCCGCCTGGCCATCCTGGGTTATGGAGAACAGGCCGCCACTCACGCACGGGCGATCAGCCAGATGCGCCGTCTTGAAGTGATCGTGGTGTGGGGACGTTCGCAAGAACGTGCCCGCGCCTGGGCGGAGCGGATGCAAGCGGAACTCGCTCGACCGGTTGCCGCCGCACGGACAGTGGAAGAGGCAGTCGCCGAGGCTGACATCGTCTGTACCGTCACTTCGTCGGCCGAGCCCATTCTAAAGGGGGAATGGGTGCGCCCGGGTACGCACCTGAATCTTGTGGGCTCAAGCCATGCCGGACCGGCTGAGGTGGACAACAACTTGGTCGTAAGCTCCCGTTTTATCGCGGATAGTCGCGAGGGCGTTCTAAAGCAAGGCGCAGAATTCCTCCGCGCCAAAGAGGCTGGGTTAATCGGGGACGAACACATCGTGGCTGAGATTGGCCAGGTCTTGGCCGGAGAAGTCAAAGGCCGCCGCTCCGCGGATGAGATCACCGTTTACAAATCACTCGGCCATGTTGTCCAGGATTTGGCGAGCGCTTGGGCACTCTATTCCGAGGCCGACTCATCATAGACGGCCCTGCATGCCGATTCCGCCACTTCACTCGACCGCGTTCCGCGAAATCACTTCCCGGTACCATTCCGCACTCAGCTTCGGCGTGCGGGTTTGAGTCTTGAAGTCCACGTAGTGCAAACCGAATCGCTTGCTGTAACCGTCTGCCCACTCGTAGTTGTCCATCAGACTCCAGAGGAAATACCCCTTGATCGGATAGCCCTCTGAAGCTGCGCGATACAAGTGGGTAAGGTGATTGCGCAGGTACATGACCCGATCCGTATCCTCGACACGTCCGTCAATCGTAACCACATCGTCCGCGGAGCATCCATTCTCGGTAATGTAAAGAGCCTTTGGCTTCCAAATATCGCTGACGTTGCGCACTGCCCAATACATTACCTCCGGCCCAATGTACAGCCAGTCCGAAGCCATGCGCGGGTAGGAGGACTGGCGCTTCTCGACAATGTAGCCAGGGGGCGATGAGTCGGCGCGTACATACTCCGGGGTGTAGGCGTTGAGGCCGACGAAATCGAGTGGACTGCCGATGATTTTCATATCGCCGGCTTCCACCTTGGGAGCGTTCGCACCCTCGCGCTGGAGATAACCGTCGGTGTACTTCCCTTCCATGATCGCCGTGAGGAACGGAGCATTTTCCTCGCGCGTGGCGCGGCGCGCGGCCTCGATCTGCTCACGATCCTCGATCACCGGCACATAGACCGTGGCATTTTCCGCGAGACCGATCTGGGTTTCGGCTCTGGCATTGGCTCGAATGGCCTGCACGGCCATTCCGTGCGCAAGCACGGCATGGTGTCGAATCTGATTTACCTGCGCATCCGGCAGCTGCAGGCCGGGCGCGAATTTTCCGGTTTTATAGCTCAGGTCAGTGAAGCAGACGAACTCGTTGGTGGTGAAAAAGTGCCCGACGCGATCCGAAAGGTGCTTGGAAATATAAGCGGCGTAATCAGCGAATGCATGGGAAGTATCGCGAGACGCCCAACCACCGGGCAAAGCCTGCGGCAGGTCCCAATGAAAAAGGGTGATGTAAGGGGCGATATCGTAGTTTAGAAGCTCGTCGACCACGCGCTGATAATACGCGAGACCTTTCTCGTTCGGCTGGCCGGTTCCGTCGGGGAAGATACGCGACCACGCAATGGAGAAGCGGTAGCCGCCCACCCCCAGGTTCTTAAGCAGCTTCACATCCTCTTTGTATCGATGGTAGGAATCATCGGCGACGTCGCCAGTTTCTCCTTGAAACGTCTTGCCCGGCATATGCGAGAAAGTATCCCAGACCGATGGCTTTCGTCCGTCTTCATGGACCGCGCCTTCAATCTGATAGGCTGCGGTCGAACAGCCCCACACAAAATTGGGCGGGAACTGCAGCAGACCCGCCTTGGCCATTTCTGCGAGTGCGACCCGGGACAGAGAGGAACTTGCCAAGGCAGCGGCGGCGGTGCCAGCCAATGTCTTGCCAAATCGGCGACGCGTGACATTTTTCATGGGCGCAAGAAGATTAACACCAGCGCAGACTCAAAGTGAAGCTAGGTGAAAGTGGATAAGACTTTGGAACGGCATCTGCACCATCCTCAGATGCGAGCTTGGTATGGGTTTGACGAAGGCGGTGTGAACGCTACCGCAGGCTGGCAGCGGGTCCGAGCCGCATGGCAATTTGAGCGTGGCGATGCCGCACGGTTGGGCCCTCGCCGATTTCTGGCATCTTATCCGAGATTGTTTGGTCTTCGAAGCGGGTGCCGGCTGGTTTTGTTCGCGGGTCTGCCGGATCGCTGGCTTGAACCGCCGGAAGAAATTATCATAACCGGCTGGCAAACCTATTTGGGGTTTCTTCGTTAACTTACTATGGCAGCCCGCACGGTGGCGCACTACGCTCTAGGGGAAGCGCACCTCCGCCGCAGGGATTCATCCCGCGCTGGCCCAAGGGCCGAAAGGCAACCCTGACCGTCGACGGAAAGTCCATCGAATCGGGATGCGAATGGAGACCAGCGTCTTCCACAGGAGGCGCGGGAGGTTTTGCTTAATTTTCGCACCAACACCAGCGCAACGAAACGATTCTGCGCACTCGTAGAGCTATTTCGAGGGGTCAACACTATTCTCGCACGATTGGAGTAAGCCATGAGCTTTTCCGTTCCCTATGCTGCGGCGCCTTCGCGCTACGACTCTATGCCTTATCGCCGCTGCGGCCGTTCCGGGCTGAAACTGCCAGCGATATCGCTCGGCCTTTGGCAGAATTTCGGCGGCGCCGATGTCTTTGAAACCGGGCGTTCCATCCTGCATTACGCCTTCGATCACGGCATCACTCATTTCGATCTCGCCAACAATTACGGGCCTCCCTACGGCTCGGCGGAAGAGAACTTTGGGCGGGTCATGGCGACCGATTTCAAGGCCCATCGAGACGAACTGATTATCTCGACCAAGGCGGGTTGGGATATGTGGCCCGGGCCCTATGGCGATGTCGGCGGCTCGCGCAAATACCTCATCGCGTCGTGCGAGCAGAGTTTGAGGCGCATGGGACTCGAATACGTCGATATCTTCTATTCGCACCGCGTCGATCCCGAGACGCCGCTCGAAGAGACCATGGGTGCGCTCGCGACTTTGCATCGGCAAGGCAAGGCGCTCTACGTCGGTATTTCCTCCTATTCTGCCCACCTCACGGCGCAGGCGGCCGAGATACTCAAGTCGCACCAGGTGCCGCTGTTGATCCACCAGCCCTCCTATTCCATGCTCAACCGCTGGATCGAGGAGAGCCTTCTTCGAACCCTGGCAGATCTGGGTATTGGCTGCATCGCCTTTTCGCCGCTGGCGCAAGGTATGCTGAGCATGAAGTACCTGGGCGGTGTTCCCGCTGACGCCCGTGCTGCGAAGGGGGATTCCCTTTCCCCGGAGATGATTACCCAGGAGAATCTCCGCCGCATCCGGGAACTCAATGCCATAGCCGAAAGGCGTGGGCAGACCTTGGCGCAGATGGCAATTGCCTGGGTGTTGCGCGACCCGCGCGTGACTTCTGCACTGGTCGGAGCACGTACTGCTGAGCAATTGGCGGATTCCCTCAAGAGTCTCGAGAACCTCGCATTCAGCATCGACGAGCTCAGCGAGATCGACCGGTACGCCACCGAAGGCGGCATTGACATTTGGAAAGAGTCATCAACATTGTGATCCGCGACTCGCAGTAAGGGCCACCCAGCGCCGACGACCGACCGCGCACTGCGCTAGAGGAAATAGGACCGCCCCAGTCGACCGTCTTCCCGTCGAAAGCCAGTTTTCTTGAAATAGGACTGCGTCTCCGGCGTCGTGGTCATCGTTTGCATACATCCCAAAATCCAGCCCTTGCAGCCAGAATGCGAAAACGTTCCCGAGAACACGTTCCTGTCACGTTGGACGCGCGGAAACACATTGAGTTTCGACCGTAGGCGCCGGGCGACCGGAAAACTCGGGATCCCCCGGGACACATTGACGTTAGTAACTATTTTGTTATAGTTGCTATCACATTTTGCGAGAGCTTGGAGTGACTTACTGCAAGCACCTGCAGCAAGGGTTGCCTGAGGAAGGAACAAATGGCTGGTACGGTCATGGTACGGAAGCCGTCAGTGGAAAGGGTCGGAGCGAGGTCGGAGGTCGGGCTGCGGCAGCGGAAGAAGGCGCGCTTGCGGCATCAGATTATCGAAACCTCAATCAAGCTATTTCGCAAGCACGGATACGAGGAAACCCGGATCGACGACATTGTGCAAGCCCTCGAAATCAGCCAGCCCACCTTCTTCCGATATTTCCCGACCAAGGACGCAGTTCTGCGAGAGGTGGGAGAGCGTGGCTACGCCTGTATCTGCGAGCGATTGCGCTCGGAGCTCTCGAGCCAAGCCGGCACCGCCGAGCGCCTACGGCGGCTCTACGTGAGCATGGCGAGAGAGGTGGAAGCCGACCGAAAACTTTGGCAAGCCGTGGTGCTGTCGGGCGCTATGGATCCGGTGCGATCCGCGGAATTAAGGGATCATGAGGAGGCGGCGGCCAGCTTGTTGCGAGAAATTCTAACGCAAGGGCAGAAATGCGGCGAGGTGACGCGTGCATTTCCGGTCGTACACCTCGCTGAGTTCATGGAAGGGCTTTACAACACCGTCGTGCGACAGTGGGCGGTGGATCTAACCGGGCCGCACAAGCTCACGGAACGCGTACGAAGCGCCGTGGAGTTTTTTTTGCGGGGCATCCGGTCGTAAGCGTCCTTCTTCGATTACCCCCATTTCTCGAAAGGAAAGCGCGATGAAGGCCGCTGTTTTGCACGTATTCAAGACGCCGTTAGCCTTGGAGGAAGTGCCACGGCCGGAACCCACCCTGGACGAGGTCCTGATCGAAGTGGAGGTCTGCGGCGTCTGCCATTCTGATCTGCACCTGGCTGACGGAGACTGGCCGCAACTGGCCAGCGTTGTAAAGAAACCGCTGATTCTGGGCCATGAGATCGTAGGCCGGGTGGTGGAGCGAGGTTCCGCGGTCCAGAGTGTGGAAGTAGGCGACCGTGTGGGAGTGCCTTGGGTCCAGTGGACATGCGGGCGATGTGAGTTTTGCCGGGAAGGTAACGAGAATTTGTGTGCGCGGCAGCGCATCACCGGCGTAACAACAGATGGCGGATACGCAGAATTTGCCAAGGCCCCAGCCAGCCACATAGTCAAGATTCCTGACGCGCTTCCCTCCGAGCAGGCGGCGCCGCTGCTTTGTGCGGGAGTTACCGTGCATCGCGCTCTCAAACAAACTAGGATTCGAGCCGGACAGCGATTGGCGGTCTTCGGCGTGGGCGGACTCGGCCACCTTGCCGTGCAAATTGGACGGGCAGCGGGCGCGGAGGTGACCGCAATCGACATTGCCGAAGAAAAACTCTGGCTGGCCAAGTCGCTCGGCGCCACCCGTACTTTGAACGCATCGAACCGCGACGTAGTGAAGGAGCTGCGCGGCTCCGGCGGTGTGCACGTTGCCCTGGTCACCTCGGCCGCCAAATCCGCATACGACACGGCATTCTATTGCGTGCGACCAACCGGGACGCTACTGGCGGTGGGGCTGCCCGCGCGTGAAATCTCGTTTCCAGCGATTCTGATGGCGGCCGGTGAGATTCAGATCAAGGCATCTGCGGTCGGGACCCGGGAGGATCTGCGCGAGATCCTGGCGATGGCAGCAGCCGGGGCGGTTCATTGCCAGGTATCCCCACGCCCCCTCGCGGATGCCAATGAAGTTCTGGGGCAACTAAGCCGCGGCGAGATCTCGGGGCGGGTGGTACTCCGGTTACGGAACTAGTTCTCCTTCTTTTGCCGGCGCGCATCGAGGCCAACAAAAATGCTTGTTGATGTTGGTAACTATAATATGTTATTAACTATCACTTTTGCAGAGTAGCCGCCCGCGGAAAGGTCATCTCGGTGAATGTCAAACAGCTCTTCGATCTGACCGGACACGTGGCCATTGTTTCGGGCGGCTCGACCGGGCTGGGACGGCAGATGGCCGAGGCTCTGGCGGAAATGGGAGCCAACCTGGTGCTCTGCGCCCGCAAGCCGGAACGCTGTCAGCAAGCGGCAGAAGAATTACGCGCCCTGGGCGTGCAGGCTTTCGGGCTGGGCTGCGATGTTAGGGACCGGGCGGCAATTCAGTCAGTCGTGGACACGGCGCTCGCGAAGTTCGGCCGCATCGACATTCTGGTGAACAACGCCGGAGTCTCGTGGGCGGCTCCGGTAGAAGATATGACGCTCGAACAATGGGACAAAGTCCTCTCCACCAACTTGACCGGCACATTCCTTTTTTGCCAGGCGGCGGGTCCGACCATGGTCGCGCAGCGATCCGGCAAAATCGTAAATATCGCCTCCGTGGCGGGATTGGGCGGAGCATCGGCAGAACTGCAAGCGATCGGATACCACGCGAGCAAAGGCGGGGTAATTGCCTTCACCAAGGATCTGGCATGTAAGTGGGCACCGCACAATATCCAGGTAAATGCGATTGCCCCCGGATGGTTTCCCACACACATGTCGGACTGGGTCATCCAGCATCGTAAAGATGCCCTCCTGGCGAAGATCCCTCTGGCCCGCTTTGGTGGTGATCACGATCTGAAAGGCGCAGCAGTTTTTTTGGCATCGGCCGCTTCGGCCTACGTGACCGGGCATGTGCTGGTCGTCGATGGAGGCCAGTCCGCCTGGTGAGGGCCAGTTCCTATGAACCTTCCGTTGACGCCGCTGCGCTTCCTCCGTTACTCGGTACAGCAGTTTCCCCGCAAGACGGCGGTAGTGTGCCGCGAACACCGGTTTACCTATGCCGAATTTGGCGATCGCGTAGGTCGTCTGGCGGGAGGGTTGCGCAACGCCGGCGTGAGGCCCGGGGATCGCGTGGCATTTCTCAGCTTGAACTGCCATCGCCTGCTGGAAGGTTATTTCGGGGTTCTCGAAGCGCGGGGCATTTTGCTTCCCCTCAATATTCGCCTGGCAGCGCCAGAGCTCACCTACATTCTGAATGACTCCGGGGCGGAAGTGCTATTCCTCGAAGAAGAGTTCATCGCTCTGGTGGATTCCTTCCGCCGCGACTTGCGCACGGTGCGCTCGTTCATTCCACTCAGTGGAACGCCGGAAGCGCCGTGGGTCGGCGACGACAACTACGAGCAGATGCTGGCTAGGGCGATTCCCTACCGTGAAGAACTGATGACCTTTGATGAAAACTCGGTCGCGGAAATGTTTTACACCAGCGGAACCAGCGCCAGGCCCAAAGGCGTGATGCTCACGCATCGCAACGTGTATCTCTACGCGATGAACATCGCCCTGCACTATCACATTGCCTACGACCACGTGGTGCTGCACACGATTCCATTGTTTCACGCCAACGGCTGGGGGGCAGCCCACACGGTCACGATGGTTGGCGGAACCCATGTCATGCTTCCTCGCTTTGTGCCAGAAGAGGTGTTCCGGTTGGTGGAGCGGGAACGAGTTCGCCAGCTCAGCCTGGTCCCGATTATGGCTGCGGCCCTGATCCATTCACCGGCACGCTCCCACTATGACCTCAGCAGCGTTGATTGGGCCACGATCGGCGGTGCCGCATCGTCTCCTACTTTAATCCGCGATGCGGAGCAGACTTTCGGATTCAAATGCTTTTCCGGATACGGACTGACGGAGTGCGCCCCTTCGCTTTCCACGGCGGAATTGAAACCGGATATGCAATGCAGCCCAGAGGAAAGGTGTTCGATCCAGGCGATGACCGGCTGGGCTTTCCCTGGGTGCGAGCTTCGGGTGGTCGACGCCGAAGACAACGATGTTCCGCACGACGGCATGACGATGGGTGAAATCATTGCCCGCAGCGACGGAGTAATGGCGGGTTACTGGCAACAGCCGGAAGCCACGGCTGAAGCTTTGCGCGGCGGATGGTTGCGCACGGGTGACATGGCGGTGATCGCCGAGAATGGATACATCCGAATAGTCGACCGGAAGAAGGACATTATCGTGAGCGGTGGGGAAAATATTTCTTCGCTCGACGTTGAAAAGGTGCTGGCCGCACACCCCGGAGTTTTCGAAGCTGCCGTGATTCCGGTGGCCGATCAGAAATGGGGTGAGGTGCCGAGGGCGGTGGTGGTGGCCAAGCCGGGATGCAAACTGAGCGAAGCGGAACTGATCGAGTTCTGCCGTGCTCGTCTGGCCCATTACAAGTGTCCGCATTCCATCGAATTTTCCGAAAGCTTGCCCAGGACGGCGACGGGGAAGGTTCTGAAGAGGGAGCTGCGAAAGAAATACCAGAGTGCCGATTGCACAACCCGCCACTGACGAACGGGGTTGCGATTTCGGAGTTCGACAAGTTTTGCCATGGTTGCTTATGAATAACCTTGTGAAAGTAACTCGACACGATGATGTTGCGGTGATCACGATCGACAACCCTCCGGTGAACGCTCTCAGTCCGGGCGTGCCGGAGGCGATCGGGGCGGCGCTCGATGAAATGAATACTGACCCAGCAATCACAGCTGCGGTTGTAATCGGAGCAGGTCGCACTTTCGTGGCCGGAGCCGACATCAAGGAATTCGGCAAGATGACTTCCGGAGCTTCGCCCCGCAGAACTCTGCTGCCGTTTCTTCTCCGCATTGAAGATAGCCGCAAGCCGGTCGTAATGGCGATTCACGGCACGGCGTTGGGCGGCGGGCTGGAACTGGCCATGGCGGGCCACTACCGGGTGGCATCGCCAACGGCGCAGGTCGGCCAACCGGAAGTGAAGCTGGGAATTATTCCCGGGGCCGCGGGAACTCAGCGTCTACCGCGTCTGGTGGGCATTGCCAAAGCAGTGGAGATGTGCGCCGAGGGCAAGCCGGTTTCAGCCCCCGACGCGGCCGCTCTCGGACTGATCGATCGCGTGATCGACGGGGAGCTGCTTACCGGGGCGCTAGCTTTTGCTCGCGAGATCGCTGGCAAGCCCGCACCCAAAACGCGAGAACGCAGGGGGAAACTGGGAACTCTTGCGGAGAATGCGCTAATTCTTGCGGCGGCGCGCGATACCGCTCGCAAAAAACAAAGACGAATGAAGGCCTCGCTGGCGGCGATTGACGCCGTGGAAGCGGCGATCACGATGCCCTTCGAAGAAGGCTGCCAGGCCGAGCAGAAACTTTTCACTGAATGTCTTTTCTCCGATCAATCGAAAGCCCTCATTCACATTTTCTTTGGCGAGCGCGAGGTGGCGAAGATTCCCGGTGTTCCCAAGGAAACTCTTGTAATCCCGGTAAACCGGGTTGCGGTTGTCGGTTCCGGAACCATGGGCGGAGGCATCGCGATGGTGTTCGCCAACGCCGGCATTCCGGTGCTGCTCAAGGACGTGGATAAGGCGGCGCTCGACCTGGGCATGGAGAAGATCAGGAAACACTATGCCGGTTCCGTCGAGCGCGGACGCTTTACACCGGCGTTCGTGGAGGAACGTCTGCAGCTGATCACGCCAGTCTTTCACTACGATGTGTTCTCCGATGTGGACATGGTGGTGGAGGCGGTTTTCGAAGGTATGGCTTTGAAGAAGAGTGTGTTTGCCGAATTGGATCGCGCCTGCAAGCCGGGAGCGATTCTGGCCAGCAATACCTCGACGCTGAATATTGATGAAATTGCCGGGGCCACGTCGCGGCCGGAAGCGGTGATCGGAACGCATTTTTTCAGTCCCGCCAATGTGATGCGCTTGCTCGAGATTGTGCGCGGAAAAGAGTCGAGCAAAGAAGTGATTGCCACTTGCATGCAACTCTCGAAGAAGCTGGGCAAGATTGGCGTGCTGGTGGGAAATTGTCGCGGCTTTGTTGGGAACCGCATGTTTGGGCCGTATCGTCGGGAAGCTCAACTCCTCGTGGAAGAAGGGGCCGATGTGGAAGCGGTCGATCAAGCGCTCGTGGAATTCGGAAGTGCCATGGGTCCGCTGGCAACGGGGGATCTGGCGGGCCTCGATGTTGGCTGGCGAATTCGCAAAGAGTACCGCCATCTCGAAAAACCGGGGATCCGGCAGCCGTTCGCCGAAGATCGACTTTGCGAACTGGGGCGGTACGGGCAAAAAACTCGAAAGGGGTGGTATCGCTACGACGAGAACCGGCGGGCGAACCTGGATCCCGAAGTAACCGCCCTGGTGCGGAACTGGAGTGCGGAGGCGGACATTCCGCAGCGCCAAATCTCCGCCGAAGAAATCGTGGATCGCTGCATTTATGCGCTAGTCAACGAAGGCGCCAGAATTCTCGAAGAGGGGTTCGCGCTGCGTGCCGTCGATATCGACATCATTTATCTCAACGGCTATGGATTCCCCCCCTTCCGGGGGGGCCCAATGTGGCACGCCGACACGGTGGGATTGCCCAAGGTCTACCAGCGCATTTGCGAGTTTCACCGCCAGCACGGAGAACTGTGGGCGCCAGCTCCTCTGCTAAAGCGTCTCGCGGAATCAGGTAAGACGTTTGCCGAGTTCGACAAAGAGCAGAGTGCAGTGGGATTGCTGGAACGGGTGAATTCAGCATGAGGCAGATCACTTTGGTGCGCCATGCGCAAGCCTCGTTTCTGGAGGTGAATTACGACAAGCTGTGCGCGAATGGCGAAGCCCAAGCCAGATTGTTAGGGGAGTATTGGTTGCGGCGAGGCATGATTCTTCACAACGTCTACTCCGGTCCACGCACGCGGCAGCGAGAGACCGCCAGGATTGTCGCCGACGCCTATCACGCCGCGGGTCGCAGTTTTCCCGAGATCGTGGTGATGAGCGAATTCGATGAATATCCCGCCGAGGCCGTGATGCGCACGAGCCTTCCGCCACTCCTGCGAGTGAACCCCGAGATACGGGAAATGAGCATCGCCTATGAGGGCGCCTGCGAGCCGGCCGAACGACGGAGGACTTTTCAAAGGCTCTTCGAGGCCGTGATCGGCAAATGGGTGGCGGGAGAGAGCGCGGCCGATGGC
The DNA here is from genome assembly GCA_049584315.1 of Candidatus Sulfotelmatobacter sp. GTDB lineage: Bacteria > Acidobacteriota > Terriglobia > Terriglobales > Acidobacteriaceae > Sulfotelmatobacter. Next base: position 21,410 of record JBAUXO010000032.1, on the reverse strand, counting down.
ATTGAATCGTGGCATGAGTTTTGCTCCCGAACCGAGCGTGGGCTGGTGCAAGTGATACGCGGTACCACGCCGGCCGGCATCGCTGTGGTCTTCACTTCTTCGGGACCCATTGGAGCGGCCATGCGCCGGGCGCTGCACTTATCTGCCGAGGACGCGTTGCAGCTTTCCTGGATGTCGCGCAATGCTTCGTTCACTGATTTTCGGGCGGCGGGCGAGCGCTTCATTCTGAGCGCGTTCAATGCATATCCGCATCTCGACGAGGATTCACTTCTGACCTACTGGTAGCTGAGACAGGACTTGCGAGTATGGTGGCATTTTGCGATCAGGCCGGAACCGTGAGGGCAGGTGAAGAACTCGATCTGGCCCGGCTGCAGCCATTTCTGTTTGGCCACTTTGGTCGGAATGGACCCGTTTCCGTGGAACAATTTCCCAGCGGCCACTCCAATCTGACCTATCTGGTGCGCTTGGGGAGCCGGAGAGTCGTGCTGCGGCGTCCTCCTTTTGGAAGCAAAGTGCGGTCGGCACATGACATGGCACGCGAATATCGCGTGCTGTCAACACTGCATAGTTCGTTTCCCACCGCGCCGAAGGCCATCCTTTATTGTGACGATCCTTCGATTCTTGGCGCTCCCTTTTACCTGATGGAGCCGATTCGCGGAATGATCATTCGCCGCGAGCCGCCCTCGGGTGTTCCCTTCCCGCCCCAGACGGCGCGGCGATTGAGCGAAGTTTTTCTCGACACTCTGGCGTGCCTGCACCGGGTGGACTATACGGCGATCGGCTTGGCCGATTTAGGCAAACCGCAAGGCTATCTGGAACGTCAGGTGAAGGGCTGGATCGAGCGCTACCATAATTCGAAAACACACGATCTGCCGGAAGTCGAAATCATTTCCACATGGCTTATCGAACGAATGCCAATCCACCATCAAACCGCTCTGATCCACAACGATTACAAGTACGACAATCTCGTGCTCGATCCTGCGGATACGACCAGGATCATCGGCGTTCTGGATTGGGAGATGTGCACGCTGGGAGATCCGCTGACGGACTTGGGAACAGCCCTGGCGTACTGGACCGATCCGCAAGACCCCGAAGAGCTCCACGAAATTCGCCCTGCACCCACCACGTTACCCGGAACCCTAAGCCGGGCGGAGCTGGTCGCGCGCTACGCCTTGATAACCGGTTCGGATCCCGGAGACATGACCTTCTATCTGGTATTTGCTCGCTTCAAGGTTGCCGTCATCATTCAGCAGATCTACTACCGGTATGCCCAGGGATTGACGCAGGACGAGCGCTTCGCGGCCATGCCGAAGAGAATCAAGACTCTCCTGCGCGCTTCGCTGCACTGCGCGCAAAGCGGGACGATATGAAACAGCGCTCACTGCCGGTAATACCGCACCAGCCACTCGGCCACGCAGCACGGTTTGGCGGCGGATTCACCCTCCACGCGAATGAGAAACGCAGCATCCACAAACCCGGGCGACTCTTTCGTCGACAGCAGAGTCAGGCGAGCGCGAACCGGCGCACCGGCGCGAACCACCGAAAGAAAACGAACTTTGTTCAGGCCGTAGTTCACGGTCATCCTAACGCCCGAACCGATATGGAACGCCTGTTTCAGGAAGTAACTCAGCAGCGAAAGTGTCAGAAAACCGTGGGCGATGCTTCCGCCGAAGGGCGATTCCCGTTGGGCGCGCTCCGGGTCCACGTGAATCCACTGGCGGTCTTCGGTGGCGTCGGCAAATTTCTGGATGCGATCCTGCGCGACCACGAACCAGTCGGTCGCGGGGAATTCGCGCCCCTCGAACTGTTTCAAGCAACTTGGATTCTCAATCTCAAAGGGTGGCATAGGAGTTGTTTATGACGACATTAACAGACGTCGCACGCAAGACCACAAAGGGAATGGGATTTTTGATCGAAGAGTCAGCGCCGCAAGACATTTTCACACCCGAGGACCTGAGCGAAGAACATCTCGCCGTCGGCCATATGGTGGACGAATTCTGGGCCAATGAAGTTGAACCGAACTTACCCGCAATCCGCGAGAAAAAGCCGGGCGTCGCTATGGCTGTGCTGCGCAAATCCGTGGCATTGGGTCTGACTGGAATGGCGATCCCTGAGGAATATGGCGGCACGGCCGTGGATTTGCCGTCGCTGATGGTCACCGCTGAACGCATGGGACGAGACGGATCTTATGGCGGATGGCACTCGGCTCACACGGGGATCGGCACCCTGCCGGTCGTCTACTTTGGAACTCCGGAGCAGAAGCGGAAGTATTTGCCCAAGCTCGCGAAGGTCGAAATGCTGGCCGCCTATGCCCTCACCGAGCCACTGGCGGGCTCGGATGCGCTGGCCGCACGCACGCGCGCCGATCTTGCAGCCGATGGCAAGCACTACATCCTGAATGGCCAGAAGATGTGGATCACCAACGGAGGCGCTGCCGATCTCTTCACCGTGTTTGCCAAAGTTGGCGGCGAAAAGTTTACCGCGTTTCTGGTCGAGCGAAATTTTCCCGGCGTGACCAGCGGCGCCGAAGAGCACAAGATGGGAATCACCGGCAGTTCCACCACGGCCGTGTATCTCGACAATGTTCCGGTGCCGGTGGAGAACGTGTTGGGCGAAATCGGCCGCGGGCACGTGATCGCATTCAACATTCTCAACATTGGACGGTTGAAGCTGGGCCCTGCCGGGCTTGGCGCCGCGAAAAACGTGCTCGCAATTTGCCTGAAATATGCCAAGCAGCGCAAAGCTTTTGGCTTGGCGATTGCCGAGTTTGGAGCGATTCAGCACAAGCTTGCGGAAATGGCGATCCGTATGTTCGCGGCGGAGTCGATGACCTGGCGTGTCGTGGGGCAGATTGAGAATCAAATGCAGGCTGCGTCCCCGGCCTCAACCGCCGGCACGCAGGAGCTCAAAGCGATCGAGGAGTTTGCCGCCGAGTGCTCGATGATCAAAGTGTACGCAAGCGAAATGTTGGACTATGTGGTCGACGAAGGAGTCCAGATCCACGGCGGCTACGGATACCATCAGGACTACGTGGTAGAGCGCGCGTATCGCGACTCGCGCATCAATCGTTTGTTTGAAGGCACCAGCGAGATTAACCGATTGCTGATCACCGGTATGGCGCTGAAGCGCGCGTCACGCGGGATTCTCCCTCTGCTCGATGCCGCCCGTGCGGTGGTACAAAGTGATGCGCAAAGTGACGGCGCTCGGCCCGTCGAGGTGGCCGGCGATCCGGAACTGAGCCTGGTTCGAAATGGCAAAAGGATTGCCCTCCTGACGCTGGGGCTCGCCTACGAGGCGCATGGCGCGAAGCTCGAACAGCAGCAGGAGATCATTCTGAATATGTCTGACATCATCATGGAAGTGTTCGCCATGGAATCGAGCTTGCTACGCAGCCGAAAGTTGACCGCCGCTGGGGGCGGAGCAAATGCCGCGGATGCTTGTGCCGTGTACTTGCGTGACGCCATCTCAAGGATCGAATCATGGTCAAGGACGGTGCTAAGCGCCTGCGCGCGGGGCGATGAACTGCGGAAGAATCTCTCACGTTTGCGCGCCTATGGCGCTCATGATCCGGTGAATTCGATCGAACTGCGCCGGCAGATTGCGCGACGCTTGTTGGCGAGCGAACGCTATACGGTGTGATGGAAGATTCTGATGTCCTTCGTTGAGAATCAAGGCGCGAAGCTTTACTGGGATGAACAGGGGCGAGGAGAGCCGGTGCTGCTCATCATGGGCCTCGGCTATCCTTCTTCTCTGTGGCATCGCGCACGCCCCGTGCTGTCCGAACACTTTCGCACCGTGGCGTTCGATAATCGAGGCGTGGGGTTGAGTGATGTTCCTCCAGGTCCCTATGCCATTGCCACCATGGCATCCGACGCGGCCGCCGTGCTTGACGCGGCCGGCGTTTTCCGCGCCCATATTTTTGGCGTTTCCATGGGTGGCATGATTGCGCAAGAATTCGCTCTCCAGTATCCGGCGAGAACCGGTTCCCTGATTCTGGGCTGCACTTCGCCCGGCGGACCCTCTGCCGTTCGCGCGGAACGCAAGGTCTCAGACATTCTGATGGCCCGCGGCATGACCCTGGAGCAAGCTCGGGAGGCCATAGTTCCCTACATCTACGATGCCGCTACACCGCGAGAGAAAATCGACGAGGACCTTAGCCTGCGCCGGAAATGGCTTGCGTCAATGGAAGGCTACACCGCACAGCTGCAGGCAATTCCAGCCTGGGAAGGCTACAGTCGAATCGCTCAGATTACGTCGCCGACGCTGGTCCTGCACGGAAAATCCGACGCACTCGTTCCCTATGCCAACGGAGAGCTGATCGCGACTCTGATCCCGGGTGCAAAACTTGTTTTGATCGAGCACGCCAGTCACCTATTTCTCACGGACCAGCCTGAAGTGGCCCACCAGGAGATACTGGCATTTCTTTTGTCGCAGGCACCGATAGGCCTCGATTAAATTCACGCCAAGCATAATGCATCATCAAAACAATTCATTTGATGAATTCTGCAAATGCGGATACGCTACGCGCCATCATGCAGAAACGGCGCCCTGAAGCCGGAGCGTGGGAATTTTTCGTTTTCATTCAGCCAATTCCATACAGAACAAAAAGCGCGAAGGGTCTTTGCTGGAAACAGAGAGATTGTAGGAGCCCGCCTCGTCGCTGGTCAGTGCTGGCGGGTCTTGGTTGTGATTCAACAAGCCTGGCTACACAGGGGGAGTATGAGTCTCGAACAGATCAACCTTAATGGTCGCGCCGCTTCAGGTAATTTGGCCAGCACTTGGAGCCGGATGTCTGTCTACCTCGCGTTGAAATCAATCGCATGCGTTCTGGCGTGCGTCGTGTTCACAGCTGTGACGGCTCACCCCCAAGGCGTGGGTACGTCGGGAGAGATCACCGGAACCGTGACCGACTCTGCCGGAAAGGTTGTGCTCAACTCCGCCCTCAAGGTTGTGGATACGCAGACCGGTCTGACGCGCACAGCTGTCACGAATAGCACAGGCCAGTTCCGAATAACCGGACTTTCGCCGGCCACTTACGACGTCAGTGCGGCCATGTCGGATTTCGCAACCGAAATCCGGAAAGGAGTGGTTGTCGCCATCGGACAGACGGTCATCTCGGATTTCAAACTGAATCCGTCACGGGTTGCGACCGTCGTCGAAGTGACCGATCAGCCGCCCGTCGTAGAAACGGAACGCGGAAGCCAGGCAGACAGGATCCCGCAGACCTACATTGCCGACCTGCCGATCGACCGGCGCGATTATCTTACCTTCACCTTGCTCGCGCCTGGGGTATCCGATTCCACCAGGCTGGCGGGAGATCAGGATTTCAGGGTGGCGCAAACGCCGCAGAGCGGCCTATCGTTCTACGGCAGCAATGGCAGAGGGAATGACATTACGGTGGATGGCGGCGAGACTTCCGGCGACAGTGGGGGCGTACGCCTGACGGTGAGCCAGGACGCAGTGCAGGAATTCCAAATTAATCGCAGCAACTACGCCGCGGACCTCGGAGCAGCCACCGGTGCTTCCATCAACATCGTGACCAAGGTCGGCACCAACCGCGTGCACGGCACGCTCTACGGATTTTTTCGCAACGATGCACTGGATGCCCGTGATCCTTTTTCCTTCGCCCAGGCGCTCCAACCCGGCCAGACCTTCAATCCTGGCAACCCGGATACGGTAGGCTCGCCGATCAAGGATTCTTTGTCTCGCCAGCAATTCGGCGGAACGCTGGGCTTCCCGATCAAGAAAGATAAGACGTTTCTGTTTGTTGCGTTCGAAGGCTTACGGCAGAACGCGCAGAACGCGGTCCCGATATTAACCAATACCGATATTTTTCGTCCAACTCCGGCGCAGAACGCGATCATCGGCGGACTCGCCGGTTCCACGGCGCTGGTGTCGTGCCTGCCCGGCGTCACTCTGCCCTCCAATGTATGCGCCTTTGCTCTGCAGAGCGTTTTGACATTGAATCCGAACCCCGGCACAAACCCTTTCATCACTCCCGGCCAGGCGGCGCTGAATGTCTTCCTGCAAAATCAGTTTGAAACCGAGGGCGGACTTTTTCCCTACGACACGCGGGAATACCTGGCATCAGCGCGCCTCGATCATCGCTTCAATGTGGACAACGAGATTTCCGTCACCTACAGGTATGGACACGATCTTGAGGAATCGCCGGACGTTCAGTCGTTAACCGCTTATTCGGCGGGAAGCTCCACCCACACCTACGATAACGATTTTCAATTCGCCTGGTATCGCCAGTTTAGTGCAGCAACCCAGAATGAAGCTCGCGCGCAGTGGGATTACTACAGCTTCGACGTGATACCCAATGCTCCCGGACAGGTGGGTCTCCAGATTCCAAGTTTCATCAACAATCTAGGAACGAATATTTTCCTGCCCAGCCTCACCATCCTACGGCGATACGAATTCGCGGACAATTTGACCGTAATCCGCGGCCGTCATAGTTTCAAATTCGGCGCCGACGAAATCCTCCGTGGCAATCACACGGAATCGCACACATTCTTCCCGGGACGCTTTGTCTTCGGATCGCTCCCCGGAGCGGCGCTCAGCCCCGAGCTTGCCAGCACGACCATCAATCCGCTACAAGCCGCATCGTTGGGCCTGCCCGAGATTTACCAGCAGGGATTTGGAGTGCCGACCTATCCTTATTACACTCGTCCGCTTACCGGAATTTACGGCCAAGACTCCTGGCAGATCGCCAGCAACTTTACCTTGAACTACGGCCTCCGCTACGAATTGGACACGCAATTCGCTCCTTTGACGACTTATAAAAAAGGCTTTGCTCCCCGGGTTTCTTTCGCATGGGACCCCGGAAATAATCACAAGACCGTAATCCGCGGCGGCTATGGAATCTTTTATGGACCCGTGGACGTGCAGATCCCGGACGTCGACTACAGTCTGGGGGCTTTGAATGCGAATAAGTCCGCTGTCGAGAACAGCACAGGAGCCGGCCAGGTCGCCAACGTGAGCGGAATCTGCGGCGTCTCCCAGTTCGGAGTATCGATCATCCCCGGCGCCGGAGGTAGCCCGTGCAACCGAGAGATTTCCATCTATGCCGATGGCTTCGCGGGTGTTCCGGCTCTGGGCATCGCCGGGTCGGCGACCATTTTCCAGACGCTCTTTGCCCAGGGTTTGATTCAGTGCACCACTCCCACCCCCGGGAATAAGGCTTGCATCACGCCGGCTGCCGTGGCGCCATTGGGCATCGACGTTACCAACACCGGCCCTCTTTCGCCGCTGCAGGTGCTTTTCGTCAACCAGACGAACTATCGCCCTCCCATTGCGCAACAGGCTTCCTTTGGCATTGAACGGGAGCTTGCGCCTGGACTGTCGATTTCTCTTTCTGGAGTTTACGTTCATACTCAGAGACTCCCGATCGCACTCGACACCAATCTACTGCCGGCGCCCTTCAGCACGGTAACTCTGGCGAATGGCGAGACGGTTTCCTATCGCAACTGGAATACGGGCCCGGCGACGGACCCGTTGGGCGGGACTGAGGGCCTTCCCTGCGCGACCGTGAACTGCTTTGTGAATCCCCTGATTGTCCAAAACAACCAATACAGCTCTGAGTCCTATGCTCTTTACGAGGGCGGCATCGCCGAAGTCAAGAAGCGCTTCTCTGATCACTTCAGCGTCTTTGGAAATTACACTTTCAGTAAAGGCTTTGACACATCCACCGATTACAACACCGATTACGGGCCGCAGGATCCTACGAACCTTAACGCGGATCGTGCCCTTTCCGAGTTTGATCAGCGCCATAAATTAGTGATCGCCGGTGTGATCGACAGCCCTTGGAAGCAGAGCATCTTGTCCGGTTTCCAACTGGCTCCTATCTTCTCCGCCCACAGTGGTCATCCCTTCAACTTGTTGGCCGGAGGAGAAGTGAACGGCGATAACCACACTACCAACGAACGCCCCATCGGAGCCCCTCGTGACACGGGTCTGGGCCCCGACTATTTCGACTTTGACATGCGCTTAACCTGGGCACATAAACTGCGTGAGAATGCCAGCCTGCAATTTACCGCGGAAGGATTCGACATCGCGAATCACACCAACTACGCGAGCGTAAATAACGAGGTAAGCCCTCTCTTTGGATTCAACCCGGGATTTACAACCTTCAACGTGCGCGGGATTCAACCAGGCTCGGCTCTGGGCAGTGGGGGGACAGCGACTTCAAGTACGCCGCTGGCCTTCACGTCCGCTTTCCCCAAGCGCCAGGTCCAACTCGGCGTGCGCCTGACGTTCTAAAGCCGCACCTTAAGGCGGCAGATCGCTCGTCTCCAAGCCGGCCCCCTCTGCTGTGGTCAGGCCGAAGCTATGCACTTGGATTTGTATTTCTTCAGTTCCAGCTTGGCAATCAAAGCGCGATGAACTTCGTCGGGCCCGTCCGCGATTCGCAGGGTGCGGATCGTCGCAAACAGCTCGGCCAGCGGAAAATCTGCGGAGACTCCAGCGGCTCCGTATATTTGAATTGCCTGATCGATAATCCGCAGGGCGATGTTGGGAACGGCGACCTTGATCTGGGAGATTTCGCTGCGGGCTCCTTTGGTGCCAACTTCATCGAGCATCCAGGCAGCCTTGAGAGTCAGCAGCCGGGCTTGCTCCAGCATGATCCGTGCGTTGGCAATGATATCGGCGTTACCGCCCAGTTCGGCGAGGGGTTTGCTGAACGCTACCCGCTGCAACGACCGGCAGCACAAGAGCTCAAGCGCGCGTTCGGCCGCTCCCAGCGTGCGCATGCAGTGGTGGATACGGCCGGGACCAAGTCGCCCTTGCGCGATTTCGAAACCTCGGCCCGGTCCCCCCAGGATGTGATCGAGCGGAACTCGAACATTCGTGAAGCTGACCTCTCCGTGTCCGAACGGGGCGTCGTAAGACCCAAACACCGTCACCATGCGCTCGACCTTGACGCCCGGAGTATCGATCGGCACCAGAACCATGGTATGACGCTGGTATTTGGCAGCGGACCGATCGGTTAAGCCCATGAATATTATGAGCCGGCAATGGGGATGACCGATGCCGGAACTCCACCACTTCCGGCCGTCAAGGACGACATGATCGCCATCGATACGTGCCGTAGCTTTCATGTTCGTGGCATCCGAGGAAGCTACATCGGGCTCTGTCATACAGAATGCAGAACGAATCTCGCCCGCCAGCAGGGGCGTGAGCCAACGTCGCTTCTGCCCTGCCGAGCCGTATTTCACCAGCACCTCCATGTTTCCAGTATCGGGGGCATTGCAGTTGAAGACCTCAGGGGCAATCGAGGAGCGGCCGGTGATCTCCGCCAGGGGAGCATAGTCCACATTCGTGAGCCCTGCGCCAAATTCCCCATCGGGAAGAAATAGATTCCACAAGCCCGCAGCCCGCGCCTGTGCCTTCAAACTCTCCATCACCCGAGGCTGTCTCCAACTATGCCAGTCGGGAAGGTTTTGCAATTGTGCATAATACTCGGCCTCTGCGGGCAAGACGCGCTCTCGGACGAACGCGGAGAGGCGCTGGACATAGCCCTGGGCCCTCGGTGATAAGGAAAAGTTCATGAGATCGGCTCACAGCGAAAGTAACTTAGCCTAACGATTCCTGCATAATTCTCCAAATGAATTCTATGAATCCTGTAATATACGCACCGTGCATTTAAGTCAGGTCGACCTGAATCTGTTCGTGGTGCTCGAGGCCATCTATCGCGAGGGCAACATTACCCGTGCCGGTCAGCAACTGAACCTCACGCAACCGGCAATCAGCCACGCCCTGAAGAGACTGCGAGATATGCTTCAGGACCCGCTGTTTGTCCGCCAGGGTGCGCACATGATGCCGACGCCGTTCACCCGCAACATGATCGATCAAGTGAGAGAGGCGCTGCAAATCCTGGAAGTAAACGTTAGCCAGAGTCACAAGTTTGTTCCCGAACACGCGCGGCGAAACTTTCACCTTTCCATGTGGGAGTATCTCGAAGCCCTCATCCTTCCGCCATTGTTGAGCCGTTTGACCCACGCTTCCCCAGGAATGTCGCTCACCACGTCGCGCGTCAAGCGTAGAGATCTTGAGACTGAGTTGGCGAGCGGTTCACTCGATTTGGCGATCGAGATTCCGATGACCGTGAGCGATCGCATTCGGCAGAAGTGGCTTTTGAATGAACCCTTCGTGGTGATCGCTCGCAGGGGTCATCCTGCCATCGCGGGCACTCTCGACTTGGATACCTATCTCTCGCAGCGCCATATTCAGGTCTCCTCGCGTCGCCGGGGTCCCAGTCTGATCGACGTCGAGCTCAGCCGGCGAGGATTTCGCCGACAAGTTTGTCTACGCAGCCAACACAACTTCACCGCCTGCATGGTGGTAAGCCAGACTGACATGTTGTTGACTCTGCCGGAGCGCCATGCGGGCTTGCTGAACCTGGCATCGATCAACCAGGTGTTCCCCTTCCCGCTCCCTGCCCCACGTCTCGAAGCTCACCTGTATTGGCACGAGAGTGTCGAGAATGACCCGGCAAATCGCTGGTTGCGTGAACAAATCGTAAGCGTCTTGACTCCCCCAACCGGAGCATCGGGAACCTTGCGCATGCTTGGTGATAAGCGATTCCGAGCCGTCCGCCGAGCTTCGAGCAGGTAGGATTGGCATTCGCCGGTGCCAATTGCTCTGCAGCCAAAGAGTCAAGAACTACCTGGGTCACGATTCGTAGCGGAACCAACATGGCATCCAAAGTCAAGAGTTGCCGACACCAGTCGCTCGGCTTTTGGCGAGCCCAGCCCGAAACCCGCAGAATCTGGTGGGCGGGAGCTGCATTCACACCGCTCTCGGTTCGCAATTCTCTTTCCTCCGCCCCTGCCGAATGTCGATTCGCGGGTGTAGAATGGCTGCCGTTTCGCAAGCCAGGAAAGAATCCACCGGTTTTCAAGGCAGAACACTTCAACCACAAGACAGAGATAACAGAGATAAAGGAGGCATATGCGACCAAAGAGCAGCTCCATCATTTGCTCGATTTTGGCGGTTTTTTTCTACCTGTTCGTGACCGCATCGGTAAGTGCGCAAACGCCGCCAGCTCAGGTAGGTGGCAACCTTCTACCCGACGGTTTTTACCTCACACCCACGGCAGCACCCGGCTCCACCTTCCTTCGACTCCGAACCGGATTGCGTCCCGACGGCTCGGCCGACGCCGATGGTGCGGTCAATACCGCGCTCAGTCCCGACGGCACAGCGTTACTCATCTTAACCACGGGTTACAACACAGGCTTCGACACCCAGGACTCTAGCGGCACTCCCATTTTGTGGAATGCGCTCGACCCTTTGACAGGCCTGCCAACATCAACTACCACGCCGAACGCGGAGTGGGTCTTCGTTTTCGACGTTCGCGGGGCGCGCCCCATACAGAAGCAGTTGATTAACATTCCCAACACCTACGCCGGCTTGGTATGGGATCCCTCGGGCACTCGGTTCTACGTGGCCGGAGGCATCGACGATCGCGTCGAGGTGTTTAAGAACTCCAACAGCGGAGCCAGTGCCGATGGGACCTATGTGCCGGATGCTCCCTTCGTGCTCCTGAATCACAACCAGCCGGCCGACGTTCCGATACAGGAGTTCCCAACGGGTGGTCTGTTCGTCACTACGCCTATCGACACTAACCCCACTGCGCTGGACATGTTCATGCCCTTCAGCGCGCTCGCTGCCGGATTGGCGATTACTCCTGATGGCACCACAATGTACGTCGCCAACTACCAGAACGATTCGCTGTCGATCTTGAATACCGCAACCCGCACCGTGACCAACGAGATTCACTTCTTCGTTCCCGGCCAACTGACGGCGATTGGCGAAATGCCTTACTGGCCCGTAGTTCTCTCGAATGCGCAGGGCGGGACAGTGAAGACCTACGTCAGCAGTCAGCGTGATGGTCAGGTACTTTCGATAAGTCCCTCGGGGACGATCAAGTTAATCCTGGTGCATGGCGAACCCAACCGCATGCTGCTTTCCGCTGATCAGCTTCGGCTGTACGTTGCCAATGGCGATCTTGATGAAATTGAGGTGATCGACACCACCAAGGACATGGTGACAAGCCGAATCTCCGTGGCGCGCCCCGGATACAACTACAAAGGCTCCAACCCAAATTCTCTGGCGCTAAGCCCTGACGGAAAAACGCTCTATGTAACTTTGGGCGGAGAGAATGCGGTGGCTGTCATCGATGTAGCGTCGCAAAAGCTGCTCGGCCGCATCCCTACCGGATGGTACCCAAGTTCGGTGACGGTCAGCGCAGACGGCACTCGCCTGTTCGTCGTGAATATGAAATCCAATGCCGGTCCTAACCTGGAGTACCGCGTCGACTGCCCCGGGACGGCTATACCGCCGCAGGATTCGCGGCTTCTTTGCCCGCCCCCAAACCCGACCTCCCGCAACGAGTACATTCTGGCTCTGTTGAAGGCGGATTTTCTCACCATTCCGATTCCAGATGCAGACACGCTTCTTTATCTATCGAGCCTGGTGGATGCCAACAACGGCTTCAATAACCCCCAGCACGATCCCATGATGGCGTTTCTGCACCAGCACATCAAACACGTGATCTATATTCAGAAGGAAAACCGTACCTACGACCAGGTGCTTGGTGATCTTCCACAAGGCAACGGCGATCCCAAGCGGGTGCAGTTTCCACAACCCATCTCGCCCAACGAGCACCTGCTCGCGCAAAGGTTTGCCCTGCTCGACAATTATTACGACGCGGGTGATGTGAGCGGCGACGGCTGGAATTGGGATACGCAGGGTCACACCAATGACGCGACGGTCAAGAACGTGCTCGTCGGCTATGGCAACGCGAACTACAACATTCCCTTCGACTGGAACGGGAATCCACGCAACATCGGCATCGCCTTACCCGATACGACCACCGGAACCCCAAGCCCCAGTACCGTCCGCATTACCACCCTGTTTGATCCCACCGGGAGCTCCTCCATTGAGCCGGGATCGAAGGACATCACCGCCTCCGAAGGAGCCGATGATCTGGATCCCGACGCGCTGGGCGGCTATATCTGGGACAGTGTGCTGCGCGCCGGCCTAACGGTCCGCCACTATGGGCTTTACGCCGATGAGAATTACTATGTCGTACCGTCGGCAGGGCCGCCGTTGTACATACCAATCGTCCGCGACGCCTTCGCGCAGAAGGTGGTGCAGGCGGTACCCGTGCGCAAGTCTCTCCTGGGTCGCACGGATCTTTACTATCGCGGCTGGGACCTCAACACTCCCGATCAGTATCGCTTTGAAGAGTGGAATCGTGAGTTCAACGAGTATGTGATCAAAGGCGATCTACCCAACTTCGAGATGGTGGATTTTATGGAGGACCATTTCGGCAACTTCTCGTCGAATGCCGCAAGTTTGGAAAATCCACTTGCCCAGATGGCTAGCAACGACTACGCTGTCGGCCGTTTAGTTGAGGCGGTCAGCAACTCCCCCTATTGGAAGGATACGGCGATCTTTGTGGTGGAAGACGACGCGCAGAATGGGCCCGACCACGTGGATGCCCATCGCTCGACGGTGTTCGTCGCTTCCCCCTACACCAATAGCGGCGCGGTCGTTCACACAATGTATAACTCCACCAATGTACTTCGGACCATCGAGGACATTCTCGGAGTCAAGTCCCTTGGTCTCAATGACGCTAACGCCCTTCCCATGTCCGACGTGTTCGTCAAGGAACCCAATCTGCAGCCCTATGTCGCGCCCATTCCGGGTATCCTGTGCGAGCCCCCGGTGGATCCGACCCTGGTGCCCGAATGCCACAACCCTGGAAGCCGGCCGGTCACTGCCGCCATCAAATCGCTGCGCGACGGCAGATGGTGGGCGCAAGCAACCAAAGGCTTCAACTTCAATCACCCTGACATGGTGAATGCCGACTTGTTCAATCGCATTCTATGGCGGGGAATTATGGGAGACGACAAACCGTACCCCACGCCTGGAGTTAAGCTGGCGGGACAAAAAGCCTCGGAAACTGATCGCGATTAATACGGGGCCAGCTTGCATACTCTGCAGATTTGGCAAGAGGGGTGGCGGCACTCGTGCCGCCATCCCTTCATTCCAGCATCAACTGGGTCTTCCTTCGCTGATTCTGAGAAAAGTTGAATCGCGACTATTCGCGACGGTACGTGGACTGCTCGGAGCGAGGATGTTGCTGTCGAACGTGGTCGGCAAACTCCTTGGCCAGTCCCTTGCGGCTCTTTGGGCCTTCAAATGTAGCCGGACATACCGAGCACCCGAATGTCGGAGGATATGGCTTAGAGACACGGAGGTGGGGAACCTTGCGTGCTTGCATCAGAACATTCTAATGGCCCAAGGCTCCCAGACACTGTCGGGAAATCTCCTAAACCTCACTTTTTGGTGTTTTTCTCTAAATTGCGATCCGCCGTAAACGCGGACGAGACCATTTCGGGATGGGTCGGGAATATTCCCTACACGAAACCGTGTATGGCGGAACAACGATAAGGCATGGTGTCCTCTTCTTTCACGCATTACTCCGCGTGCCATCTTGCATCGCCCTCGAGAACTGTACCCCGGAAGTGTAGGCCGGGGTACAGAGAGGCTTTTGTGAGAGGAGTATAATCCGTCGCTCGTCTGTCGCGCTGAACGATGATGTCTCTTTCGTTTGCCGAGGCACCAGCATCTGACACATTTTGAATGGTTTTGCCGCGCCAAGAAACGCATGGGGGGGAATTGTTATGAGCGAGATTCAAGCGAATCAGAAGAACGGGAGGCTTGCCGATGTTCTGGGCAGGCAGGCGGAGAAAATCCTCGGAGAGTGGATGAGGGAAATGAATAGTACCACTCGGCGCAGTGACCTGATCAAGGAGTCCGATCTACGAGCTGAGTGTTCACAGTTCCTTCAGCTGGTGACGCAGGCAACCGAATCGGATGGAACCAATTTTCAGTCTCCGGCGTTCGATGTCGTGCGAGATATGTTGACCGAAATCTCGCGGAGTCGGTCTCAGAAAGGATTCAAGCCGTCGGAAACCGCTACCTTCGTGTTTTCCCTTAAACGTCCCCTGTTCAACGAGATCCAAAGTCAACACAAAGGGGACGCAGAGTCCATGGCGGCGGAGATTTGGGCGTTAAACGAATTGCTGGACGCGATGGGGCTCTACACCATGGAAGTCTTTCTGAAATCGAGAGAGGACATGGTCCGGCGCCAGCAGGAAGAACTCCTTGAGCTTTCAACGCCAGTTGTGAAGTTGTGGGACGGGATCCTGGCTCTGCCGATCATCGGCACACTGGATAGTGCCAGAACCCAGGTTGTGATGGAGTCTCTTCTGCAGGCAATCGTGCAGACGAATTCCCGGGTGGCTATCATCGACATTACGGGTGTACCCACGGTGGACACAGTGGTCGCGCAGCATTTGTTGAAGACAGTTACGGCGGCGCGCCTGATGGGAGCAGATTGCATCATCAGCGGAGTGCGGCCGCAAATTGCGCAAACCATCGTCCATTTGGGCATCAACCTTCTTGACGTCACCACCAAATCGACCCTCGCAGCTGCTTTCTCGGTCGCCCTGCAAAGATTAGGGATCACCTTCGGTCGTGACACCGTTAAGAGCTAGGAGTATCAGTGGAAAAGATTCCGATTCTCAAAATGGGTGATTTTCTGTTGGTGACGATTCAGGTGGACATGCATGACCGCCTGGCGATGGCCCTGCAGGATGACCTGACCCGGGCGATCAGCCAGACTGACGCGCGGGGAGTTCTAATCGATATCTCTACTCTTGAGATCGTCGACTCCTTCATTGGCCGCATGCTTAGCAACATCGCAGCGATGTCCCGTGTGCTCGATGCGGAAACTGTTGTGGTCGGCATGCAACCCGCTGTGGCAATAACCCTGGTCGAACTGGGGTTGTCTCTTCCCGGTGTCCGCACCGCGCTGAACGTCGATGCGGGCATGGAGTTGCTGCGAGCGTCGGTCAACACCAACAAGGAGATGTATGGCAGTCGTCTCCACTGAGAGCGTACCCATAAAGTCCGAGCCTGACGTGGTGACGGTGCGGCGTCGCGTGCGTGAGATTTCCGCCCAACTAGGTCTTAGTCTGGTGGATCAAACCAAGATCATAACTGCGGCCAGCGAACTGGCGCGTAACGCTATTACTTACGGCGGCGGAGGGTCTGTGCAGGTTCAGACCTTGAATGGTCCGCGCGTGGGCTTGCGCCTTACTTTCGAGGATCACGGCCCGGGCATTCCCGACATAGAACTCGCACTTCGCGACGGGTTTACCACGGGTACCGGATTGGGTCTCGGCCTGGGAGGATCTAAGCGCCTGGTAAATGAGTTTGAAATTGTTTCCCGACCGGGCGAAGGAACACGAATCACGATCACACGGTGGAAATAAGTACATGTTGATCGAAGTCAGCGAATCCAGCCAGACAGGGGAGGCACGCCGGATGGCGGCGGAACTCGCCCAGGACCTACAACTGGGAGAGATTCGCTCCGGCGCCGCCGCATTGGCCGCTACAGAAATGGCGACCAATCTCCTGAAGCATGCTGGGAACGGGACTATGCTGCTTCAACGGGTTCAAGAGAATGGAAACTCAGGATTGCGTCTCATCGCCGTCGACAAAGGACCTGGAATTGCCGACGTGATAAGAGCTCTGCAAGACGGACACTCGACTGCTGGATCGATGGGGACCGGCCTGGGCGCTATCCGACGTGTGGCAGACATATTTGAGGTCTACTCGGCTACAGGAGTAGGAACGTTGATACGCGCCGAATTTTGGCAAGACAACTGCCAGAATGCGACGGACCACGGGATGGTGCACACAGGCGTGGTTTCCGAGCCCATTCGAGGCGAAGAGAAATGTGGAGACGGATGGGGACTCCGCAGGTTCGCGGATTCGTTGGTGCTCCTGGTCGTCGATGGCCTTGGGCATGGCGTGCTTGCGTCTGAAGCTGCGAGAGAAGCAGAGCAGGTTCTGGCCCTTGCCCAAACTGATTCGCCCCTTCATATTCTGCAGGACATCCACGACGCGTTGCGAAAAACGAGGGGGGCTGCTGCTGCCGTGGCCCGAATTCAAGAAGCAAAGCGGTTGCTTTCTTTTGCCGGGATTGGCAATATTTCGGCCGCGATAGTCTCGCCGGGCGAAAGCAGAAGTATGACTTCTCACAACGGCACAGTGGGCCACCACATGGCGAGGATTCAGGAGTTTACCTATCCGTGGAATGAGGACAGCATTCTGATCATGCATTCTGATGGCTTGGGTTCGCGCTGGGATTTGGAACGATATCCCGGCATCTGGGGCAAGCACCCCAGTCTTATCTCGGCAATGCTGCACCGGGATTTCTGGCGCGGCCGGGATGACGTTACGGTTTTGACTGCCAAGACGGTCTGACATCGATGTGTTTCCATGGCCCTGAATCTTTTCACTATCGACATCCGGCTTGAAAACGATGTGGTACTGGCGCGCCAGAAGGCGCGCACCATCGCCGCGGCTTTGAAGTTCGAGCCGCAGGACCAAACTCGTATCGCTACTGCTGTCTCCGAGATTGCACGCAATACATTTCAATATGGCGGTGGAGGCAGAGCCGAGTTCAGCCTAGAGGACAATCCAGAAAAAATGCTGGTGATCACGCTTCGCGATAAGGGACGCGGCATCCTCAATCTCGATGAGATTATGCGCGGCAAGTACGTATCCCAGACCGGGATGGGACTGGGCATCGTGGGCGCCAAGCGCCTGATGGACCACTTCGAGATTGAAACAGACTCCCGCCAGGGCACAACTGTGATACTCGGGAAAAAGGTCCCTCGCCGCTTTTCGCGTTTTAAGTCCGGCGAATTGGACAAAGTGCTTTCCAGCGTCGAACGTGCCTCACAAGATCCGTACGAAGAGCTGAAACAGCAAAACCAGGAACTTTTGAACACATTGCAGGAGCTTCGGGCCAGGCAGGAGGAACTGGCTACGCTCAACCGCGAGCTCGACGAGACCAATCGCGGTGTGGTCGCTCTCTACGCCGAACTCAACGACAAAGCCGACTTTCTGCAGCGCGCTTCGGAATTGAAGAGCCATTTTCTCTCCAACATGAGCCACGAATTTAAGACGCCCCTGAATTCCATCTCAGCTCTTAGCCAAATCTTATTAGACCGCCTGGACGGCGACCTGACGGTTGAACAGGAAAAACAGGTTAAGTTCATTCGGGGGTCTGCCCAGGACTTGACCGATCTCGTGAATGATCTACTTGATTTGGCAAAGGTGGAGGCAGGCAAAGTCAGCATTCGGGCGTCCAGCTTCAGGATTGATGGAGTTTTCGCGGCATTGCGCGGCATGCTGAGACCCTTATTGAGTCAAAACTCTTCTGTGAATCTGGTTTTTGACGAACCGAGTGACCTGCCTGATCTTTACACCGACGAAGCGAAGGTGTCACAGATACTCAGAAATTTCATATCGAATGCTCTGAAGTTTACCGAGCGCGGTGAGGTCCGAGTCTCGGTGGCCCGGGGCCATGACGAGACCGTGATATTTGCGGTGACCGACACCGGGATTGGAATTGCGGAAGAGGATCAGGAGCGAATCTTCCAAGAGTGGGTGCAAGTCGAAGGTCAGAGGCAGAGAACTGTAAAAGGAACGGGGTTAGGATTACCCTTGTCGCGAAAATTGGCGCAACTACTGGGCGGGAATGTATACGTGAGGAGCCAGGTGGGTTTGGGCTCGACCTTTTTCGCTGCCATTCCCATTCGCTTCACCGGCGAGGCTGAAGTCGCTTACGTTCCGGATGTGAAACGCGAACTGGATGCCGGTAAGTTGCCCGTTCTCGTCGTGGAGGACAATCGAGAAGCGCTGTTCATTTACGAAAAATACCTGAAGGGGACGCAGTTCCAGGTGATCCCTGCCAAAGACCTCAAAGAGGCTCACCAGGCATTGCGTGAATTCCGGCCTGTTGCCGTTATTTTGGACGTCTTGCTCCAAGGGGAGCACTCCTGGGAGTTGCTTCAGGAGCTTAAGCATGCCCCCTCCACAGCTGGCATTCCGATATTTGTAGTCACGGTGGTGGACAATCGAGAAAAGGCGATCGCATTGGGAGCGGAGGGGTTTCACGCGAAGCCGGTCGACCGGAGCTGGCTGATCGAGCAACTCGATGCCGTTGCCAAGCGCCTCGTCCAGCGACAAGTGTTAATCATTGACGACGACGAGGTTTCGCGATACTTGCTGAAGACGGTGTTGGGGCAAGCGGAATTCAGGCTTTTCGAAGCAACCGGGGGAAATGAGGGTCTTCGGCGAGCCCGAGAGGCGCACCCTGACTTGATCATTCTTGATCTGGCCATGCCTGATTTGTCGGGATTTGAAGTACTCAAGAGACTAAAGGAACATCCGCGCACTGCTGGCATTCCGGTGATCATTCACACCTCAAAAGTGTTGGATTCTTACGAACGGACGCTACTCACCGACGCAGTGGCAATTATCTCCAAGGAGGCGCGGTCTCGGGAATTTTCCCTGGCGCATTTTGCGGATGCTTTCAGCAAAGCTGGCTTTCCGCTGCATGCATTCTCAGCAAGGGAGGCGGGGCATGTTTGACTCCGTCCAGACGAAGGACGCCGCCCGATGGGAAGCATTTCGGGCCGATCCCTCCGGGAACGGTACGATCAAGATTCTCACAGTTGATGACAATGAGGCATTGCGTTATTCGCTTGTTCGTTCCCTCCGCGACGCCGGATATCAAGTGGTCGAAGCCAAAACCGGTGCCGAGGCGCTCGCCCGTGCAGCCGAGCTCCCCGATCTGATCACTCTCGACGTGAACCTCCCGGACATGAACGGTTTTCAGGTTTGCCGGAGAATCAAAGCGGATCCCGCCACCACTCACATTCCGATCCTTCACGTATCTTCGACCTTTGTTGATCCGCAATCCCGGGTTCAAGGTCTGGAAGGGGGCGCCGACGCCTACCTGGCAGAGCCTATCGATCGCGCCGAATTGGTGGCCACAGTCGGTGCTCTTCTTCGACTGAAGCGGGCGGAGACGGCGGCCCGCCAGCAGGCCGAAGCGGCGGAGATGGCGCGACGCGAATTGTCGCAACTGAACGCCACGCTGGAGGTGCGCGTCGCCGAGCGCACTGCCGAATTGAAAACTGCCAATGAAGGCCTGAGAGAACTGTCGGGGCGCATCCTCCAGTTGCAGGATGAGGAACGAAGACGCATTGCGCGCGAACTGCATGACAGCGTTGGCCAGTTGCTGGCTGCGATAAGCATGAATATGGCTGTGGTCGAGGGTGAATTGTCCTCGCTAAGTCCCGAAGCGAAGAAAGCGTTCCTTGAAAATCGTTCTTTCGTGCAACAGATTCTTCAAGGAATTCGTACCATTTCTCACTTGCTGCATCCTCCCCTGCTCGATGAATCGGGGCTGCCGTCCGCTCTTCGCTGGTACGTCGAGGAATTCAGCCAACGGAGTGGTATCAAGGTCAGTCTCGAATTTTCACCCGCTTTCAATCGCTTCGCTGCCGAATTGGAAACTGCGGTCTTCCGAATTGTCCAAGAATGCCTGGGGAATATTCATCGACACTCGCAAAGCCCGACTGCCGAGATTCGCGTAACCGCCGGCCGCGACGGCTTGAGTGTGGAAGTCCGAGATGCGGGCCGGGGAATCCCTGCGGAAAAGCAACAACAGATCAAGCTGGGAATTCGTACCGGGGTGGGGTTACGCGGAATGCGGGAACGGGTCACACAGATGAGAGGGACGTTAAAAATCGACTCCGATAGCAGAGGAACAACTGTATTGGCAACCTTTCCTTGCGCTCCTGCTGCCCCCACCTGCAAAGGAGTGGCCTAGGTCAGCGCTACGTACTATTGCTTCTCCATCGCATCTTCTCCATCGAGTAAATGCTGGAGAATCGCGATTAGAGCGCCGTTTCCCCTCCCCTCTCGAAACCTGTAATCGAAGAAACGAGCTCCGCTGCTCTTAGAATCCGGCGGGCATAGCGCGATGATAGGCACCCGTGGACGAATGGAATTCATCTCCGCGCGTAATGATTTTTTCTTTCCGTTTCCCAAACGCAGCTCCAATAGCACCGCGTCCAATTCCTGAGAAATAAAGACTCTTAGAGCCTCCCTCTTGTCGGGGGTGAGAATCACAGTGTATCCAGCGCGTTCTAAAGCGGCTGCACGCTCGTTTCTGGGACCGCCTTCTCCTTCGACACAGAGAATCGTCCTCGACTTCCCTCCCATCCTTGAACGCCTCGCACGTGTCGTTGGCTATCTTGAACGCAAGTTGTATTCTGCCGGCCCAAGAGAAGGCCGCACTGTCGGGGATTCTACTAATTTGTCTGTGCGGTATCGAACGATCTAGTACATCGTACAGTTAGTTATTTACATTACGCTGGCGGTCTTTCCGTTGCTTTGTCTGCTTGGGATGAGCTGCCTGATACTGCCTGGTGGCTTCGATGATTCGCTGCAGATGTTCGGGGCCC
>JBAUXO010000031.1:0-16190 GCA_049584315.1 Candidatus Sulfotelmatobacter sp. | reverse complement strand
AATGGACGAACTTGTCCAAAGTGCTACGCGTCTGGACATCGAGTTGGAGCGGAAGCGCGACTCGGGCCATGCTCCAGCGTACCAGAAGTTATTGTTAATATAAAGAACTATCTGTACGATGTACTAGGGATGGAGCTTTGCACGCTTCTTACCGAGAGTAAACTTCTCGGAGGCGAGAAGACCAAGGTTTAGTGCGTATCGTACGATCTGGGCACGGGACTTCAGTCCCAACTTTTCTGCAAATCGTGCGCGATAGGTCTCAACCGTCTTGGTGCTGATGTAGATCTGTTCCGCGATCTCGCGGCTGCTGAATCCTTCGGCAACGAGTTTCAGCACTTGCAATTCGCGATCGCTCAGTAGGCGGTCCGCCGCGGATCCAGCGCCATCTTCTGTTTTCTTGCCAAATGCATCGCGAACCAGAATGTCGGCAAGTTCAGAGTCGACATAGGTACGTCCCTTGTAAACCGCTCGAATTGCGGACAGCAGATCCGCATCAACACTCTTCTTGAGTACATAACCGGCTGCCCCCGCGGCCAAAGCGGTTCTCAGGTAGGCTGGTTCCTCATGCATCGTGAGCAGCAGAATGCGCGTAGACCGATTCCGAGCTACGATTTCCTTGATCGCGTTCAATCCACCGGACTTTGGCATAGTCACGTCCAGTATCGCGACATCAGGATTCACTTTCTGGATCGACTGCACAGCCTCAATACCGTCCTCTGCCTCTCCGACTACTTCCATGTCTGGCTGACCGTTGATTAGCATCCTGAGACCCGACCGCAAAATGGCATGATCATCGGCTACAACGAGTCGAATTTTCGCCGTCTTGGGCATGGTTATCGCGAGGTTCGATTCACGGGGCTGTTTTCTCCGGATTCAGGAAGAGTCAGTCCCACTTCGATCAATGTACCCTTGTCCGGCTCGGATTTGATGCCGAACGTCCCTCCCAGCATGGACGCCCGCTGTCGCATCCCCTCGATGCCCAGATGGTTTGACGGATGGTCGCCCACATTATGCGACCTGAATCCTGCACCGTCATCACGGATCATTAATCGAAGCAGCGGTTCCTGCCAATCGAACACAACGGAGACGGTCTCCGCGTGGGAGTGGCGCGCCACGTTTGTCATGGCCTCTTGGATAATGCGATACAGACCGATCTGGGCAGAATTATCCAATCGAGAAAAGGGTGTTTGACCGAAATCCAAATCCACCCGAACGCGGTGTACGGCAGAATAATCTTCTGTGAACTTCTGTACTGCCTCTTCCAAACCTAGTTCGTCGAGGACGCTGGAGTGTAGGCCGCGGGCTAGACGTCCCACTTCTCCTATAGCCTTCGAAGCAATCTTCCGCAGCGTTTTGGCTTGGGTTTTCGCATCTTTCAATCGGCGCGCATCGCTGACTGCCCGTAATCCGACCAAAAGGGAGGTCATCAGTTGGCCCGCTTCGTCGTGCAACTCCCGAGCGATTCGCTGCCTCTCCTCTTCTTGCGCCTGCAAAACGTGTTCTAGCAGCAGGCGTCGCATCTCCTCCTGCCGGCGGGTCTGTTCCCGCCTTAACTTCTCCGATACGTTTTGCACGATGGCGAGGCGAGCGTCCCTCCCGCCTAATTGTAGGGGGGCCCAGACTTCTTCCACGTCGAGCAACTCGCCTCTTTTGGTCTTGTGCTGCAGGACCGTGGCAGAGCGAAACGGCGGCACATCGGGATCGATCTGGTCTGCCCACTCCTGCGAGCTTATATCCCTGAATGTCAAGGTCAGGAATTCTTCTCGCGAGTACCCATATTGTTTTACCGCTGCTTCATTGACCGCCAGAATCTTGAGATCCGGCGTACTGAACACCCAGCAAGCCAGAGGGTTGGTTTCAAAAAAAAGGCGATATTGCTGCTCCGATCTCCACAACGCCTCTTCGGCCTTCCGCACACGCAAGAGGGCTCGAATAGTTGCAACTAGCTCGTCCGGTTCCACGGGCTGAACCAGGTATCCGTCCGCACCGCCATCGAGGCCCGCGACTCGTGCGTCGGTTGAGACCATAGTTGCGGAGAGGTGTAGGACCGGAATGCGAGCGGTCGCCTCGTTCGCTTTGATCTGTTTGCACACTGCAAAGCCGGAAATATCGGGCAGATTCACGTCGAGGATCACGAGATCAGGCAACCGCTCGACAATGTCCAGCGCTTGCTGACCAGTGCGCGCCTCGAGTACCTCAAAACCAGCATGTCGCAACACGCGCGATATCGCATATCGTTGCGCGTCGGTGTCATCGACGTGAAGAATCGTGGCCCCTCTCTGCCCTTCGCCAAGCGCACCAATGGCCGCGTCTGTCATGAGAAGGTAGCGTTTCTTTCGCTTGTGAGTATGCGATTGGCTTGGCAGGTGCTCATTTTATAGAAGTTCGCAGGCATTTTGCGTGTCGGGGATTTTCCTATTGAGGGACGACTATTAGACAGAATCCCTGCTTCTATATTCGTCTGCATACAGCAACAATTGTAGCTCGATAAATCAAGAGCGGTCGACGCGATTAGCAGTCTGGGGGTCTGGTGCCACGAACATGATAGCCGAATATCCGTGGGGACGGTATTACGAGAAAGCCATTCTGGAGACTAATCGCTCCAAACTGGCCAGCCACATTCGAGTGGCAGAGCAGGCAATAATGGCCCGCGCGGAAGAACTCAACAGCGATCACGGCGGAGGCGAAGAAGAGCGAGCCGCAATTCGTGATGCATTGTCGGGTCTGAGGATATTACGCAGGGAACTGGTACAGAGCGTTTCTGAAGGAAACCTCGAAAGAGGTTCCTCGGGGGACACACCTCCTCCAAGCAATACGGGGTCCGGCTGGCGGGAGTAAGAATGAAGGATCCCAAAGAAGAATGGGCGAGGTTGTGCAAACAAGCTTCCACGGAGCAGGATCGGGGACGACTGTTGATTCTGGTCCGCAGGATCCTGCGATTGTTGCATGGGAAGCGGGATTCTCCGTCACTCAGTCCACCCATTCAGCCAAGGGGATCTGGCAACGACGGAATAGTGCAGATTAGGTTCCGGGCTGGTTCCGATTTCGAAAATAACGAGCTTACGCCAGCATCCCTGGCTTCGCGCCTGGGATGAGCGGTTTGAAAGCTCGTGACCATGAGCAAAGGCAAGCTAGGAAATAGGCGCCGGAGCTCACGAGCGGCCTTTGGGGCCTTCATTAACGGCATCGAAAAGATCCAGGATCGCGAGACCTGGACTCATCTGCCCAGCCCTCTCGATAGCATCCTTGCGTCCGCGCGATCCCGTCCGACGAACAGCCTTTGGGCCGGATGACGGGCAATTCTTACCTTATCCGGTTAGGCAAGGTTTGCCGACCTTAGCCAGGAATCGGAGGATTTGCTACGGACCGAAACCTCCCACATCCCCGGTTCTGGATGGCCTCCGATTTTCCGACCATCTCGCAATTAGGGAGATCGGTGAATTCCCCTCGATTTTGAATCGCACTGTGGTTTAGAGCCTGGTAAAGCCGTCGGGGGTCCACTGTTCTGAGCCGACTCCGTGGTGGACGAAGAAGAGGCCGTCGGGATCGTATTTCTTTTTGATTTGGACGAGGCGGGGGTGGTTTGTGCCCCAGTAGGAACGCTGAAAATCGGATTCGAAGAAGTTGCTCTCCGCGACGTACGCTCCGCCTCTGGAGGCGACCGCTCGGAGTTCGTTCATGCAGCAGTGTACGGCGTCCGCGGCGGCGCGGCCCTTCGCGGTGTCGGGCTCGTGATTTGAAACTCCGGGATACGCTGGGTCCTGGCCGTCGGCGACAATGGCAAGAGCAAAGGCGCCGCACACCGAGGGATTCATAGGCGTGTCTTTTGCAGCCTCGATGGCTTCCGAAGGCGAGCCGGCGAGCCCCTTATTGAAATGAAGTTCTACCTCGCTGAAGCGGGAAGCTGAGAACAAGGCGTTGGCTAATTTTTCCTGCGAATCGTCTTGCAGCAGCGATGCAGGCAGCCAAAGCGACTCGAAGCCCCAGACAACCCAGCCAACCTGCCCACCGTCTCCGTTCCACCAGACGTTATTTGGGCTGGCGCTCGCACGGGAGTCTGCCTTGAAAACATCACGTGATGTTCTTTGCTCCAGTCCACGTCCCACCAGTGCCGGAAAGGCATGCTGCCGATTTCGGGCTCAGATTCGATCGTGTAGGCGGTGGAAGACTGTGCCAACCAATTGAGAAACGTCTGCCAGATTTTTCGCGATTCCTCCGTGTCCAAGCCAAGATAAACCATGCTGATTTCGAGCTTGTTGTCGGGAGAGAAGTGCGCCTGCTCGCCCCAATGATCGTTGAAGAGAGCGTCGCGGTAGAATGCGACGAAGTGGCGGATCAGACGGCGATAGGCGTCGTCTGAGGAAGCCTTGACGGTGAAATTGACGCCGCCGGCGAGCTCTGGGAGATCTCGCACCCGCAGGGTTAGTTTGCTGACCACGCCGAAGGTCCCACCTCCGCCTCCTTTCAGAGCCCAAAACAGATCGGGATTGGTGCAGGCGTTGGCGATTCGCACTTTGCCGTCGGCGGTAACCACTTCGGCTTCGAGCAGGCCAGCGGCGGCCACGCCGTAATGCTTCGAAAAGCTGCCGAACCCGCCGCTCTGAATTAGGCCGGCAACGCCGACCGTAGTGCAGCCGCCGCCTTGAACATAGGCGCCGGCCTTAGTGGTGACGGCTTCGTAGGCTTGCCACCAGATTGTTCCAGAGCCGACAGTGACGGCCCGTTGAGGAGCCGACTTGCAACCGCGAGCAACGAAATCATTCTGGATGGCGATGTCATGCATATGACGCGTCCAGATCAGGAGAGAATCGGGCGCGTTCGATGTGCCTTGATAGCTGTGGCCGCCCCCTTTTACAACGAGACGCAAATTGTTTTCGCGGGCGAAATCTACGGCTACAGCGATGTCATCTGCGTTTCTTGCGGCGACGGCGTAAACACTCGGCTTGGTCTCCCAGGCGTCAACCCAACCCAAGGTTTGGGTTATTCCGGGGTTGTCGCCAATGTAGTAGGGGTTTTTAACATTTGCGAAGAGAGCTTTGCAGTCCGCGCTCTGCGACGAGGACAGGCATGCGTTCATTGGGAACTCGACCGGAATCAGGTTGCCGTCAACTGCGTCATGGAGTCGCTTCCATGCTTCCTTCGAGGGCCAGCCGGAGTCGGAAGGACGCACTCGCCGAATCGTGGTACTGGCGAATGCGCTGCGCGGCCACAGCTGCGAAAGTGATACTGCCCCGGACACCTTCAAAAACTCTCTTCGGTTCAAGGCTGCTACCTGCTTTCCCAGCGTCATTCGGAGATTATTTCTCCGTTGTCGACAGATTCAACCATGACTCGCCATGTGAAGCAAGAGCTCGCTTTCGGCACCAATCGCAACCTGAAGCTCTGCCAGTAGCGACCCTGAAATCTGCTCGTCGTGATTAACGAAAAACGGGGGGAAGGTCCAACGACGATGCTGGCCAGAGGTCCGGTTCCGGCAGCTTGCAAGCAGTCACTTTGGCCGATTCTGGTGGGATCACGGGCAAACCGGCAGTACCGTGAACCTCGGACGAAGACTGGCCGGCTGAGAATTTGCTGATCCAGTGGTGAAGTCACGCTGGCTGCGGATTAATCTGTCAACCGTGTGTTTGCTGTGACAGTTGCAAACACGCAGCTAACTCTGGCCACTACGTTCTCTGGTCCACGCCCTGAAATGTGATTTACCGCTTTTTACTACGCGGCAAGATTTCCGTGTTCACGATTTGTTTGACGATCGAGAAGCGAACGCACAGAATCTAATTCGGCAATTCCGTGGCGACTGTGCGCAGACGAGGCGATGTAGCCATCCGGTCTGACAAGAATAATGTCGGGGTGATGGTGTAACCGTAGCTCAACGACGTCCTTCAGTGATACGCAGAGCCTCTGGGCAGCTTCTCTAATCGATGAGTCCGCCCGATCGTCGACGACGAGTAAGAAACGGCTGCGAATGCCCCCGCCGCCCCGCAACGAATCATCGAAAAAACGCTTCCCGTCGCCTTCGACAATAGGGCTTTCGGGATAAGCAATGCCAAGTTCGGATAGCCGCTGCACGAAGGCGTGCTGGAAAGGAGCCAGCCGTGAGACCATCGGTATGACGGTATCTCGCAGAGACTGGGCAAACCTGTTGGGAGTTCCCATTGCCTTGGTCAAGAGATCCGTGGTCGAGATAACATTCTTGATTACTGGAAGACGTTCGGCACTATAGCTGTCCAACAATTTCTGATTGCCGTGACTATGGAGAAAGAGGTCGAGCTTCCAGACCAGATTCCAAACGTCATGCAGTCCCGTGTTCATCCCCTGCCCGCCAAATGGACTATGAATATGAGCAGCATCGCCGGCAATGAAAATACGGCCTTCGCGCAATCCCGCTGCCTGGCGGTGATGGATGTGAAAATAGGTGCTCCAGTAAAGAGATCGTGCTTCGATCCCGCTGGGAGCGCGTTGCGCTAGTACCTTCCGGACGAGATCAAGCGACGGAGCTTCGCCTTCGCTGCTTTCAAGCGTCGCTACAACTCGCCGGCGCGTGGAGCTCATAGGGAAAATCGCTACCGGTCCAAGTTCGCTTGGGCACAGCTGCATCTCGTCAGCGGGGAGCGCGTCGTTGGTTTCGACGTCGGCTAACATGAACGAACCTTTGTACTCTGCGCCCTCAAACGGCAGGTTCAGTTGATGCCGAACCGCACTGTGAGCGCCGTCGCACCCCACCACGAAGGAAGCTCTGAGCTTGAATGTTTTTCCCTTACGGTCCAGGGAGACGCTGACGCCGTCTTCCTCTTGCTTCGCCGAAAGAAAGCTGGTCTGGTATTCAACCTCTCCGCCTTGGTCCCGCAGCTTTTCGCCGAGTAGTTTTTCAGTCACATCCTGGGGAATCATGGCGACAAACGAATAGGGGCTCTCCGCGGGCTGGAACCGCATGTGGGCGAGCGTGCGCCCATGCGTGATCACCGCGACGGAAGTGACGCGGTTCGCGCGGTAGAGAAACGGATCTACCACTCCTGCCATATCGAAGATTTCAAGTGTCCGAGGGAAGATCGCGAGCGCTTTAGAGTGTTCGGATTGTGTAGAGCGCTCCTCAACAAGACGCCATTTCAAGCCTCGTCGGGCGCACTCATTCGCGAGGAACAGCCCTACGGGCCCGGCGCCAACGATCAGAACATCCGTATCTGTCGCGATATTTGTCATGATTCCATCCTCCAAGCCGTGCCTGCTCGGGGAAAACCGGTAACGATTTATGGGGCCGAGCAGATTCGGCGACCTTCACTCTGTTTCGATTAAGTCGCTGAGCGGGTCGATGCACAAACTCGCTCATTTCTCTCTCTCCTCGTCAAAATGCGGAGCAGGGTGATGGCGGTAGAGCCGATTCTCAACCCTCGATCGCATTTCGGCCGGCCTGAAATGGAAAGCGTTGATTCTTGTGCGAGCAAAACCGCAGGCCAAGTCATCCAAATACATATCAACCAACGGATAGGCCGACTTATGGAAGCGCGTTTCAATTACGTAAAAGCCGCCGGCACCGCGCTATAACCCAGCGGAATAGTGTCCCTCCAAGAAGTCATTGGACGAAAGCCAGCGGAGACCGCTACCGTGAGCCAAAACAGAGCATTGAAGGTTCACCGACGCCGCTGGAGAATTTATGTCGAGTTTCGCTCAGATCCACACTTCACTTCGCAAATCTATTGTCGGCATTCGATCGACTGAATCAAAACTCCTGCCCCTCGTTGCCCTTCTAGTACTCCTTCCGATGGGGGCGCGCATCCTCACCCGCGAGCGCCTCAGGATACTCTACGACGCCGCCAAGCAGGAAAGTCCCTTGATCGAGGTGCGACAAATGCTTCGCCTAGATCGTGTCATAAGGTCGTGGAAGGAATCGCGGGCGCGCCGAACTTCCAGATTAATCTTTACAGCTTCGGGAGTGAGCAAGCCTTCCTAACAAAGGACGGGGGGCTCGGAATTGTTCTGCGGGTGCACGGTGTCGCTTACGAAAGCCTCGACCACGCGGCGCAAGTATACGCCGTAAAGAGGCTCGAAGCGGCTTTGAAGACTTTCGGGGGTGGATTTCACGTGTGCCAATCGCTATTCAAGACGAACCGGCCTGACATTCCATTCCAGGAATACGAAGATCGGATCGTACAGACGGCGGTGGGTCAGGAAAAACAATGAAATTAGTCAAACATGGCCGCGACGGCCACAACGAAGAATGAAAATGTGCGCGAGCGGGGGTAACGTAGGGGTGGGTGCGCCGAGATCAAGGTCGTTCTTCTTATTGGTGCCTCGTAGCCCGCAAATTAGTCTGACCTGGAAGCCGAGAGGCACAACGAACTGTCGCCGCCATCGATGATGGTGAGCACGCGAAGGAGATTCTCAACCACAAAGGCTTCCTTCGGCGGCCCAGAAAGGAAAGGCTATGGAAGTCGTTCATGCTCGATGCGCTGGATTGGATGTACACAAGAAGAGCGTTTATGCCTGTGTCCTCTGCCGTGGAACCGATGGCAAGCGGCGGCAGGAGATACGCAGTTTTGGAACCATGACCGCCGATCTGCTGAAGCTGGCGGACTGGCTTCGAGAACACGAAGTGAGTCACGTCTCCATGGAGGCGACGGGTGTGTACTGGCGACCAGTCTGGGCTGTGTTGCAAGGCCATTTCGAGTTGCTGCTGGTGAACCCGCACCTCATCAAGGCGATTCCTGGACGCAAGACCGATGCGAAAGACTGTGAGTGGATCGCTGATCTCTTGCAACATGGATTAGTTCGGGGCAGCTTTGTGCCCCCCACTGATATTCAGGACCTGCGCGACCTGACTCGCTACCGCGCAGAGCTGAAGCAGGCCCAGAGTAAAGTGGCCAATCGCATTCAGAAGCTTCTCGAACTGGCCAACATCAAACTCAGTTCGGTGGCCTCCAATACCCTGGGCGTTTCTGGTCGAAAAATGATCGAAGCGATCATCGCGGGCGAGGACAACCCGGAACAGTTGGCCGCCCTTGCTCGGAGGCGCCTGAAAGAAAAAATCCCCGAGCTACGCTTGGCCCTTCAGGGTCATGTGCGGGACCACCACCGGTTCCTGCTTAAGGAGTTCCTGGATGAGTGGACGGCTCTGGCAGAACGCATCGCACGGGTCGAGCGGGAGATCGATCGTCGCATCGCTCCGTTTGAGCACGCAGTCACTCTGTGGCGAGGTATTCCAGGAATGGATCGAGTGACCGCATGCAACTTGGTGGCTGAGTTGGGCGTGGACATGGCCCAGTTCCCATCCGCCCAGCACCTGACTGCGTGGGCGGGGCTGTGCCCTGGCAATCGCGAAAGTGCGGGCAAACGCCTGTCCGGTACGACGCGTCCCGGCAATAAATGGCTGCGGCGAACGCTTTGCCAATCCGCATGGGCTGTAACCCGCAAAAAAGATTGCTACCTGTCAGCCCAGTTCAGGCGACTCGCGTCCCGCCGCGGAGTCAAGCGAGCGGTGATGGCCGTGGCCCACTCCATGCTCATCATCGCCTACACCATGTTGAAGACCGGTAACACCTACCACGATCTCGGCGGAAACTATTTGGAGCAAACCAACAAGGAGCATCTCCAGCGGTACTTCCTCAAGCGTCTTCGCAGGTTGGGACTGAACGTCACGGTAGCGCCGACGACCTGAGTGTATTTTCGAAGGAGAAGAAGTCAACACACGAACCAAAGAGGCCGTAGATTTCCTCGTTGCAGCATTGGAGTCCGGTCACAGTGAAGTCCTCACCGCCTACCTCGGAGCAATGGCGAAGTTTCACACCTACAGCTTCCTATGTGTTCAATAACATAGTAAGCTTCATGTCATCGGCCGGACTATGTGAACTCGCCTTTGCCCGCCTGCTCCCCGTTCCCATGAACACTGCCTGATAGCGTTGTGGCGATTGACATAGTGCGGGTGCCTCCAAGCAGGCTGAACACACTGGCGTCTCAGGCTGCGCAGACCCTGATCTCGCCAGCATCCCAAGTTAGCCGTTCGCAAAATCGCCAAACCGGCGTTCAACTGAAGCAGATTATCTGGGGATTGCCGCGATCCGCCCAGAATCCGAACCCAGCCACTCCAGGTGGTGAGTGCTATCGCCTGATAGCGTAAATCAACCTTCCGTGCCAGTTCTACATCACCGTCGACGTGAGCGAGACAGGCCAGCTGAGCGCAAACAGGACAGTGGCTGCCAGTTTTCCCCTACAGGGCGTTTACATCTCTCGCCACGAAGGTCCGATAGGCTTGCATAGCATCTACTTGCAGATGCATGCTTCCCCTAGGCGCACGCGTTTGGCTTTGGAGCCCTTATGAGCACTCTATTGCAAGACCTTCGGTACGGGTTTCGAATGCTCCGCAAGTCACCGGGATTTGCGGTTGTGGCGGTAATTACCCTCGCACTAGGGGTAGGCGCGAACACGGCCATTTTCTCAGTAGTCGATGCAGCAATGCTTCGGCCACTTCCATACCGCGATCCAGACCGACTCGTGTGGGTTACGGAGATTTGGCGTAAAGACGGTGGTTACGCCGCTGTACCCAATCCCGATTACACGAATTGGAGCATGAAAGCACACTCGTTCGCCGAAATGGCCGCATACGACGGCGGTTCAGAGGCAAACCTAACAGGGACTGGAGTACCGGAGAGAATTCCGGTCGTCAGTGTCACCACGAATTTTTTCCATGTGCTGGGAATTTCTCCGATCCGTGGACGCTCCTTTCTGTCGCAGGAAGCCCTTCCAAATAGTCCTTCTGTCGGCATTCTGAGTTACGAGCTCTGGCGAAATCGTTTTGGTCTCGATCCGAACGTCGTCGGCACAACCATTACTCTCGACGGTGATGTCTTGACGATTATTGGAGTCATGCCTGCCGCTTTTCATTTTCCGGATCAAAACCTAAAACCACAGTGTTTCGTCCCATTCAGGCTGCCAAGTCAAGTGGATTGGTACGCGCAGAGTCTCACCGAAACATTCGTAATCGGGAAATTGAAGCCGAAGGTTACAACCCGCCAGGCAGAGGCGGAATTGGTGGAGATCAATAAGCGCGATTTTGGCGAGGTCTCACCGTCGTTCGTACGGATGGGGCGCGCGAGTGTGAGCCCGCAAGTGGCCAATCTGCAGACGAAGCTGGTTGGTGACAGTCGGCCCCTACTGATGGTGCTACTCGCGGCAGTAGGATTTGTACTTGTCATTGCTTGCGCCAATCTGGCAAACCTGCAACTGGCGCGCAGCACAGCACGGCAGCAGGAATTCGCTGTACGGACCGCGATTGGTGCCAAACGGTCACGGCTCATTCAACAATTACTAACGGAAGGAGCGATCCTTGCTTTCGGTGGCGGAGCAGTGGGACTGTTGGTCGCGGCAGGTGGTGTGCGCCTGATGCGCATGTTTGCGCCGGAGAACCTGGCCCAACTAGCACATTTTTCCTTCGACTCATCGGTGCTTGCTTTCACCCTCATCGCGACATGCTTGATCACGATTTTATTTGGCATGCTGCCCGCCCTTGTGGCGTCCAACCCAGACCTGCAGCAAACTCTGAAAGATACGGGTGGACGGACGGGCGTACGAAAGCGACGATTGCGAATATTGCTAGCCACAATGGAACTAGCCTTGGCTCTGGTGCTGTTGGTGGGTTCTGGACTGCTACTGCGCAGCTTCCATCTGCTTTCAAATGTTGACCCCGGCTTCGATCCCCACAATGTGCTGACAGCGAGCCTCCAGTTGCCGGAGGCGAAGTATTCCACCCCTGAGCGGCAGTGGGCCTTCTATCAACAAGTGATAGACAGCGTACGCGCGCTGCCCGGCGTTGAATTGGCGGGCGCAGTGGATGTTTTGCCTTTGAACGGTTTTAGAGGCGCAGTGGGGGTCCGTTTTGAAGGCCAAGTTTCTCCCCCACCTGGCGCAGCTCCCTCGGCACCGGACACCATGGTTAGCCCTGATTATTTTCGTGTTATGCGGATTCCCTTGATCTCGGGTCGTTTTTTCGACAGGCGCGACGGCACGCATAACGACTTCCCCCTCATCGTGAATCAAAGCTTTGCACGCCGGTTTTTTCCCAACGAGGACCCAATCGGGAAAAGGGTTCGCGTAGGCGCGCCGGATTGGCCTTGGCGCACTATCGTCGGAGTCGTCGGCGATGTTAAACAACTCGGGATTGCTAAACCTTCTGAATCCGAAATGTACCGCCCTTATGCGACTCCAGCAGGTGATCCAGTCGCTGCGCACGAGACTTCATTCGCCACGACAATCGTGATTCGCTCTGCGAATAATCCTTTGACTCTAACGTCTGCTGTTCGCCGACAAATCGTGCAGCTTGATCCCAACCTACCATTGTTCGATATCGACACAATCGAGCAGCGATTGGCCACCTCCTTATTAGCGCCGCGATTCAACACGATGTTTCTGGGCATTTTTGCCGGGTTTGCGTTCAGCTTGGCTCTTGTTGGCGTCTATGGAGTTATTTCGTATTTCGTCTCTCAACGCACTCACGAGATCGGTATCCGCATCGCTCTTGGCGCGCTGCCTAAAAATGTGTTGCGTCTCTTTATGGCCGAAGGGTTGGCCATCACGGCGTTTGGAATCGGATTGGGTCTAGCTGGCTGTTTCGCATTAACGCGGTACATGGCAGGCTTGCTATTCCAAATACGCCCCACGGACCCGATGACCATCGCGATAGTGTCTGCTGTTCTCGGTGTCGTGGCTCTGCAAGCTGCGTACATACCAGCGCGGCGCGCGATGAGCGTCGACCCCATTACCGCACTGCGCCACGAGTAAAAGCGAGAATCAAACATTGTCTCAGACCCCTGTGAGTCGTAACTGTCGAAACATCCCGATAGCACTCACAATGCCAGAACCGGCTAGTCACTGGGCGACGTGGGCAGCGTGCAAAATGGGGGGCGCATCCGAATGCGCCCCCCTTCTTAGTCAGAGCGATTCCATGAACGCCAGCAAGTGATCGTTCGCGCGGAATCGCCGGAACCGTCTCCCGATCGGAGCGACCTTTGCGAGCGCCTTCTCTTTCATGGCAAGATTCGCGTGTACGTAAACATTTGTAGTCTCGATGCTCTCATGTCCCAGCCACAGCGCGATCACGGCGATGTCGACGCCAGACTGAAGCAACGCCATCGCCGTACCATGCCGAACCACGTGTGGCGACACTCGCTTCTTCTTCAGAGTGGCGCAACGGGAGGATGCTCGCTCGACTGCTTTCCGCAACAACAAATGGATAGCAAATCGTGTCAGCGGCTCTCCGCGAGTGCTCGGAAATGCCACCGCTTGCTCTGATTGTCCCAACTCGCGGAACCAGTCCCTCAGAACCCGCGCGGTCCTGGGCCACAAGGGTATCGAGCGATCTTTTCGACCCTTCCCATGCAACTGAACGTAGCTCTTGGCCCCAAAGGTGACATGGCTCTGGCGAAGACCGCAGATCTCTGAGACGCGAGCACCCAAGTTGTACATCGTGAGCAGCATGGCGTAGTCGCGCCGCCCGCACCAACGCACACGGTCTATAGAAACCAAGATGGCCTCCATCTCTTCCCGCGTCACATACTCGCGCACTTTGGTATTAACCCGTTTCAGCGGGATCGCCAACACGCGACTTGCTATGCCGACGCTCGCAGGATCACGCAAGGCGACCATGCGATAGAACGAGCGTATCGCCGTGAGCCGCAGGTTGCGAGATACGACGGTGTTGCCGCGGTCCTTTTCCAGAGCGTCGAGGAATCTGAGGATGATCTCGGCGTCAAGTCCTGGGATCTTCAGGGCAACAGGTTCGATGCCGGTTTCGCGATGAACGAACTGCAGCAGCAACCGGAATGTATCGCGATAACTCGCAACGGTCTGTAGACTCAGACGCCGCTGCGCAACGAGGTAGTCAGTGAAAAATATCTGAAGAAGAGGCCCGACAAGAGTGTGAGCAATCATTGGTTCGATCCTCCTTCCATCGGTTGACTCTCAAAGCGAGCACTGGCCGCGCGAAGAAGTTCGGGAGTGCCGCTGAGATACCAGTAGGTATTTTCGGGGCCCACATGGCCGAGATACACAGCCAGGTTGGGAAGAAGTTCCTGCACGTCTCTTCTTTCGCGATGCCAGAGGGTCAGTCTCCTCACCGCGAATGAGTGACGAAAAGAGTGAATGGATGGCCCGCGTTGACCAGGCACCGCCCGGATGCCAGCACGCCTCAGAAGCCTGAGAAACGTCAAACGCTGTCCGTTGTAGTCCAGGCGCTTGCCGCATCGGTTCATGAAGAGGGTCTTTATGGGTCGGCCGGCCAGCGCCTTCGATCTTTGAATCAGATACTTTCGCAACTGCTTCGCCACCGAAGGGTGAAGAACGACGTTGCGCGAGTTGCCGAACTTGCTATTGGAAACAAGCAAATGCGGTGGGTCCGTGGTGAGCTTCACGTCATCGACCTTGAGAGCGAGAGCTTCGCCAATCCGCAGACCAGTGCTTGCTAACAGTCCTATCAGCGCATAAACCGTGGCCCGGCGGAAAGGAGTAACTGTCTGGAGCTGCCAGACCGCATCCATCAAACGCGCAATGTCGTCTTCCGAATACAGATGTGGAGTGCGCCGGCGGTACAGTGGTCGATAGATGTTCTCAGGTATCTCAGTTGCGGACTCGAATGTGCGGATCTGTTGCAGGAAAGCGCGTACGACATAGAAGCGACGCTGATCACGGTACGGGTGCTGGCGGTGGGATCCGACAGCAATCCAATCGAGGACCAAAGAGGACCGCATCGGCCACGGACATCCGCGATCGCGCCAGTAGGCAACAAAATTCTGAAGGAGCTTTTCTCTGTGTTTCAGGCCCCTTCGATCCTGGGTGTTGCGATGAGGATCGACCTTGGCCACGGCGCGTTTCAATGCCAGGAACTCTTCTGCGTGGGCAGACAGGGTTGGGAAGTTCATCGTGCACCTCCCGGCCACGGCAGTGCCACCCGCATCAACGACTTCAGGTCGAGTTTGGCATAGATCAGTGTCGTAGTGATCGACTTGTGCCCTAGCACATCGGAGACATCCTTGAAGGATGCACCGCCATTTACCATCGCTGTTGCCGCAGTGTGGCGTAGGGAGTGCAATCCACGATCGGTGATGCCGGCGGAGGCAAACAGATAGCGCATGCTGTTCCCCACGTGACTGCGACGGCGTTGTTCGGTGAACGGAGGGCGCCTCGGTTCAAAGACGTGTGTGGGGTGTCGGCGCCAGACCTTCAAATAAGAAGCCATGGCCTCTCCCACATCTTGCGGAAGAGGGAGGACGCGCTCTCGATAGGTCTTCGCGCTACGGATTTTCAACCATCCGCTCCTCCACTCGATATCTGCGAGTGAGATGTTCGCGACCTCTTCAGCGCGCAGTCCGAGACGCAGGAAAACCAGCAGGAGCGCCCGGTCACGAAGGTTGCGGGGTTTTCGGCCCTCACTGGCTGACCAAAGCGCCCGCACCTGTTCCTGTGAGAGTCCCCGAGGCAGAGAAATGTGTTTACGAGTGGCAATTGCCGGTAACGCGGCGTCCCAGCCCGAAGGTAGATGGCCCTCGCGAGACAAATAGCGCAGCAAGCTGCGAAGGACCATCAGCCACGTTGTCTGGGTCCACCGATTGTGCAGCCTGGCGAACTCACTCGTCAGAAACTGCACAAAATCGTTGAAGCGAAAGTCACTCCATCTGATGTAGCCGATCGGAAAACGCGACGAGAGAAGCCTGTGGACAACATGGTGGTGAAGGCTGCGAGTTGAGCGTGACAGCCCCCGCACGGTTAGCAAGTAGGCATCGTAGTGCGACTCAAACATTGAAAGGGACAAACCTTCGGTGGTTGGATTCTGCATGGATCTTCTCCTCCGGCTTGTTGCCGGTGCAGAGAAGTTTGCGCCCACTATGTCAATCGCCACAACGCCATCAGGCAGTGTTCATGGGAACGGGGAGCAGGCACGCAAGGGCGAGTTCACATAGTCCGGCCGATGACATGAAGCTTTGGCAACATCATGCTCATCGCACGCCAAAAGCCTGAAGCAACTAACGTCGCCGGCCTTCGAACATGGAACTCGCTTGGCCGCTTCGTTAAACGGGGAGAAAGAGGCATTTTCATTCTCGCCCCGATGATCGGCAAAAAGCGCAAAGAAGAAGAGGCCACACCTGACGCAGACAGCAAGAGCGATGGCGAGTCGCGCTTGTACGGATTCCGAGCCGTCTATGTTTTCGACA